>JANNEP010000047.1:0-29835 GCA_031378895.1 Hyphomicrobium sp.
GCCGTCGGCCGTCCAGCCTCCTGCTCGCGCAGGATCGCAATCACCTGTTCGTCTGAAAATCGGCTCTTACGCATCGTCCGTCTCCTCTCTGGAGTGACGGACTCTACCTCAAATCGAGAACCCTGGCGGGGGCAGGGTCACGTGTTCCAACGCCGCGAAGATGCATTCATCCGGCTCTTGAGGGAGATGTCCATTGCACTCGGCTACCCCTTCGACAACGTGCAGATCAAGAGAAGTATTTACAGCCCGGTGGGGCACTGGCTTGCCGAGAGGCGCCAGGAAGTGCTTCAGAATGCGCTCGGTCGTGTTCTGCACGGCGATCAAGCTCTCGCATTGAATGTGTTGAGCATCCCTCAACCCACCGATGAGATCGCATCTCAACAAGCGAAGCTGAGCGAGGCATTCATGGGCGCGTTTACGGACGACGGTGCTATTCGCGTCGAAATGCGCGACCCGAAGCGAGACAAATGACCTGTCCCAACATGCTCTCCGACTTCACCCGTAAATAAAAGCTTCTATGGGTCTACCGCGGACACTACCGCCGGGAGCAAACGCTTCACCCCTCCACATGCTCCACGCTCACCACAGCACCCGCATGCACACTTCTGAACTGGCGCACGTCGTCGAGGGCTTCCGCCCAGATGTTGCAGGGTGAGCAAAAGCGGATTTCGCTGCGCGTGCGCGACAACGGCGTCGGTCCAAAGCCAATGGCGATGGCGTCGCCTTCCGGCCAGAACGCGATTTCACCGGCTTTGACGAGAACCCGCGCGTCGGGCTCTACCGCGGACGATACCGGAGCGTCGAAATAGACCTCTTGTCCCCAGGTGCGCGCTGAAGCTTGTATCGGTAGCGCCGCCCAAATACGCGCCGCTGTAGGGGTATCGAGAAGTCGGGCACGGATTGCCACGCCGCCCGCCCGGATCACAACTTCACGCATGACGCCGCCCTCGCCCCGCTGAACATGTCTCGCGCGCCGTTACCCCGCCGCGACGATCGACACCTTCTCACCGGGCGTCACCGTCTTCAAGCGCGTCACATCGTCAAGGGCTTTGGCCCAAACGTTACAAGGTTTCGGTAACAGCCGCTCGAGGCCACGCGAAATCGGCGTTCGACCAAAGACGATAATGACCCGGTCATCCTCGGTCCAGAAATGCAGATCGCCGATATCAGCCGTTGCCGGAGCGCCAGGTTCGCGACCGGTTTCGACAGGGGTTTCGAAATGGATTGATCCACCCCAGGTCTCGGCAGTCGAATAAATGGGCAGCGCTTGCCAGATGCGATCCGCGGTTTCGGTATCGCGCAATTCGGCGCGGATGGTGACGCGGCCGGCGGTGATCACGACCTGGCGGCGCTTGGCCAAGCCTGCGCCCTCACGCTGAGGTTTGCGCGCGGGCGTAGTGCGATTGCGGAGGATGTTGGTCGGCATCAGCCAATAAAGCCCGCTGCCGCATCAAAGATCAAGCGGCGCGCATGCTTACGCCGGCGGTGGGCCGAACACGAGCACGGCGTTCAAGCCGCCGAAGGCGAACGAATTCGACATCGCGTAGGTGACGGTCTTGTTGCGCCCCACGTTCGGGACGTAGTCGAGGTCGCAGCCCTCGCCGGGTTCATCGAGGCCGATGGTCGCCGGGACAAAGTTCTCTTGCATGGCCTTGATGCAGGCCACGGCTTCGATGCCACCGCCCGCGCCCAAGGCGTGGCCGTGCATGGATTTGGTCGACGAAATGGCCAGCTTTTCGGCGTGGCCCTTGAACACGTTGCGGATGGCGCGCGTTTCGTTGATGTCGTTGTCGGTCGTCGCGGTGCCGTGGGCATTGAGATAGTCGATGTCGGTCGTTGTGACGCCCGCGTCATCGAGCGCCATCTGCATGGCGACGCTCGGGCCTTCGACGGTCGGCTTGACCATGTCCTGGCTGTCGGATGCCATGCCGAAGCCGCAGAGTTCGGCGAGGATGTTCGCGCCACGGGCCTTGGCATGCTCATAGCTCTCGAGCACCAGAATGCCGGCGCCTTCGCCGAGCACGGTGCCGTTACGCTTTTTCGCGAACGGAAAGCAGCCTTCGGGCGAGAGCACGTGCAGTGCCTGCCAGGCCTTCATGGTGCCATAGGTGATGACGGATTCCGACGCCCCGGCGATCGCCACATCGACAACGCCGTCGCGAATGTAATCGCGGGCCAGGCCGATGGCGTGCGAGGCGGTCGAGCACGCCGAGCAGGTCGCGAACGTCGGGCCTTTGACGTTGAACTCGATGCCGACGTGGGCGGCAGCCGACGAGCCGATAATGCGCAGCAGCGTCAGCGGATGTGTCGCTCTCTTCTTTTCAATGAACAAGTCGCGATAGGCGGTTTCAAAGGTCACGAGCCCACCGGCGCCGGAGCCGATGATGCAGGCAGCGCGATACGGATTGACGAAGGGAACCTCGAGGCCGGCTTGCTTGACGGCTTCGTCGGCGGCGGCGGCGGCGAACCAGGAATAGCGGTCGGCCATCGTGATGATGCGGTCGCGCTTGAAATGCTTCAGCCGGGCTTTGTGATCGAAGGTCTTGATCTGCGCGGCGATGAGGATTTTGAGATCTTCGAGCGGAAAGCCGCCGAGTTCGCTGACGCCGGATTTGCCCGCCTTGAGGCTGTCCCAAAACTCCGGGACCGTGGTGCCGACCGGTGTGACAACACCGAGCCCTGTGACGACGACACGACGCCCGGTCTTAGCCCCGCTTTTAGCCATGGCCATACGCTCTCTACGTCCTCTATGCGCAGTTGATTGCACTCACCGGACAGCAAGCGCGTGATGTTGAAGCGACCGGAGCGGCGATCCGGACCGCCGCTGCGTCAGGCCTTGTCAGCGTCAGGCCTTGGCAGCATCAGGCCTTGGCAGCCGACGCGCCTTTGGCAGCCATGAGGGATTTCACGCGCTCGACGACGGAGCCGACGGTCTTGAAGTCCTCGACGTCCTCGTTGGCGTTGTAGGGGATCTCGATCCCGAAGCCGTCTTCGATGTCAAAAACGATCATCGCCAGATCGAGCGACTCGATCTTCAGATCCGTCAAAGCGGTGTCGAGCGAGATGTCGTCGCGCGGCTCTTTCATATGCTTCTTAAGAATTTCAGTAATCTTTGTCGCGACGTCGTCCATATGCCTCTCCCACCTTCGCGCGTGACCGCGATAGGCCAGTATTGCTTGGTCACTACCTAGTTCAAGACCGGATTACCGGCAAGCTTATCGGTGCCATATCCTTAAATGCCATTCAAGTCCAGCTACGCACCGTCGCGGCGGCGTGCCGGGGATGGCTCCTGTCTCGTCAGGCTGACCACTGGTCTTCACGATTAAAAAGGTGTTCAATCCAAATCAGCCGCGTGCAATTTCTAATGTATTTTGCTGTGCGTTTGACCGGACCCGACCCACATGACATCGCATCAGCCAGCCCCGCACGACCGCCCCAATTACCCCTGGATCGCCCACTATCCGGCCGGTGTCGATTGGGACATGCCAATTACGCCGCAGCCTTTGCCGCAGCTGGTAACCCAGGCGGCGCGGCAATTTCCGCATAACCCGGCTCTAAGCTTCATGGGCAAGGTCACCTCCTACGCGGCGCTGGCGGCCGAGATCGATCGCGTCGCCGCGGGGTTGCAGACACGCGGTATCAAGCGCGGCACCAAAGTAGGGTTGTTCCTGCCCAATACTCCGACCTTTGTCGTTTACTATTACGCCATACTCAAAGCTGGCGGGACGGTTGTTAACTTCAATCCGCTCTATACCCACGAAGAGTTGACCTTCCAAGTCAAGGACAGCGAAACCGAAGTCATGGTGACGCATGACCTCAACGCCCTGTTCGGCAAGGTCGAGGCGCTGTTGGCGCAAGGCGTTCTGGCCCGGGCCATCGTGGTGCCGTTTGCCAGCACGCTGCCGCGAACCAAGGCGGCGCTGTTCAAGGTCTTCAAGAGGAAAGAGATCGCCAACGTTGCCGCCTCGCGCGTCAAGGATCGTGTGATTGACGGCGCCGTGCTCGCGGCATCGAAGGTGGCGTTACAGCCGGTCGCCATCGACCCGCTCGAAGATGTCGCCGTGCTGCAGTATACCGGCGGCACCACCGGCACGCCCAAGGGCGCGATGCTGACGCATGCCAACCTCTACGCCAACACCGTCCAGATTGTCGCTTGGTCGAGCGACTTGGTGCCGGGCAAAGAGCGCGTCCTCGGCGCGCTGCCCCTGTTCCATGTGTTCGCCATGACGGCGGTGATGAACCTCGGGATCTCGAAGGCGGCCAAGATCATTCTGATGCCGCGCTTCCAGCTGCTCGAAGCCTTGAAGCTCATCCACAGCGAAAAGCCAACCCTGATGCCGGCGGTGCCGACGATTTTTAACGCCATGCTCAATTACCCGGACGTGAAAAAGTATGATCTCTCGTCGTTGCGCTTCTGCATCTCGGGCGGCGCGCCACTGCCGCTCGAGGTCAAGCTCAACTTTGAAGCACTCTCGGGCTGCAAGGTGGTCGAAGGCTATGGACTTTCGGAAGCCTCACCCGTCATCACCTGCAACCCGATCAGCGGCCTCGTGATCCCCGGCTCCATCGGTCCGCCGCTCCCCGCCACGATCGTGTCGTTGCGCGACCTCAATGACCCAACAGTCGAAGTGCCGCCGGGTGAGCGCGGAGAACTTTGCGCCAAGGGCCCGCAGGTCATGAAAGGGTATTGGAAAAAGCCCAACGAGACCGCGAACCAATTTGTTGGCGAGTATTTGCGCACCGGCGACGTCGCCATCATGGATGGCAACGGCTTTTTTCAAATCGTCGACCGCATCAAGGATATGATCATCTGCTCGGGCTTCAAGGTCTATCCGCGCCGCATCGAGGACGCGATCTACGAGCACCCAGCGGTCGAAGAAGTGACGGTGATTGGCATCAAGGATGCCTACCGCGGCGAAGCGCCCAAGGCCTTCATCAAACTCAAGGCAGGCCAGACCGCCACCGCTGCCACCATCTTGAAACACCTAGAACCCAAGATTTCGAAAATTGAGATGCCAGCTTCAATCGAGTTCCGCGACACGTTGCCGAAAACCATGATCGGCAAGTTGTCGAAAAAGGAACTCGTGGCCGAAGAAGCTCAGCGCGCCAAATCAGCATGACCGCGAAAGCGAGCCCCAAAGGCAACGCGCCGGCGGCCCGGCCATCGCCCGATGCCAGAGACGCCACTTTTACGATCTCGGCACTGGCCAAAGAATTCGGCATTACGACGCGCACAATCCGTTTTTATGAAAGCCGCGGACTGATAGCCCCCGAACGCATCGGCACGGCGCGGCGTTATTCGAAACGTGATCGCGCCCGCTTGATGCTTATTTTGCGCGGCCGCAATCTTGGATTCACGGTTGAAGACGTGGGTGAATATCTGGCGCTTTACGACAGCGATCCCGGCCAGCTGGTGCAAACGCAGCTGCTGCTCGACAAGGTGTCAGTGGCAATTGCCGGCCTCGAGACCAAGCGGGCCGATATTGCGACAGCCCTCGCCGACCTCGGCGATATCCGCGCCCGCTGCCAAGCCCATCTTAAAGTCCGCGCGCGGTAGTCCACACGGTTGTCATCCCGGCATTTATTGCCGGGATCCAGCGCGCCACAACTGCAGGAGTCCGCGGCTCGATGGATCCCGGGGACGAGCTCCGGGATGACAATCGCCGCTGCGATAGCAGCGATTTACCGGTACAAATCGGCGCGCGTCGGCGGCAGGGCGGGCGGGCGCTTGGCGGATTTTGACGCCAGCGTTTGAAACAGCCGCAGCGTGCCGCGCGAGAACGCGAGGCTGACACCGGCCAGATAGGCGACCCAGATGCGATATTTCTCTTCGCCGACATACTGGATCGCCTGCGCGCGATTGGCGGTCAGGCGTTCGCACCACAGCTGACAGGTGCGGGCGTAGTGCAGCCGCCAGGCTTCAACGTCGTGAACCTCAAAACCGGCGTGCTCCATAGCCACCAGGGTATGACCGATGTCATCCAGCTCGCCGCCGGGAAAAATATACTTAGCAATGGCCTTCTTTTCCGGCCGCATCCGGCCTTTGAGCCACGACGTGTCTTTCTGCGCGCGGCGCGCGATGGCGTGGTTGAGGAATAGGCCGTCGTCGCTGAGCAACGAGCGCACTTTTTCCATATAGCCGGGGATGTTCTTGAGGCCGATGTGCTCGTACATGCCGATGGAAGCGATCTTGTCGAACGTTCCCGTCATCGGCTGGTAGTCGCGCAGTTCCAGCGTCACTTGGGCTTCAAGGCCAAGCCGCTTGACCTTCGCGCGCGCAAAATCGAGCTGCTCTTGCGACAGTGTGATGCCATGCGCTGTGACGCCGTAGGTTTTGGCGGCGTGACAGACGAGCCCGCCCCAGCCTGAGCCGATATCCAGAAAGCGCTCGCCGGGTTTCAAACGCAGCTTGCGGCAGATCATGTCGAGTTTGTCGGCTTGTGCTTGCGCGACGCCATTCGACCAATCGGTGTAGTAGGCGCACGAATAGACCATCTCGGGATCGAGAAAGAGGCCGTAGAAGTCGTTCGAGAGGTCGTAGTGAAACTGGATATAGTCCTTGTTCTCAGCGCCTGAGCGTTGCTTCTTACCTTCGATGTCGCCGCGAAAGCCTTGATCGCCTGACTTGGCATCACCTTTCTCATCGAGTTTTTCGAACAGAAACGGCGTCAGCTTGGCGCCGAGCTTCAAAGCGTCGAGGCCTTTGATCTTGAGCCCGCGATTGCGAGCGTTGATCTCGCGCCCAAGATCGACAAGCGTGCCGCCCGAGAAATCAAGCCCCTTCTCGACATATTGGCGGATGATCGTATCGAGCGTGGGCTTGCGAAGAATGCACCCAATGACGCCCGGCGAAGCGATGCTGATCTCAAGCGCGCCCGTTGGCGCGTCTCCAAGCGGCAAACGCGATCCATCCCACAGCCGCACCCAGGCATTGAGATCGAGCTTCGCGGCCACATCACGCACCAGCGCGCGCGCCGCCTCGAGTTGCTTCTGCTCTCGTGATGCCATGCGGCTCCGCCTGTTCACTTGTAGGTTGGGTTAGCGCGGCCCGGAAATGGGATTTTGGAAGGGAGGCGCCCGCTTCCCGCGCGTAACCCAACGACTTTGTAGCAATGTCCACTGGTCTTGAGTGTTGGGTTACGGCGCGCCAAGTGCGGTGCGCGCCTAACCCAACCTACGGTACTTTGCTTTGCGCGAGGTGTCAGACTCGGAGGGTCAGACACCCACCTACGCCGCCTTGCGCATTTCAGCCGCCTTGGCAGACTCGAGGATTGCCGCCACACCCATGCCGCCCGCGGTGCACACGGAAATTAGCCCGCGTCCGCCATGGATCGACAGTAGTTTCGCGAGATTAGCGACGATGCGCGCCCCCGTTGCTGCAAACGGATGACCAAACGCCAGCGATGAGCCCTTGACGTTGAGTTTGGCGCGGTCGATCGAGCCCAACGCCGCATCCTTGCCGAGATATTTTTTGCAATACGCCGGATCTTCCCACGCCTTCAACGTCGCCAGTACCTGCGCCGCAAACGCCTCGTGAATTTCGTAGAAATCGAAATCCTGCAACGTCAGGCCGGCGCGGTCGAGCATCTTGGAGACCGCAATCGTCGGCGCCATCAGCAGGCCCTCGCCGGCAACGAAGTCGTTGGCTGCGTGCTGCGCATACGTCAGGTAGGCCAGCACCGGGATGCCGTGCTTCGCCGCCCAGTCTTCCGATGCGAGAAGCACGCACGACGCCCCGTCCGTCAGCGGCGTCGAATTGGCGGCCGACAGCGTACCGCGCTCGGATTTCTCAAAGGCGTTTTTCAGCGTCGCCAGCTTGTCGAGGCTGATATCCTCGCGCAGGTTGTTGTCGCGATAGACGCCGGCGCACGGCACAATCAGGTCGTCCATGAAGCCCGAGCGGTACGCCTCAGCTGCCTTGGCATGGCTCTCGAAGGCTAATTTGTCCTGCTCGACGCGCGCAATTTTCCACTCCTGCGCCATCAGCTCGCAGTGTTGACCCATCGACAGCCCGGTGCGCGGCTCGGCGACCGTCGGCGGCTGGGGTGTGAGTTCGCCTGGGCCAAATCCTTTGAAGACCTTGAGCTTGTCGAGTGCCGACTTTTGCTGACCCACCTCGACGAGACGCTTGGAGAATTTCTTCGAGAACACGATCGGCGCATCCGACGTCGTATCGGAGCCAACCGCAATCGCGCATTCGATCTCGCCGATCGCGATCTTTGCGGCTGAGCCCATGGCTGCCTGCAAGGAGGTGCCGCAAGCCTGGACCAGGGTGACCCCCGGCGTCGAGGTCGCGAGCTTGGTCGAGAGCACGGCTTCGCGGGCTATGTTGAAGTCCTTGGTATGCGACACGACCGCGCCACCGACGACTTCGTCGATATGCCGGCCCTTGAGGCTGAATTTATCGACCAGCCCGTTGAGCGCCGCCGTCATCATGTCGAGGTTTGACAGATCGGCGTACAGCGTGTTCGAACGGCAAAACGGAATGCGCGTGCCCCCAAGGATTGCCACGCGCCGAAGAGTTCCAGTCATTGCTTCCTCCAAACGATTACGTCGCGACCTGCGGACCACCCCCCTCCCCTCGACGGGGAGGGGAGAAGCGGGCGGTGTCGTCTATGATTGCTATTCTGCCGCTGCGCGTTGAGGCGGGGCCGATATTTTCGCTAGGCTGGCGTTGTAGTGCAACGGCCCGCCGCGGAAGGGTGCAAAGCCGGTGCCGAAGATCATGCCCGCGTCGACAAGATCGGCGCTGTCTACCACGCCCTCGTCGAGCGCCCTTTGTGATTCGCGGATCATCGGCTCGATAAGATCGCGGCCCAGCTGATCCAACTCGGTCTTGGAAAACTTGGCCCCGGACTTCACCGGCTTGCCGTCTTTCCAGACGTAGAAGCCTTCGCCGGTCTTTTTTCCGAGCCGGCCCGAGGCGACGAGCCGGTCGAGGCGCGAGCCCTCGCTCGATTGTCCGAGGATTTTGGCAACGTGGGCGCAGACATCGAGACCGACGTTGTCGGCGAGTTCGATCGGCCCCATCGGCATACCAAAGGCGCGGACGGCTTCGTCGATCTTTTCCTTGTCCTCGCCCTTCTCCAACCGCTCCATGGCCGCGAACATGTAGGGGGTGAGCACCTTGTTGACGAGGAAGCCCGGCACGTCCTTGGTGATCAACGGAAGTTTGTCGATTGCCGTGACGAACGCCGCGCCCTTCTTGATTTCCTCGTCGCGCGTCGTCGCTCCGCGCACGACTTCGACGAGGGGCATCATTGGTACCGGCGAGAAAAAGTGCAGGCCGATAAGACGGCCCGGGTCTTTCATCGGCTGGGCGATATCCTCGATTTTCAAGGATGATGTGTTGGTCGCCAGGATGGCGCCAGGTTTGATCCTGGCCTCGAGATCGGCAAAAAGCTTCTGCTTGATGTCGAGCCGCTCGATGATGGCTTCGATGATGACGTCGGCGCGGGCAATGCCGCGGCCTTCGGGATCGGCAATCAGCCGCGTCTTGGCCGCAGCCTTCAGCGCTCTTGTTTTGAACTTGCGGCCGAACAGTTTGGCTTGGCCCTTGATGCCTTTGTCGAGCTGCTCGGCGTTAATATCCTGCAGCGTCACTTCCATGCCGGCGGCGACGCACACGCCCGCGATATCAGCCCCCATTGTGCCAGCGCCGATGACGTGGACCCGGCTTGGCCGCCACTTAAGGCCTTTCGGCGCCTGACCTTTGAGCAGCTCGGTTAGCCGGAAGACGCGGCGCAAGTTGCGCGCGGTATCAGACACCATCAGCGGCGCAAACGCCTTGGTCTCGGCGGCCTTCATGGCGTCAAGATTGCCGCCGTGTTCTTCGAACAGGTCAATCAAGCGGAACGGCGCCGGATAATGATCGGCGCGCGCCTTCTTCGCTGTCTCGTCGCGCATTCTTTTGGCAAGGAGGCCGCGTGCCGGCCATTTGGTCAACAGCATCTTGACGGCGCCCGCTGACACCGAACGGCGGTTTTGCAACACGGCCTTGCGCGCCGCCCAGCGGAGTTCTCCGGGACTATTCACGAGCTGATCGAGGAAACCCTGTGCCTTCGCCGCACCGGCGCGGATCATGCCGCCCGTCAGCATGTTCTGCATGGCGGCCATGGGGCCAACCTGTTTGATCGAGCGCGCTGTGCCGTTGAAGCCTGGAAAAATGCCGAGCTTCACTTCCGGGAAGCCAACGCGGGTCGTGTCATCGCGCGTCGCAATGCGGTAGTGGCAGGCGAGGATCAACTCCAAGCCGCCGCCGACGCAGACGCCGTGGATCGCTGCGACCACCGGAACCGGCAGTTTTTCAATGCGATCCAGCATGGCGTTGACGGGTGTCAGGCTGTCGACGACCTGCTGTTCGGTCGTGAAGGACTCGAATTCGCGAATATCGGCGCCGACGATAAAGGTCTTTTCTTTCCCCGACATGATCACGAGCCCGCGAACGTTCTTGGCGCGGGCTTCCGCCTCGACACGTTCGACAATGGCCTGCAATTCTTCGATGCCACGGCGGCCGAGCGAATTGGCGCTCTCGCCCTCGCGGTCGAAAATCGCCCAGGCGATGCCCTCGCCGTCGATCGAAAAACGCCAGTCTTTGAGTTGCGTCGTATCCTGCGTCATCATTGGTCCTCAGGATTTTGAAAATTTATTCCGCCGCCATCGGCTCGGTGCCGCGCTGGTTATGGCCGAGGTTGACGTAGTTCGGTTTCAATTCGGCAGGATCGAAATGATCGACGGCGATGACCTTGGCGACGAGGCGTTCGACCTCGCGCAATTGATCGGCTTCCGCAGTCGTCAAGACGCTCTTCGATACCGCGTCCTGGAACCAATCGATGCCATGATAGCGCCGCACAACGCCATCGCGGATGGCTTTCTCGAGCTTTTTCTCGACCGGCTCTGCGGCGATAACCTTTTCGAGTGTGACTTCGAGGAGCCCCGTCGGATCATTGACGTCCTTCGACACAAAGATGTGCCGCGTCAGCCGGTCGCGAACTTCGCCGGGCTCTAAGACGTGCTTGGCAACCGCGCGCCCAAGCGCATCAGGCGCCGGCTTGAAGCGGCGGCCCAGCGGGAACACCACTGCGCGCATAAACGGACGGGCCCACGCTGCCGGGAAATTATCGATCGTCCCAGACATTGCTTCCTGGAAACGATACAGCCCGTTCATGGCTGCGAGTTCGACGATCTGGTGATCACCCTGCGGGCGGGCATCGTCGTCGTAGCGCTTGAGTACCGCCGACAGCATGTAGAGTTCCGATAGCGCGTCCGCCAAGCGGCCGGTGATTTTCTGCTTGGTCTTGAGCCCGCCGCCGAGCAAAGCCACCGTCAAATCGGCGACGAACGCGAACGAGCGGCTGGCGCGGGCAAGCTGGCGATACCAGACCGACATCCGGGTGGCGTTATCCGGCGCCGAGGCCAACGCGCCGCCGGTCAGGTTGTGGAAGAACGCGCCCGTCGCATTCGACAGTGAGAACGCGATGTGCCCGCAGAACGCGTCTTCGAAGGCGTCGAGACCGCGTTTGCGGTCGGTATCCTGCGCCGATTGCACTTCCTTGTAGAGATAGGGGTGCGAGCGCAGCGCCCCCTGCGCAAACGTGATCAGCGTCCGCGTAAGTATGTTTGCGCCTTCGACAGTAATTCCGACCGGCACCATCTGATAGGCTGACTGCAGATAGTTCGACGGTCCGTCGCAGATCGCGCGGCCGCCGTGAATGTCCATGGCATCGTTGACGGAGCGGCGCATTTTTTCGGTCGTCTGGTATTTCATCAGCGCCGAGATGACCGACGGCTTCTCGCCGCGAGACACCATCGACGCCGTCATGGCGCGCGCCGCTTCGTTGACGTAGGCTGTCTCGATAATGCGCACGAGTGGCTCTTCGATGCCTTCCATGCGCGAGATCGGAAGGCCGAACTGCTTGCGAATGCGTGCATACGCCGACGTCACGCGCAACATGGTTTTAGCGCCAGCCGTTGCCGATGACGGCAGCGAGATGGCGCGCCCCGCCGACAGGCACTCCATCAGCATGCGCCAGCCTTGGCCGGCCATCTTATCGCCGCCGATGATCCACTGCATCGGAATGAACACGTCGTTGCCCCAGTTCGGGCCATTCGGGAACGCGGCGCCTGAGGGCAAATGCCGCCGCCCGATATTGACGCCCGGATGGTTGGCCGGAATGAGCGCCAGCGTAATGCCGACGTCCTCACCTTTGCCAAGGATGTTGTCGGGGTCAAACAAGCGGAACGCGAGGCCGACGAGTGTCGCCTTGGGGCCAAGCGTAATGTAGCGCTTATCCCACGACAGCGTGACGCCGAGCGTGTCGCGGCCATCGTGGCGGCCGCGCGTGACGGTGCCGATATCGCGCATCGTTGCCGCGTCCGAGCCCGAGGTCGGTCCGGTCAGCGAAAAGCACGGCACCTCGTCGCCTCGCGCAAGACGCGGCAGGAAGTGATGTTTCTGCTCGTCCGTTCCGTATTTTTCGATCAGCTCTCCCGGCCCGAGCGAATTCGGCACCATCACGATCGTCACCACATCAGGTGAGCGCGACGCGATCTTGCCGAGAATGAGGGACTGCGCCTGCGCCGAAAAGCCCAAGCCACCATGATCTTTCGAGATCAGCATGCCGAGAAAGCCATGCTTTTTGACGAAGGCCCAAACGGGCTCGGGGATTTCGCGATTGGCGTGACGGATCTGCCAATCGTCAATCATGCGGCACAGCTCATCCGTCGGCCCGTCGAGGAAGGCCTGCTCTTCTCGGCTCAACTGAATGGGCGGAATGGCTTGCAGCTTGGCCCAGTCGGGCGAGCCGGAAAAAATTTCGGCGTCAAAGCCGACGGTTCCGGCGTCGAGCGCCTGGGCTTCGGTGTCGGAGACTTTGGGGAGAATTTTTTGCACGAGCCCGAACGCGGGCTCGACGACGAACTTGCGGCGGATCGACGGCACCGCGAGCGCCGCGAGAGCCGCGACGACGGCCCATGCGATCAAACCCAGCAGCCCCGGCACTGGCAATCCAAAATTGCCGTCGAGCAATCCCGATTGCCAGGTGAAGACCGCCGCTGCCACTGCTGCCGCCCAAGCCCAGAGCGGCGCTTTGGCCATGCCGAGCCCGATAAAAGCCGCTAGGCACAGCAGGAGAAATATAACGGTCGCCATGGCCCGAGCCTCCCTTAGCGGCCGCCGCGGCAGGGGCGCGGCAAAGCCTTCGGTTTCCCCGGAATACTCTAGATTGACGTATACGTCAACTTAGCAGGGGCGCGACTTGGCGCTTACCTTAGGTCCATCGCAAGTGGTCCCGGGGGAAACCTCGAACATTTAACCACGTTTGCTATCGCGCCCGTAACCCTTGAAATTCCCGGCGACGAGGAATTACGGCGCCTGAGCCGTCCCGGCCGGGGTTTTGGCAAAAATATCGGCAACCAGCGTGTCATACCACCCGGCGCTCTCCTGAAAAGTCTCGCGCCTGAGTTCGGTACTTTCTCCGGGCTTCGACACGAAGCTGCCGCTGGCTTCGAGGATTGCTTTGCCGTCTTTTTGCGCGGGCGCGTAGTCGGCACCGATCTTGGCGCTGTTTTCCGGCGCCACCATCGACCAGCAGGTGTTGCGGTACTTGCCGGGTGTGCGGTCCTTGCCAGAGAGATCGGCGATCATGTCGGCGGCGACGACGCCCGCTTGGCTGACCGCAGAAAACGCCGACTTCGGCATGTCGGCTGAAATCGCTGCGTCTCCGAGCACGTAGACATCCTTGGCCTTGGTCGAGGTAAAGTTCTCAGGGTTCACCGGACACCAATCGCCCTCCGTCACACCGGCTTTGACCGCGATTGCGCCCGCCCGCTGCGCTGGAATGATGTTGGCCAGCGCCGCGCGCACCGATCGCCCCGACTTGGTCACGACTTCGCCGCTCGCCGCGTTGACGCGCACAACCGAGTAATCATCGATTTCATTGGTCAGATTGAATTCTACGATACCTTTGTAATACTCAGCGAACGCCTCCTCGAACACTGCCTGCTTCGAGATCGTCGATTTGGCGTCGAGAATAATCAGCTTCGACTTCGGCTTCCGTGTTTTGATGAAATGCGCAATCATGCACGCCCGCTCATAGGGCCCTGGCGGACACCGGTATGGGTTTGGTGGCGCGCTGATGACAATCACACCGCCATCGGTCATGGCCAGCAATTTTTCCTTCAACAACCACGTCTGCGCCCCGCCCTGCCAGGCGTGCGGCATGATTTCGGCGGCGGCTTCCGAATAGCCGTCGATCGTCTCGTATTTGAGATCGATACCGGGCGCCAAGACGAGACGATCATAGGCGAGCGGCGCGCTGCCCTTGGCCAGCGTCACGGTCTTGGCGGTGGTATCGACGGCGGTTGCAACATCGGTCACGACCTTGATGCCGCGCTTTTTGACGCCCTCGTAGTCGTGGGTGATTGACTGGAATGAGCGAAAGCCTCCGAGATACAGATTGGAATAGAAGCAGGTCGTGTAATTTTCCTTCGGCTCAACGAGGGTGATATCGAGCGCGGGGCCGGCGGACTTCAGCCGGTTGGCGACCGTCGCGCCGCCGGGGCCGCCGCCAATGATGACGACTTTGGCCGGTCCCTGCGCCAAAGCGCGCCGCGTCCACAGCAGCGGCGCCGCGAGGGCCCCGGTCGCAAGCGCGCCAAACCGCCGTCTCGTAATCTCAGACATGTCCGCCCTTGCTCTGTTCGTAACTGTGGCGCTGGCCTGACAACAGCCGCAAGCGTATTTTTTTAACTTGGCCGCGGCCGTGGTACAGCAGTTACTATGGATGGCATTCTGTCAGGAAATGAATCCTTTGTAACTAGAACTTGGACAACGGCGTGGCTTATAGATTGTGCATGTTGCATTGCAGAAATGCGGTGGTTTGATGCGGGATGAACCCCATGCTTAAGATCAACCCCAGAATTGACCCGATGATAAAACCCGGGCCTGAGGAAATTGGAATTTCAATAGTCAGCCGGAGGGCGTTTGCCGTCTCGGCCTCAGGAGCCTGCTTGGCGTCACTCCTCGCTCCGGCTCTAACACCAAGTCTGGGGCTCGCCCAGACCTCTGACATACCGGCATTGACCCGCAGCCCGCAGTTCGAAGAGGCCTTTGCCAAGTTACTCAACGGCGCCACTCCAGCGGACGGCAAAATCACGCTAGAGCTGCCAGAGATCGCCGAAAACGGCAACTTCGTGCCAGTCACAATCACGGTTGAAAGTCCGATGACGGCAGAAGATTACGTCAAGGCTATTCACCTGCTCTCGACCGCCAATCCCGTCGCCCGAGTCGCCAGCTTCAAACTCTCACCCATCAACGCCGTTGCCCGCGTGCAAAGCCGCATGCGCCTGGCCAAGACCCAGGACGTTATTGCCCTCGCCGAGATGTCCAACGGCACGCTTGCCATCGCGACGCTTCTGGTGAAGGTCACGATCGGCGGCTGCGCCAGCTGAGGAAGGAGACACTCATGGCCACATCACCCCGCATCAAATTGCCCGATAGCGCCAAGACCGGCGACATCATCGAGGTCAAGACGCTGATCACCCATGTCATGGAAACGGGCAACCGCAAGGACAAGGACGGCAAGCCTATCGCGCGTAATATTCTAAATACTTTCGTCGCGAAGTTCGCCGATCAGGAAGTCTTCCGCGCCGAGCTTGGCCCCGGCATCTCAGCCAACCCGTTCCTCTCGTTCCAGATGCGCGTGCCCGGACCCGGCACATTCGAATTCTCCTGGACCGGAGATAACGGCGCCGTCACGGTCGAGACCACGCCTCTGAATGTGGTCTGATAGGTGGCGCGACTAAGCCAGCTCACCCCACCTTGGCGCCATCCTTCAACAGCTTGAAGTTGATTGAATCCAGCAGCGCTTCGAAGCTGGCGTCGATGATGTTGGGCGACACGCCGACCGTCGTCCAGCGCGCACCTGTCGCGGTGTCGTGGCTTTCGACGAGCACGCGCGTCACCGCCTGCGTACCGCCATGTCCCGCCTGCGTCAGGATGCGGACCTTGTAGTCGGCGAGTTCGACATGCTCGATGTGCTTTTGATAGCGTCCGAGATCGCGCCGTAACGCCGTATCAAGCGCGTTGACCGGGCCGTTGCCTTCGCCGGTCGACCACAGCGGCTCGGCCTCACCGGCAATCGAAACCTTCACGGTTGCTTCCGAGACCGTCACCAGCGCGCCTTCGCCATTGCGCCGCCTCTCGACCGTGACATGAAAACTGTCGACGGAAAAATATCTCGGCACGTCACCCAGAATGCGCCGCGCCAAAAGCTCGAAGGAGGCTTCCGCCGCCTCGTACGAATAGCCGCCGTCCTCGCGCGCCTTCACGACTTCAAACAGCGCTTCGACGCGCGGATCATCCTTACCGGCAGTCAGCCCCAGCCGCTCCAGCGCCGCAAGCAGCGACGATCGCCCGCCCTGCTTGGAAACCAGAATCCGCCGCTCGTTGCCGACGCTGCTAGGCGGCACGTGCTCGTAAGTTTCCGGTTCCTTCAACAAAGCCGAGGCGTGAATGCCAGCCTTGGTCGCGAACGCGCTTGATCCGACGTAGGGCGCGTGACGGTCTGGCGCTTCGTTCAAAATGTCATCCAGCACACGGCTTGCGTGCGTGATCATACGCAAGCAATCGCGCGTCACCCCGGTTTCGAACTGGTCGGCGAACTCGCTTTTCAACAGCAGCGTCGGGATGATCGAGGTCATGTTGGCGTTGCCGCAACGCTCGCCCAAACCGTTCAACGTGCCCTGGATCTGGCGGCATCCTGCGCGGACGGCGATCAGCGTGTTAGCGACAGCGTTGTCAGTATCGTTGTGGGTATGGATGCCGAGGTGCGTACCCGGCACGTGCTTGGCGACATCGGTGACGATGCGCTCGATCTCGTGCGGCAGCGTACCGCCATTGGTGTCGCACAGCACAACCCAGCGCGCGCCGGCGTCGAACGCAGTTTTGGCAACGGCCAGCGCATACTCGCGGTTGCCCTTGTAGCCGTCGAAAAAATGCTCGCAGTCAATCATGGCCTCGCGCTGCGTCGCGACGACTGCCCGCACCGACTGATCGACGGCCTCGAGATTTTCCTCGTTCGTGATCCCGAGCGCCACGCGCACGTGGTAGTCCCACGACTTGGCGACGAGACAGATACTGTCTGCCGATGATTGCAGCAGCGCCTGCAAACCAGGATCGTTCGACACCGACCGCCCGGCCCGCTTGGTCATGCCAAATGCCGTAAACCGCGCCGATTTGAGATCGGGCCTGGTCGAGAACAGCTCGGTATCGGTCGCGTTCGCCCCCGGATACCCGCCCTCGATATAGTCGAGCCCGAGATCATCGAGCACGCGCATCAAGCGGCGCTTGTCGTGAAGCGAAAAATCGACACCGGTCGTCTGCGCCCCGTCGCGCAACGTCGTGTCGAACAAATAGAGGCGGTCACGGGTCATGGCAATCTCTTGTGCGCCGGGGCATTTACTTCCACCGGCTTCAGCCTCTTGGTCACGGTCGTGTTCGACAGCCACACGTCCTCGCACGGCACGGAATTTCGTTGCACGGCCACATAACCAAGGCGCTCGAAAAACGTCACCGCGGTGTCGCTGGCATCCGCACTCATCGTCTCGGCGCCGCGCGCCTTGGCAATCGTCTCCAGGGCAGACGCCAGCGCCGTGCCCACGCCCTCGCCGGTAAAATCGGGATGCACGAACAGCATGTCGATGATGTTGCCGCCCTTCAAAGATGCGAAGCCCAGATACTCGCCATCGAGCTGCACTACAAGCGTCAGCATGCTGCCGAGCCTCGCGGCAAAGGCCTCGGCATCTTCAGCGGCCGACGCCCAGGCGATGCGCTGCTCCTCGTCGTAGTCGTCCGCCGTCAGCTCCTCGATGCTTTGAGCAAAGAGTTCGCGCAACGCCAAGGTGTCGGCGGCTAGGAACGGGCGCAGCGGAAAGTCGTTGGTCATCGTGCTGCTCGAAGGCTGGATTGGGGTTAGAGTGCTTCCGGAAAAAGCTTGTCCCAGCGGAGGCTGGGATGGGAACCGGTTTGTCCCAAAAGAAGCACGACAATGCAAAGAGCTAGGGTGTTGGCGCGATTCAACGAAACGCGGAAATGCTCTAGCCAACGGACTATCGCGCGCGCGGGATCAACGCAAGCTGCTGCACAATCCTTAACGAGCCAGCCTTAACGAGCCCGCCCTATTGAGACCGGCCTAATGAGACCGGCTTAACGCGCGGTTCAGTCGCGCGTTACGATCTTTGGCGCAGGGCCGCGGCTCTTACATCGTCCAGTTCGATCGGCTCTGGCTTTGTGATGAGCTGCGGCTTGTGGGCCATCACGGCAGCTGACTGCTCCATGCTGTCGATCAGCAAGTCCTTGCTCATGGCATACACCACCAAGCCGACCGCGAGGCCGAGCAACATGAAGATGCCGGGAGTGTCGAGGCTTGGCGTGCCAACGGCCCCGGTCGCCTGCATGAAAAAGCCGATCACCAGCAGCGTCGCCCCGGCGCGGGCGTCGAACCGCTGTCCGTCGATGGCATGGCGCAGGCGCGCATCGTCACCCGGAGCAGCCGAGCCCCGCATCGCGCCAGCTTGAGAAGTCGCGTGGTAGACCGCCAGCCACAGCAGCGCCGCGCCCGCGAGCGCGTAGAGTGTGCCAGCGAACGTCCACATCTGGGGGTGCGTTGCCAAATCCATTGCCCGTATCTCCTCTGTTGTTCCCGCCCGTCTTTGCCGCCGCTTGTGACCGTCAGTGGCCGCTGATTCTACCGCTAAGTGGTATGCACATTACGCGGTTCCCGGGCTCCGCGCCACCTCCCACGTCGTCACGATCTCGCCGGTGGCGGGATCTTTGGAATCCTTCAGCGCGATGCCCATGCCAGCGAGTTCTTCGCGGATGCGGTCGGACTCCGCGAAGTCCTTGGCTTTGCGCGCGGCGAGGCGGGCGGTGATAAGTTCTACTATTCGACCTTCATCTCCACGCTTTGACTTTTGCTGCTTATCAGCCCAGCCTACTTGATGGTTCTCCAAGTCAACGCCGAGAAAACGCAAGCCTGCTGCCATTTGACTTGCAGCAGAAAAATCGCCGTCGCTTATCATCTCACCTGGCCAGCCCATGCGATCAGATAGATCAATTGATGCATTTCGAGCCTCGTTAAACAGCCGATGCAGTTCTGCGATTGCGCGCGGCGTATTCAAATCATCATTCATTGCAGCCAGGAACTCTTGCGACGGCAGCACGCTGGAATCGGCATACGGTAGTGACTTAAACCCGTCCAAGGCAATATCAGCCTGCTCAAGCGCATTCTGGCTGAAGTCGAGAGGCTGGCGATAGTGCGTCATCAACATAGCGAAGCGAACGACTTGGCCAGGCCAAGCGTATCCGCGCCAACCTGCTAGCAACTCGTTGATCGTCACGAAATTGCCGAGCGATTTCGACATCTTCTCGCCTTCGACCTGCAAGAAGCCGTTGTGCATCCAGACGTTGGCCATGACGTCCGTGCCATGGGCGCAGCGCGATTGGGCGATTTCGTTCTCGTGGTGCGGAAAGATCAAATCCAGGCCGCCGCCGTGGATGTCGAACACATTGCCCAGATAGCGCGCGCTCATCGCCGAGCACTCGATGTGCCAGCCCGGACGCCCGCGGCCCCAGGGGCTGTCCCACCCCGGCTCCTCAGCGCTGGACAGTTTCCACAGCACAAAGTCGCCAGGGTTCTTCTTGTGCGCTTCGACATCGACGCGGGCGCCAGCCTGCTGCTCGTCGAGATTACGGTTCGACAGCGCGCCATAATCTGCCATTGACGACGTATCAAACAGCACTTCACCCGCTGCCTGATAGGCGTGACCCTTGGCAAGCAACTGTTCGATCATCGCAATCATCTCGGCAATGTTGTCAGTCGCGCGTGGTTCAACCGTCGGCTCAAGGCACCCCAGCGCCTTGACGTCGGCATGAAATTGATTGGTGGTTTTTTCCGTGACGTGGGCGATTGCCGCGTTCAACGGCAGCGCCGGGAAATCCCGCAGTGCGCGGGCATTGATCTTGTCATCGACGTCGGTGATGTTGCGGACGTAGGTGACATGCTTGTCGCCATAGAGTTGCCGCAGCAGCCGGAACAGCACGTCGAACACGATCACGGGCCGGGCGTTGCCGATATGGGCGAAGTCGTAGACGGTCGGCCCGCACACGTACATGCGGACATTTTTCGGATCGATGGGTTCGAACCCGGCCTTCTGCCGGGTCAGCGTATTGTAAAGCTTCAGCGCCAAGATAACCTCGTTAACTCTGGTATTCGCAGCGCCCTGACAGCCAGAGCGCCTTCGAGTCGCGCGAGTATCGCACACACCCCAAAAGCGGGGATAAGTCCGCGAACTTTTTTCGCCGAAATCGCGAGAACACCCCCACCCCCTGTCTGTTATGGGAAATAATCCGCCGTCGCAATTGCTCCGCATTGACCCCCTATCCCCGGTGCAGCTAGGGTCATTGCAAACCGATGCCCGGTTCGCTTTGCCGGTAAACGCGAATCCCAGGCTCACGAAGGCCATGATCACCAAGGATCGAGCGTGACCACGAAGGCCCCAAAATCTGCATCCCGCCGGCTCGCCCTCGTTCTGTGTGGCGGGATGATCGCGTTGGCGCTTACGCTAGCAGGCCCAGCTGTCACGCCGGTCCTGGCGCAAAGCTGGTGGCCGTTTGGCGGCAACGACGAGCCGCGCCGTCCGCCGGTGCCGCGCGAACCGGTGTACCGGCCCGACCCGCAGCAAGCCCCGGCGCCGGTGCTGCAACCGCCCGGAGCCCAGCAAGCCCAGCCGCAGGGCGCCACCAACTGGTCGACCAAGAACCCGATCTGCCTTCAACTGGAGCAACGCCTGCTGCAGGAAGGCCAGAAGGGCAACCAGTCGCGCGATCAGCTGCCTCGCATCGAAGCCGAAATCCGTGCCGTCGATCGCACCTACAATGTTGGCGCCAACCAGCTCGATAAGAGCTGTTACGAGTATTTTCTGTTCGCCAAATCGTTCCGCGCCACGGCCCAATGCAAGGAGCTGTCGCGCCAAGTCGAAGGCGCCAAGCGCCGATTGAGCGAGCTTGAGGCCCAGCGTCAAGACGTCGTCGGCTCAGCCGCCCGCTCCTACCAAGATGACATCATCCGCGAACTTGCGCGCAACAGCTGCGGCGCCAATTACGTCGATCAGGCTCGCCGCCGCGACGGCGGCATTTGGCAAGACGAGGACGCGATCGGATCGAGCACCTGGTCGCCACAGGGCGGCACCGGCGTCGCGACGTACCGGACGCTGTGCGTCAGGCTCTGCGACGGCTACTATTTCCCTGTCAGCTTCTCGACGCTGCCGAGCCACTTCCCGCAGGACGCCGATGTGTGCTCGTCGAAATGCGCGGCACCGACCGAGCTTTACTACTATCCAAATCCTGGCGGCTCGGTCGATCAATCGGTCGCCCTGAAAACCCAAGAAGCCTACACCAAACAGAAGTTCGCGTTTCGCTACCGCAAGGAATTCGTCAACGGCTGCTCATGCAAGGAGGCCGAATACGTCCCGGGCGATGGGCTGGATAAGAAAGCCGACGCTGCCCCCGTGACCAAGCCTATAGGCGCCTTTGCCAAGCGCGTCGAAGCTGAGGACCTGCCGCCGGTGCCACTGACAACGGGTTCGACGACGCCCACTGAGCCCGCCGCCGCCGATCCAAGCTGGCAGCCTCAGTAGGCGCCTCGGAAATGTCATCCCGGGGCTCGTCCCCGGGATCCATGGTTCAGCTTGTCATGGCGGTTGATTACGTTTGAGACCGTTGCAGCTAAGACCACCCCTGCAACTTTTGCTACAGCGGCATGATGGATCCCGGCAATAAATGCCTGGATGACAAATGCGTGTTGAAATTTTGGGGGCCGAGCCCTCAACCGTTGGCGCCGCTGAGCCGCACCAGCACCCGCGCCCGGCCTATCAGCGGCAGCAACGCTTTGAGCTCAGGACCAGACTCCTGCCCCGTGAGCGCCAGCCGCAGCGGATGAAACAGCGCCCGGCCCTTAGCGCCGGTGGACACTTTTACGGCGTTGGTCCACACGCTCCAAGTTTCTCCATCCCAGGGTTCAGGTGGCAAAGCGCTCGCTGCCTTCTCGGCAAACGCCTGATCTTCGATCACTGGCGCAATCGTCCCCGCCACTACGTCCCACCACGTGCGTGCATCGCCAAGCACCGTCAGGTTGCCGTGCACGGCGTCCCAGAACGGCTGGCCGCCGGTGATGCCCATTGCCGTCAAACGTTTGCCCACGCCGGCGTAATCGAGTTTGTGCAGCAGCTTGGCGTTGAGCCCGCGCAGCTCCTCGACGTCGAAGCGGCCCGGCGCCATCGAGATCTTGTCAAAGTCGAGCAACGCTGCCAGCTCGTCGCGCGTCTTATACGGTTCGATCGCATCCGACGTGCCAACGAGCGCCGCGTGGCTCAGCACCGCCATCGGCTCCAGGCCATCGTCGCGGAAACTCTGCACCGACAGCGCGCCCAGCCGCTTCGACAGCGCCTGACCGTCGGCGCCGATCAACAAGCTGTGGTGCCCGAAGGCCGGCGGTGTCGCACTGAGGCCCGCAAAAATCGCGATCTGCACACCGGTGTTGGTGACGTGGTCTTCGCCGCGCACGATATGTGTGATGGCAAAGTCGATATCATCGACCACGCTCGTAAAGGTGTAGAGATAATTGCCGTCGGCCCGGATCAGCACGGGATCGGAGAGCGAGCCGAGATCGACCGTCTGATGGCCGCGAATGAGATCGTCCCAGGCGACATTTTTATGCTGGGGGACGAGCCCCGTCGCATCAGTCGTATTCGGCAGCCGGAACCGCCAATGCGGTTTGCGGCCTTCAGCTTCCAACGCCGCGATCTCATCCTTCGTGAGCTTCAAACTGGCGCGGTCGTAGATTGGCGGGCGGCCCATCGCCAGCTGGCGCTTGCGGCGGCGATCTAGCTCGCCCTCGGTCTCAAAACATGGATAGAGCGCACCGGAAGCCCTTAATTGCGCCGCCGCCTCGTCATAGCGCGCGCTTCTGTCCGACTGCCGCGCTGTCGCGTCCCAGGTCAGTCCAAGCCACGTCAGGTCATCGCGGATGGCTTGCGCAAATTCTTCCGTCGAGCGCTCGCGGTCGGTGTCGTCGAGACGCAGCAAAAAATTGCCGCCGTGCTTTTTGGCGAACAGCCAGTTGAGTGTCGCCGTCCGGATGTTGCCGATGTGGATGAAGCCCGTGGGACTGGGCGCAAAACGGACGCGCGGTTTCATGTTGCTCTCTGTGCAGAAGTCTAGGGGTCAGGATCGATCGGGCCGCACCCTACCCCGCGCACTCCCAAAGGCAAGGGGCGCGGCAGGCCACATATCAGCGCGACGGTGCGATCCGCGCCATGAAGGCCTCGACGTCGGCCCTGTCCGCGCTCGTGAACGTCAAGGTCTCGCCCGTGACAAGCGCAATCTTGACCTCGTAGTAGCTCTGCCGGTTGAGCTTGGCGAGTTCGGAGATGCCTGCAATTCCGAGGAACGCCAGGAACACTGTGCCGAGCAGATATCTTGACCTAAGCCCGCCGTCGAACACACCGAAAGAAATCGCGCAGGCGGCAGCGAGAAACACCACGGCGCCGAGCAGCAGCCCGTCGGTGTACCGGTCGCGAACTTCTTCGCCCGAGACGCGCGCAACGTCGGCGAGCGCAAAGCGGTTGCGGCCGAAATGGACCACATCGCCAGCAGCTGTCCGTTCGATCTCCCACATGCGCGGGCGCTGTGCATGGGCGGCGATGCGCAAGGTTGAGCTTCCAAGGTTGATCTCGCAACCTTGCCAGAAAGCCGTTTGCAAAGACCTAACGGGATTCAAAAACACCAGAGCCTATTGACGCCTGAAATCGATGTGTATATATTTGCGCAATTATCAGGCGGAAAATGCCGAGTTTCGAAACAAATACCCGGAAGATCATTTCCCGCCTCGAACGCGACGGCTGGCTGAAACGCGATAGCGGCGGGCACGACATTTACAAGCATTCGTCGCGATCAGGGCGCATCATCGTACCGCGTCACAAAGAGCAATCGATGGGTGTCGCCCGCTCAATCGCAAAGGTTGCCGGATGGCTGACGAAGGGGACTGACTAATGGCGAGATATATTGCGCTCGTTGATGGCGTTGATCCGGCATGGGGTGTGCGCATTCCTGATTTTCCAGGCTGCTTTGGTGGTGGCTCAACGATGGAAAAAGCCGTCGAGGATGCAACCCGCGCCCTTCGAGAATTTGCCGCCGACATGGTTGTGGACGGCGAGGAAATTCCCACGCCCCGATCTTGGGACGAGATCAAGGCGGATCTCGATGAGCAGGGCGAACCCTGGGGTATCGTTTTTTACATCGCGCTGCTTCTCGACAAAGCGCGCCCCGTGCGCGCCAACATTTCCCTCGACGCGGGCCTGCTCGAAACGATTGACAGGGAGGCGCGCGACCGTGGCCTCACCCGTTCAGCGTTTCTCGCCAGCGCTGCGATGGACAAGATCACAGCGGGCCGATGAAATTTCAGAACCCGCTACCGCATCGCCGGGATTTCGGGTGCAAGGTCTATGCCCCGTCGCCGCCTGAAGTCGAAGGCTTGACCAGGCGTGTTGCCGTCGTGGCCTTAGAGCCCGTTTCGGGTTGGTTCTCTTCCCGGAATCGGTTGGTGATCGGATAGCGCCGGTCGCGGCCGAAGTTTTTCGCCGAGATTTTGACGCCGGGGGCAGCTTGGCGCCGCTTGTATTCGGCGAGGTATAACAGCCGCTCGATTTTCTTGACGGTTTCAGCTGCGTGCCCGCGCGCGATAACGTCAACCAGCGGCATTTCGTGCTCGACGAGGCAGCGCAGGATGTCGTCGAGGGTCTCATACGGCGGAAGTGAATCCTGATCCGTCTGATTGGCTTTCAATTCAGCCGTCGGCGCCTTGGTCAAAATGCGATCTGGGATGACAACGCCCTGCGGCGCGAGCCCGCTCACAGGCGCGTGCACATTGCGCCAACGCGACAGCGCATAAACTTCCATCTTGTAGAGGTCTTTGATGGGATTGAAGCCACCGTTCATGTCGCCGTACAGCGTCGCGTAACCGACTGACATCTCGCTCTTGTTGCCGGTCGTGACAACCATGCCGCCGAACTTGTTCGACACCGCCATCAGGATCGTGCCGCGCACGCGGCTTTGCAGGTTCTCCTCGGTGATGCCGGCGGTGGTGCCAGCAAACATATCCTTGAGGCCCCAGGTGATGCCAGCGACGGCCGGTTCGATCGAGACCTTGTCGTAGCGGATCTTGAGCGCCTTGGCGCACGCCGACGCGTCGAGCAGACTTTCATCCGAGGTAAACTTGGACGGCAGCATGACGGCGTGGACTTTGTCAGGCCCCAGCGCGTCGGCGGCAATGGCCGCAACGAGGGCTGAATCGATACCACCTGAAAGACCTAGCACGACACCCGGAAAGCCG
This sequence comes from Hyphomicrobium sp., assembly GCA_031378895.1. Lineage (GTDB taxonomy): Bacteria > Pseudomonadota > Alphaproteobacteria > Rhizobiales > Hyphomicrobiaceae > Hyphomicrobium_B. Next base: position 25,449 of record JANNEP010000047.1, read on the forward strand.
TTCTTCGTCACGTAATCGCGCAAACCCAGCATGCAAGCGTGATAGGCGGCGGCATCGCACTCCGGGATTATTGCGGTTCCGCCTTTGGCGCAGGTCCACCCCGTTGTGCCTTTGGTCCATTCAGTGATGACGAGCGCCTCTTGCCATGCAGGCGCCTGCACCGCGAGAGAGCGGTCGGCATTCAGAACGAACGAGGCGCCGTCGAACACGAGTTCATCCTGCCCGCCGACCTGATTGAGATAAACCAGAGGCAGACTCGTTTCGGTGACTCGGGCCACAGCAACGTTCAAGCGCTTTTCAGGCTTCGGCCAATCGAACGGCGAGCCGTTGATCGAGATCAGGATCTCGGCGCCGGTTTCAGCCAGGCACTCGCAGACTTCATCCTTCCAGATGTCTTCGCAAATCGGCACGCCGAGGCGCACGCCATTGAACGCGATCGAGCCCTGCAGCCCGTTGGTCGCGAACACGCGCTTTTCATCGAACACGCCGTAGTTCGGCAAATCGTACTTTGTGCGCACGGTGGCGACCGCGCCGTCTTTCAGAAGCACGACCGCGTTGTAGACCTTGCCGTCTTCCGGCCAGATCGTGCCGAGCAGAATAGCGGGGCCATCGCTGAGCGACTTCGCCAGCTCCTCGACGCGGTAGCGGGCTGCCTGCTGAAACGCCGGTTTCAGAACCAGATCTTCCGGCGGATAGCCGGTTAGAAACAATTCGGGAAAAACGATCAGGTGCGCGCCCGCCGCCTTGGCTTTAGCATGCGCGTTGGCTGCCATCTTGGCATTGCCCGCGAGATCACCGACAACCGGGTTCAACTGGGCAAGGGCGATTTTAAGTTTTTGTGCGATGCTCATGCCGCGTATTTAGGGTGCATGGAGCCTGCGGTCCAGAGCCCGATCGAGGATGGGTGAACGATCTTCAATCGTCGTCCTCGTCGCAAGGTACCGGAAACTCGACATCAGGTTCCCAGCACACGCCGTCATCCGAGATCGTCGCGAAGGCGCCATGTGCAAAGCCGCAGACCGCTGCGACACAAGCCAAGGCAACAGCTGAAAACAAAACCTGCAAGCGGCGCATCATACTGGAGCGCTCCCCGAAACCGCCGACCACACACGCCAAGACTACTCTACGCGCTCGCACGAGACCACAGCGCTGCCTCTAAGCAATCAGCGTCCTTGGCTCGGGCTTGGCGTCGGCATCACGCTCCTTTTTCAGCTGCTCGGCGACGAGAAACGCCAGTTCGATAGCCTGGTCGGCGTTGAGGCGCGGGTCGCAGTGCGTGTGATAGCGGTCCGACAAATCCTGATCCGAAATCGCGGTTGCGCCGCCGGTGCACTCGGTGACGTTCTGCCCGGTCATTTCGATGTGGATGCCGCCAGCGTGCGTACCCTCGGCGCGGTGGACCTCGAAGAATGACAATGACTCTTTTAGGATGCGGTCGAACGGCCGCGTCTTGTAGCCGGTCGCCGCCGAAATCGTGTTGCCGTGCATCGGATCACACGACCACAGCACGTTGCGGCCGGCCTTTTTCACGGCGCGGATCAGCTTGGGCAGATGCTGCTCGACCTTGTCGTAGCCGAAGCGGCAGATCAGCGTCAGGCGTCCGGCCTCGTCCTTCGGATTCAGGAGATCGATCAGGCGCAGCAGCCCGTCAGCGTCCAACGTCGGTCCGCACTTCAAGCCGATCGGGTTCTTGATGCCGCGGCAGAACTCAATATGGGCGTGATCGGGCTGGCGTGTGCGATCGCCGATCCAAATCATATGTCCGCTGGTCGCGTACCAATCTCCGCTCGTTGAATCGCGCCGCGTCAGTGCCTGCTCGAAGCCGAGCAAAAGCGCCTCGTGGCTGGTGTAGAAACTGGTCGTGCGGAGTTGTGGCGTGGTCTCGGACGTAATTCCACAGGCGCGCATAAAACCCATCGTCTCGGCAATGCGGTCGGCGAGCTCCTGATAACGGTGGCCTTGCGGGGAATCCTTCACAAAACCCATGTTCCATTGATGCACGCGTTCGAGATCGGCATAGCCGCCGGTGGCAAAGGCGCGGATCAGGTTCAGCGTTGCCGCCGACTGCCGGTAGGCCTCGATCTGGCGGTTGGGATCAGGGATGCGGGCTTCGGGCGTGAATTCCGGTCCGTTGATGATGTCGCCGCGATAGCTCGGCAGCTCCCGGCCGTCCTTCTTCTCGGTCGGTGACGAGCGCGGCTTGGCGAACTGCCCGGCGACGCGCCCGACCTTCACCACCGGCTGACCACCGGCATAGGTCAAGACGACCGCCATCTGCAGGAACACGCGGAAGAAGTCACGGATGTTATCGGCGCGGTGCTCGAGGAAGCTTTCTGCGCAATCGCCCCCCTGAAGCAGAAAGCCGTTGCCGGCCGCAATCGCCCCTAAGGATTTCTTGAGATCGCGCGCCTCGCCGGCGAACACCAGCGGCGGGAACGTCGCGAGCTTGGCTTCGACATCGCTCAAGGCCGCCGCGCTCGGGTAATCCGGCACCTGCAGGATCGGCTTGCTCCGCCAGCTATCGGGGGCCCATTTATCAGTGGTCAGGGGGGCGGCCATCATTAATCTCCTCGAACGCAAAGGCGGCTGGCACGCGCCAACGGCACAACACCGGCGTCAACAGTTTATCCTATTTCAGGCCGCGGGTTATAAGGGAAGCCCGCCGCCTGCGCCAGTAGCCCGGACGCCGCCCCTCACCCCCGGCCTTCGCCGGGGCAGGCTCTAGCCTTCTCCCCATGCCCCTGCACTTGGAATGGGGAGAGGGATAACTACAGCCCAGCCGACATGCCGCCATCGACCGTCAACTCGGACCCGGTGCAGTAAAGGCTGTCATCAGAGGCGAAAAACACCGCCGCGCCGGTCAAATCCTCCGGGCTCCCAAGGCGGCCCATGGGCGTCTTGTCAGTCAGCATTTTGCGGGCCTGCGGCAAGCGCAGCAGCCGGTCGGTGATAGCGGTCTCGATGTAGCCCGGCGCGATCGAATTCACCCGGACGTTGAAGCGCGCATATTCGACCGCCAGCCCTTTGGTCAGCGCCGACACAGCCCCTTTGGTCATCGTATAGGCGGCAAGCGGCCGCAAACCCCGGTTCGCCATGATCGATGAAATATTGATGATCGATGCGCTCGAAGACTTTTTCAGCAACGGCAGCACATCCCGCGACAGGCGCAACACACCGTCGATATTGACGTCGCGCAACTTGGTCCATTCCGCGTCGGTGAGCGCATGCACTTCGCCGCGAATAAGCACGCCGGCATTGTTGACGAGCACGTCAGCGCGGCCGTGGGCGCTTCCGACATTGCGCACCAGCGCGCTCACATCCTGGCCCTTGGAGACATCGACGACCATCGCCGTTGCTTGCCCGCCAGCCGCTTGAATATCGCGGGCCGTCGCCTCTGCCGTGTCGCCGTTGATGTCGGTCACCCAGACGTGTGCGCCTTCAGTGGCGAAGCGTTTTGCGATCGCCTGCCCGATACCAACGCCTGAGCCGGTGAGAATAGCGATTTTGCCGGCGAGACGAGTCATTGAAGCCCTCTATTCAGATGATCGCGACTGGTAGGGCGGGTCACACAATTGCGCAAGCCTGGTCGAGTCAAAGGACGCGATGGCCACTGCTCCCTTTCCCCATGCCCCTGCTCTTGGCATGGGGAGAGGGAAAAGACGGTATCAACCGGCTGCCTCACCGGGCGCAACCCATTTGTCGCGCAACGTAACGAGTTCTTCCGCCGCACTCGGATGCAGCGCCATGGTCGTGTCGAAATCGGCTTTGGTCGCACGCAAGCGAATAGCGATGGCCGCCATCTGCACGATCTCGGCGGCATCAGCCCCGAGGATGTGCATGCCGAGTACCCGCTGCGTCGCGCGATCAACGACGAGTTTCATAAGCATCCGTTCGTCGCGACCAGCAAGGATCGCCTTCATCGGCCGGAAGCTGATCAGGGTGAATCCCGATGCCCCCGCGGCCCGCCTCCCAACACTGCGACGGTACATGCTCTTCCTTCCGGACACGGCACCCTCGGGGGGGGACCGCTCCCACACACGCACAAACGCGAAACTCAAGCCGGAATCTCACGGCAAAACATGCCATTTTCCCTAATCCCGCACGTTTCGCAGTAGCGGCTATCGTATACCACGATGCGGAAAAAATCAATCGCAAAAGTGGGCCAACGCTAAATCGACAATTCTCGCCTACTCTATCGCCGCCGGCGTCTCGAAGGGACGAAAGATCAAGCCCTGCGAGGTCACATCGATCATGCGAAAGCTACCGTCGATGCCCGCTGGCACCACCGATATCCTTGTGCGGCCCCACGGCACCGCGCGCTGCTCCGGGCTGTTCTCATGGTGCCAATGACCAAAGAGCAGGTAATCGAGCGGATCGTCCACGAAGA
>JANNEP010000050.1:0-156469 GCA_031378895.1 Hyphomicrobium sp.
CGTCGTGACGGATAGCAGCGGGTACCCATAACCCCTTCATGACACGCGTGCGATCATCATGCGCGCGGCGCGCCGAGCGGGGATAAGTTTTTGTGAGATTTTTTGAAGAATTTTTGTTGGAGGGTTAAGGGCGGGGATAAGGAAGTCAGCGGCCACGCCGGCTATGGGCCAATAGGCGGCCGTCGCGCTTTTTTGCCGCTTGCCAGCTTGAGCCGGCTGGCCGACGAGGGATCAATGACCTAGATTGCTAACTTGACCACTGGATGTGGGTTGTCCCGGCCTCAAGGGGAACGGGTGATGGCCACAGCCGAGGTTGAGTTGGAAATGGTGGAAGCTAACGGGAGTTTGCAACCATGAACTCTCTACTAAAAGGCGTCCTCGTAGCGGCCCTGTCGTTTCTGCTGAGCCCCCCTGCGCTCGCGGGGGATCGAGGGAACGACCAGCGAGCCAAGGTCGGCTCGCAACAGCCACGCCTGACCGTTCTTTACGACGCCTTCGGCAAAGCGAGCGAGATGCAGAAGGACTGGGGCTACGCGGCGCTGGTTGAGTTCAGTGGCCGGCGCATCCTATTTGATACTGGCAATGACGCCGCTGTCTTCGCAAATAATGTGAAAGCCGAGGGCTTAGACTTGACCACAATCGACTTCGTGGTCATGTCACACCGCCATAGCGACCACATCGGTGGCTTGTCGTATGTCTTGTCTGTCAATCCCAAGGTGAAGATCTATGCCCCCAAAGAGGGGTTTGGCATCTTTGGCTCTTCACTCCCCTCGGGCTTCTATCGCAAAGAGGAAGCCCTGCCAGCGGAGATGCGTTACTTCGACGGCGCTCCGCCCGGGATAATGAAGTTCGGCACAGCTTGGCAGGGCGCCAACTTCGAGCTGATCGACAAGACGACCGAGATTGCAGCCGGCATCTACCTCATCGCTCTTGTCTCGGACAAGCCCGGCACGCTGGAGCTGAAGGAGCTTTCACTTGCGATCGATACGCCTGAGGGAATGGTCCTTATTGTTGGATGCTCGCATCCCGGCATCGACAGAATCGTGGCAGCGACTTCGGAAATCAACAAGCGCATCCATCTGATTGCAGGTGGATTGCACTTAGCTGTGGCGCAGGATGCGGACATCTCGAAAATCGTGACCACGCTCCATGACACCTATCATGTGGAGTGGGTTGCTCCCGGACACTGTACCGGCGAACCTGCTTTTGCCGCCCTGCAGCAGGCATTCGGCGATCGATATTTGTATGCGGGATTGGGCACGGAGATCGGCTTGGGGGCCAACCCTCGCGCTGATATTGGTGGAGGCCCAACATTTGCGATGGACGAAGATGACATCCGGACCTATCGCGACGTCATGCGACGAGATCTGATCTCATTCGGACATGCATCGAAATGAGATGATGCCCGGCTGCACCACTTCAATCCTCGCGCTGCCGACTTCCTCTTCCGGTCAAAGCTGCCGTGGCCCAGTGCCGGTTTCCATCTCCACAGAATACGCCTAACAAAAAAAGCCGCCCCTTTGTGAGGGGCGGCTTCAAAACGGCGAACCGCGTGAGCGGCGCGCTTAATTTATGCGGCTTCGATGGTACCAACGGCGATCTTGCCGGTGCGGCGATCTTCCTGGGTGTCGAAGCGGACCTTCTGGCCTTCGACGAGACCTCGCATGCCAGCGCGCTCGAGAGCGGTGGCGTGGACGAACACGTCCTTGCCGCCATCATCGGGAGCGATGAAGCCGAAGCCCTTTTGATCGTTGTAGAATTTCACTGTACCTGACGTCATGAGTTTGCCCTTTCAAGGCTACGTGGGTGTCTGACCCACGCGGACGCGTGAACCAAAAACCCGGTTTGTCGATGTTGGGGGAAGCTCTAGACGTTCGCTTGCTTAATTGAGTCAAGCTAAGCGGCCCTGTTGTCCGGCCAAAGTCGATTGCGGGCTATTAGACCCTATTTACGCCAACCACAAGTTAAAATTGGTGGGGGGTGGTGAAGGCCGGCGCCCTTAGACTTTACTCCCCGCCGCGTGGAGCCGCAGCGACGCTGCCAGGCTTTCCGGTGTTCGCGTTGCCGGCGCGCTGCAAGCCGCATTTTTCCATCGGAAGGGCCGTTGTCGTCCAGCGGTCCAGCGTCACGCCCACAACGTAACGCCGGCAGTCTGCGCTCGCACCCGCCACAAAGTGAACCTCGAAGACCGCTTGCCTGGCCTTGTGTTGACGCGGCCAGGTGAAGGCTTCGCCGCCGGCTGTCTCAGCCAAGGCTTTTTTAATGGCGGTGCCGGCGTTGCGAAAATCCGCAGGCGTCAATCGCGCTAGAACGGCGAGAGAGAGATCCGGGTGAAGCCCGGCGGCCACCGCGCGTTTCTGAAGGGGATCGGTGGGCGTCGGGATCTCTGGCAGCTTTTGCGGCTGATCTGTCGCGTTGGCCTCGGCTGACGGCTCGTCTTCGGTAACCGGTGCTGCCGTCGGCTCCTGAGCTGCGGCCGTCTCACTCAAAGGCTGAGGTGGCGGGCCTGGTGCGCCGGCAATGTCTTTGGTTGTCCCGATTGCCGGCGGCGCAGCGGCTTCGGCTGCTGGGGCTCGGTCTTTTGGCAGAGGCGCCCTTTGTTCGATTTGCGCAGAAATACGCGCGAGGACTTCCGGCAACCAAGCCGGCAGAAAAGCATGACCGCTCATGTAGGCCCAACCGCCGCTAAAGGCGATCAAGAGGACGATAAGCCAACCGAACTTGAGACCCCGGCGGCGCAACGGCGCGCCGATTCTATCAGCCGGCGAAAGTTCGAAACTGCGGGCGCCGTCGTCCGCATCGAAGGCGGAGTACGAGGCGCTCATTGCATCGGAAGTGCGATACGAAACCGGCATGGCGACCCTGCAACGCTGTTACGAAGTGTCAAGGTCCCGCTGGTGATGATGGAGGCAGCACATTCGGGGCAAAATAAAGGCCCGCCGTTGTGCTCTGATTTTGAGAAACTCAGCCACGAAAGTCTGACCACTCACCCCAGATTGAACACCCGCGTCGGGTGTAGCGCGCCTTGAGCGAGTTCGCCGAGCGCGATCAGACGGCCCTTGGAGGTGGCAAAGGCGGTGCCCGAGAGCACGGGCGCGTCGCGGCCCCGGATCAGTATAGCTTGCCCGCGCGTCAGGCTCGCGGCATCGGTCTGCGAGACCATGAGTTCGGGAAGATCGCACAGCGCTGCTTCAACGGGATCGAGAAGTTTGAGCACGGCGCCGGGATCTTCTGACGCCCCTGCGGCTTGTATCTCCGCCAGCGTCACGGCGCGCGGCTCGTCGAACGGGCCAACCCGCGTCCGGCGCAGCGCAATGACGTGGCCGAAGCAGCCGAGCATGCGGCCCATGTCGCGAGCAATGGCGCGGACGTAGGTGCCCTTGCCGCACTCGGCTTCGAAAACGCTGGTGGCGTCGTCGGGCTGCCCAATGAGCGCGAGGCGTTCGATGACGACTGTGCGCGCCTCTAACACGACCACTTCGCCGCTGCGGGCGAGATCGTAGGCGCGTTCGCCCGCAACCTTGATCGCCGAGAACGCAGGCGGGACCTGCTGAATATTGCCGATGAAGCTTGCAAGCGCGGCTTCGATGGCTGCGCGCGACGGGCGCGTCTCACTTGTCTGCACCGCCGGGCCTTCGGTGTCGTCGGTCGTCGTTTCCATGCCCCAGCGCACGCTGAAGCGGTAAGCCTTTTCGCCGTCGACCGCGAACGGAACCGTTTTTGTCGCCTCTCCCAGCGCGATCGGCAGGATGCCGGTCGCGAGCGGATCGAGGGTGCCGGCGTGACCGGCTTTTTGCGCATTAAATGCGCGCCGCACCGCACCGACGGCCTGCGTCGACGTCATGCCCAACGGCTTGTCGAGCACAACCCAGCCGTGAACGGGATTACCTTTTTTGCGCCGTGCCATGTGATCGCAGTTCCGAGTGGTCTGTGTTTCTGCTCCCCTCCCCCTCGCGGGGAGGGGTTGGGGGGATTGAGCGAAACCGGTATCAGCGGTCCTGTCCGGAAAATTCTGTTCCGATGTTTTTACATCTCGCCTAGACCTTCACCCCACCCCTAACCCCTCCCCCCAACATCGCGTAGCGATGCTTCGCATCGATGGGGGAGGGGGATCGCAGCGGAGTGCACATCTTCGGACGTGAGCTAATCCTTCTTCTCAACGTCTTGCCGCACGCGCGGGCTGTCCAGGAGGCGGTCGATGCGGGTGGCTTCCTCGAAGGTTTCATCTTCGCGGAAGCGCAAATCAGGGGCATACCGGAGGTTCAGCGTTTGCGCGACTTGGGTGCGGATGTATTTCCGGTGGCGCGTCAAGGCTTCGATGACCGGCTTCACGTTGCTGCCGCCAAGCGGCATGACGTAGACGGTCGCGAGCTTCATATCCGGCGAAATGCGCACTTCCGGAATCGTGATGGAATGGCCGGCGATGACATCATCATGGATGTCGCCGCGTGACAGCAGTTCCGCGATTTTGTGGCGGATCAGCTCGCCGATGCGCAACATGCGCTGCGACGGGCCTTTGCCCGGCGCCGCACTTTTTTTCTTTCGTGTCATGTCAGCCTGCCGAAGTCGCAACCCATCAACACAGTCGTCATGGCCGCGAAGGCGGCCACCCACAACAATGCGTCACAAGGGCTATGGTGCAATTGATCATCAGCGTGGCCGAACCGGAAACTTACGGTTACGCGCCGCTCTTTGAAGCCTGTCGTGGGTCCCGGCCTTCCCCGCAAGGGGACTCCCAAGTGGTCGCGCCGGGATGACGGCGGGGAGGTGAGGGCGCGATTCAATCTGCGTCTGTAACGTTCGAGTGTCATTTGATCTCCGCCGCGGGATCGGACCGCGCGCGGCCTCTTGGTAGGATTTCCTTCTCCCCTTGGGGAGAAGGTGGCCCGAAGGACCGGATGAGGGGCTTCACATTTTTGCCCGTCAACTAAGTCGGTGGGTGGTCAGTCCCTCACCTGCCCGCCTTTCATTGGCGCTTTCGCGCCAAGCGGGCATCCTCTCCCGTTCCGGGAGAGGACAGCGAGGCGTCGCTTTGCCTTACAAGCTCCGCGCGATGATCTCGACCTGGAAGCATTCGATCTGATCGCCTTCGCGGATGTCCTGGTAGTTGGCAAACGACATGCCGCACTCCTGACCCGAGGTAACTTCGCGGACGTCGTCCTTGAAGCGCTTGAGGATCGACAGCGAGCCTTCGTGGATGACGACGTTGTCGCGCAGCAGACGGACTTTGGCGCCGCGTTCGACCTTGCCTTCGGTGACCTGACAGCCCGCGACCTTGCCGGCCTTGGAGATGTTGAACACCTGCTTGATCGTGGCGTAGCCGAGGAAGATTTCGCGCTTCGTTGGCGCCAGCAAGCCCGACATGGCCGCTTTCACATCATCGACCAGATCGTAGATGATGTTGTAGTAGCGGATTTCGATACCCTGCTGATCGGCGGCCTGCTTGGCTTGCGAATTGGCGCGCACGTTGAAGCCGAGAATGACGGCCTTCGAGGCATTCGCCAGCGCCACGTCAGATTCAGTTACGCCGCCGACGCCGGTGTGGACGATGCGGGCGATAACTTCATCGGTGCCGAGCTTTTTGAGCGAGCCGATGATGGCTTCGACCGAACCCTGCACGTCGCCCTTGATGAGGAGGGTGAATTCCTTCTGCCCGGCGGCGTCCTTGAGCGTCTGCATCATTTGTTCGAGCGTGCGCGGCGTGCCGGCCGAGCCCATGGTCTCGCGGCGCTTGCGCAGCCGGTAATCGGTAATTTCGCGGGCGCGGGCCTCGTTTTCGACGACCGAGAACTGCTCGCCGGCTTCGGGCGCGGAATCGAAGCCGAGGACTTCGACCGGCACCGAGGGGCCTGCCGCGGCAATCGGCGCACCGTGCGCATCAAGCAGCGCTCTGACGCGGCCCCAGGCCATGCCAGCCACCACGAGGTCGCCGACTTTGAGCGTGCCGCGCTGCACGAGCACTGTGCCGACAGGGCCGCGGCCACGTTCGAGCTTGGCTTCGATGACGATGCCTTCCGCCGAGCGGTTCGGGTTGGCTTTGAGGTCGAGGATTTCAGATTGCAGCTGGATGGCTTCCAGCAGCTTGTCGAGATTGGTGCGCTTCAGCGCCGACACCGGCACCGCCAGGGTTTCGCCGCCCATGCTTTCGACGACGATTTCGTGCTGCAGAAGGTCGGTCTGCACGCGCTTGGGATCAGCGCCTGGCTTGTCGATCTTGTTGATGGCAACGATCATCGGCACGCCGGCGGCCTTGGCGTGATTGAGGGCTTCTACCGTTTGCGGCATGACGCCGTCGTCGGCGGCGACGACGAGGACGACGATGTCGGTCACCTTGGCGCCGCGGGCGCGCATGGCGGTAAAGGCTTCGTGGCCGGGGGTGTCGATGAACGTGACTTTCTGGCCAGCTGGCGTCAGCACCTGATAGGCGCCGATGTGCTGGGTGATGCCGCCAGCTTCGCCAGAGACGACGTTGGTTGAGCGAATAGCGTCAAGCAGCGATGTCTTGCCGTGGTCGACGTGGCCCATGATGGTGACGACGGGCGCGCGCGGTTCCAGGTGGTCGTCGATGTCTTTGTCTCCGACAAGGCCGATTTCAACGTCTGACTCCGAGACCCGCTTCGGCGTGTGACCGAATTCCTGGACGATCAGTTCAGCGGTATCGACGTCGATCACATCGGTGATCTTGCGCATCTCGCCTTCCTTCATCAGGTATTTGATGAGGTCGACGGCGCGTTCGGCCATCCGGTTTGAAAGTTCTTGGATGGTGATGACTTCAGGAATGATGACTTCACGCGAAATTTTTTCACGCGCCTGCGGGCCGCCCATGGCTTTTAGTTTTTCCTTCTCGCGCTTGCGTTTCAGCGCGGCGAGGGAGCGATGCTGGGCTTCCCGGTCGAAGTTGGTGATCGAGATTTTGGTCCGCTGGCGGCCATCGTCCACGACCTTGACGGCGGGACGGGTAATTTTGATGCCGCCAGGGCCGCGCTTGCGGCTGTCGTCATCTTCCGGAACATTTTGCTTGGCGATGACGGGGCGAACCGCACGCGTCGGTTTTTCAAGCGAAGGATCGGGTGCAGCCCCTGCTGTCACGCCCGGACCACGGCGCGGGCCGGGGAATTCGATCTCACGCGGGCGGCCGGCTTCGCGCGGCATATAGCTGTTGCCGCTAGGCCGCGGCGCCCCACCCGGACGCTGGTACGGCGGGCGGGCGGCGGGAGCAGCAGCGCTGTCGCGGACCACACGCGGCGCCTCTTCGCGGCGCATAGCTAGCTTAGCAGCCGTTGGCGAAATTTGCGGCGCTGATGGCGATACCGGCTTTTGAATGTCTTCAGTTTTTTCAACAGGCTCAACGGAGCGGACGGGTTCGACGCTCATGAGCTCAGCCTCACTTGGCCGCGACGGCTCTTCTGAGCGGGATGCAGCAAGAGCGAGGCGAACACGCTCGCGCTCTTCGTTCGACAAAACGCGCGTCTGGGCGCCGGCACGGGCTTCGCCGGCGGCTTGTGCCTCGTCTCGTGCCTCGGGAGGTTTGCCGGCTGTTTTCGGTTTCTCGAACACGGGAACGGGCACCGGCGCCACGTCCACAAGCGTGTCACCGCCGGGCCCGCCAAGTTTGCGGGTTTTCTTTTTCTCGACGACAACCGACTTCGAGCGGCCATGGCTGAAGTTCTGCCGGACGTGACCCGACTCGACCGTACGCTGCAGCGAGAGCGGTTTGCGCGCCCCAGTCCGAAGGGTCTTGTCCGTTTGGTCGTTAGATTCCGTCATGCGCTTTCCGTTCAACCTTCGGTTCGAGATGCGTCTTGAGTTGCGTCAATTCCGGCGTCGTTTTGGGCGTCAAATTCCTGACCAGAAACGGCCGGAGAGGCCCGGTAACGCGAAACGCGCTCCGCCTCCCTCAGAAACCGCTGCGTCAGTCTTCCGGGTAATAGCCCAGCATGTACCACACTTGGGCGGCCCATAGCCAAGCTCATTTGTGCAATCGTTAGGACTGAGCAGATGGGGGCCGCCGCGCCCCGTTCACGTTGAATTGCCTTGAACTTCCGGTCGAGCTTTGCCCGGCCGTCCGCCGCGGCATCAGCGCCGTGCACAACCGCCGCAACAGTGCCTTTGTCCAGGGCGCTGTCGACCTGCTGAAAGCCGCCCACGAGGAGGCCCGCCTTATTGGCCAGGGCCAGCGCATCGGACGTCCGGCGGACCAGCATGACCTCAAGCCGCAGAGCGAGATCGGCCGGAATGCTGACGGGAGACTTTAGGCTCTTGGAAAAAGCCTTTGATATAATTGCTTTTTCAACAATCGTGCGGTCACAGGTGACCCAGACACCGCGGCCCGGCAAGCGGCGCTCGAGGTCGGGCACAATGGCGCCATCGGGGGCGAGGGCGAAGCGGATCAGGGCGTCGGGGTCTAGGCTCGCACGCGTGACGGCGCACTGACGCTCGGGACCGGTGTCTGGCCCATCGCCGTCGTCTTGAAATTTGTGCTGCCGCTTTGCTGCCACGCTGCCTCTGGTGCTTTCCAAATCATCGCCTTAAACCGCGGCGCCGGGTTCTTCTTCGCCAGCGTCAGCCTCACCGGCAGCTTCCACGAGATCTTCGGCCTTGATCCAACCGGCATGAACGCGAGCGGCCATGATCATGCCCTCGACGTCGGTCCGCGACAGTTCGAAGCCGTCGAGGAAGCCTTTGTGGCGGATGGCATCGGCGTCCTTTTCCTTTTTGCGCTCGGTCCACCCGACGAGCTCATCCGTTGCGCAGTCGGCGAAATCTTCGACCGTTTTGACACCATTTTCACCAAGCGCGACCATGATCGGGGTCGTCATTCCGGGAATTTCAGCCAGCTCGTCGGCGACGCCGAGTTCGCGGCGTTTGGCGTCGCGATCGGCTTCCTGTTGTTCGAGGTATTCACGCGCCCGCGTCTGGATCTGTTCGGCGGTGGCTTCGTCAAAGCCTTCGATGTGGGCAATTTCGGAGAGATCGACGAAGGCGACTTCCTCGATCGTGGCGAAGCCTTCGGTGACCAGCAGCTGGGCGATCACTTCATCAACGTCGAGCGAGTCCATGAGCAATTGCGTGCGTTCGCCGAATTCCTTCTGACGGCGTTCGCTTTCTTCCTGTTCGGTCACGATATCGATGTCCCATCCGGTCAATTGCGACGCAAGACGCACGTTCTGGCCGCGCCGCCCGATGGCGAGCGACAACTGGGCTTCCGGCACAACAACTTCGATGCGGTTGGAATCTTCGTCCAGCACCACCTTGGTGACTTCGGCGGGAGCTAAGGCATTGACGATAAAGCTCGCGGCTTCCGGGTTCCACTGGATGATGTCGACTTTTTCGCCCTGCAACTCATTGACGACCGCCTGCACACGCACGCCGCGCATGCCGACACAGGCGCCAACCGGATCGATGGAGGAATCCTTGGAGATGACCGCGATTTTGGCACGGCTTCCAGGATCGCGCGCCACGGATTTGATTTCGACAATGCCGTCGTAAATTTCAGGGACTTCGGCGGCGAACAGCTTGGCCATGAATTCGGAGCGGGCGCGGGTCAGAAAGATTTGCGGGCCGCGCTGCTCGCGGCGGACGTCGTAGATGTAGGCCCGGATGCGATCGCCGAGACGGACGTTTTCGCGCGGGATCATTTCATCGCGGCGGATGATGCCTTCGGCGCGTCCGAGATCGACGATGACGTTGCCGTATTCGACGCGCTTCACCGTGCCGTTCGAGATTTCACCGATACGGTCCTTGAATTCAGCAAACTGGCGATCACGCTCGGCTTCGCGGACTTTCTGGACGATAACCTGCTTGGCATTCTGCGCGGCGACGCGGCCGAATTCGAGAGGCGGCAAGGTTTCGGCAATCAAATCGCCGACTTTGGCTTCGGGGTTGCGCTTTTGCGCATCCGCAAGGTTCACTTGCGTTGAATCGTTCTCGACGAGGTCAACGACGGCGAGCACGCGTGTCAGCTTGGCTTCGCCGGTCTTGGTATCGATCTCGCAGCGGATATCGTTCTCGGCGCCGTAGCGGGCCTTGGCGGCTTTCTGGATCGCCTCTTCCATCGCTTCCATGACAATTTTTTTGTCGATGGTTTTTTCGCGCGCGACAGCGTCGGCGATTTGCAGCAACTCAAGCCGGTTGGCGCTAATGCCTGCCGTAACCATAGGTCAGTCCTCCAAGTCTTCGGAAACGGTGTCTTCGAGATCGCTTTGGTCGAGTTCGGCCCCATCTCCCGGACGCATGGCGCCGGGGCGCCCATCTCCAGGGCGATTGGCATGGCGCTTTTTGGCGCGGGCCAGGGCTTCGCGGATGAGTTCGTCGGTCAGTACGAGTTTAGCGTCGGCGATCAAGTTCACCGGAAAACCGAGGTGCTGGAGGCCGAGATCACCGGCTTCGGCGGCAATGCGGACCTCGCCGTCCTCGAAGCCTTCGAGCACGCCCTTGAAGCGTTTGCGGCCGTCGACCGGCTCGCGCAATTCGATTTTTGCTTCGTGGCCCGACCAGTCTTCGAAGTCGCTGGGACGGACCAGGGGCCGGTCGATGCCGGGGGAAGAAATTTCAAGCCGGTATTTGCCGGGCAGCGGGTCGGCGACATCGAGGACCGGGGAAAGTCCGCGTGAAATCGTTTCGCAATCATCAACCGAGATCGTGCCGTCAGCCCGCTCGGCCATGATCTGGACGATGCGATCGACGCTGCCCGAGACCATCACGCGGACCAGCCGGAAGCCGAGGCTTTCGAGCACCGGCTCGGCGACGAGAGCGAACTCGGCCGCAAGCCCGGTCTCCCGCAGGAAGCGGGCGGTACTCGGAGCCTTGGCCGAGCTCGGACGAGATTTTTTCTTAGCGTCAGCGGGCATCGTGGCGGTGTAAGACCTTGGCAAAGGGTGTTTGGGAGCGGGCCCGAAGGTCCACTCTGAAGTTCGACGGCTTGTTCTTGAATGAATTGGTAGATAGGCGAAATCTGCCGCGAATGCAAGCCGGGTGCGTAAACTCAAACCCGCTCAAAGCGAAAATAGTAGCGCCTGCGACCGGCGCTCGCAGCCTTGGCCTCGTAGCGCGTTTCCGGCCAGTCGGGTGGGCGGACGCGCCAATCCTCCGGCCCCTCTGCCAGCCAGCGCAAGCTGGGCTCGCCGCCAATGGCCAGCAATAGGGTACGGGCATAGTCGCCGATGTCGGTGCCGATGCGCAGCTCGGCGCCGGGCTTCAGGACGCGGGCCAGAAGGCCGAGTGTTTGAGGGTTAACGAGGCGGCGTTTTTGATGTTTACGTTTCGGCCAGGGGTCCGGAAACAGGATGAAGGCGCGCGCGATACTGGCGTCGGGGAGCGCCCGGAGAACGTCGCGGGCGTCTCCCATGTGGACGTGGATATTGCCGATGCCATGCGCCTCTATCCCCGTCAGCACCTTGATGACGCCGTCCTCGAACGGTTCGCAGCCGATCAGGGTGAGATGCGGATTGTGCTCGGCCTGCCAGATGAGGTGCTCGCCGCCGCCGAAGCCGATTTCGAGCCAGAGGTCTGGTACCGGCGACGGTTGATCCCTCTCCCCCTGGGGAGAGGGCCGGGGTGAGGGGGTCTTGCAGGAATTGTGATCGAAGACCCCCTCATCCGCCCCCCATCCTTTGGCGCCTTCGCGCCCGGCGGGGCACCTTCTCCCCAAGGGGCGAAGGACATCGGAGAGGTGATCCAAATCGACGGCCACGCGTGGCAGCACGTCGCGCAGCAACGCCGCCTGCCGGTGGCTCGGCTTGCGGCCGCGGCGGCGGCCGTAGGAGCGGAGGTCGGCGCTGACGAGCTTATCCCCTGGAGCGCTCATCCAATACCGTTCTATCCCGCCGTTGATGGAGTATCGCGATCATCAAGGCACCGCCTACGGTGCCGCTCTCAAAGTAAACGGCGTAAGGGAACCGCCGAACAAGCGCGCGTCGCAGTTCCCGATACACGACAGGAAACTGCAGCGGAGCTTTGTCAATTCTGTCAAAAATCGCATCGATTTCGTGCACGAATTCTGCACCGAGTCCTGGCTGCTGATGCTCGTACCATTGCGCTGCCTCAAGAATATCGATGCGCGCGTCAACGCTGACGCTCAGCATTAGCTCTTGAGCAAGCCGGCAAGGATTTCTGCGCGCACCTCGGTCCAAAGCCGTGCGCCATGGGCTCCTAAGTCTTTCTCCGCAAGCCGCCGGTCTAGCTCATTTCGGTGCCAGGCAGGCACGTCCAGTTGCTTCGGCGCGCTCGTCAGGGAGTTCCAGATTTCCTCCATGAGCCGGAGCCTTTCGGTAACCGTCAATTCTTCAAGCTCAGTTAGCGGCCGGTGATCATTCATCACCGAATTCTGACACCCTGATGCGAACAGAGCAAGGCGACCTGCAAAAGAAATCAGCCGCGCTGGTGGCCAATATGGCAATTTGCGACGGAACTCACAGTTTCCGTCAGGCAACCGCCTTGCTGATTGTGGTTGCGAGATCGGTGTTCTCCCAACTGAACCCGCCGTCCTTGTCAGCTGGCCGGCCGAAATGGCCATAGGCCGAGGTGCGGGCATAAATTGGCTTGTTGAGATCGAGATGCGAACGAATACCGCGCGGTGTCAAATCCATGACGTTGCCCAGCGCGGCTTCGATGACGGCCTCATCGACTTTGCCGGTACCATGCGTGTCGACGTAGATCGACAAGGGTTTGGCGACGCCGATGGCGTAAGCGAGCTGAATGGTGCAGCGCTCGGCAAGGCCCGAGGCCACGACGTTTTTCGCCAGATAGCGCGAGGCGTAAGCCGCCGAGCGGTCAACCTTGGTCGGGTCTTTGCCGGAGAACGCGCCGCCGCCGTGAGGTGCCGCGCCGCCGTAAGTATCAACGATGATCTTGCGGCCCGTGAGCCCGCAGTCGCCATCGGGGCCGCCGATGTAGAATTTCCCCGTCGGGTTGATGTGCCAGACCGTATCCTTGCCGATCCAACCATCGGGCAGCGCCTTGCGGACATACGGCTCGATGATGTCGCGCACCTGCCTTGACGACAGATCTTCAACAACGTGCTGGTGCGAGACGACGATTTGCGTAACGCCGACGGGCTTGCCGTTTTCGTAGCGCACCGTCACCTGGCTCTTGGAATCGGGGCCGAGCTTTCTGGCATCTCCGCTCGGTGCTTTGCGGGCGTGGGCCAAGTCTTGCAGGATCTTGTGCGCATAGTAGATCGGCGCCGGCATCAGCTCGGGGGTATCGGTGCAGGCGTATCCGAACATGATGCCCTGATCGCCAGCGCCCTCTTCCTGATTGCTCGGCTGCTTGGCATCGACACCGGCAGCGATATCAGCTGACTGGCTATGCAGGATGACTTCAATGTTGGTGTTGGCCCAGTGGAAGCCGTCTTGCTCGTAGCCGATGTCCTTGATGGCCTTGCGGGTCAGGTCCTGGATCATGGCAACGGTCACGGCGCGGGGTCCGCGATATTCGCCAGCGATAATCACGCGGTTCGTCGTCGCCATGGTTTCGCAGGCGGCGCGGATGACCCAGGGATCGAGGCCTTCAGCCAAACCTTCGCGATAAAACGCGTCGACCACTTCGTCCGAAATGCGATCGCAGACCTTGTCCGGATGGCCCTCGGAGACCGACTCGCTGGTGAAGAGGAAAGACTTGCGTGCCACGTTGGCCCCCGGTGTCTGAAATTGCAGAGATTGGCTGGAACTTGAGCTACAGCTGAGGATCGCGAGCCGCCGCGAAACCCCACAAAAGACGCCGGTTTGTTGCAGTCTTTACCGTGGGGGTCAAGCGCGGGACGGACGCAAGCCTTGTGCATAAAGCAAGGCAAAACGACGCTTCAAACGTTGCACCTTCCCAGCGGAGGATCAGGTGTCGTCGCCAGCGAGCGAGCGCACGAGATCGACAATCGAGCGGCGGATACGGCTGTCGGTGATGCGCGCGAAGGCCTTGTTGAGTTCCATGCCATCGCGGCTGCCGAGAAACTCCACGACGTAGCTCTCGCCCGGATGTTCGGCAAAACCGGTTGCGGCTTCGGCGCCGCGCACACCAGCGGGCGCCTCGTCGTAAAAGAATTGGACCGGTACGCCGAGAACTTTGGCCAGATCAAACAAGCGGCTGGCGCCAATGCGGTTGACGCCCTTTTCGTATTTTTGCACCTGCTGAAAGGTCAGGCCGAGATTTTCGCCAAGTTTTTCCTGGCTCATGCCAAGTAGCATGCGGCGCAGGCGCACGCGGGTGCCGACGTGGACGTCCATCGGATTTGCGCGGCGAGACCCGCGCGGGAGGTCTTGGCCTGCAACTTCATCCAAAGTCGTTTCGTTAGCCATCGGCGTTGCTACCCACCACTCATCGGCCCTGCACCTGCACACTTCCTAGGTGCATGCGACGCAGCCGTCAACCTCCGGTGCGAGGCGCGGCAAACTGTCGTGACAGCCATGATTAACGCCGGGTTTCCTGGGAAAGTGCCCAAGCCAAAGCCGCCAAGACCAGCAGCAGAATGGCCAATCCTAGATCGCCAAAACGAGCATAAGGGGAGATGGCGGCGGCGGCGGGAACCTGACTGTCGATGACCCCGCGCACGTTCATGCCCAGCGACTGTAAGACCCGGCCATGGCGATCGACAACGGCGGAAATGCCATTGTTGGCGGCCCGGATCAGCGGCACGCCCTCTTCAACCGCCCGGACCCGGGTTTGGTGGAAATGCTGGCGCGGGCCGGTGGTGTTGCCGAACCAGCCATCGTTGGTGACGTTGATCAGGAGGCTGGGCCGCTCTGCGGTCTGCACTATCGTGCCTGGGAACAAAACCTCGTAACAGACCAGCCCCGCCGAGGGCGGCAGACCGGGAATTGTGATCAGCGGCCGCGGGCTCATCCCAGCCGTGAAAGATCCGCGGCCGTGGGTTAATTTCTTGAGGCCGAGGGCACTCAGCACCGGTTCGACCGGCAGATATTCGCCGAACGGCACGAGGTGGATCTTGTCGTACAGCGCCGAAAGCGTTCCGTCGTCCCGCAGTACCATCAAGCCGTTGAACATCTTGGGCTCAGAAAGCGGCGCGCCGTCTGCGGCGGTGTTCTCGCGCCTGAGCGCACCGGTGATGAGCATGCGGCCCTCGGGCAGCATGGCGCCGATGGCGGCCAGCGCTTCGGGATGTTCGAGCGGCAGGAATGGCATCGCCGCTTCTGGCCAGATCACGTGGGTGATGCCAGCGAGATCGTCGCGCGTGCCTGCAGGGTTGGCGACCGACAAAGCGAGATGGTCTTCGAAAATGCGCCGTTGAAACTCCGGCAGCCATTTTTCCCGCTGTGGCACGCTTGGCTGCACAATCCTGATTTTGACATCCGGCAAAAACGTCTGTGGTTCGGTGAGCCGCCACGCGCCGTAGGTCCAAAGGATGGCGAGCGGAAGCACGGCAACCGCAAGGGCGCGCGGCCAAAGCGAGGCCGCACCAGCGTCGCGATCAGCCAGCATAACAAGCGGGCCTGTGAAAACCACAGCGGCAAGGGGCGTTAGGCCATAGACACCAACGAGGGCCGCGCTTTGCATCAAGGGCAGCGGCGACGTGAGCGCGTAACCGAGCACATTCCACGGCAGCCCCGTGAGCACATGGCCGCGCAGCCACTCCGCCGCCGAGAGCGTGATCGCCAGGGTCAGAACGCGGGCAAAGCCGGGCTGCCAGATGCTGCGCGCGGCCGCAGCAGCGGCAGCCCAGAACAACGCCAAGCCCGCTGGCAGCAGCGTCACCGCGAACGGCAGAAGGACGGCAAATTTGTCGGCCTCGACGAGGAAGGCTTCGCCGATCCAGAACAAATTGAAAAAGAAATAGCCAAAGCCAAACCACCATCCCGTCCAGGCGGCGGCGCGCGGGTTTGGATCAAGATCAATCAGCCAGACAAAAACCGGCAGCGTCAGAAACAGGACCGGCGACGCAAACACCGGCGCAAAAGCCAGCACCGACAAACCGCCCGCCGCAAACGCCACGGCAGACCGGCGTGGCCCTGTGAATTTGCCAACCCAAGCGCTGAGTCGCTGAGCACCGTGTCCTGACTGGGTGGCGGCCGGCATCACGCTTTCGGAGTGCCGCTAGCAGGCTTTGCTGCTGTGCCGCGCGGAAGATGAATCTTGAGCTTTTTGACACGGCGGGGATCGGCGTCCAAGACCTCGAACTCGACGCCGGTTGCATGGCGGATCAACTCGCCGCGCGCGGGAACGCGCCCAAGCATCGAAAACACGAGGCCGCCGAGGGTATCGATGTCCGTCACCTCGTCCTCGGTCAGTAGCAGCTTCAAGCCTAGGCGCTGCTCGAGCTCGTCCACCGGTGTCCGGGCGTTGGCGATCAGACCCTGCTTGGGATCGGAGACGATGTTGGTTTCCTCGGCCTCGTCGTGTTCATCTTCGATATCGCCGACGATCTGTTCGACGAGATCTTCGATTGTGACGACGCCATCGGTGCCGCCGTATTCGTCAACGATAAGGGCCATATGGATGCGGGTTGACTGCATCTTGATGAGCAGGTCTGCGGCCGGCATGGAGGGCGGCACGTAGAGTACCTGACGGCGGATTTTGGCGCTGGTGATTGGCCGCGACAGGTCGAGATTAGAAAGATCAAGCGTCATCAGCGGCGGGCACTCAATGCCCTCGTGTGCGCGACCCCCGCCGGAGGCTCCATTGGCTTCGGCCATGAGCCAGCGGAACAGATCCTTGACGTGGATCATCCCGCGCGGGTCATCGAGCGTTTCGCGGAACAGCGGAATGCGTGACACGCCGGCCTCGTCAAACGTTTTTAGCAATTCCGAAAGCGGCTCATTCTCGTCGAGCGCCGTGATATCCGGACGCGGCACCATGATCTCGACCACGCGGCTGGTGCCAAAGTGCAGCAGGCGCTCGAGCATCTTGCGCTCGGCGGCGGTGAAATTTGCGGCCGGGTCAGCGGGGGCCTTGAGGGCGTCCTCGATCGTACCACGCAGCGTCTGTGGCCCAGCCAGGCCGAGCTTCAAGCGCAACACGCTCAGCCAGCCCTGAGCGCCAGGGGCGCGGGCATCTTCGGCGATGAGATCAGGGGACGGCTTGTCGCTGGCGTGTTCGGTCATGGTTTGAATTTTGCGGGGGAAACCCCGGTTACTCCGAGCTTACCAGTTTCAAGGGCGCCCGTGTAGGGGTTCGCGATCCCAAGGCTTGCGAGAATTTGGATTTCGAGCGCTTCCATGCTCTCGGCTTCGGCCTCGTCTTCGTGATCGAAGCCAAGCAGATGCAACAGGCCGTGGACGACGAGATGCTGGACGTGATGGGCGAGCGGCGTTTCTTGCTCGGAGGCTTCGCGTGCCACGGTCTCGGCGGCGAGGATGATATCGCCCAAGTAACCCTGACCCGCGCCCGGCCCGGCCCCTGGTCCGGCCGGAAACGACAGCACGTTGGTCGGCTTGGGCTTGCCGCGATACTGGCCATTGAGGGCCGCGATGTTGGCATCGGACGACAAAGCGATTGATACCCCGGTCGCATTCGTCACAAGGCCGGGATGACGGGCCACCGCATCCGCTGCGCTCTGAACAATGTCTTCGGCGTCGCCCAGCGCTGACCAGTCGCCGCCGTCGTCGACAAGATCAACGTTGATTATCAATTCCGTCTTGAGTTGCCGCTTGGGCATAGCACCGTTACTTCGCGTTATCGTAAGCGGTGACGATCTTGGCCACGAGATCGCGGCGAACGACATCGCCGGCCGTGAAGCGCACTGACGTGATGCCATCGACCCCGGCCAAGAGTTGCACGGCCTCATCAAGCCCCGACTTCATGCCGGGCGGCAGATCAATCTGAGTGGGATCGCCGGTGACAACCATCTTGGAGCCTTCGCCAAGCCGCGTCAGAAACATTTTCATCTGCATGCATGAGGTATTCTGGGCTTCGTCGAGAATGACGAAGGCGTTGGCCAGCGTGCGTCCGCGCATGAAGGCCAGCGGCGCGATTTCAATAATGCCCGTCTCAAGATCGCGCTCGACCTTTTCGGGCGGCAGCACATCGTAGAGCGCGTCATAGAGCGGGCGGAGATAGGGATCGACCTTGTCGCGCATGTCGCCTGGAAGGAACCCGAGCCGCTCACCGGCTTCGACGGCGGGACGCGAAAGAATGATGCGCTCAACGAGACCGCGCTCCAAGCAGTGCGCGGCGAAGGCCACGGCAATGTAGGTTTTGCCTGTGCCGGCTGGGCCGATGCCGAAAACCAAGTCTTCCTTTTCGATGGCGCGCATGTAGGCGCTTTGCACCGGCGTGCGGGCTTTGACGACGCGGCGGCGTGTTGCGACCTGCGCCTGGCCGTCGCTGACGGGATCTTCGGCGCGGGCGTGGCGGATCAGGCCGTCGAAATCACCGGCACCCACGGTCTCGCCCTTGGTGATACGCGCGTAGAGCTTTTCCAGCACATCACGGGCGATGGCGCAGGCGTTTGCGGCACCCGTCAGGATGATGACGTTGCCGTGGGCGTGGGCGTTGATGCCGAGGCGGTCTTCGATGAGGGCGAGGTGGCTGTCGTATTCGCCAAGCAGGCGGGGAAGAACGCGGTTGTCTTCAAACGGGACAACGACGCGAGCGGCGTCCACGCCCGGCTTTGCAGGCCGCCGCGAGGCCGGTGCGGGCGAGCCGCGAAATGCTGCCAAATCTCGTCACTCCTTGGACGGGCACATCGCCTGGACCACCCCGGCGAATCGCGTCCTCACGTTAAAAATCTACCACGCGCACCGTTCTCACGGCAGGCGCTGGACGCAGTCTACACACGAACTTCAGATTCCGGTAAACGCCAATTATAGCGGGGCGATGACATGCGAAGTTGTCCCTGAAAGGCTCATTTGGCGGGCTGCGGTGACGCGGACAGGGGCTGAGTGGCCGACGAGGTGCGCGCCGGCCTCGACGTGAATGAGCTGCAGATAGGGCGTGCGGCCAACGAGGTGGCCCGGATCGCGCCCCGTGCGCTCGAACAGCACGGGCATAACCTGGCCAACCGATCGGTCGTTGAAGGCCAGTTGCTGGGCTTCGAGAACTGCCTGAAGCCGCAACAGGCGGTCTGTCTTGACGCCTTCCGGCACCTGTTCGCCGAGGGTTGCCGCGGGCGTGCCTGGGCGCGGGCTGTATTTGAATGAGAACGCCTGAGCAAAGCCGATGTCGTGGATCAGAGCCAGCGTCGCCGCGAAATCTTCCTCCGTCTCTCCCGGAAAGCCGACAATGAAATCACTGGACAGCGCAATATCCGGGCGGGCCTGACGGACGCGCCTGATGAGCGACACATACTCACCGGCGGTGTGGCGGCGGTTCATGGCCGCTAAGATGCGGCTGGAGCCGGATTGAACCGGCAAATGCAGAAACGGCATCAACTGCGGCACTTCGGCGTGGGCGGCGATCAAATCGTCGTCCATGTCGCGCGGATGGCTGGTCATGTAGCGGAGGCGCTGCAGGCCCTCGAGGGCGGCGAGGCGGCGGATGAGTTCACCCAACGACACCGCGCGGCCGCCTGCACCCTCGCCGTGATAGGCGTTGACGTTCTGCCCCAGCAGCGTGATCTCCACCGCACCAGCACTTATGAGTTGCCGGGCTTCGGCTTCGACTTGCGCGACGGGGCGCGAGACTTCGAGCCCGCGCGTATAGGGCACGACGCAGAAGGTACAGAACTTGTCGCAGCCTTCCTGCACGGTCAGGAACGCGGACGGGGATGAAACGCGGCGCGGGGCTGCAAGTTGTTCGAACTTATCGTCGCCGGTGAATTCGGTTTCGACAATCTGCCGGCCGTTGGCGGAGACGCGCCGGATGAGTTGCGGCAGGCGATGATAACTCTGCGGCCCGACGACGAGATCGACGGCTGGTTGGCGGCGTGTGATTTCGGCACCTTCGGCTTGGGCCACGCAGCCTGCGACGGTCACGACCGTGGCTTTGCCTTGGGCCTGACGCGCTTCCTTGATTTGGCGGATGCGGCCGAGATCTGAATAGACTTTCTCCGCTGCCTTCTCGCGGATGTGGCAGGTGTTGAGGATGACAAGATCAGCGGCTTCGAGATCGTCTGTCGCGCCGTAGCCTTCGGCCGTCAGCGCCTCCATCATGCGCTCGCTGTCGTAGACATTCATCTGACAGCCGAAGGTTTTCAGGAAAAACGATTTTGCCGCCACCTTGGCGGGCTCAGCGTCAGCGGATTTCTCTAATGATGGGCTGTCGTTGTTCACGTGCAAGGTCCGGTGGTGTTGGCAGTGTCATTGCGAGGCACAGTTTCACGGCTCGCATAGCACGGCACGGCCCGCTCATGTCCATTTTTCGCTTTTGCCGGCGCGCTCGCCTGGCTTCTGTTTGCGGGCCTCATCCCCCGGCTCGACGGCTACGAGTGTGTGATCGCGGGGCTGGTGGCGCAGAATGCCGAGCACAGCGTGGCGAACCTTGCGCTCGCTTTTCAACGCCAGGTCCTTGCGGTCGGCAAAGGCTTCGAGCGGCACAGGCTCACCGATGCAGATCGTCGCTGTCAACGGCCCCGACTTCAGAACGCCCCAGGCGTGGGATTGCATTTCCATGTCGCCGTACCAGCCAACGCGGGGCCGGTCAGCGCGCGTCATCGGGATACCGTGAATGTGCGTGTAGACGACCGCCGCTGTCTGCACCACGGCGCGAACCGGCACGCCGCCCTCAGCCCCCGGCTTGACTGAGCCAAAAAGCGACGTCTTGAAAGGCAGCACGCGATTGCCGTCGCTCGATGTCCCTTCGGCGAACAGAACGATGGTGTCGCCGCTGGCGAGGCGGGCCGTGATTTCGCCGGCAGCATCACCCGAAGCTTGGCGCTTGGTGCGGTCGACAAACACCGTGCGCTGGAGACGTGCCAGCGACGATACGAACGGCCAGCCTCCAACCTCCTTCTTGGCAACGAACGAGACGGGAGCGACAGCAGACAGCACAGTGATGTCGAGCCACGAGGTGTGATTGCATACGAGCAGCACGGCTGCGTCTTGCGCGACGGCGCCGTCAATCGCGAGCGTGATTCCCATCAACCGGCAGACCTGGCGGTGATACCAGTGGGGAAAGCGGCGCGCCGCCCTCGGTGATACGCGGAGCAGAACGGCCTGCACCGGCATCAATGGGACAGTCAGCGCAAAATACCCGGTCAGGATCGACGCTGCGCGAAACGTTCCCATGGGGCAGCTTGATCCTCAGCCCTTGCGGCTCGATGGTTTCTTTTTCGCCAGCGGCACGCCATAGAGTTCAAGCCTGTGCCCGACGAGCTTGAAGCCGTGTTCGCGAGCGATGCGCTCCTGCAAAGCTTCGATATCGGGGTTCGAGAATTCGATGACGCGGCCACTTTCGACGTCAACGAGGTGATCGTGATGCGCACTCGAGGCCTCTTCGTAGCGGCCACGCCCATGGCCAAAGTCATGGCGCTCGAGAATGCCCTTGGTGGCGAACAGCTTAATCGTCCGGTAGACCGTCGATAATGAGATCTTGGGGTCGGCGGCGTGGGCCCGGCGATGCACTTCCTCGACGTCGGGATGGTCCGTCGCCGACGATAGAATCCGGGCGATGATGCGACGCTGTCCGGTCATGCGCAGGCCGTATTCGGCACAGCGGGCTTCAATGCGGCTCGGATTTTCGGCGAGACCTGAGGGCATGGCTTATAAGCTTTTCAACGCGCGCACCGGGTGCGGGGCGTTATAGGCAGTGCCGCCACTGCCGTCCACCACGCCCGCACCTGCGAAATTATACTATCAAAGCACAAGCTCGAGCGTGAGGGCATCGACCGCGGGAGCGCCCGGCCGCTCGTAATACCGCTTGCGGCGGCCAACTTCGGTAAATCCAAAATGCCGGTACAGCGCCGCCGCTGCCGCGTTGTCCTCGGCGACTTCGAGAAACAGGCGCTTGGCTTCTCCCCGCCGGACCGCGCGAATGAGGCCCTCGACCAGCATTTTGCCAAGGCCAGCGCGCTGCCAGTCGGATGCGACACCTATTGAGAGAATTTCGGCTTCGTCTGCCGCAAGCTGGCCGATGACAAAGCCAGTCACGACCTTTGGGTCACCCGCGATTGCGACCAGTGACGTCGATGCCGGATGCTCAAGCAGGCTCTTGATGGCGGCGTCATCCCACGCGAGGGTGAACAGGCGGGCGTGCAGGGCCGCGATTTCTGGCGCGCGCTCCGGCGCCGCCCAGAGCAGACTGACGTGCTTGATGTTTCGAAACGGCGTGACGTTCGAACTCATGAGCCTGCCCTCGCAAGCAGGGCCGCAGGGGGCGGTTTGGCATCGGGCGGGCGCAGGTACAGCGGCTCAACCTTCGTAGCAATCGGCAGCTTTATGGCAGCAAACAGCATATCGATCGCATCGGGGAGCAACTCGGGCAGGATGGCTTCGGCGTCGATGCCGGCAGCGCATGCCGCCTCAGCAATGCGAATGGCGCCTGAGCCTGCGATCACGACCGGGCCGGGTCCGACGGCTGCTGCCGCGTGTGAAAGCGAAACCGCAGCGGCAGGCGCCAAGGGGCGAAGTGTGTGGCGATCAAAACACTGCAGATAGACCTCGTCACGGCGCGCATCCGTTGCGATCACAATCGAGCGGCCTTGAGCCGAAGGTATAGCCGGGTTCATGGCCATGAGCGTGAGGCTTGTCAGGGGCACGAGCGGCGCTCCTGTCGCGAGAGAGAGTGCGCGGGCCGCTGATACCGCAATGCGGGTCCCGGTAAACGTTCCCGGGCCTAACGTCACTGCTATCCGATTCAGGGAAGAGAACGCGAGACCGGCCTCGGCCATAACTGTTTCAATCATGGGAAACAGGCGCTCGGCGTGTCCGGTCGTCATGGGTTCAAAGGCTAGCGCAATCGACGGCGCCAGCGATCTGAGCCCACGGCCCGCGGCCACAGAGCAAGCATCATAACAGGTGTCAAAAGCCAGAATGTTCATTCCGGAAATCTTCTAAATGATCCTGGCCATTTCGTCGAAAGCAAAACGTGGTGAACGCGGGTGCAAACCCACAGGATCGCCATAACCCAGGTTGCAGAGGAAATTCGATTTGGTATCGGTGGCGGCGAAAAACTCCGCATCGACGCCGGCGTTGTTAAAGCCTGACATCGGCCCGCAATCGAGGCCGAGAGCCCGCGCGGCGAGGATAAAATATCCCCCCTGCAGGGTGCCGTTGCGAATGGCGGAGACGTCGGCGAAGGCCTTGTTGCCGGTGAACCAGCTCTTGGCGTCGGTGTGGGGATAGAGTTTGGGTAAATGCTCATAGAAAAGATGATCGGTGGCGATAATGGCGGTGATAGGGGCAGCAATGGTCTTGTCGACGTTGCCCTCCATCAGATGCGGCCTCAAGCGGGCCTTGGCTTCAGGAGACCGCACGAAGGTGATGCGCGCGGGCGAACAGTTGGCACTTGTCGGTGCCATTTTCATGAGGTCAACAAGCCGGTGCAAAAGTGCGTCCGGCACCGCGCGCGGGAGCCAGGCATTGTAGGTCCGAGCCTCGTTGAAAAGCTGATCGAGGGCTGCGGCGTTGAGCGGTATGTGCATACAATCCTCGGAATGGGGACGAAAAAAAAAAAACCCCGCCTGAGCGGGGTTCGAATTCTCTTACGGACAAATGTCTAAGCGGATTGCACCGATTGGACGTCCGGACAGAAGTGTTTCAGCAGGTTTTCGATGCCATGCCTCAGCGTTGCCGTCGAACTCGGGCAGCCAGCGCAGGCGCCGCGCATATGCAGATATACGACGCCGTCGCGGAATCCGGAGAAGGTGATGTCGCCGCCGTCTTGTGCCACGGCCGGGCGCACGCGCGTTTCGAGCAGGTCCTTGATGGTCGCGACGGTATCCTCGTCGGCCGGGTCGTAGGACCCCGCGGTTTCATCATTGGCGCCCTCGCTGCCCGCAGCAGGCACCCCTGAAATGAAATGTTCCATGATGGCGCCGAGCACCATGGGCTTCAGGTGCTGCCATTCGATGTCGCCCTTGGTCACGGAAATGAAGTCCGAGCCGAGGAAGACGCCATCGACGCCACCGATGTCGAACAGTCGTGCCGCTAACGGCGAGCCCGACGCATCGCTCTTGGTGCGGAAATCAGCGGTGCCGTCAGACAGCACGGACTTGCCGGGGATGAACTTCAGCGTCGACGGGTTAGGCGTCGCTTCGGTTTGAATGAACATGGCAACCCTTTCAGGTGTGAGTGTCGAGGCAGCCTCGACGCGAGCAACGCGGTGACGGCCTCAACGGCGCTAGAGTACGTTCAGAGTTAGAACACTTCTAATATATGAAGCATGTCCCGAAATGTCGAGAGGCCGAAATGACCCTTTTAAAACTCCTGCGCCAAAGCCCTCAGGCCAGGGCCTTAATGTCTTCGAGAGACAGTTCGCCGGGAACCACCGTCACCGGGACAGGAAAGCCCCCCGCCAATGTGCCGGCCGCCAGCGACGCAACCAGCGGACCGGGGCCATTGGCGTCGTTCGAGGCGCCAAGGACGAGAATGGCGATATCCTCGTCTTCGCCGATCAGCCGCACGATCTCCTCGGCGGTCTTGCCTTCGCGGATAATGTCCTCGACCTCGATATTTTCGAAGCCCGCGAGATGCAATTTGCGCCGGAACAGCCGGAACATGGCCTTGGCCTTGCTGGTTTCCTCTTCGAGCTGCATCTGTCGCACGCCGACCCAGTGCTGATATTCGCCGGGCTCGATCACATACAGCATCACCAGCGATCCGGATGAGCGCTGCACCCGGCTGGCCGCGTAATAGAGAGCGCTCTCGACTTCCTGGCTCTCGTCGACGACGAGCAGGAATTTGCGGCGGTGGCCAGCTTCAAAGGAACGGCGCAGCTTCATGGGCGTCATGCTGCCATTCCTCGCAGTCTCCTGCAATCGGCGATCGAGACGGATTGACCGCACTCAGGATCTTATCAACCCAACGATATCCTTGACCTGATCCATGACGGGCTTGGCGATGGCCCGGGCACGGGCTGAGCCATCGGCCAGGACGCGATCGATTTCGCTGGGGTCCTGCATCAAGCGCACGATTTCGGACCGGATTGGGCTCAGCTTTTCAACGGCGGCTTCCGTCAAATTGCGCTTGAAACCGGTGAACAAGCTTGGCCCCTCGCCCGACGTCGAAAGCAAAAGATTGAGCCCGGCTTCTTTCGTCGTGCCCGTCAGCGCCGCATAGATGCCGACCAGGTTGTCGATCTCAGGCCGCTTGGCCAATTCCTCGAGGCTGTTCGGCAGCGGCTCCGCGTCGGTCTTTGCGCGCTTGATCTTGTCGGCAATGCTGTCGCTATCATCCATCAAATTGATGCGGGACATGCCGGACGGCTCGGACTTGGACATTTTTTTGGTGCCGTCACGAAGGCTCATCACCCGCGTGCCAGGCCCGGTGATGACCGGCTCCGGCTGCGGAAAGAAAATGCCATCCTCAAAACCAGCGCCGATAATTTCCTTTTTGAAGTCGTTGTTGAATTTCTGCGCGATGTCGCGCGCCAACTCCAAATGCTGTTTTTGATCTTCGCCCACGGGAACGTGCGTGGCGCGGTATGCCAGAATGTCGGCGGCCATCAGGTTGGGATAGGAATAGAGCCCGACGGAGGCCTGCTCGCGGTCCTTGCCGGCCTTCTCCTTGAACTGGGTCATGCGATTGAGCCAGCCGAGGCGCGCGATACAGTTGAACACCCAGGCAAGTTCCGCGTGTACCGACACCTGCGACTGGTTGAAGAGAATGCTGCGCTTCGGATCGAGACCGGCGGCAATGTAGGCCGCCGTCACTTGGCGAATGGCGGTCTTGAGTTCCGCTGGGTCCTGCCAAACCGTGATCGCGTGCAGATCAACGACGCAGTAGATGCATTCGTGTGTCTCCTGCATCTTGATCCAGTTGACCATGGCGCCGAGATAGTTGCCGAGGTGCAGGCTGCCGGTCGGCTGCATGCCGGAAAAGACTCGCGGCGTGATATTCATGGGACTGCTCATCTGGTTGGGAATTGCGCCGGGTTATCGCGTGCGGCCCGGAGCGGCGCAAGCCTTTACAGCCGGGTCAGGTGCCGCGCCGGGTCAAGCTGGCGAGTTGAGACCGGCTCATTACACCCGTTGCGAGGATCAAGACCGCAAAAACCGAAAGGCCCAAGCCGACTAGTGCTGCAAGTGCGAGAGCCTCGACGATAAAGCCCTGCTCCGGTTGCAGGTACGGCGCAAAGGCGCGCGCTGCGCCAAGAAGCACTGCAGCCATGGCAACGCTGGCGAGGCCGATCAAAGGCAAATTGCGCTTAAGCCGGGCGTCGGCAACAAAAATGCTGCGTGATTTGAGCGTCGACCACAAAAGCCAGGCGTTGAGCCAGCCGCCAATCGTCGTCGCAACGGCGATGCCAAGCTGAGGCATCATGCCCAGATGCCGGAACAGAAAAAACAGCGCGATGGACCCGAGCGTGTTCACGGTTAGGCTAATCGTGGCGTAGCGCATCGGCGTCTTGGTGTCTTCACGCGCGAAGTAGGCGGGCGAGAAAACTTTGATGAGCACGAATGCGGGCAGCCCTAGCGCGAAGATCGCCAGCACCGCGGCGGTCGATGCCGTATCCTCGGGCCTGAAGGCGCCGCGCTCGAACAGCACGCGCACGATCTCCGTTGGCATGACCGCAAGAGCCAGCGCCGCGGGGAGCGTCAGCAGCATGGCAAATTCGAGTGAGCGGTTTTGGCTGTCCATGACAGCTTCTGTATTACCGGCACGCAAGTGGCGCGACACATCAGGGAGCAGCACGACGCCGACGGCGATGCCGACGATTGCGAGCGGGAGCTCGTAGATCCGATCGGCGTAATAGAGATGTGAGACCGCGCCGGGCTGCATCGACGCGATAATCGTGCCGATGGCGATGTTGAGTTGGGTTACGCCGCCCGCGACGATGCCGGGTACACCAAGTTTGACGAGATGGCGCATATCGTCCGTCATCCGCGGCCAGCGCAATTTCAACGATAGCCCCGCGCGCTTCATGCCCCACATCAGCAGCGCCAGTTGCAGGAAGCCAGCAACGAAAACGGCCAGCGCCTGAATGATGCCGGCTTCGCGCCCGGCTTTGTAGCCGAGCCACAGCGAGAGCAAGGTGGCGATCATCATCGTCGCGTTGAGGACAATCGAGACCGACGCGCTTTCGGCGAACCTGCCGGCCGAGTTTAGCGCCCCCGACATCAGCGCGACGAGCGACATGCACAACAGATACGGCATGGTGATGCGGGTCAGCAGGACCGCGAGATCGAATTTTTCTGGCGTG
Source organism: Hyphomicrobium sp. (assembly GCA_031378895.1). GTDB lineage: Bacteria > Pseudomonadota > Alphaproteobacteria > Rhizobiales > Hyphomicrobiaceae > Hyphomicrobium_B. The sequence continues at coordinate 27,187 of JANNEP010000050.1, forward strand.
GCGTCGAACCCCGGCGCCAGCCCGTACATCAGGAACGGCATCGTCAGTTCGGCAACGACGGTCAGAATGAGCAGGATGAAAAACAAACCGGCAAGGGCTTCTTCGGCGAAAGTCCGCGCCGCCTCTTTGCCTTCGCCTTCGATTTTCTTGGCAAAAACCGGCACGAAGGCCGAGTTGAAGGCGCCTTCACCGAACAGCCGCCTGAAGAGATTGGGAAAGCGGAAGGCAACGACGAACGCATCGGCGACCCAGCCTGTACCGAGCGTCGCGGCGATGAGAATATCGCGCATGAAACCGAAGACGCGGCTGATGAGCGTCAACCCGCCGACGGTCGCGAAGGACTTATAGAGCTTCATGCGTCAAGCGACGTAGCGATGTTTGCGAGGGGTGGCAAGGTGGTGTCAGCGGATCATGGCTTAGTTCGCGGCGACAGGTGGCGGCGTCGTTTTCTCGGCAGGACACTCGGGAATGGCATTGTCTGCGGTCTGCATTTTCCACCACTTGATTTTGCCCAACTTGAGATCCTTGCAGTCGCCAGGCAAGAACTTTCTGGGATGGCCGGCCCTCGCGGCCCGGAGATTAGGAGGCAATCTCGCCTCGCGCTCGTTCCTCGCACTTTGCCTCAGTATGTCGGTGATATCCTCACGTACGAGCTGATCAAACGCGAAAGCGCTGTGCGTGCTGTAGTAGTATCGCTGCACGAGATATCGCGGGACGAGCTTCTGCGTGATGTCGATCATATCGACATTCTCGACATCTATGGGGCGGGCGTTGGCGCCGAAACCGACCGAGCCCGCTCGCGCCACTCCTCGTAGCCAGCCGGAAAAGTCTAGAGCGCCGTCATTTGCCGACGCGTAGACAGTGACGCGCTCCGCGAAGGAGCGCAGCTGCGCTATTTTTTGCTTAAAAACAGGCTCGGCCACATCGGGGGCTGCGAAAATGATTTGTCCCAAACTGACCTTCCCAGATTCTTGCATGCCGGCCCGGTAGTCAAATACGGGACGCAGGCCGTCGATCGTTCTCAAAAGCATCTGGGCGCCCATGGAATGGGCCACAACATCGAGCCGCGTCTCAACGCCTGCCGCGAGAATCATCCGCATAAATTCGACAAGATGTAGTTCCGCCTGCTCGGCATTGTCCATATCGGTCGCATACCGGACGAACCGTCCCTGAGATGGCCACGAGAAGCAGTAGACATAACCGGAGTAGTCGCTATCCGCCGCAATTTGCGCAGTCCGCTTGATAGCTTCCTCGAAGTCGTTGTTGTAGCCGTGAATAAATAGCATCGCCCGGTCGTAGCTCGATATTACTGTGCGTTCGGAAGCTGAAAAATAAAAGCGTTCCCGCCCTGTAAGATCGATCTTTATCGGATCCACTTTCGGCAAGCCGAATTCTAACTGCCTTGGTTTCGCTTCGACATTCGCGGCAGGTTTAGCTGCGCCCTTCTGTTCCGAAGGGTTGTCGATCTCGGTGACGTCTTCGCCCTTTTGTGGGTTTGGCACGTAGACGCGAATGCATCCCACGCGCATCTCTGCCGCCTGTTCCCCACTGTAATAATTCTTCAAGCTATTTTTCGGCGAGCCATTTAGCGATCCAAGAAATTTACGGTCTGTCGCATAAACGATGTTGACAACTTTGCGGTTCAAAGCCGGCTCAGCCTGCACACCGCGGCAATCGCCGACGGAATAACCGTTGCGCCCGTTCGCTGAATAGAAATCCGATATGAGCAGATTATTGATGCTTTTGACGACAAGACGCCAGTTCAGCTGTTGGGGTGTTTCAGGGTCCGGAAGCCGGCTTTTGCTCGGCAGCTGGTCAGGTGGAAGTTCAGAAATCTTCAAATGGGGGATTTGGAATGAAATTGGCGGGTCCAGGAACGTCTTGACGTGAACACCCAGCAATCGTCCGTTCTGCTCGCGGCCCGTGGCCATCAGCAGCTCGCGCTCCGGCAAAGCCTGATCCTTCGAGTTCCGCTTCCAAGCCGAGCCTTCGATGACGAAATGGTCTCCAGAAAGCTTGAGATATTCGAAGTAGAGTCCTAGACGTTTTTCGAGCAGCCGGGTCGCCATCGAAGACGATGTGTGCGCGCGTACCTTGTTATAAAAATAATGTACGCCCATCTCGGCGGACGTGTAATCGACCCAGGCAGTGTCGCCATTTGCCTTCGACCCGACGAGGTTGACGGGGACGACGATGTCCGTCTCCCCGTCTGGATATTTGAGCTTCGCGAAGCCGGCGAATTCTGCGAGCGTCTGCCTCGCAGCCTGCAGCTGAACTTTTTCGGTTGCGTCGAGGGGGCCGATACTGACCGAGCCGGTTGCCGTGCGGAAGCGGATTACGGCCTCCCGAAGCGCATGCAGCGTCGCATGTTCGATGTCACTATCGAGCGCGCCGGTGGAAATCAGCTGCCTTTTGACCTCGTCGTCCTGAAGGTCGGCCTTGAGAGGCTCCCGAATATCCGCCCGCTTTTTGCGATCCTTGAGCAAGATGCGCTCAACATCGTTCAAAACGCCAGTAGCAGGTGAGCCGATGGTCAAGCGGTAGCGCCAGATCGCTTCCTTGATGGCGTCTAGGTCCTTGTCGTTTGCGCAGGCCTTCCGGTTAAGAAAAGCAGCGTTGCGCAAATCTTCGATAAGCGGAGTGACGGTCTCGCAGGTCGCTGGCTGTTGTGCATTCACGGCGGAACCCGCGACAGCAAGCAAGGCTAGCGATAATGCCGGCAACCTACGCATGACGCGAAACCCCCGCGCTGGCTCACTCAATATAGGACTGGTTTACCATATTCTCGCGGCAAAATAAACAGTGCTCGCACTAAACGAGCTGCGACTTCGCACTAACGGCAGGAACGTCATGGGCGGCGGGCTGACCACGCAAAACCCCCATCAGCCGCTCGCGGATTGAATTTTGACGGGCTTCGCTGACTATCTGTTTTCCTGTCAAATCCGTGACATAGAACACGTCGACGGCTTTTTCGCCAAAGGTCGTGATGTGGGCCGATCCGATGTCGAGCGACAAGTCGGACAGTGCCGCCGTCAAGTCGTAGAGTAAGCCTGGCCGGTCGCGGCCCGCCACTTCGATGACCGTCAGCCGCTCCGACAAGGCGTTGTTGATGATGACCTCCGGCACGACCGTAAACGCCTCGACGCCACGCACCCCAGCCCGCTTCTTCTGCAGCAGCTCGGCAAGCCGTTCCTTGCCGTGCAGCAGCCGGTCAATCATGTCGCCAATGCGCTTGGTGCGGCGCAGTTCGTCCTCGTCGTCCTTGAATTCGCGATTGAGGAGAAACGTGTCGAGCGCATAGCCGTCGCGCGTCGTCGTGATGTGAGCGCCGGCAATATTGGCGCCAGCCGCAGCGCATGCGCCCGCGAACAGCGACAACAGCCGGGCGTGATTGGGGGCAAAAACAGTGAGCTCGGTGATGGCCGTGAACGCATCCGTCTTGACGCGGGTTGCCAGCTTGACCTGATCGCGATCCGCCTGGCTCAGCACCTCGGCGTGTTCAACTTGTGACGCGGTGTCTGTTCTCAGCCAATAATTCTGATAGTGCCGGTCGATGAAGCGCTCGACATCGGCAGCTGACCAGCCTGAGAGAGCCGCACGCAAGGCCGCTTTGGCTTCGGCAATGCGCTCGCTGCGCTGGCCCCGCGTGTGACCTCCGGCCACCAGCGGTTCCGTCTCGTAATACAGCGTCCGCAGAAGCTGGCCTTTCCAGCCGTTCCAGACGCCTGGGCCTACGGCGCGAATATCGGCGCAGGTCAGGAGCAGCAAAAGTTTCAGCCGTTCCGGGCTCTGAACGATGCCGGCAAACGTGCGCGACATTTCCGGATCGGTAATGTCGCGGGTATGCGCGACGCTGCTCATGGTCAAATGCTGCTCGATGAGCCAGGCGACAAGCTCCGTCTCCGCCGCCGTTAAACCAAGACGCGGACAGACCTTGCGTGCAATCCGCGCGCCGACGATCGAATGATCGTCTTTCCGGCCCTTGCCGATGTCGTGGAGGAAGGCTGCAACAAACAAGGCCCGGCGATTCTGGATGGACTTGAAGAGTTCCGTCGACAGCGGCAACTCGGCGGCGAACTCACCCTTCTCGATTGCGGTCAGATTTCCAACCGTGCGCAGGAGGTGCTCGTCGACGGTATAGTGATGATACATATTGAACTGCATCATCGCCACGACGCGGCCGAAATCCGGCAGGAACCGGCCGAGTACGCCGGTCTCGTTCATGCGCCGCAGTGCCCCCTCGGGGTTACGGCCTGCCGTCAGCAGTTCTAGAAAAATCTGGTTGGCTTCGGGATCGTGGCGAAGATTGTCGTCAATCAGGCGAAGTGCGCCGCGCAGCAGGCGTATGGCATCGGGATGGAGGAACCCGTTCGTCTCCTCGGCTTGGGCGAAGAAACGGATAAGATTGACGGGGTCGCGGCTGAAAACCTCCGCGTCGGCGACGTTGAGACGGTCATTGTCGATACGGAAATCAGTCTTTTTCCGGACATCGCGCCGGGTGCGCCAGGACAGCGGCTTCAAAAATCGCGAGAGGCCGGGCGACGTCTTCAATTGCTGCATTTCGAGCGCGCCGCAAAGAATCGTGGTCAGATCTCCGACATCTTTGGCGATCAGAAAATAGTGTTTCATGAAGCGTTCGACAGCCTTCATACCGCCGCGCGCTGCGTAACCGAGGCTTTGGGCCATTGATTGTTGCACGTCGAAGGACAGAACTTCCTCGGGCCGTCCGGTCTGGAAATGCAGAAAGCAGCGTACACTCCACAAAAAGTCCTCGCAGCGGCGGAACGTCTGGACTTCTTCGGGTGTAAAGATGCCGGCTTCGACGGCGGCCTGCCCAACGTCTTGCCCAAAAATATAACGGGATAGCCAATGCAAGGTGTGCAGGTCGCGCAACCCGCCCTTGCCGTCCTTGATGTTCGGCTCGACTTTGTAACGGCTTTCGCCCACACGGCGGGTACGGTCGTCCCGCTCGCTCATTTTCGCATCGATGAACTGCCGCGCGGTACCCTTGACGACTTCGGCGCGAAAGCGGACTTCGAATTCGGCGAACAGCTGACGGTCGCCGTGGATGAGGCGGGCGTCCAGCAGCGCCGTGCGGATCGTGATATCGGCGAGACCGAGTTTGATGCATTGCTCGACCGTTCGTGTCGCATGCCCGACTTTGAAGCCAAGATCCCAGAGTAGGTAGAGCATGTATTCGGCGACGCTCTCACCCCAGGGTGTCTGTTTGTAGGGCAGCAGGAACAGCAGGTCGATGTCGGAGCCCGGCGCCAAGAGCCCGCGGCCGTATCCCCCCGTCGCGACGATCGCCATGCGCTCGGCATCCGAGGGATTGGTGGCGCGATAGACGTGGGCAACCGTGTAGTCGTAGATGAGGCGGATCAACTCGTCTTCGAAATGCGAAAGGCTCGCCGCACATCTGCGGCCATTACCGTCGGCCTCGAGCGCTTCGCGGGCGCCACTGCGCGCAGCCTTTACAAGGCCCTTCAGGCGCTCGACAACGCCGCCGCGGGCGTCGGCAGGACCGCCATGCACGTTGAACAGCGCGGTCAGCTCGTGGCGCACGGCGATCGGATCAAAAAAGGGCGGTGATTTCAGCATGTATGGGCTTCAGCGATCCTTTTTTCGCTGGGATTCGGCAAGAGATTTTAGCTCATAAAGTTTTTCGAGGGCAGCCTTTGGCGACAGCTCATCAGGCCGCAAGGCTGCGAGCGCTGTCAGAACCGCGGATGACTCAGGCGCTTTTAGCCCGCTTCTGGGCCGCGCCGCGGCAAACAGCGGCAGATCATCAAACGTGCCACTTTGGTCGCGCGGCCGGCGCTCGGTTTTTTCGAGCAGCGCCAAAACCTCGCGGGCTCGTGCCACGACTTCGGCAGGAAGTCCTGCAAGCTTGGCGACTTGAATGCCGTATGACCGGTCGGCGGCGCCCGGTTTGGCTTTATGCAAAAAAACGATTGTGTCCTGCCATTCGGTGACGTCCATAGTTACGTTGGCGATGCCGGACAAGCGGCGCGCGAGTGCCGTCAGCTCGTGGTAGTGGGTCGCGAACAAGGCGCGCACCTTGGTCACGTCGTGAAGATATTCAACGGTGGCCCAGGCGATCGACAGACCATCAAAGGTCGCCGTGCCGCGGCCGATCTCGTCGAGGATGACGAGTGATCGTCTCGTTGCTTGATTGAGGATGGCCGCGGTCTCGACCATCTCGACCATGAAGGTCGAACGGCCGCGCGCCAGATCATCGGACGCGCCAACGCGCGAGAACAGCCGGTCAGCGGCACCGATATGCGCCGACGCTGCCGGTACATAGGATCCCATCTGCGCCATCACGGTGATCAGAGCGTTCTGGCGTAGAAACGTCGATTTTCCCGCCATGTTCGGCCCCGTAACAAGCCAGATGCGGGCGTCCGGCATCTCGTCGAAGCCTGGCGGTGGAGCCGGCCCGGCCCGGCCGAGAATGCAATCGTTGCCGATGAAGGCGCCGGCCTGAGCCTTGGCCAAGGCTTGCTCGACGACCGGGTGGCGGCCACCTCGTATGTCGAACGCTTCGCTATCATCGATAACGGGGCGGACGTAACCCTGCTCCGACGCCAGCTCGGCCAGGGCGTTCAAAACATCAAGTTCAGCGAGCGCCGCTGCGGCGTCGCCAAGCGCTGCTGCATCGGACGCGATACGGGCTGAGAGATCGGCGAAAATTTCCTGCTCGAGATTGAGGGCACGCTCGCTGGCGGCTGCTATCATGCCCTCGGTTTCGAGAAGTTCCGGCGTTGAAAACCGCACCGCGTTGGCCATGGTCTGGCGATGCCGGAACGCGTCGCTCAAGGGCGGCGACAGCAGCGGCTTGGCATTAAGCTGAGTGACTTCGACGTAGAAACCGAGAATGTTGTTGTGGCGCACCTTCAGCGTCTTGATGCCAGTTTCTTCGACGTAGCGGGCTTCGAGCTGCGCCATGACGCTGCGGCTGTCATCGCGCAGGCGGCGCGCGGCGTCGAGATCGGCGCTGTAGCCGGGTTTAATGAAAGCGCCGTCACGTCTGAGATGTGGCGGGTCATCGGTGAGCGCATCAAGCAATGTTTTGGCCAAATCCTCGCGTGGCGCAGCGAGTTGCCCGGCAACATGGGCGAGCTCTTGCGGAAGACCGAGGGCATCGGCCGCAGTCGACAACGTTTTCGCGCACACGCGGGCGCAGACTATGCCGTCGCGCACGGCGGCAAGATCGCGCGGTCCGCCCCGGCCAAAGGTCAGCCTGGGTAAAGCGCGCGCAATATCCGGCGCCCGGCGCAAGGTTTCGCGAAGCTCATCGGCACCACGGCGGCGATCTAACAGAAAGCCGACCGCATCGAGCCGGGCATTGATCGCGTCTGCGTTAGCCAAGGGATTTGATAGCCGGGCCTGCATCTCGCGGGCCCCAGCCCCCGTCACGGTGCGGTCCATGCTCGCAAGGAGCGTCGACGATTTGTCACCCGACTGCGAGCGCACAATTTCCAGGCTCGTCCGGCTTCCGGCATCGATGAGCAGCGCTGCACCGTTGCCGATTTTTTTCGGCGGGCGCAATAGAGGTTTGCGGCCCATTTGGGTGAGATCGATGTATTTGAGGATGGCTCCTACCGCGGCTAGCTCCGGCCGCTCGAAATTGCCGAAGCCATCAAGTTCCTTAACGCCGAGGTGGGCTTTGAGATCGCGTGTGCCAGCCATGCTGTCGAAGTATGCGGCGGGGATGGGTGTCGCCTTGCCACCCGCAAGCGTAATCCAACGCATGACGGATTGATCTACAAGGAGCGTATCCGTTGCGAGCACTTCGCCTGGAGCCAAGCGGACAAGCTCACCGGCAAGATCAGCCCCGGAAATCTCGCCGATTTCAGACTCGCCCGTTGAGATATCGATCGATGCCAGCGCAATCCGGGCACGTGGATCCGTTGCTCCGCCTTCGCCGGTGTGCGGACAGAAAATGGCGGTCAGATAGTTGCGCACCTTCGCGTCGAGCAAAGCGTCTTCGGTGATTGTACCGGGCGTGACCAGCCGGACGACGTCGCGCTTGACGACAGCCTTGGCACCGCGCTTGCGGGCTTCCGCTGGGTCTTCGAGCTGTTCGCACACGGCGACCCGGAAGCCCAGCTTGATCAGACGCTGGAGATAGTCATCCGCCCGGTGCACGGGTACGCCGCACATCGGAATATCCTCGCCCCTATGCTTGCCGCGCTTGGTCAGCACAATCGACAGGGCTTGCGACGCCGCGACCGCATCCTCGAAAAACAGCTCGTAGAAATCGCCCATGCGATACCAGAGCAAACTGTCAGGATTTGCCGCCTTGATCTCGAGATACTGCGCCATGGACGGCGTCGCCTCGGCCGCTGACGGTACGGTGCCCAGTCCCTGCGGCGTTTCTACGCTGGCATCGCCGGCGCCTCGCATCACCCTGTCATTTTGGGAGTCGCTGTGCTTAGCCATGATGCGTGGCTTGGTCCGTTTGAAAAACCAGGGCTTTGGCCGCCGATAGCGGAGAGCGCTGACGGCAATCCCTACCAAAGCCTGAGTTATGCATAGGTTGCTAGGCCGTGTCCCGCAACCTATCGTACCGCACGAAACTCCGTGCGACCGCCCGTTTCCCGGCGGCACGTGCAACGTAGCCTCCAATTCTCATGCAACGGTTCAGGTCCTCATGGCCACTCAATTCCGCGCTGCCCGCTTCACGGCTCAGGAGGCGTTGCAGTTTCACGCTGGCGGCAAACCCGGCAAGCTCGAGATTACCACGACAAAGCCGCTCGCAACACAGCGCGACCTGTCGCTGGCCTATTCGCCGGGTGTCGCTATCCCGGTGCAGGCCATCGCCCACAACCCGAACGATGTCTATGCCTACACCAACAAAGGCAATCTGGTTGCAGTCGTCTCCAACGGCACCGCTATTCTCGGCCTCGGCAATCTCGGCGCGTTGGCCGCAAAACCGGTAATGGAGGGCAAGGCAGCACTGTTTAAGCGCTTCGCCGACATCGATTCGATTGATCTGCTCGTCGATACGGCCGACGCCGAAGCCTTCATCAATTGCGTCCGCTATCTTGCGCCATCGTTCGGCGGCATCAATCTTGAGGATATCAAATCGCCGGAGTGCTTCATCATTGAGGAGACGCTCAAAGGCCTGCTCGATATTCCCGTGTTCCACGATGACCAGCACGGCACGGCCATCGTCGTCGGCGCCGGCATTCTCAATGGCCTTAAAGTCGTCGAGAAAGATATCGCCAAGGTCAAATTAGTGTGTGCGGGTGCTGGAGCTGCGGCGCTCGCCTGCCTGAACTTCCTGATGCAGCTCGGCATGAAGCGCGAAAACATCTTCGTCTCGGATATCGAGGGCGTGGTCTACGCCGGACGCCCCACGCTGATGGACCCTTACAAAGCGCCGTTCGCGCAAAAAACCAAGATGCGGGATTTGGCCGACGTCATGAAAGGCGCCGACATCTTTCTCGGACTTTCGGCCGGCGGCATCGTTTCGAAGGACATGGTCGCCAGCATGGCGCCGAAGCCGCTCATTTTCGCCATGGCCAATCCCGACCCGGAAATCACACCCGAGGACGTCCAATCAGTCCGCTCCGATGCCGTGATGGCGACGGGCCGTTCGGACTACCCCAACCAGATCAACAACGTCTTGTGCTTTCCCTTCATCTTCCGCGGCGCCCTCGACGTGCAGGCGACGACCATCAACGACGCCATGAAAATCGCCGCGGCAGAGGCCATTGCCGAACTCGCGCGCGCCGAAGTGCCGGATCAGGTGGCGGCCGCTTTCCACGGTGAACGCCCCACCTTCGGACCGGGGTATATCATCCCGGCGCCGTTCGACCCGCGCCTGCTGGCACACGTGCCGGCCGCAGTCGCCAAGGCCGCCATGGATACCGGTGTCGCGCGCAAAGCCATCGTCGACATGGATGCCTACGTCGCGCGGCTCAAGGGCCGGCTCGATCCGATTGCAGGGTGGCTGCAGTCGACGTTCGACCAAGTCCGCGCCGACCCCAAGCGCGTCGTCTTCGCCGAAGGCGAAGACCCAGCCGTGATCCGGGCCGCGAACACATACCTCACGCAGGGCTTCGGTCAGCCGATACTGATCGGCTCCAAAAAAATCGTTATCGAACGCTTCCGCGAACTTGGCATTCCGTTGCGAAGCGAATTTGAATTGATCGATACAAATACCTCGCTCTATGTCGCCGAATTCACCGAGTTGCTCTACGCCCGCCTGCAACGGCGCGGGTATTTGCGCCGCGATTGCGAGCGCCTCGTCGCCAACGAGCGCAACATTTTCGCAGCCCTTATGGTCGCCCACGGCTATGCCGACGCCATGGTCTCCGGCGTGACACGCAATTGGACCAGCGTTTATGCCGACGTGCATCGCGTCATGGATGAAAAACCCGGTCGCCACGTCATCGGCGTGTCACTCGCCTTGAGCCGCGGCCGCGCCGTACTGATCGCCGATACCAGCATCCACGACATGCCGAGCGCTGAGCAGCTCGCCAACATAGCGACGGAGGCAGCGCACGCCGCCCGCAATTTCGGCATCGAGCCCCGCGTCGCACTGCTCGCCTATTCCACCTTTGGCCAACCGCGCGGCGAACGCTCCGACCAAGTCCGCCAGGCGGTCAACATTCTACGCGAACGCCAAGTCGATTTCGAGTACGACGGCGACATGGCGGCCGACGTCGCGCTCAATCGTGAGCTGATGCGGCACTATCCGTTCTGCAAGCTGTCGGATACCGCCAACGTTCTGGTGATGCCGGCCTTCCACGCCGCATCGATCTCAACCAAAATGCTCAAGGAACTTGGCGGCGCGACCATCATAGGGCCGCTGATTGTTGGCCTGTCGCACTCGGTGCAGATTTGCTCATTCGGAGCGACCGATGCCGACGTCGTCAACATGGCGGCGCTTGCGGCCTATGGCGCCGGGCGGGTGTGAGGCCAAGCAATACATCAACTGGCCCAAGCAGCGACGTTATCCCAGCGAAGGCTGGGATCCATTCAAGTCGATGGATTGGGCCCAATCAGATGCTTGGATGGATACCCGCCTCCCCCGCAGGGGGACTTCTCCCACAAGGGGACTCCCAAGGGGTCGAAAGTGGTCGCACGGGCATGACGGCGTGGAGGCGAGCACTCTGTCGTCGCGCAGCGTGCCGGTACAGCGCTGTTACGCGTCAACTGCAATCCGGCTTTTGGTTTCGCCGGGTGCGCCGTAGTGCTCGAAATAACGAGGATCAATCTTCTCGATCGGCAGGATGATCAGAACATCGGTCGTTCCGAACTGCCGGTCGATGACGGCGCCGTCGCCGACAAAGGCGCCGAGCCGCATGTAGGCCTTGATCAACGGCGGCATGGCTTTCAAGGCTGCTTTAGGCTGAACCGCCTCTTTGGGCACGCGATCCATCGCAACATAGAGATCTTCGCGTGCCCGGCAGCGCCATTCCGGCGGAGCCAGCGCGTTATGGTGAAGGAAGCTCAGCGCCATGGCGTGGGCTTGTGGGTCCGTGCCCTCGAAACTGGCACATCCGATCATGACGTCGATTTTGTTTTCGCGCACGTAAGTCCACAGTCCGTGCCACAGCAGCTCGACCGAACGCTTGTTGCGATACGGCGCCAGCACGCACGAGCGGCCAAGCTCCATGAACCGGTAGCTTGGCGATTTTGCCTTGATCAGCGGGAGAATATCGTACTCGCTGGCCGTGTAGAAACCGCAATGCCGCTCGGCGACGTCTTGGCGAAGAACACGGTAGGTTCCGATCACCTTGGGCGTTGTGTGGCGTCCGCCTTTGCGTTGCGGAGCGGTTTGATCAAGATCGACGACGAGCAGATGATCGCACATTGCGTCGTATGCGTCTTCGTCGCGGCGGCGGAACTGCGCCAGCCGGCTCGGCACCGCCGACATCTCTTCATAGAAAACTTGATAGCGCAGGCGTTGTGCCAGTTTGATTTCGGCGCGCGTTCTCGCAAGGCGGACTTCGAGATTGCCAACGCGGCCATAAATCTTCGGTTCGAGATGCCGGGTGAAAGCGTCAAAGCCGGGCGGTTTGATTTTAAAAGCCTGAAAGGCGGCCAGTCCCCGCGTGACATCCTGCCAAGACCCTTTGGTCTTGACGGTATGCCGGGGCTTGATCTGCCACATGGTTGTCTCCGGCTTCGCGGCCTCACCTCTGAGACTGCGCGTTAGCACGATTCCGTGACACTTTTTCTATCTCGATCAATCCCACGTCTCAACGCACCTGCTTTGTTCGCTTCTCAGAAGAAAGAAGCACGCTACGCCGCAGGCTTGGGCCCGGCTTGGCTAACGGCAACAGCGCACGCGGGCACCCATCGCACCAAAAGGTCCCGGAGATGGCGCGTGTCGAAGGGTTTGGCCAAAAAGTCGTTCATCCCGGCGGCGAGACAGCGTTCCTTGTCCTCTGCAAAAGCATTCGCCGTCAGAGCCACAATTGGCGGCGAAGTAAAGCCAGGCTCCGTGTGGGCTTCAAAAAGTTTCTTGATCGCTTTGGTCGCCTCCAAGCCATCGACTTCAGGCATGAAAACATCCATCAAAATGAGGTCGAAGGTGGTCGCACCCGGTAGCAACGACTGGGCAACGGCGTCAATCGCGGCCCGGCCATTGCCGACCACAATCGCGCAACCCTGTGCCATCTCGATCACCCGGCGCGCCAGCAGCGCGTTGATCTCGTTGTCTTCGGCAATCAAGACCCGCGGACCCAGGCCACCCGCCCGCTTGACGAAGGGATTTTTGACGTTCAGCTTCGCCGCAACGAAATGAGGCGGCGGGCTAAATTCGTGACCGGAAACTCTGCTTCCATTTAACCTCTCCGGCGTTTCACCAACGCTCTCAAGCGTGCCGGCGAGATGCAGAATAGCGGTGAATGTAGCGCCCGTCCCGAGCCCGCCTTCAGCGGTGATGTCGCCACCCATGGCCCGCGCCAATCTCTTCGAGATCGAAAGGCCGAGCCCGGTTCCGCCCTCGCCACGGCCGGGCGCCGGTTCCGCCTGCTCGAACTCATCGAAGAGACGCTTCATCGTGTCAGTTGAAAATCCGATACCTGTGTCCTTGACCATGATGACGATTGGCGGCGGCGCTGAACTCATCAGGCCGGAATTCAGCACAGTGACCGCGACGTCAATACTGCCTTTTTCGGTGAATTTGACCGCATTGGACAAAAGGTTGAGAAGAATTTGACGGACGCGCGCTGCGTCACCCAAGACAAATTCCGGAACATTTGGCGCAATCGACCAAGTTAGGTCTAACCCCTTGTCGCTGGCGCACGGTGCCAAAAGTTCGAGCGCGCTCGCAACACAGACCCGCAGCGAAAACGGCTTTGAAGCGAGTTGCAACTTGCCGGCTTCGATCTTTGAAAAATCGAGAATTTCATCAATCAGGGCAAGAAGCGCCCGCGCAGACTGGTCGATGGCACGGGTATAGTCGTCCTGGTCACTGGTCAGCTCGGTATCGCGCAGTAAGCTCGCCATACCAAGAATACCATTCATGGGCGTGCGAATTTCATGGCTCATCGCCGCGAGAAACCGGGACTTGGCGCGATTGGCGGATTCGGCTTGGTCACGGGCCTCGCGCAGAACTGCGTCGCTGTGTCTCTGCTCGGTCACATCGCGGCCGACACATTGAATCTCGACATCGCCGTCACCCGTAGTGACGTGGTGTTCTTCCCAGGCAATCCACCGCGGACCCCGCGTTGTTTCGACAAACTCGACCGTGCGCCGGGGCGATTGGCCAGCGCTAGCGCCGTCTGCACGTTGTGTTTCCGCGACCAAGACCACCGGCATAAACCGGCTTGCCAACACCGTGTTGCCGGTGACGCCGAACGCAAGACAGTAGGCGCGATTGACGAAAACCAGTTCACCGCTGCAGCGTCGGCGGACAATCAGATCATCTTGCGTATCCAGTAGCTGGCGGTAGCTCGCTTCGTTGCCGGCAAGCTCCCAGTGCGCGTCCTTGATCTGCTCAAGCCGCTCCTCAGCCGCAGTGTGCGGTTTGATGCCAACGGCTGGATCAACGGCCCGGCGTGAAAGCAACTGCTTCAGTGCAATCGCTGCCACAGTCGCCAAGCCTCCTAAGCAAAAGCTTGCGTGGGCCAAGCCAAATGGCGGAGGCAGTAGCACGATGGCGGCCAAGCTCAGGGCACTAACAGCAAACCCTGCAGCGACACGCAGCCCATGTACGCACGCGCCACCTGCGGGCGCCGCAAAGCCACGGTCGCCCGGTGAAACGCGGGCTGTTTCGCCTTCGATATGTTTTTCTGACAAACGCAACCGGCTACACTTTCACTCAAGTCGTAGCCGAAGTGACCATATGAGGTTTTATAAAATCTGAAGCAGCTTGGTTAATTGGAACAAGACCGCAGAGATAACACAATTGATTTGGCGAACGGTTAAACCGCGCTGAGACTAAGCCTTTTGCTCAGCAGCGTTATTGACCATGAATGAATAATGGACGCGGGGTTGAGCCGTAGCCCGGTCATGCGCCAGATTATGCCATAGCTGACCGCGCTGGCTAGAGTTCGTGGTCGTCCAGACGCCGCGCTGCATCCTCGATCATGAGCGGCACGCCATTGCGAATGGGAAATGCCAGCCCGGCAGCGCGGCTGATCAGCTCTTGCGTCGTCTTGTCATAGACCAAGGTTGTTTTGGTCAGAGGGCATACGAGAAGTTCAAGCAGCTTAATATCGGCGGCCTGGACCGGGAGTGCACTCGTGTCGGCTAACTCGTCCGGCATGGCGGCGCGCACTCCAGATTTATTGCAAGGTTGTTCCACTGCTGCCGTTCGACGCCAGCTCGATCTCGGCCAGCGCCACCAAAACCTCGGCGCGGGACTTTAAATCCACGGCCTCGAGAAGCGCCTGCTTTTCTTCGGGTCCGTAGGGGCACATAACCGACAAAGCATTGATCAGAAATTCGTTCGATGCGCGCTGAATGGCTGCCCAATCTGTCTTCAGGCGATTGGCTTCGAGGTAGCTCTTGAGCACGCGCAAAAGATTTGGCCGGTCGACGAGTTCTTCACCAAGACCTTCGTTCAGGTCACTCGCAAACTTATCGTAGCTGACGCTCATGATGCGGTAGGGTGTGCCGCTTTCAGCTTCGCTGATGCATGCGAAGCGCATGATCCCTGTCAGCGTGATCACAAGGCGCCCGTCATCGAGTTCCTGGTATGCCGTGACGCGCCCCACGCAGCCGACGCGGCGCAGGCCGGACGACTTACTCGCCGGGCTCTCTATGTCATCATCATCGCCTGTCCCATGCGGCTGGAGCACGCCGAGAACCCGGGCGCCTGACATGACATCGTCAAGCATCGACAGGTAGCGTGGCTCAAAGATATTCAGGGGCAGCGTCGCGCGCGGCAGAAGAATCGCACCGCGAAGGGGAAACACCGGGATACGGGGAGGCAGGTCAACGGGCCGGCGATAGCGGTCTGTTAGGGTCACGAGGCGGTTTCTCCTGCACGCCGGCAGCTCAACTGAATAAAATTGACGAAAGCCGGCGGCGGCCCTCAGTCACAAGTGGTTCCTTGGGACCCCATGCCTCGAACAGCTGCAAGAGCTGTTTGCGGCCGGCTTCGTCATTCCATTTGCGATCGATCTTGACGAGTTCAAGCAGCAGCTCGATAGCTTCGGCTTTTTCCCCGCGTGCGGCAAGTCCGACTGCCAAATCAAAACGCGCAAAATGATCTTTCGGATCGCCGTTCAGCCGGGCGACAAGGGCGCCGAGATCGCCCGCGGCATCAGCCTTCTCGGCAAGCTCGATTGTCGCGAGGATACTCTGCACCCTGGCGTGATTGCGTTTGTCGGGCGGAACGAGAGCAATCATTTGCTTGGCGCGGTCCATATCGCCGCTCGCCGCGTAGCACTGCGCCAGCCCAGAGAGGGCGTCGGCGTTTTCGCGGTCTTCCTGTAGGACCGCAGCAAAAACCTCCGCCGCGCCTTGCAAGTCGCCCTGCTCCAGCAACTCTTCACCGGTTTTGAGCACGCCGTCGAGCGACGCGTCATCGTCTTGGGCGACCAAGCTATCGATGAAGGTTTTGATCGTACTTTCCGGTTGTCCGCCGACGAAGCCGTCGAGCGGTTGACCATCACGGAAGGCAAACACCGTCGGTAGAGACTGGACCCGGAGCTGCGCGGCGATGGCCTGGTTCTGATCGACGTTGACTTTGACCAGCCGCACCTTCCCGGCGTGGCTTTTGACGAGCTTCTCTAGGAGTGGCGTCAACTGCTTGCACGGCTCGCACCACGGCGCCCAGAAGTCGACAATCACCGGTACCTCGCGCGACGCCTCCAGCACGTCGGCCGCAAACGAGGCTGACGTCGCGTCCTTGATGACGGCACCCGCCGCGGCTGCGCCGGGTTCCGTCTTGCGGGTACCAAAGTCCATAGGATCGCGTCTCCTCGCTTACCGGACTTAGGCGCCCGTCAGCGTTATGATTTTGGGCTCATGGCCAGTTGCTCGAATGAACCGCAAAAGATCGTCGCGTGCAATGTTGGTGGTTGCCGTATTCGCGAGCGGATGACAATTGAGGCTGTCGTGGGCCGTGAGCTCTTGGTCCATCACGATTTTAACGCGCTTGGCCGTATCGTTGGCGATGGCGAATGCCGTTACTGAGCCGGGCGTGACGCCGAGGGCGGCCATCAGCACGTCAGGTTTGCCAAATGAGAACCGGCCGGCGCGGAGCCGCTTCGCCAGCGCCTTGAGATCAACCTTGGTCGAGCTATGGGCGATGACGAGGACAAGCGTGCCGTCCTCGTCTTTGAGAAACAGGTTCTTGGTGTGGGCACCGGGAAGCTCAGCTACGATACCGCTGCTTTCGGCGACCGTAAAAGCTGGCGGGTGTTCAACCGTCGTCGTGGCAATGCCCATGTCTTTTAGGCGGTCGAAAAGTGCGTCTCGCGTCAGCGGCATGTATCCCTCGTAGGCATCTGGCAAGCTTCTGTCCCCGTTCCGGCGCACGTGCGACGAGGGGTAAATGCGCGGCTGCATGGACAAAATCAAGGTTATGATCAAGCCAGCGGGGGCCCTTGCATTGCCGTATCACTTGCGCCATAAGGCGTGTCTCGCGGCGCCGCAAGGCGTTTGCACCCATGGATGCGGGTGTAGCTCAGGGGTAGAGCACGACCTTGCCAAGGTCGGGGTCGAGGGTTCGAATCCCTTCGCCCGCTCCAAATTCTCGTTAAGTTTCGAAAAGAAAAAGGGCGCACTTTCCGGTGCGCTCTCTTTTTGTTGTGTTCACGGCGCAAACGCTGTCACCAATGGTGGCCGCTGCGGGTCCAGCCGTATCCGCCTGCGCGCACCAACACGCGCTCATGGGCGACGCCGATGATTGGCGGATGATTGATGACTCGCTGCGTTGCGGGCTGGATGACGACCGGGCGGCTGACGTAGCCGTACATCGGCGGTTGATAGACATGCCGGACCGAGCCGGGCTGCACCACGACAGAGCGATGCACGGTTTCGTATACCGCAGGCGTGACGTGGGCGACGCGGCGTGCCGGGGCAACTACGACGTTGCGCGACACGGTCCGGGTCACTGCCGGGGTTGCCACCTTGCAAAGTTTCTCGCGGCCAAACAGCCCGCGGCGGTGCTCCCAGCGTGTGCCACCGGGATGGACGACGACCGTTTCATGAACGGTGCGGGTCTCGGCAGCAACGTCTTTGTAGGCCGTGCTGGCGGGCGCGACGAGAACGCGCTCAGTCCTGGTGCCGTAGACTGCCGGGGTTGCAACCGCGTGCCAGCGGCCAGGCGCGACTTCGACGCGTTCAGCGCGGTTCATGACGACCGCCGGGGTGGCGACAATCTGGCTGTATCCTTGGCGAACGACGACCTGGCGCGCCCGGGTCGCGTAAACGCCGGGCAATCTCACCTTGTCATAGCATTCGATCGAACGGCCGCCACAGCCGTGGTCAAATGCCGTTGCCGGCCCGGCGCAGAGCACCGCCGCCGAAACGGCCGCCGCCGCTGTCACCGCAAAAGTACGCATGTATACCTCTCCTGAACGCGCGGCACACCGGCCGCTAGATGGCTTGAAAGCTCACATGCGTCTTGGCTGGAGAAAATTGCCCTTTAAACTCAGCCAGGCCCGCGCGGCACTCAGTGTCAAGAGTAACTGAAACAGGGGCCGCGCCGAAGCGTTGGCCACAGCCATGGTAAACCTGTTAAATGTTGTAGGGCGGCGGCGTCGCGGCCAGAGGTTATGACAGGCCTCTTGCGCGGCCAGGCCGGAGCCCATACGACAACGCCGAGCGGCCGTCTCCGCGAGTATCCTCTACGACGCACTTTTCAATGGCCCCAACACAGCGCCCGAACATTAGGCCCAAACACAAGGATCGTCTGTGCCATGACCCAGACCGCGTTCTCCCCAATCGTCCGCCCCTTTGCCATCCTCGCCACGCTGATTATGTCGGTTGTTGTGGCAGGCTGTGGCGTTAACAACATCCCAACCTACGAAAACACGGCAAAGGCGAATTGGGGCGAGGTGCTGAACCAATACAAGCGGCGCACGGATCTGATCCCGAACCTCGTCGAAACCGTGAAGGGCTTCGCCGACCAGGAGAAGTCGGTGCTGACCGAGGTCATCGAAGCCCGCGCCAAGGCCACGCAGATGCAGCTGCCAGCTGACATTCTCAGCAACCCCGAAGCCATGAAGCAATTCCAGGATGCGCAGAACACGCTCGGTGGCGCACTTGGCCGCTTGATGGCGGTCATCGAGCGCTACCCGGACATCAAGTCGGGCCAAAACTTCCTGGCCCTTCAGAGTGAGCTGTCGGGAACTGAAAATCGCATCGCGATTTCCCGGCGCGACTACATCGAGGCGGTGCGCGCCTACAATACTGAACTGGTCACGATCCCGGGCCGCTGGTGGAAGTCGTTCATGTATCCGGCGTCGAAAGAGATGGCGACTTTCGATATACCGGCCGAAGAGCAGAAGGTTCCCAAGGTCGAGTTCGACAAGAAATAGCCGCCTCAAGCGTCTCAGCCAGGATGACGTTCTATGGGTGGCGCCGCGATAACATGTTCGCATTGGACATCCGGTACGAACCGCCGGTGGAGCGCTGCTTTGGCGCTCCTCCTGGCGTTTGCACTGATTGCAGCATTTGTGGCTGTGGCAGCGCCCAACTATCCCGAGCTGACTGGCCGCATCGTCGACAACGCCAACCTGCTGACAGCGGAAGACCGGGCGGCCATCGAAGCCGAACTGACGGCGCTCGAGGCGACCTCGACCGATCAGGTCGCCGTCGTCACCGTCAACACGCTCGATGGCTACGCAATCGAGGACTACAGCATCGGCCTCGCCCGTAAGTGGGCCATCGGTCAGAAAGACAAGGACAACGGCATTGTCCTGCTGGTGGCGCCGAAAGACCGCAAGGTCCGCATCGAAGTCGGCCGCCGCTTAGAGCCGATGATGACCGACACCATGGCGGCGCTCATCGTCGAGAACGCCATTTTGAGCAAGTTCAGGCGCGGCGATTATTCCGGCGGCATCCGCGACGGTGTGCGCGATATCAAAGCCGTGCTTCTCGGCGATGCGGAAGAGGTCAAGACGCGCGCTCGCGGCGGACGCACGCCGCAGGATGACCCGACGGCGCTGATCCACATTTTACTCTTTCTGGCGATCGTGGCGTTCGTCCTGTGGCAGGCGAAAAAGGCAGCTGATGCCCAACAGCGTTATGAGCAGAACTTGAGCCCCGAGGAGCGCCGCCGCTACCGGAGAGACCGCGCCCGCCGCGATGGCGGTATCGTCGTTATTCCTGGCGGCTCAAGTGATTGGAGCGGGGGGTCGTCGGGCGGTGGCGGCGGGTGGTCAGGTGGTGGTGGCAGTTTCGGTGGCGGTGGCGCTTCCGGAGGCTGGTAGTTTTTTGGCAAGTAAGACGCATGAAAGACTAAGCGCAATGACATTGTTTACGGACAAAGACGCAGAGCGCATCTCGGCCGCCATTACAGCCGCTGAGCGAAAGACGTCGGGCGAGATCGTCGCCGTTGTCGCGGCGTCGAGCGATAGCTATCACTATGTACCGTTCCTATGGGCGGCATTGGCGGCACTGCTTGTGCCCTGGCCGCTGATCCATTTCACCTGGATGGCTGTGCAGTGGATCTATCTCATTCAGCTTGTCGTGTTCCTGGTTCTGCTGGCGCTGCTCTGGCCAAAATACATCCGGACGGCCTTGGTGCCGCGCTCGGTGCGCAACGCTCACGCCCATCGCCGGGCGACGGAGCAATTCCTGGTCCAAAACCTGCACACCACAGCGGGGCGTACCGGCGTGCTCATTTTCGTGTCGGTCGCCGAGCGCCACGCCGAAATACTTGCCGACAAAGGCATCGACGGCCGCGTCCCATCCGGCACGTGGCAAACCATCGTCGATCGTTTGACAATTGAGATCGCCGGCGGCCGCGCCGCCGATGGCTTTGTTCATGCCATCGCTGAAGCTGGCCACCACCTGGCGCAGCATTTTCCTCCCGGCACGGTAGATCCCAACGAACTTCCAAATCACCTGATCGTTTTGGACGGCTGACACGCAAGGTATGCTAGGAAGACTTAAGTCTATTGCATACGGTCCGGGGGATACGCCATGAGTACGGGATCTTCAGGCCCAACTGCAACAACTCAACCCATCACGCGCGCGCCGCTCAGGGCGCGGATATCGTGGATGCTGTTCGATTGGGCGGCGCAGCCGTACTACACGCTGGTCCAAACCTTCCTGTTCGCGCCCTATTTCGCCAACGCTGTGGTTGAAAACGCAGCTTGCGGCACGCTGATCAAGGCGGGCAGCGAAAAAGCCGCCTGCGGTCAGGCGCTGTGGGGCTACGCCGCGGCCGTCGCCGGACTGCTGATCGCTGTCACCAGCCCTTTCCTTGGTGCCATGGCCGATGGCCGCGGACGGCGCAAGCCTTGGATTGCCGGGCTGGCGCTGGTGTTTCTCGCTGGCCTCACCGCGCTGTGGACGGCAACGCCGGGCGCCGGCACGAGCACCATTGCCATCGTGCTGGCAGGGTTCATCGCCGCGACGCTGGCGGCGGAACTCATGGGGGTGTTCTCAAACTCGATCATGACCGGCCTCGTGCCAAAAGACGAACTCGGGCGGCTCTCGGGAACCGGATGGGCGGTCGGATATTTCGGCGGGCTCGCGAGCCTGGCGCTCGTTGCAGGCTTTCTTGTACCGCTGCCAGGAGAAGCCAAAACGCTGCTTGGGTTCGATCCGCTGCTGCGGCTCAACGTGAGCGAACGTCAGGGCGACCGCTTGACGGGACCGTTCGCGGCGGTCTGGTTCCTCGTTTTCATCATCCCGTTCTTTCTGTTCGTGCCCGACCGGAAAACCGCGGCTGTTGCACACGGCGAACACCGCTCGGCGCGCGCTGAACTCTGGGACACGATCAAGTCCCTGCCCTCGATGCCGAGCCTTCTGATCTTTCTCATTGCCCGCATGCTCTACACCGACGGCCTGACCGCGATCTTCACGTTTGGCGGTATCTATGGTGCAACCGTGTTCGGCTGGGGTGCATTGGAACTCGGAATTTTCGGCATCGTGCTGACATTGGTTGGCGCCTTCGGCGCGCTGATCGGCGGGCGGCTCGATGACAAGCTCGGGCCCAAGACGGTCATCATTTCTGCACTGATCATTCTGCTGATCGGCGCCATCGGTATTCTGTCCGTCGACAAGTCACACATTCTCTACACGACCGAAGTTGCTGAGAAGCTTGCTGGCTCGAAGCCGTTCTCGTCGCTCGGCGAGCAGACGTTTCTGGCCTTCGCCGTCATTGTCGGCCTTGTCGCCGCGCCGGTGCAGGCGGCGAGCCGGTCGCTGCTGGCGCGCTTAGCACCCGCTGACAAGATCACCCAGTTTTTTGGGCTGTTTGCCTTCTCCGGCAAGGTCACGGCGTTTCTCGCCCCGTTCCTTGTCGCTTTCGTGACCCAGCAAACCGGCAGTCAGCGCATCGGCATGGCGGCGGTTCTGGCGTTCCTCATCATTGGCGGGCTGATGATGCTGTTTGTGCGAGCACCGCGGCAGACGTCCACATAAGTCCAGGCGTTAGTGCCGGAAATGGCGCATGCCTGTGAAGACCATGGCGAGGCCTTTGTCATCCGCGGCCTTGATGACCTCGTCGTCGCGCATGGATCCGCCAGGTTGAATGACGGCGGTGACACCGGCAGCGGCGGCGGTCAGCAAACCATCCGCAAACGGGAAGAAGGCATCCGAGGCGACAACTGATCCGCGCGTCATTGGCTCGCTGATCCCCGCAGCCTTGGCGGCATCTTCGGCTTTGAGCGCGGCGATACGAGCGGAATCAATCCGGCTCATTTGCCCAGCACCAATGCCGACGGTTGCGCCGCCCTTGGCGTAGACGATAGCATTGGATTTTACATGCTTTGCGACCTTGAAGGCAAACTTGAGATCAGACAGTTCCCTGGCCGTTGGCGCCCGCTTGGTCACGACTTTCAAATCAAGGTCATCGACCGCACCGTGATCGCGCGATTGCACCAACAGCCCGCCTGCTATTGATTTGGCCGCTAATCCGCGCGCGCGGGGGTCAGCGAGGCCACCAGTCACGAGGAGGCGCAGGTTCTTTTTGCCCGCGAAAATGACCTGCGCTTCTGCAGTCGCATCCGGCGCAATCACGACTTCGGTAAAGATCTTGACGATTTCTTCGGCCGCTGCTGCATCGAGCGGCTGATTGAGCGCCACGATACCGCCGAACGCACTTACGGGGTCGCAGGCCAGCGCCTTGAGGTAAGCCTCTTTCAAAGTCGCGCCCTGGGCAACACCGCAGGGATTGGCGTGCTTGATGATGGCAACGGCGGGCGTCGTGCTGGCGAATTCCGAGACGAGTTCGAACGCCGCATCCGTATCATTGATGTTGTTGTAGGAGAGGTCCTTGCCTTGGAGTTGCCGCGCTGTCGCAACGCCAAAGCGCGTGCAGTCCGAAACATAAACTGCTGCGGCTTGGTGCGGGTTTTCGCCGTAGCGCAGAGCTTGGCCAAGGCGCCCGCCAAACGCCCGCCACACCGGGGCGGCCATTTTAATCTCGCCCGAGAACCAATTGCTGATGGCGGCGTCATAAGCAGCGGTGCGCGCGAAGGCCTTGGCGGCGAGCTCTTGCCGAAGCGCCAGCGTCGTTGCGCCGGCATGCGCCGACATCTCAGCCAGAACGCGGGCGTAGTCTTCGGCTTCGACGACAACCGTGACGCTCTCATGATTTTTAGCAGCCCCTCGGATCATGGCCGGACCGCCGACGTCGATGTTTTCGATGCAATCGCAGGAGGAACTCCCTTTCGCGACCGTCGCCTCGAAGGGATAGAGATTGACGACCAGCAAATCGATCGGCTCGATGGCGTGATCCGCCGCTGACTTGTCATGCCCGGCATTGCCGCGAATGGCGAGCAAGCCGCCATGCACCCGCGGGTGCAGCGTCTTGACCCGGCCGTCCATCATTTCAGGAAAGCCGGTCAAAGCTGAAACATCTAAGGCGGGAATGCCAGCAGCCTTGAGCGCCGCGGCGGTGCCGCCGGTTGAGACCAGCGCGACGCCGAAACCCTTCAAGGCTCGCGCAAACTCAACGAGCCCGGTCTTGTCGGAAACCGACAGCAGAGCGCGGCGGATTTTTTGTTGGGTCATGGCCGTCCCTTTTAGTACGAGGGCCGGTTAGCACGATCGCTTGGCCGTGAACATCCCGCGCGTTTTGGCCGCGCGTTTCGCGCCGCCTTAACCCTGTCCCACAGACGCGACGCTCCAACGCACCTCGGTTTCGCCAAAAGTCGTACCGCGAAGCACGATCTGCAGGCCGGGGCGAGGTCCGGCGCTATCGACGAAATACAGGCTGTCTTCGATCGAAAGCTCGGCGGTATCGGCTGTGAACAGCCAAGATTGCCCATCCTGGACGCGAATGCGGCAGGTTCCCCGCGCCGTCCCCCGCTCGCACCGGCAGTCAGGGTGCAGATGGAAATGGATCGCATAGGGAAGATCCGTTTTGAGGCGCAGCTTGCCTTGCGGTGGTTCGAGGCGGTCGAGCCCATCGATCCTGTCGCCGGTGCGTGAGAGGGCGATGCGGCGGCTATGCATTAGCCCGTAGCGCTTGACGTAGCCGTCGTGACTGGCGGCCAGCACGGCGACGCCGCCTTCATCGCTCAGCCGTGAGGCGACCAGATCAGGACCCCGGATCGGCAAGCCGCCAACGATAACTTCGAGCTTGTTGTGACGCACCAGGCGCGACGAGGAGGTCTCGTTGAGGCACAGCGTGTTGTGACTTGCCGTGGCACGGGCCACCGAGTCCCAATCACGATCGGCTGGACCAGGAAAACCGCCGTTGACGAAAATCAGCCGTGCCTTGGATGTCATTTCGAACGACAGCGCACCGGCCTGTGCTTCGGTCGCGATTTCAAGAGCCGGCGGCGATCCGGTATCTGCGATAATGATGGTCTCGCCGCGCTCGAGCCGCGCATAGCCAGAGGCCTCGGCCGCCAAGGCGGCGTCGAGTTCGCCGCCGGAATATCCAAGAACGGTTGCAAGACCAGCGGGCGAGCCGGTGCTGACGCCATTGAAGCGGGCGAGCATGCCGTCACCAAGGCGCATGAAGCGCAGGAACGCCAAGGCTTTCTTGACGACGGCTGCGATCTCTTCCGGCGCCGGCCGCCCCCGCGCTTGGAAGCACTGACCGAGCGGCAGAAGATCGAGCACGAGATCGGCGAGGACGTTCGGATTGCGGCTGATGTGGCCGCCGTCATCGAGAATCTGGCGGCTAAGTTCGTCGATTAAAGCGACCTGGGCTTCTTTCAGCTGCCGGTCGTGACCCGATACCGCGAGGTCGGCGAGGACGAGCGCTATCAGGCTGGTCATCCGCGGAACACCGCCGGGCGCGTTGCGCCAAGTCGTCTTGAGCGTAATCACCTGCTGGCCGACGCTGGACATGATCGCCGTGTAGGTTCGGGCGTCGGTGCCTTCGAGCAGCATATTGGCGTGGGCGATCCACGACATGAGCCGCCGGGCAACGACGGCCGGCTCGAACGCCACGCCGCGCGTCGTTTTGTTGATGGCAATCCAATCAAGCACAAGCTGGCGGGCGGCGGCAGCGGCATCGTCACTCTCGGCAGCTGCCAGGTGACGCAGCCAGCCGAAGCCATGCAGCTCCTGCTCCCAGGCGAGACTCGGCGGCAGCACGCGGAACGGTGACGCGCCTTTGAGATCGGCTATTTGCGAGGCGAGCCCGAAATGCCCGTGCTCGACTTCATTCCAGAAACTTGGGTCAGCAGCGCGAAGCTCCTGGGGCACGATCAGGATCTGGTCGGCGGCGGCACTGCCGTAGCGCCAACGTAAAAATGGTGACGACAGCGTTCGCGTCAGGGCGCGGCGCCGTGCCTGCTCGGCGGAGAGCGTGCGAATTTTAAGCCGTTCGGTGAGGCTCAGGCCCGCCATGCCATCCCTGTCGGGCCAATCGTGGCCATCCCTATCTTGTCCGGCCGGATCACGGTGATCGAGCCTCCCGGACTATAGCGTTTTGCGATCCGACGGAATCGGATCGCAAAACGCTATAGTCTCTTGTTTTGTCGCATATTCTGCGACAAACCTGTGTCCACTTCGCCGGAAAATGCTCTAGCCCCTCACTGGCGCCGAAACAAGGCATTAGACATCGACGACTGTTGAACGGCGGTGCCTAAGTCAGGTGTGGCGCACAAGACGGGCAGCATAAAAGCCATCCAGGCCGCGCTGGCCCTCAGGCAAGTCGTCAAGATGATGGGGAAAAGTGCGCAGATCGCCTGCGGCCGTGAACCACCCGGCCACGCCCGCGACCTCTTCGGCTAAAACGGGCTGGCGGCGGAACGCGGGGTTCGACGCCAGGAACCGCGAAATCTGTTCCAGGCCTTCCTCGGGCTCCAGGGAGCAGGTGCAATAGACCAGCGTGCCCCCGGGCCTCACGAGCGTCGCAGCATGCGCCAAAATGCGAGCCTGAACGGCGGCGAGCGCCGCAACATCTTCGGGCCGCTTCAAATGTAAAATATCGGGATGGCGGCGAATGGTACCCGTGGCTGTACACGGTGCATCGACCAGAACCGCATCGAACGTATGGCCGGGATCGAACGTTGCAGCGTCGGCCACGGCGGTCTCGGCGGTCAGCCCCAGACGCGCCAGGTTGGCCTTCAGCCGGTTCAAACGGCCCGGAGACTTATCGACGGCGGTGACGCGTGCCCCAGCGCTCGCCAGCTGCGCCGTCTTGCCTCCAGGTGCGGCACAGAGATCGGCGACGGTGAGACCGTTGACACCTCCTAGAAGCTTCGCCGGGAGTGCGGATGCCGCATCCTGTACCCACCACGCGCCCTCGACGTAGCCTGCGAGGTCTTCGACGCGTCCGGCGTCACTTAAGCGGACCGTCCCGGTTGGAAGCACCCGCCCCCCAAGCTTGTCTGCCCATATTTCGGGATCAGCTTTGACGCTGAGATCGAGCGGCGCCTCGCGCAGCGACGCCTCAGTGATTTTTTGCGCTTCCCGTTCGCCATAAGTTCGCTGCCAACGTGCCAAAAGCCATGGCGGACTATTGAGCGTGACTGGATCAAGCGTCGTGAGGATTTGAGCCCCCTGTTCGCTGACGCGGCGCAAGACGGCGTTGGCCAACTTGTCAAAACGGCGGGCGGAACTGTCAACCCGGCACTGATCGACGGCGAGTGAGATCGCGGCATGCGGCGGCGTTTGCAAGATCAGTAGTTGCGCCACGGCACTGAGCAGGATCGGCTCCAGCCGGCCCCGGTTCTCTGGTAAAGGCTTCTCCAAGAATTTGCTGATGACAGCGTTGAGTTCACCGCGGCGGCGCAAAACAGTAGACGCGATCAGCCGCGCGAATGCCCGGTCTCTTGCTTCGAGTGACCGGGCTTCGGCGACCTTGGCAAAGACATCATCGAAGCCACGCTTTTCGACGAATACCGAGAACAGCGCTGACACCGCCACATCACGAGCCGCCAAGCCATCCGGCACAGCGCGCGGGGCGGATGTAGCCTTTTCGGACAGAGCCTGATGCGACCCTGGTTTGCCAGAGCGTGGCCGCTTGCCCCCAGTGGGAGTATTCCCAGGAGGTCCCGCCTTATGATCAAGTCCCACGCATCAACTCCACGGACCGCGTGTCTTGCTGTGATTGCGTCCTGCGATCCAGACATCCGCTGTCCCGTCCTCGTTGCGGGTCTGGGTTTCTGATCGACCGGTTTCTGCTCCGGCACCGCCGCCGTAGGACGCGTCGGCGCCGGTCACGCCCATTTCACGGGCCAGAGCCTCAAGCTCGGCAACGCGATTGTCGACATTGGGATGGGTCGAGAACATGTTGTCGATACCGCGTCCGTTCAACGGATTGATGATGAACATATGCGCGGCAGCAGGGATCGCCTCGGCCGGCTTGTTCACAACTTGCCGGGCGCGGGCATTGATTTTTTTGAGTGCCGACGCCAGCCACAGCGGATTGCCGGCAATCATCGCGCCCATACGGTCGGCATGATATTCGCGGGAGCGGCTGATGGCCATCTGCACCATCATGGCGGCCATCGGCGCGACGATGACCGCTGCGAGCGTTCCGATAAGGCCAAGGCCGCCGCGATCGCTATTGCGGCTGCCGCCGAACAACATGCCGAGCTGCAGATACTGGGCGAACATCGAAACTGCGCCGCCGATGGTTGCCGCCACCGCCATCGTCAGCGTGTCGCGATTCTTGATGTGGGCCAGCTCGTGAGCGATCACACCGGCCAGCTCCTCGCGCGACAATGTTTCGAGAAGGCCGGTCGAAGCGCAGACAGCGGCGCGCGAGGGACTGCGCCCTGTGGCAAAGGCGTTGGGCTGGGGATTGTTCATGATGTAGACGCGGGGCATCGGCAATTCGGCGCGGCGTGCGAGATCGCGGACAAGATTGAAAAAGTCAGGCGCTGAGCGTTCGTCGACCTCCTGAGCCTTGAACATCTTCAGCACTATGGTATCCGATTTCCACAGGCTGACCACGTTCATCACCAGCGCGATGATAAACGCGATGACCAAGCCCGATTGACCGCCGACGGCCGCCCCCATGGCGACCAGAATGGCTGTCAGCGCCGCCAGCAGAAGCGCGGTCTTGGCGTAGTTCATCGGCATCGTCAGCCTCCTCTAGGGTGTTTGCGCGCTTCGCTTAATCGCTGCAATGCCCTAGCTTTTTGGTTTGCCGTACTTGTCTTCGGAAAACCGGTTTCCGCATTTCCGGAAGCACTCCTGCGCGGCACCCTGTCATCCAGCGCGCGCCACGAGGGGTATATATGGTGAAAGTCCTCCTGGGTTAAGGCCCTTGCAAGACCGCAACGTGCCAATCAAGGAGCAACAAGAGTTGGCGATGACCGATCCCGGCCCAAAATGTGACGAAAAAGTCCTTACCCCCGAGGCGCAGCGCGCCCTCGCCGAGGCCGAGGTACGCCGGCAAACTCAAAAATCCGCGGCAGCGGCGGTTGCAGAGGTTGGCGGCCGCAACGGACCAGACCCTGTGCGCTTTGGCGATTGGGAAACCGGCGGCATCGCCACCGACTTTTGATCCCACTTGGCACCTAGCCGATCACTTGAAAACACGTCTTCACACAAAATATACCACGACCGAGGGCTGCCGCTTAGCGGCGCGTTAACGAACCAACCCCGGCACTGCGGTTGCATCTCCCGCCGGCATCAAGTCCCGATGTCCCACGGAGAGACACATGTGCACGCGTTCGCCGCTTTTGATTAAGTCCTTCCAAGAGCAAGAGCAGGGCTCGGTTGCGATCCTCTTCAGCCTGATGTCCGTCGCTTTGTTGTTTCTGGGCGGCATGGCCCTTGACTACAGCCGCATCTCGGATGTGCAAACACGCGTCAGCAGTGCCGTCGACGCCGCCTCTCTCGCGGCTGGACGTGCCATGCTCGACGGCAAGCTGGCCGACGACGAAATCATTGAGCTTGCGACTAAGTATTTCGATGAAAATGTAAAAAACGCGCGGCTCATGGGCGATATCAGCAAGCCCGATATCAAGATCGATCGCGATGCGGGCGCGGTCGACATCAACGTCCAGTCCGATGTCAAAATGACCCTGACGCGGATCGGTGGTTTCGATAAGATCGTCGTGCCGGTGGTCTCCGAGGCCGTCTACAAGCAAAAAGATATCGAAGTCGGCATGGCGCTCGATATCACGGGTTCGATGAAAGATCTCGACAAAGCCGGCAAACCAAAAATCGACGGTCTGAAGCAAGCATTTGAGAATTTTGCCGAGCGGCTCATTCCAGACGGCAACAACGCCGTGCAAAAGGTACGCATCGGCGTTGCGCCCTATTCAGCGACCATCAATCTTGGACCGTACGCAAAGATTGCATCCCAGAACACCAGCACCGACGGTTGCGTCACGGAGCGCAAGTCGGGCCAGTTCAACGACCAAACCGATTCGTTCTACGCCTACGTCAAGCCAAATAACGCCACCGGCTGCCCCACCAATGCCATCGTACCCCTAACAGACGAAAAGAGTGTGCTTATTTCCTACGTCAATCAGTTCTCTGCCAAAGGTTCAACGGCGGGCCACATCGGCGTTCAGTGGGCGTGGAATTTGGTTTCAGAGCAATGGGGAAGCACATGGGGTGGCAACAGCGTGCCTGACAGCTACGATCTCGTGCGGCAAGAAAAACTCCTTAAAGCTGTTGTTCTGATGACCGATGGGCAGTTCAATACCCAGTACCACGGCAACACTTCATCGTCGCAGGCTGTCGCGTTATGCCAGGCCATGAAAGCCAAAGGCGTTGTCGTGTTCTCGGTTGGCTTCGGTCTCGGCGGTGACGCAACGGCTTTGAACACCCTCAAATCCTGCGCGACGCCGGGCGACGATTACTTCGCCGACGCCTCGAGCGCCGACGAGCTCGACGCCGCCTTCCAGAAGTTTGCAGGAACACTCACCGAGCTGCGGATTTCGAAGTAGGACACGGTCACGATCTGCGATCTGCTTCCTTGGGCGCTCCGGAAACGGGGCGCCTTTGCGTTTCTAGCGATCACCCGCAGCCGCAACATCGCCACGAACAAGCGGCGGCATTGGCGATGTGGCTGACGCACGAGGTTCAGGCGGCGGCTGTGACGATGTCCGGCCGTCGCGTCGCGTCCGTTCAGCCCTTGGGGGCCTACGCCTGCCGCAACGTGGTTGCCAACAAATTATAGGCAGACTTCCGCAGTCAGCACGCCACAGACAACGCCGGATCCAAATTCCTGCATGACATACACAAACGGGCCTGCCGCTATTTCTGCGTCGCAATTGGACCTGACCACAACGCGGCCCATTACGATCATTTTCATTTCGACCGTGGATTTCTAAAATCCTGCAAATAAATGTTTATTGTCCCAGCGTGATACATACCGTCCATTTTGAAACAAGCATAAAATAGCTAATCAGCAAATTCACTAATTCACCTACGCAAGTCGCTGGCGTTAGCGTAATTCATAGAATTGTAGGATAAATTATTCTTTGCAATATCTTGAGCTAGTTGAGAGCTATCATGCGTAACTTGATAAAAATGCTTCAATCATTCGGGACAGCAGCCGGCGGCTCCGTGTCGATTCTCTTCGGCGTGATGTTCATTTGCCTCATGCTCGTTGCCGGAATTGCGATCGATTCAGCGCGTTTCTACGATCTTTCAAGCCGGATTCAAGCTTCCCTTGATACGGCCTCGCTCGCCGGCGCCAAGCTCTTGATTGACGATTCTCTGTCGGATTCTGATATTACGGCATTAACGCAAACATATTTTGATGCATCGATCGCCAATACTGGCGTTAACATCGCCCAAATCACGCCTCTGGAGGTCAACATAGACCGGGCGAATGCAACGGTCGAAGCTCGTAGCGTCGTCAAGGTCACATCTCTTTTTGGCAGCCTCGCCAACTTGCCGTCGCTGAACAGAATCGAGCGCGCATCGAAAGTTGCCCACTCCGTGAAAAGAATCGAACTGTCTATGGTTCTCGACATCACTGGTTCGATGGCCCCCGCCGGCAAGATTGATGCACTTAAACTGGCAGCTAAAGACATGATTGAGGCGATGTACTCGTCCGATCCTGCCAAAGGTGTCGTAAAGGCCGCGCTTGTGCCGTACGCGGCAGCGGTGAATGCCGGTCCGTACATCGGTAGTGTCACGCCCGTTCCCAACGTCCAAGATACGTGTGCCATTGAACGCGACGTCACAGAGGTATTTACCGGAGCCGCCGCTGTCGGCGTAGACCAAGTCGACACCTTCTATGACGACGATGAAACCGCTAACGGCCATTACTCCTGTCCGACTTCGAAAGTCATCCCGCTGACCGACCTCTCGAAAACAGGCGACAGGGACGCCTTCAAAACCGAAATCGACAACCTCACGCCTGGCGGCTGGACCGCGGGACACATCGGCGCCGCGTGGGGCTGGTACACAGTTTCGCCGGAGTGGAGTGGAATCTGGCCGGCCGCGAGCGCGCCGAAGCCTTATTCGCCTGATGTCATCAAGGCCGTGGTCATCATGACCGACGGCGAGTTCAATACAAACTACCGGAACGGTGCACAGAATGCGGGTTGCGGATCACCAGGAGCCTGGAATACCGATAGTGGATGCCATCAGGCACTTCAGATCTGCCAGAACATGAAGGCTGCCGGAGTTAAGGTCTTCACGGTCAGCTTCCTAACGCCGCCCGATGCCGAAGCGATGCTGCAGGAGTGCGCCGGGCCTGGCAACTTCTACAATGCCGACAACAGTGCCCAACTCAGCGGTGCCTTCCGGGATATCGTCCAAAAACTCACGAGCTTACGTATCACAAGCTAGCATGCTGAAAGTCCTTGGAAATTGATAAGGGCGCGACGCCGGTCGCGCCCTTATCATTTGCACGGCAATGGCTATGGTTACCGCTCAGCCGGCTTTCCGGTTCTGCCGGTTGCCGATCAGATCGTCGACGACGGCTGGGTCCGCCAGCGTTGAGGTATCACCCAAACTGCCGAAATCATCCTCCGCAATCTTGCGCAAAATCCGCCGCATGATCTTGCCCGACCGGGTCTTCGGCAGCCCCGGCGAGAACTGGATTAAATCCGGTGAAGCAATTGGCCCGATTTCCTTGCGCACATGCGCGACGAGTTCTTTGCGTAGGACATCGTCACCCTGCAGGCCGGAATTCAGCGTCACGTAGCAATAGATACCCTGGCCCTTGAGATCGTGCGGGTATCCGACGACGGCTGCCTCGGCGACTTTCGGATGCGAGACAAGCGCGCTTTCGACTTCCGCTGTGCCCATGCGATGGCCCGAAACATTAATAACGTCATCGACGCGGCCCGTGATCCAGTAGTAGCCGTCGGCGTCGCGGCGGCAGCCGTCCCCGGTGAAATATGTGCCTGGGTAGGTCGAAAAATAGGTCTGCTCGAAGCGCTCGTGATCGCCATAGATGGTCCGGGACTGGCCCGGCCAGCTGTCGAGTATGACGAGATTTCCGCTGGCTGCGCCCTCAATGAATTGACCCTTGTCATCGACGAGGGCCGGACGCACGCCGAAGAATGGCAGCGTCGCCGATCCTGGCTTCAGCGCGGTGGCGCCGGGCATCGGTGAAATCAGAATGCCGCCGGTTTCCGTTTGCCACCAGGTGTCGACAATCGGGCAGCGGCCATCGCCGACGACGTGATAATACCACTCCCAGGCTTCCGGGTTGATCGGTTCGCCGACGGAGCCCAGCAGGCGCAGCGACGAGCGGTCCGTGCGTTTGACGAGATCATCGCCCGCTCCCATCAGCGAGCGAATGGCGGTTGGTGCTGTATAGAAGATATTGACCTTCCACTTGTCGATGACGTGCCAGAAGCGCGACGCCGTCGGATAGGTCGGGATACCTTCGAACATCAGCGTCGTGCCGCCGTTGGCCAACGGCCCGTAGACGATGTAGCTGTGCCCTGTGACCCAGCCAACGTCGGCGGTGCACCAATAGATGTCACCGTCGTGATAGTCGAAGATGTACTGGTGCGTCATCGACGCGTGCAGCAGATAGCCGCCCGTCGTGTGCACCACGCCCTTCGGTTTTCCCGTCGAGCCGGATGTGTAGAGGATGAATAGCGGGTCCTCCGCATTCATTTCGATCGGAGCGCACTCGGACGGCACAGTTATGATTTCTTCGTGCAGCCAGAAGTCGCGGCCCTCGGTCCACGGTACGGGATTGCCGGTGCGGCGCACGACGAGGACCTTCTCGCCGCCCTTGGATTTGGCGAGCGCGGTATCGACGTTTTTCTTGAGCGGCACTGGCTTGCCGCCACGCAAGCCTTCATCGGCGGTGATGATGAGTTTCGAATCCGCGTCATCGATGCGGTTCTGCACGCTGTCGGGCGAGAAGCCGCCGAACACGATCGAGTGGACCGCCCCGATGCGGGCGCACGCCAGCATGGCGTAGGCGGCCTCGGGGATCATGGGCAGATAGATCGTGACGCGATCGCCCTTCTTGGCGCCATGCTTTTTCAAAACATTGGCAAAGCGCTGCACCCGTTCATACAGCTGCCGGTAGGTGATTTCTTCGCTCTCATTGGGATTATCGCCTTCCCAAATGATCGCGACCTGATCGCCGCGCGTCGCCACATGCCGGTCGATGCAATTAGCCGACACGTTCAGTGTGCCGTCTTCGAACCAGCGGATGTCGACGCGGCCGAGTTCAAATGATGTGTTCTTGACCCGCGTGTAGGGCTTAATCCACTCGAGCCGCTTGCCGGCCTCGCCCCAGAAGGCTTGGGGATCGGTGATGCTGTGGTCGTAGAGCGTTTTGTAGGTCACCGAATTGACGAAGGCCCGCTCTGCCCATTCAGCGGGCACGGGATAAATCTTTTCCGACATGTTCGAGGTTCCTCCGAAGAGCCATCTCTATCGCGGCCCATTGGGGATCATTATGCGGCGGACGGCGCGTAGCCACAACATACTCGAAAGTCGGGATGTGCGATTTTTGCTTACCACAATCGCGCGTGATCGACCTCGCAAGCCCGAAAGACCTGCTCAGGCCTGCCAGACGGCGGTCGTCTTGAACTCGCTATCCTCGAGATCGCGGGTCACGGGGACCTGGTATTCGGCCAAAAGCGTGAACCGGCCCTTGGGAAAGTAGTTCCGCTGCGGATCGCCGATCAAGACCGTCGCGCCAAGCGCCTTGGCGCTTTCGATGAATGCGAGAACGCGATCTGCAAGCTGGCGTTCGTAGAATAGGTCGCCGACCAGGACCACGTCGCAAGGCGGTGGCGGGGCTGCAAGCAGATCGGCCGCTGTGACGTCCAGAACGAGGCCGTTGGCGGCGGCGTTCAAGCGGCAGGCGGCGATAGCAAGTGCGTCGATATCGGCGGCGATGACTTTTTGCGCACCCGCGCGCAAGGCTGCCAGACCCGTCAACCCAGACCCAGACCCAAGGTCGAGGACGGACTTTTCCCGGGTGGCATCGGGATGATCGAGTAAAAAGCGGGCGAGCGCCTGTCCGCCAGCCCAGGCAAAGGCCCAGTACGGTGGCGGCGCGTTGATCTCGCCGAGCTGCGCCTCTGTTTTCTGCCAAAGCGGTACCGATTCGTCAGCAAGATGAAGTTTGATTTCGGGAATAAGCGGCGGCGTAAGCAATCGCGTGTTGGCGCGAATGAACGCGGCGAGATCACCGGCTCCGGCTGGCTGGACCTGAAGTGGCAGGGCCTGAAGTGGCTGGGGCTGAATTGAAAGCGGCATATTTTCAGTCGTACCAGAAAAACAGCGCGTCATAGAGCCGGTGTTTTCGCTTGGCGTTGCTTGAGTGGCCTGCCGGATAATCCGCCCATGCGGCAGACTTCGTGCCATTCCTCCGCGGTGACAGGCTGCACGGAGAGCCGCATGGAAGTCACGAGTGCCATCTTGGCGAGCTTCGGATTGGCCTTGACGTCTGCGAGAGTTACAGGCTTTGGCATGGCGTCAGCGGCTTTGACATCGACGCACGCCCAGGTCCCCGTCGCATCTGTTTGGTCTGGATGCGCCAGCGCGATGACCTCGCAAATGCCGACGATCTCCTTGCCTTCGTTGGAATGATAGAAGAAGCCAAAATCGCCCAGCTGCATCGCCCGCATATTGTTACGGGCGAGGTAGTTGCGCACGCCATCCCACGATTCGCCTTTTGGGCCCCTGGCAACCAGCATCTGCCATGAAAACGCATCAGGTTCGGACTTGAGGAGCCAATAGGACCGCATGGATTTTGCCTTTCGCGCAGCTTAAGTGCCTAGCGCGAATGCAGCCATCTCTCAAGCCGCACAAACAGGAACCCCGCACTCAGGGAGTGCGGGGTTTCAGACGCGACACAAAAATTTTAGGCCACTCAGACCGCGACGACGGCGACCTGCTGGATCGAATAGCCGATGTACTTGAACCTTTTGCCCGAGGCCACTTGGAACTCGGTGAAGGCCTTGTGCTCGTGCGCCTTCCAGTTCGGATAATTAAAGTACTCGTCGAACATGATCACGGTGCCAGGCACGATGCGTGCCCCTAGTGCGTCAAAAATGGCGACGGTAGAAGAATAGAGATCGCAGTCGACGTGAAGGAACGCGAGGTGGCCGCTGTGATCGGCGGCGAATTTCGGCGCCGTGGCATCAAACCAGCCTGGATGCAGCACGACGTTCGATGGAACTTTGGGCAGACGCCCCTTGCGGTTGAAAAATCCAGCCGCCATGGCGTTGCCGGCCCAGTCCTCCGGCAAGCCTTCGAAACTGTCGAAGCCATGAATTGTGCACGCCGGCTTCTGCTTGGCGATATACGAGATCGTGCCGCCCTCGTTGACGCCAAACTCGGCATAGAGACCGTCGATAGTCACGCGTGACAGAGCATGCTGCATCAATTCCCGCGGCGTATCGAAGGCAAGTGCTTCCGGCATCACGTCGGTGATGAAATCGAGCGTCTCGCGATGGGCACGCGCTTTGAGACCCGTATAGGGATGATCTTGCGAATAGCCGAGCGGCAGGCGCGCCACCATCGCAGCCTTCTGTACGATGCTTTTCAGCCCATAGTTTGCAATAAACATGGTTTGCCCTCTTATACGGCTGATGCCGCGCTCGGCTGCGGATGATTGAATACGAAGAGCCGGAGGCTCAGGAATACAACTGTGAATGAGCACGCCGCTGCTGCGATTTTTGCGGCCAACGGATGTATACCCATGACGTCTGCCAGCACGCCGACGACAACGGCTGTGACGACGAGGCCCGAAAAACCTGCAGCAAAGAACTTGGCAATCGTCGGCGCTTCTTTAGTGAAGCCACGCTTGTCGAAGCGCTTTCTAAAGACGATGCGCGACGACATCAGATAGTGCGAGAGGACGCCGCAGACGTAGCCCCCCGCCGCCGCTATGAAGGCAAACTTGGCGACGCTCAACAGCGCCCAGTAGATGGTGAAATCGACACACAGCGCACAGCCGCTGACGGCAACATAGCCCGCAAATTGCACAAGTTCATCTCCGTGCTTCCCGGCGAGTGTTTTGAGAAATTCGCTTATCACGCAGCCTTCCCCACCCGGCGGGGCACCATGCGCACGCTCTTGAGGGCTTCCTCGGCGCCTGAATTGCCGGCTTCGTGGTACTCGGCATCTTCGTTGACGTTCCAGATGTCGTAGAGCATCTCGCCCGCAATGATGTTCTTGACCGTCAGCATCGACGTCATCATGGCGTGGTCTTGATTGTTATACTTGTGCATGCCGTTGCGGCCGACAAGGTGCAGCGTCGGATAGTTGTTGGCGAGATCGGTATGGATCGCCTCGACGTTCTGCTTGTAGCCTTCGTCGTAAACCGGATACGCCTTCTTCTGGCGCACGACGCAGCCGTCGATGCACTCGGCTTCCGTTGTCAGGCCGATTTGAGCCAGCTCCTTTTTGGCCAGTGCCAAGAGTTCTTCGTCTGGCGCGGTCCAAAGGCCATCGCCTTCAAAGCAGAAATACTCGAGCCCGAGGCAGGCGAGCTTTTCATCCGGCACCATTTCAGGCGACCAAGAGCGGAAATTCTGGATGCGGCCGACTTTGACGCTCGGCTCGTGGATGTAGATCCAGTTGTCGGGAAAGAGATCCGGCTTGTCGACGACGACCGCGACGGTGATGAAGTCGCGATAGCGCAGCTTATTGGCGGCATCGACACACGCCGGTTTCTGATCAAACGCATTGACCAGTTCCTTGATCGGTGCCGAGGAAATCACGTGGTTCGACGTATAGGTCTTAGCTTCGCCATCGACCGTTTCAGCCTTTATTGTCCATAGACCCGAGGCTTTGTCTTGAGACAAACTCTTGAGGCGTGTGGCCATGTGAATGACGCCGCCCTGTTCGCGCGTCTTGCGCGCCGCAGCGTCCCACATCATGCCCGGGCCCTTGCGCGGGTACTGGAAGCTGTCGATCAGCGTTTTGATGACTTCGCCGTCATGCGCTGATGTGCCGTCCCTGACACCCTTCGGTGCGATGGAATTGCGCAACGCATTCGCCATCGCCGACCACAAATCGAGGCCCTTGATCCGCTGTGCCGCCCAATCGGCCGAGATTTCGTCACAGCTCATGCCCCACACTTTCTCAGTGTAGGTCTTGAAGAAGATCGAGAACAACCGCTCGCCGAATTGATTGGCGACCCAGTCGTGGAACGTTTCGGGTTTTTCGTTCGGGAAGGCCTGCTTGTACATGAACGACAAGACGCACATCGAGCTCTCTATGACGCCAAGATTGCCGAGCGCTTCGAAGGCCTTGAGCGGGTAGGAATAGTACTTGCCGTCGTAGTAGATGCGGCTCATGCGCGGGCGGGAAATGAAATCCTGCGGCAGGATTTCCTTCCATAAATCGACGACTTCCTTGGATTTCGAAAAGAACCGATGGCCGCCGATGTCGAACAGAAAATCTTTATAGTTGGCTGTGCGGCTGATGCCGCCGACGTAGAC
This sequence comes from Hyphomicrobium sp., assembly GCA_031378895.1. Lineage (GTDB taxonomy): Bacteria > Pseudomonadota > Alphaproteobacteria > Rhizobiales > Hyphomicrobiaceae > Hyphomicrobium_B. Next base: position 65,046 of record JANNEP010000050.1, read on the forward strand.
CGGATCGGCTTCGATCACGGTTGTTGAAATGCCCTGCTTAGTGAGGAGGTAGGAAGCCGTAAGACCCGCCGGACCGGCGCCGATGACGAAAACTTCACTATGGGACATGAACCACGCCTGTGCTTTGGGAGACTGGCCTCAGAAATCTCAGCCCGCAGCCCCTTTTGAGGAGCGCGGAGCTTCACATTCGACACTAGGCAGGAAGGGTAAACAAAGCCTGACGGCCTGACGCATTTGCGGGCGAACACCGGTCTTGGCCGGGCGGCCCCGAGCATTTACGCTCCCCTAAGGCAACGCGCTTAATCTGGCGGATATTATCGGGGAGTCGTCAGCCGCCATGATCGCCGCCGCATTAAAAGCCGCCGACGCCCCTGGGCTCGGCCGGCCTGCCCGCGAAATGCCCCTATGGGGCTGGTGGCTGTTGGCCTTGGCAGCTATCGCGCTGAATTCCTGGCTGAAGACCGGCGCTGGCCTCGGCGGCTATCTCGGCGATTCCGACGACGCCACACGGCTCATTCAAGTTCGTGAGTTCTTAGGCGCAGCGCCATGGTTCGATACCACCACCCTGACCATGGGTGGCAATTCCGGGATGCTGTCGCACTGGTCACGGCTGATTGATTTTCCGCTCGCGTTGCTTCTCTCGGCCTTTGGCCTGGTGATGACGGCAGAGACGGCTGAGATCGTTGTCCGTGGGCTTTGGCCGATTTTGATACTCGCCCCCGTTCTTTGGGTCCTGTTCCGCACGACGCTGACAACTGCCGGATTAAACGCAGGTTGCATCGCCTTGCTACTCACGGTTCTCTGTCCGCTGGCCCTCTATCAGTTCGATTCAGGCCGCATCGACCACCACAACGTCATGATCGCGGCGACGGTTTCTGCTGCACTGCTGATTTGGGCTTATCCGGGCGGCGTGTCGTCGTGGCGGATCGCCGGAGCACTCTGCGGCTTGGCCCTGGCGATCGGCTACGAAGCCTTGGCACCCGCGGCAGCCCTGGCCGTGTTTGCAGCGCTGTGGGGATTGTTTGATCGCAACGCTGCAGGCCCGGCGCGCAGCTTCACGCTGGCCTTGATGGCGACGCTGGCGCTAACGTTTCTAGCAACCGTGCCGCCGTGGCGCTGGCTCGATATCCGCTGTGACGCCTTGTCCCTCAATCTGGTGGCGCTGGTGGGCCTTGGCGGTGCGGGCTTGGTGACAGCCCTAGGTAGGGGTTGCGATTGGCCGATTGCGCAGCGCCTAGCGATGACAGGAGCTGCTACGGCGATTGCTGTTGCAGTCTTCGCCGGGCTCGAACCGAAATGTCTCGCAGGTCCCATGGGTCAGCTGCCCGCGAGTTTGAAACCCATCTGGCTCGACCTCGTTGCTGAAAGCCGCAGCATTGCAGCCGATTTGCTCAAGGGTGACCTCGCCCAATCGCTCGGGCTCATCATCTTTTTCGGGCTCGGCATTGCTTTTCAACTCAGACAAGCGCGGCGCTCGCGGGCCAATCACGACGCGTTCCTATTGGCTGTGGTTGTGAGTTTCGCTGTGTTCGCGTGCTGGCAATACAAATACATGTCTTACGCCAGCCTGATCGCGATTGTGCCGGTCGCCGTCTGGATCAGCCGCCTCAAAGGCGCAGGCGATGTCAGCGCCGCAACCGTGCGCTTTGCCGCCGCCATTTTCCTCAGCCAAGGCGTTTTGCTTGCCGGCTCCGAAGCGCTCGACGCTGCGCTTGCGAAACCTAAGATCATTACCGAGGAAATTCGTGGCGACGCCGAAGCCTGTTCGAAAACGGCTGCAATCCGCGAGCTTGCCGCACTGCCGCCGGGGCTGATCTCTACCCATATCGATATCGGCGCCTACATCGCGGCTCTGACACCGCATCGCGTATTGTCGGCGCCGTACCACCGCATCGGCGACGCGATCATCGCCAACCACACATTGCTCGCGAGCCGGTCAAGCGACGTGGCGCGTTCGGTGATCGCGCGTGAAGGTGTCGACTATGTCGTCATCTGCCGAGGCCTCGACGATCCGTTCGTGTCGAGCGCAGCGTGGAAGGATACCCTGCGCGCCAATCTCGTCGCCAACCAAGCACCGGAGTATCTCACGGCCGTACCGCTGGCGAACCCGAATTCGATTTTTCGGGTTTGGCGCGTCGATCGCAGCCGACTCAATCCTCAGCCTTGAGCGGGCGTTGCATCAGCCCTGCAATCGCGTCATCGACCGCTATGCGGCCTTCGATGATGGCGTGAACCGCTTCCGCGATCGGCATCTCGACGGCCTTTTCGCGCGCCAGCCTGACGACCGCCGCGGCGGTATAGACGCCCTCAGTTACTACTGTACGGCCACCGAGAATGTCGGACAAGCGCTTGCCTTCGCCCAGCGCCCGCCCGAGCGACATGTTGCGGGACTGCGGGCTTCCGCACGTCAAGACCAGATCGCCAAGGCCTGAGAGCCCGAGCAGCGTTTCCGGCCGTGCGCCCATGGCCTCGCCAAAACGGCGCAATTCAGCAAACCCGCGCGTAACGATCGCTGCGTGAGCGCTGGCCCCAAGCCCGCGGCCTTCGACGATGCCGGCCGCAATGGCAAGCACGTTTTTGACAGCACCTCCGAGTTCGGCTCCGGTCACGTCACTCGACCAATAGAGCCGCATTTGCCGTGATGACAACGCGGCGGCAAGGGCGCGCCCAGAAGTTTCATTGCGGCACGCAAGAGTCAGAGCAGCGGGGAGCCCGCGCGCAACGTCACTCGCAAAGCTTGGACCCGAAAGCACGGCAAGCAGAGCTTGCGGCATGGCCTCGGCGACGACATCGCCCATCAGTTTACCGGATGCTTGTTCAATCCCCTTGGCGCACATGACGACCGGCGTCTCAGCTCTGGAACCGCGCGCTAATCCTGCAAGGGTCGCGCGAACATGCTGCGCCGGCACAACGATGAGCAGGGCATCGCTGGCTGCTGCCTCGGCAATATCGCCGGTCGCATGAATTCGCGGGTCGAGGTCAATCCCGGGCAAGAAGGTACGGTTGACGTGGCGTTGCGAAATATCGGCAACGACGTCCGGCTCGCGCGCCCACAGCGTCACGCGCTTGTCGCCGAGCGCCAGCGTTTGCGCCAGCGCCGTGCCCCAAGCGCCACCTCCGATAACGCTGACCGATTGGATATTCAAAGACGGATCCCCTGAAGCAAAAGCAGCTTTTAGCACGGCTCCGTGACGAGACCACTGCTTACGCTTTGACGCCCGCTCCGGCTGCGGGCGCTGCTCCGGGATCGAGCGGCCAGCGCGGTTTGACCGGCGCATCCAGAGGGTCGGTAAGACCAAGACACAGGCGTTCCGCCCCGGCCCAGGCGATCATGGCGCCGTTGTCGGTGCACAGCGCCGGGGGCGGGGCGTGAAACGTAAAGCCGAAATCCTCGGCAACGCCAACGAGTGCTGTGCGCAGAACCTTGTTGGCGGCGACGCCGCCCGCGACGACGAAGGGGCGTCGCGCCCCGGCGGGAAAGTGTTGGCTCAACCCGTGCATCGCCAAGGCGACACGATCGCAGACGCTGTCACACACAGCCGCCTGGAACGAGGCGCAGATGTCGGCAACATCTTGGTCACTCAACGGCGCGATGCCTTGCGCCGCATGACGCACAGCCGTTTTCAAACCGGCAAACGAAAAATGCGGGTCGGCACGCCCGAACATCGGACGCGGCAGCTTAAAGCGCCGGGGATCGCCTCCAAGTGCTGACTGCTCGACCGAAGGCCCGCCTGGCATAGTGAGCCCTAACAGTTTGGCCGTCTTGTCGAAGGCTTCGCCCAGCGCGTCGTCGATCGTTGTTGCCAGCCGCCGGTAGCGCCCGACCGCTTCGATCAGCAGAATTTGCGTATGCCCGCCCGACACAAGCAGCATGAGGTAGGGCGGTCTGACGCCATCGGTCAGCCCTGCCGTCAAGGCGTGGGCTTCGAGGTGGTTGATCGCCAGAAACGGTTTCGCCGCCGCAAGTGCCAGGGCCTTGCCCGTGACCGCGCCGACGATCAAGCCGCCGATCAGTCCCGGGCCCGACGCTGCAGCGACGGCATCGAGATCTGCAAGGGATACGCCCGCCTCTTTGAGTGCAGTAGCGACGATCTGATCCAAACATTCGGTATGGGCTCGCGCCGCAATTTCCGGCACCACACCGCCATAGATTTTATGCAGGTCGAACTGCGAGAGGACAACATTAGATAGGATGCGGCCGTGGCCATTGCCGTCGCGGGCAACGACGGCCGCGGCGGTTTCATCGCAGCTGGTTTCAATTCCCAGGACGAGGAGAGTTGGGCCGTTGACGGGGGGGGTGGCGGTCATTTTAAGGGTTTCGCTTGTCCGGTTTGCGTTCCGCCGCCATACCACGCATGAATTGCGGGCGCGAACCCCGCCTAGCACCTGGAGAAAGCCCCTTGCAAGCAGCCTCGATCCGCATCGGCACCCGCGGTTCGCCCTTGGCGTTGGCGCAGGCCCATGAAGTCCGCGACCGGTTGGCTGCCGCACACGGGCTAGCCCACGACGCCATCACGATCACGATCATTAAGACCTCGGGCGATCAAATCCTCGATCGGCCGCTGGCAGAGATCGGCGGCAAGGGCCTCTTTACCAAAGAGATCGAAGACGCGCTGCTGGCCAATGAGATCGACCTCGCGGTGCATTCCATGAAGGACATGCAGACGGCCTTGCCCGACGGCCTGACGATTGGCGCGGTGTTGCCGCGCGAGGATGTCCGCGACGCGTTTATTTCTCTGAAATTCGCGTCCCTCGCCGAGCTGCCACCGGGCGCCGTTGTCGGCACGTCATCCTTGAGGCGGCAAGCGCAACTGCTGCGCGCCCGCCCCGATCTGGTGGTTGTCGGCTTTCGCGGCAACGTGCAAACGCGGCTGAGGAAACTTCAAGACGGCGTAGCGGACGCGACATTCCTTGCCGTCGCCGGTCTGAAGCGGCTCGGCCTGCAAGATCGCATTACCGCGCCGGTGCCGATTGACCAGATGCTGCCAGCCGTGGCGCAAGGCGCGATCGGGCTTGAAATCCGCGCCGGCGATGAACGCACAGCCGATCTCATTGCGCCATTAAATGACGCTGCATCGGCTCTGGCTGTGACCACCGAGCGGTCGTTTCTGGCCCGCCTTGAAGGCTCATGCCGCACACCGATCGCGGGATACGCGCAACTTGATCACGGTCAACTCCACTTTCGCGGCCAAGTGCTCTCGCCGGACGGCAAAAAGGGCTATGACGTCGCGCGCCAGGGTCCAGCCGCCAATGCGCTCGACCTCGGGCTCAGCGCCGCCGACGATGTGCTGTCCCGGGCCGATCCCGGCGTGCTGATGCGGTCGCCGGCCTGATGCACGTCCTCATCACCCGGCCAGAAGCAGATGCGGAAACTCTCAAATCCCGCATCGAAGCGCTCGGGCATCGGGTGAGCCTGGCACCGATGCTCGAAATCGTGTTGCAACCGATCCCGGCTGACGCCATTGATGGGGTCTCTGGCCTCATCATCACAAGCCGCAACGGCTTGCGCGCACTCGCGGTATCACAGGCCCTCGATGCCGCTCGCAAACTGCCTGTATTTGTCGCCGGGCCCGCAACGGCTCAGTTGGCCCTCGAGCTTGGCTTTGCCGAGATCGTCCGCGGCGCCGGAACCGCCGCTGATCTCGCGCCGGTGATTGCGGCCCATCCGGCAGCAAAGTCTGGCACACTTGTTCACCTCGCCGGCGATCACCTCGCGTTTGATCTGGAGGGTGCGCTCGCCATCCACGGAATCCGTTCGGTAACACTCCCGGCCTATCGCTCGATAGCAGCCAAAACCCTGCCGGAAAGCGTTGCTTCGTATCTAAGCGCGGGGACCATCGACACGGTTATCTTGATGTCACCGAGGACCGCCGAAACATGGTCAAAGCTGGTCCAAAACCGCTCGATTGATGCGGTTTTGAAGACCATAATCCACGTCTGTCTGTCACAACCCGTAGCGCACGCCTTGCGCCAAAATCTGCCGCAAAAAGGGCTGGCACCAAGAATTGAAGTGGCGGGCCAGCCAAATGCGGAAGAAATACTTGCTCTGGTTTGTCGTCTAGCTGCACAGTAAAGACCAGGGTAGAATCAGGCTAACGCTTTGCACGTACCTGAAAGTTATGTAATTTTTTCAGCCGTTCGGTCTGTCACCATGTCAGCGGACCGATCCGGCAGGATCTAGTTTGGAGGCGTACGCTCCCATGGCAGACGACAGCAACGAAACCAAAAAAGACGCAGCAACCGCTGGCGATACCCAGCCGGTAAAACGTCCGTACGCAACGCTTGATCTCAAAGCCACCGAGATCAAGGTCACGACGATTGCTGACAAAGCTCAATCGTATACCGCAAGCCAATCTCACAGTGAAAGTACGGCACGCGGGTCGATTGCGCCGGTATCGGACAATGCGGCCTCAACCGGCAGCACGCCACGCCCCGCGCCCGCAACGGCCTATGCGACGGCGGACGCCATAAAGGCAGACACTTCTCCAAAGAGCGATGTGAAAGCGCAGTCGCCGGCGTCACAAACGTTTGCCAAACCGGCAGCGGCGGCATCGTCAGCCTCGACCGCGTCAGCAGCAGCGCCGGAGAAGATCGTGATCAAAAAGCGCGGTGGGTTTTTCAGCCATATGGCAGCCAGCATCATCGGTGGCGTGTTGGCACTCTCAGCTTCAGAATGGGCGCTCCCCCAACTCGGCATCCAAGGAACCACCTCTCGCCTCGCCGACAATACCTCGGCAATAGATCAACGTCTCCAGGCTCTCGAAAAGGTGTCACCCAGCGGCGCTGCCGGCACAGCTTTGGCCGATTCCGAAGAACGCCTCGCCGCACTTGAAAAATCGATGCTTACGATACCGTCATTAAGCGAAAGCCAGTCCCGTCTGGTCGCCGAAACGAAGTCCGCACTCGCAGCGGCTGCAAGCGATGCTGGCGAACCCGAGCAACTTGAACGCCTCGGTAAAATTGAGGCCCAGATGAAGGCGCTTGCAGAAGCCGGCGCCAATGATCCGAGTTCGGGACGCCTCGCCCAGCTTGCGGCTTTGACCGGCAAAGTCGCAGATCTTGAAACCAGCCTGTCGACACAACTGACGGCGCTACGGAAAAGCGTCGCCGAAGACGTCGAAGGCCGCATCACGGCCGCGACAGAGGCCAGTGAATCGGCGAAATCAGGTACCCAGCGCATCGATCGCGACGTGGCGAGCGTGAAGACAGAGTCGATACGCCTAACCGAGCGCCTGCAGGTCATGAAGACCGACAGCGACCGGCTGACAGAAACTCTGAAGATGGCTCAGGAAGAGACGAGCGCGCTGAAAGCCGCATTGGATAGCCTCAAGAGCAACGTTGCCAAGCCTGCCGACATTGCCACCGCCGTGGCGCCATTTACGCAGAAACTCGCCGAACTCGAACAGAACGTTCAGAGCGTCGTCAAAGCCGAAGCCGACCGCCGCTCGAATGCGGAACGCATTGTCTTGTCGCTCGAATTGCAGAATTTGAAGCGTGCCCTTGATCGCGGCCAGAAATTCGGCAATGAACTCGACGAGGTGCAAAAAGCCTCGGGCGGCAAGCTTGATCTCGCGGCCCTCGCCAAATTCAAGGATCAGGGCGTCCCGGCTCTCGCCGATCTGACCCGCGACTTCCGCTCGACGGCCAACGCGGCCATCGATGCCGATACAGAGCCGGTTCAGGGTGGCGTCGTCGATCGGCTTCTGGCGAGTGCAAAATCCGTCGTGCGCGTGCGCAAGATCAACCACACACCCGGCGACAAAAGCGCAGAAGCGATCGCTGGCCGCATGGACGTGGCAATGAAGGAAGGCCGCCTCGCCGACGTCCTCGAAGAGGGCAAGGGCTTTTCGCAAAAGGCCCAGGATGCCGCCCGCCCGTTCCTAGACAAGGTTGCGGCCCGTGTCAGCGTCGATACCGCCGTCGCCAGTCTTGAAACACAACTGAAATCATCGCTCAGCGCGGCTCCGGCGGTGACGCCGAAGACCGCTCCATAGGTCCAGTCAAGGGTTCGCGTCATGATGCGTCTTGTCATATATTTGTTGAGTATCGCGCTCATCGCGTCTGGTCTTGCATGGCTCGCCGACCGGCCGGGAACTTTGCAAATCGCCTGGCAGGGCTACGACATCGAGACCTCGGTGTTTAGGGCCACCGTCATCCTTGCGGCGGCCGTGGCGTTGACAATTTTCCTATGGTCGATTGTGCGCACCATCTGGAACAGCCCGGCTGCAGTCGGCGAACGTATGATGAAACGCCGCCAAAAACGCGGCCTCGATTCGCTCTCGAGCGGCATGATTGCCGTCGGCGCGGGCGACAGAGCGCTGGCCACCCAATACGCCCTTCAGGCGCGCAAGGCTTTGCCGCATGAGCCGTTAACGCATTTGCTGCGCGCCCAGGCGGCTCAGCTTTCAGGCGACCGGGCAACGGCACGGCGCATTTTCGAAGCTATGCTGGCCTCTCCGGATACCGAGCAACTCGGCCTCCGCGGCTTGTTCCTCGAAGCCGAACGTGAAGGTGAGGGAGAGGCAGCGCGGCAATTCGCGGGCCGCGCTTTGCGGGCAAACCCCAAGCTCGGCTGGTCGTCGGATGCCCTCTTCGATCTTCAGTGCAAACAGAAGGATTGGGCGGCAGCGCTCGAAACCTTGAGTCATGCCAAGCGCAACGGCCACATCGACAAGGCAGTGGCTGATCGCAAGCGCGCCGTGCTGCTGACCGGTCAGGCGCAGGATTTGGAAGAGAGCGCGACCGACAAAGCTCTTGGCTTTGCACTCGAAGCACATTCATTGGCGCCCGATCTCGTCCCAGCGGCAGCCGTCTCGGGACGCATTCTGGCGTCGCGCGGTAACACCGGCAAAGCCGCGAAAATTTTGCAGAAGACCTGGGCACGGTCTCCGCATCCCGATCTTGCAACCGCTTACGCCTACGCCCGCATCGGCGACAGCACGCGCGACCGGCTCGACCGAATGAGTAAGCTTGCAGCCCTCAACCCGCACTCAATCGAAAGCCCGATCGCTGTCGCGGCCACGGCCATCGACGCGCGCCTGTATGACGAGGCCCGCAAGGTCCTCGAACCGCTGCTCGCTAACCGTTTGACACAGCGGGTCGCAACCTTGATGGCGCGCATCGAGGCTGGCGAAAACGGCGACAAGGGCCGTGTGCGCGAGTGGCTGGCGCGTGCCGCCAACGCCGCCCACGATCCAGTTTGGACTGCCGATGGCGTGATATCCGACCGCTGGGAACCAATTTCCCCCATCGACGGCAAGCTTGACGCCTATCAGTGGCGCGTGCCGGTGGAAACGCGCGACAAGGCGAGCGCCGATCTTGTGGCGAACCGGCTCGAAGAGCTGCTGGCGATCGGCGCACCATCCAGCGCAGATGACAACATGCGAGACGTACCGGACGCTTCCGCCCGGCCTGCTCAAAACACGACTGGCAGAACTGGCGCAGTCGACGTTGAACCCGTAACGAACGTACCCGAGCCGGCGCGTGCCAGTACTCAGCCTGCTCGACCTGCACTTCAATCTACAGCCGCGAGCAAAGCTCCGGCGGTTCAACAGTCCCAGCAGCCTCAGCGTGGTGCAGATGTCGCCATCGTTAAATCGAAGCCAGCGAACGGGATGGCGAGTGGCGCCGGTGCGCAACCACTAGCAACCCAGGGCAAGCCCGGCGGGAAGCCAGCCGACTCGAAGCTTTTCGTGGCGCCGAGGGCACCCGATGATCCAGGACCCGACGAAACCGACGCCGACCCGGCGGCGCCTTTTACAAAACGCCCCTACCGGGCCGTGAATTAGCGCCTAGACGGGTCAGCGCCCGGCGCTTGCATTTCGCAAAAGCAAAGGGTATCCCTCGCGGCTTCGCAGCTTTGAGGCTGCCCGGTAAGCCGCTTTAGCTCAGCCGGTAGAGCACGTCATTCGTAATGACGGGGTCAGGTGTTCGAGTCACCTAAGCGGCACCATTTTTCTCGATTGTGTGTGTGAGCTTTGTCGCGTCGATCGGACACGCCGGGGCTAGCGCGATCGCAATTTATCGCCGGACCCCGGCGAATAACCCTGGCACCCATACCGGCGGCGCAGAAAATGATCGAGTGAAACGGCGCCCGGCCCCGCCACCGCCAGCCAGCCGAAGAGCGCCATGTACGCGACCTCTTCGAACCCCAAAAGGTTCTCAAGTGACGTGATCTGATCCCACTTGGCACTGATGATCGCAACGATCATGACGATGACAAGCGGTGTCGCAGCGATCCGCGTGAACAAGCCAAGAAGCAGCAGAGCGCCGCCAATGAATTCGACGCCCGATACGAACGGCGTCAAGAGCTGAGGAAATGGAATACCCCACTCCGTAAAATTCTCGATCATCTGCGGCAGATTGTTGAGCTTGGCCCATCCGCTCCACATAAACACCCAGCCAACAACTAGGCGCGCAAAGAGTGGTGGCAGCCATGAGAAAACGGCGGATAGCCGCGCAGGACTATCGATCAGCCAGTCAACGATCGCGTTCATAAGTAGCCTCGCCTGCCTATGTTGGCGTTGGCTCGGGTACGCACTTAAATGCACCCGCGTTACAGGTACGCGCGTTGAAGCTGCCCGAGCGCTGCCAAAAGGTAAAAATCGCTACTGTTAAAAAAGCTCCGGTACGTGGGCTTTGGCTGACTGCTGAAACCCTACACACGCACGCAGCGTACTTGTTTTAAAGGGTTAGGTAATGAGGAGTGACGCCAATGATGCTGTGGCGGAGTGCGGGAACTTTTTTTCTCTCGTGTCTCATGACGTCAGCCGCCATAGCCGAAGAGGGCGGCCTGCAATGGCGCGGCTGGTCGGCTGAAGCTCTAGAGATGGCCCGAACTGAAAAGCGCTTTGTCATTCTCGATCTTGAAGCTGTGTGGTGCCATTGGTGCCATGTCATGGAAGAGACGACGTATCGCGATCCAAAAGTCGTTGAGCTGCTGAAATCCAAGTACCTCACGGTTCGGGTCGATCAAGATGCGAACCCAGACCTTTCAGCCCGTTACGGAGATTGGGGCTGGCCCGCGACCATCATTTTCGCGCCCGACGGCACGGAACTCGTCAAGCGCCGCGGCTACATTCCGCCCGAAAACATGGTGTCGCTGTTGCAGGCGGTCATCGACGATCCGACACCCGGCCCTTCGGCAGCTAAGGACGAGGATATCTCGCCCGCACAGTCCTCGGTGCTGAGTCAAGCGTCGCGCCAAACGCTTATGCAGCGGTTCACTGAGGCCTACGACGGCATAAACGGCGGCTGGGGCAACGGGCACAAATACATCGATGCCGACAGTATGGACTGGGCCCTGCAGCAGGCCGAGCGCGGCGACGCCAAGGCAGCGGGCATGGCAAAGACCACGCTCGATCGCGCGACCGCACTTATCGATCCCGCTTGGGGTGGCCTCTATCAGTATTCGGACGCTGAAGATTGGAGTTCGCCGCACTATGAAAAAATTATGTGGTATCAGGCCAACGGGCTGCGCCAATACGCGAGCGCCTATGGCTTGTTCAAGAACCCCAAATACCGGCGCGCGGCGGACGATATTTACCGCTACTTGACATCAGTGCTCCTGTCCAAGAATGGCGCATTCTTCGCGACGCAGGATGCCGATGTCGATAGCGCGATGCCGGGCAAGGAGTTCTATCGGCTGAGCGACGCCGAGCGGCGCGCCTTGGGCCGCACGCCGCGCGTCGATACCAACATCTACGCGCGCGAAAATGGCTGGGCCATCAGCGCCCTTGTAGGCTACGCCAGCGCCACGGGCGAGGCCGCTCCCCTCGCACACGCCGAGCGCGCCGCAGACTGGATCGTCGCCAACCGTCGCAGTGCGAACGGCGTTTTCAGTCACGGAGACAATGATCGCGGCGGCCCCTTTGCCGGGGATACAATTGCAGTTGGAAACGCAGCCCTCGACCTCTATGCCGCCACGGGAAGCAGAAAATGGCTCGAACTGGCGCGGGAAACCGTTATCGCGCTTGCAAACTTTCGCGATTCTGCCGGAGGCTTCGTCACGTCGATGGTGGCTGAAGGCCAGGCTGGCGTTCTCGCAAAGCCGTTCAAAAATCTTGACGAACAGGTTCAAGCTACGCGCTTTGCGAGCCGGCTATGGCGCTATCTCGGCGATCCGAAGTCCAAAGAGCTAGCAGAGCACGCAATCAAATATCTGGCATCCGAGACTGTGCTCGAAAGTGGTAGAAATACGCCGGGAATTCTTCTCGCCGGTAGCGACCTCGCGCAGGAACCGGTACACATAACGATAGTCGGGCATAAGGATGACTCCGAGGCTATCCTTTTGCATGCAGCCGCGCGGCGCTATCCCGCCATGAACAAACGCATTGATTGGTGGGACACGCGGGAGGGTCCTTTGCCAAATCTCGATGTTACCTATCCCGAGTTGGATCGTGCCGCGGCGTTTGCTTGCAGCAACAGGTTGTGCTCACTGCCGGCGTTTTCTGCTGAAGAGCTGACTGGCGTGGTGGCCCAGATGTTGCGCCGCCCGTCTGACAACGCCGTTCGCTAAACCCGTGGAACTATTTCGCCGCCGGCACATTACAGACCTGGTCGAGTTCCTTTCAAAACGCCGTTCGCTCGTCCTTTCGGATCACCGTTTTGGGAAATTTTCTCTTCATGGCCGTATTTCCCTGAAACGATCAACGGGCCTACAGCGTAACTCGACCGGACGCCCCTGAACGAACGATGTCCGAGGCCTAGGGCGCTGTAACAACCTCGGTTTGAATTACATAGAAACCCTTTGGAGGATCAAACATGAAAATCTCTGCTAAATCAGGCGCCTCGATCGCCGCCGTCGCCGCTGCTCTCTTCCTTGCCGGCGCCGTTGCCGCTCCGGCCGTTAACGCTGCCGAAGACGCCAAGGGTCACTGCATGGGCGCCAACGCCTGCAAGGGCACGGGCGCTTGCAAGACCGCCGCCAACGCGTGCGCAGGCAAGAACGCCTGCAAGGGCACCGGTTTCACCGCAGCAACCAAGGCAGATTGCGAAGCCGCCGCTGCCGCCAACAAGGACGAGAAGATCAAGATCTCGTTCGAAGCCGCGAAGTAAGCCACTGGGCTTATGTTCGTTACAAGCTATTTGACGTGATCCGGCGGCCTAGTCTGCCGGATCATTCCCTGCCCCTCAAAATCTCGAACTGACGTCGCTTGGGCAATCCCGCCCTGGCGAAACGGAGAAGTATTGCCGAGCGGCGCAAGCGATCAAGCATCGCCGTGCGTCGCGTCTTTGGAAGGACTGAGCTTATGAAAATTACCACAAAATCCGGTGCCGTTATCGCTGCCGCTGCTGCTGCGTTCGTCATAAACGCCGCTGTCCCGGCCGCGCAAGCTGGCACCAACTACACGGTCAAATGTTTTGGCCTCAACGCCTGCAAAGGTAACGGCAGCTGCAAGTCGCTCGGCAATGCCTGCAAAGGCAACAACGCCTGCAAGGGTCAGGGCGTCACAATGCTCGGTAAAAGCCAGTGTCTCGCCAAGGGCGGCAAGACGACCCGCAGCTAATCGCATATTGGCATCAGGACTTCCGGCCCGGCGGTGTCAATTGCTGGGCCGATTTTGTAATTGTCTGCTATGCTCCGCGACAGCTCTCACGGGAGAGACACATGACACCGCGAGCCTTACATATAGAGCCCGCTCTCAAGAGTAGCCCGCAGTTGGCGCGCCCGCCCTATCTCGGCTTCGGACTGGGGCTTCGGCCGCAACATTACGCCGAAATTCTAGACGGCGACCCGGCTGTCGATTGGTTCGAAGTCATCTCGGAAAACTACATGGTCCCCGGCGGCCAGCCCTTGCGCATGCTTGACAAGATCCGGGCGCGCTATCCGATTGTGATGCACGGCGTATCGCTGTCGATCGCGTCCACAACGCCGTTCGATGAAACCTATCTCGCCGGGCTTAAGGCACTGGCCGAGCGCACCGAACCGAAGTTTGTGTCAGACCATCTGTGCTGGACCGGCGTGCACGGCGTCAATCTGCACGACCTGCTGCCCATCCCCTACACGCGGGAAGCGCTCGATCACGTAGTCTCGCGCGTTCAATACGTGCAGGACTATTTGAAACGGCCGATCGCGCTTGAGAACGTCTCGACCTACGTTCAGTTCGGTCATTCCGAGATGACGGAGTGGGACTTCATTGCCGAAATGACCAAGCGAACCGGCTGCTGGCTGGTGTTCGACGTCAACAACGTCTTCGTCAGCGCCTTTAATCACGAGTATGATCCCTACACCTTCATCATCGGCATCCCCGCCGACCGCGTCGTGCAGTTCCATCTCGCCGGCCACGAACACAACATGACGCACATCATCGATACCCATGATGCGATGGTGCCTGAAGGCGTGTGGGAACTGTATCGCGCGGCGGTCAAGCGCTTCGGCGCCGTCTCGACGATCATCGAGCGTGACGATCATATTCCGCCGCTCGCTGAGCTGGTGGCCGAGTTGAGCGTCGCGCGCAGGATTGCCCAAGAGATGCTCCCAGAACTGGCGGTCAGGGAAGCGTCGTGAAACTGAAATTCACGGCACCAGGACGGCAAGCCCGAAGCGGCGTTGCGCCCGAGACGGTCCCTGTAGCGCCAAAGCACCCGGCGCTCAGCGAGATCCAGGATCGTTTGCAGGCCGCTATACTCAGCGGCGACGAGAGCATCCTGGCGACGATCCTCGACAGTTCGCGGACGACACGGCGCACGTTATTCGGCGTCTACCAGAATGCCTATGCCGGCCGGCTCATCGAAATTCTGCAGCACGAGTACGAGATATTGCAGAGCTATTGCGGCGACGACCAGTTCCGCGCGCTCGCCGAAGCCTATGTCGCCGCCTGCCCGTCGCGGTCGCAAAACGCGCGCTGGTTCGGCACCCGGCTACCTGAATTTCTCGCAGGCTCGGAGACCTATTCAAATCATCCAGAGTTTGCGGATATTGCTGCAATCGAGAAAGCCGTGTCGGACGCCTTCGATGCCACGGATGCGTCCGTGCTTGGCTTTGAGGGTCTGGCGCAGTACCCGCCCGGCGCGTGGGGGCGGCTTGCGTTCGCGCCACATCCGTCGGTCACGCGCCTTGATACGAAGTCAAACGCCTTCGCGATCTGGAAGGCCCTGAAGGATAACGAAATGCCGCCGCCATCGGCAATGCTGAGCCTTCCCGAACATCTCATCGTGTGGCGCCAGGATACGACACCGAGAGTGCGCGTCATGGGCGGCGAAGAGACGATGATGTGGTCCGAAGCCTGCCGCGGTGTCCGCTTTGAAGTGCTGTGTGAAATGCTCGCTACCTACGACGACCCGGAAAACGCCGCCATGCGCGCCGCCGGCTATCTGCAAGGATGGCTGAGTACGCACATGCTGACGTCGGCCGCGATAACTAAGCCGCAAAAGCGCAAGTCCGCAACCAATGTCGAGCGCCCGGCGAAAAAGCCCGCCCGCCGGGCTGCCGAAAGCAAGTCACGATCCGCCGAAAGCAAGTCCGGCGCCGCCTGATGCAAGATGCATCGCCCCGCCTTGGCCGCATTAACGAACAGCGGCTTTTACAAATCGCCGTCGCAATCGCAGCCCTGGTTCCTATTTCGGCGGGATTAGCCGGAGTCATAGGCGGGCCGTCAATGTTCGCATCTGGTCCAGAAAGCATTTCGCTTGACAGTCACGTGCGCTACCTATCGGGGCTGCTCCTTGGCCTGGGATTGACGTTCTGGTGGTTCGTGCCGCGCATCACAACAGTCACACAACCGGTTCGCATTCTGACGTGCCTCGTCGTGACCGGTGGTCTCGGCCGGCTGTTGAGCTTCATCCTCCACGGAGCCCCTTCGGCCGGAATGCAGTTCGGTCTCGTTATGGAACTGGTCGTGACACCAGCGCTGTGCTGGTGGCAGGGGCGGGTTGCGCGAAACGCAGCATGACAAACCCGTCCAGTTGTTTCGTCAGCGAGCTGACCTGGGACGTGGTCCGTGACCGGCTTGCGGCGGACACGCCCGCGATCCTGCCCATCGGTGCAGGCAGCAAGCAGCACGGCCTGCATATGCCTCTCGCCACGGACGCCATCCAGGCCGAATGGTTCGCAGCGCACGCGGCACGTCGCGTCAATGGTCTCGTTTGGCCCGTCGTGACTTACGGCACCTATCCAGCCTTCACTGGCTATGCCGGAAGCGTCAGCCTGCAACGCGAAACGTTTGAAGCGGTCGTCAGGGATATTCTTGAGACACTGCTTCGCCAGGCGCGCACTTTTGTTGTGATTGTTGATACGGGCATCAGCACCATTGATCCGGTTGAGCGCACAATCGCGCGCTGCACTGATCCCGGCCGTATGCATCATCTCAAGCTCTATCAGGGCAAACATTTCACCGAGGCGCGGGCACGCTGCCAGCAGCAGAAATATGGCAGCCACGCTGACGAAATAGAGACGTCGATCATGCTTGCCATCGCGCCGGACAAGGTCGAAATGCGGCGCGCAATGGCGTCACCGCCGATAACGGGCGCCACTCAACCCGGACCGTTGACGCCAGATGATCCTGCATCGCCGAACTATTCTCCGGGCGGCAGCTTCGGCGATCCGGAACTGGCGACGCGGATCAAAGGACTTGAATTGGTGGCAGCTATTCTTCTGGACATCGATGAAGCCTGTTCCCGCGCTGTTGGTGCATGAAGGTTGGCTGCAGAAAAAAACTGAACAGCCATTCACCCCTCAGCCTAAATGAGGCCACGGCAGTGGTGCAAACGCGCGCTGCGGCCGATGTCTCATTGGCGTCTCACGAACCGCCGCCGCAGCTCTGCAATACCCTGCATCAAAAGCAACAACACAAAAAAATACTTTCCAAAAATGTCTGCCACCGCCCCCTTCAAGATTGTCGACGAACGCACCGGCACGCCACCCCTGCACCCTGGCGAAATACTGCGCGAAGACCTGCTGCCGCACTTCAAGGTCTCTAGTGCCGAGCTGGCCCAACATCTGCGCGTCCCCGTCCAAGTCATTGATGCGCTGCTGTCCGAACGCGGCCGGGTTACGAAGACCCTGGCGTCGCGTCTCGGAGCGTCCTTTGGCCAGGACGCTCAGTATTGGCTAGCGCTTCAACGGCAGTACGATCTGTGGCAGGCTTCGATCGGCTCGTCAGACCTTGTGCGCGGCGACGTCCGCCGCCTGTGAAGGATGTGTCCAATGCCCCCGCTCGCCACGCGGATCGCCGATCTTTGGCTGAACCGGAAGCGCGGCGATGCGGCCAAGACCCGCGCCGCGCGCGCGGCCGTGGCGCACTTGACGCCCGTCGTGCTGATCACCGGCGGGTCACGCGGCATCGGCGAGGCACTGGCCAAACGTTTTGCGGCGGCAGGCCACCGCGTTACTATTCTGGCGCGTGATCCCAAACAGCTCGCTACAACAGCCGCATCGATCGAGTTAGCGACGGGCCAGCCGGTCCTGACACTGACGTGCGATCTCACGACCCCGGATGCGATTGCACGCATCCAAGAAAACTTGACTCAGTCAGGCCACTACCTCGACATGCTCGTCAACAGTGCCGGAATGGGGCTTTCCGGACCCTTTGACCGGCACACGGACGCTTCTCTCGATCAGCTACTGTCACTGAACATCACGGCAGTGACGCGGTTATCCCATCATGCCTTGCCCGGCATGCTCGAGCGGCGGCGTGGCGGCATTCTCAACGTGGCATCGCTGGGTGCCTATGTTCCTGGCCCCAATCAAGCGGCGTACTATGCGAGCAAAGCCTTCGTGCTGTCACTGACCGAGGCGATTGCAGCAGAATTCGCAGGTCAAGGCGTGCGCATTTCGGCGCTCGTCCCCGGGCCGGTTGATACCACCTTTCACACCAGCATGGGCGCGGAACACGCGCGCTATCGCCAGCTTTTGCCTTCGCTTTCGGTGGAGAGAGTTGCTCGCGCCGGTTACCGGGGATTTACTCTTAGCCAGCGCGTCATTGCGCCCGGCATTTTAGCGCGCCTGTCGTTAGGTTTTTTGAAACTTCTGCCGCATCCAATCTCCGTACCTTTGGTCGCGTGGCTTCTGAAGCGTCCGCAGAAACACGACTAGGCGCTGCGGGACAGCACGCGTTTGCATTGTGGCAACCATTTTAGTTTTAAGTCGTAGTGGCCCTTGGAATTTGTTTTGCGTATCCGGGGCACCCCACGCGGCTGCGCTCCTCGGGCTCTTTGGGCTCGCAACCGAAGCGCGGCCGCGCTGCGTTTTTGGCGGCGGCCGGCGAGGCGCCAACAGCTCGAAACGATCGCATTTGCCTTGTGACTTTTACTCGGCATCACAGTCCTCCTCGGGCAAAAAGCCATACTTCGAGCCGGACTACTCCTGTGGCGGTGGATAGCCATTCCAATTGCCATCAGTGCGATACGGATGCAGTTCAATCGCCAAAAAAACGAACTGATCCGTATAAAAGTCTGATCCATAAAAAAAAGATTGGCGCGCCCGGAAGGATTCGAACCTCCGACCCCCAGATTCGTAGTCTGGTGCTCTATCCAGCTGAGCTACGGGCGCTAGCCTTACCACGCCTCAGGGCCAAAGCCCCCTGAGCCCAAACCGGGCCGGCTTGTCAGCCGGGAGTGCGGAAGCGCTTGTCTCTAATCGTTCAGTGACGCCAGTGCAAGACCCCTGAGGGCGCACGGCACATCTTGGCCTGCGGCGTTTGCCCCAGTCTGATGCCCAGTCTGATGCCCAAACTAATGCCCGATTTAATGAACAGAGCGGTCAGGCAGTTCGATGCGGAAATGCGCGCCCACGCCGCTGTCGATAAGGGTCACAGAGCCACCATGCGCCTGCACCAGTTCGGCGGCAATGACGAGCCCAAGTCCCGTGCCGCCTTTTTTAGTCGACCCCTGGAAAGCCTTGAACAGGTTCTCGCGCGCCCTCAGCGGCACGCCGGGGCCATTGTCCGTCACGTCGACGATAACCTTGCGGCCCTCGCGCCGCGCCGCGACGTGAATGGCGCCGCCGGTCTTGTCTTCGACACCTTCGATCGCCTGCATGGCATTGCGCACGAGGTTGCTCATGACCCGGAACAGGTGATCGCGGTCAGCGTCGATCCTCAGTGATACTTCCATGTCGGCGTAGAATTGGATGCCGCCCTCGCGCGGCAAGCCCTGGCTGTCGGCCACCTCCTCGACCAAAGGCTTTAAGCGCATGAGTTCGCGGCGGGGGGCGTCTTCTGAGGCGCCGCCAAACTGCAGCGACGAGTTGCAGAAAGAGATCGCACGGTCGAGAGACGCGATCAGCTTGGGCGCGAACCGCTGCACGGTTGGATCAGGAACATCGACTAGGCGATCGGAAATCAACTGCGCGTTGGCCAGCATGTTGCGTAAATCGTGATTGATCTTCGAGACTGCGAGACCAAGCTGCGCCAAGCGGTTTTTCTGAGCCAGCAGGCTCGAGAGCTGGCTTTGCATGCTGGCGAGTTCACGTTCCGCGACGCCGATCTCGTCCATGCGCGCCGAAACCGGCATGATGCGGCTCGCATCTTCCGGGTCCTCCGAGAACCGCAGCATATTCTTGGTCAGACGCGTCAACGGCTTAACGAACAGTCGGCTCAGTGCAAAATAAACGACCGCGGCGGTGAGCGCCGAGAGGATAATCGAGAGCCAAAGAATGTTCAGGCCATAGCGCATCATCGCTGCCTTCAACGGCGCTTCGGGAATGACGATTTCGATGAGATCGCTGCTGTCTACGCCCGTATGGCCGGCAACACGGATCGTGCGGCCCGAGCGCGCGAACATTGTCGCGATGGCGTCCTTGATCTGCTCGGCTTTCAGACCCAAACCTGCCCAAAACGTGTCGGGTTCGGCGCGCAGATAGTAGACATAGTCGATCGTGATTTCGCCTTCGGCCGGCAACACGAGACGCCGTGCGCCCTCCCGGCGCGAGGCGATGGCGCGGACCTGCGCTGTGCGCAAAAGGTCGGCACGCAACGCTGAAGGAACCTGACCACCAGGAAAAGCTTCTGACGCGAGGGATGCCAACTGCGCAGCCGTCAACCGCTCAGCCAGCCAGCTGACGCGATAGTTGGCGACGGAGGGCAGAAAAATCAGGGCTTCGGCCATCAGCACGAACGCGGCGGTCAGCAGCAATAGCTTCGACGGCAACCCGCGCCGCTCCCACGCTCCGCGAAGCGCACCAACAAGCGGCCAGCCGCCAGACGCCTCCTCTTCAGGAGTTGCGCTACCGCTCTTGGCGTTAATGTCTGAGATAGTGCGCTGCACGAATATCCGTCTCCTCGACGGAAAGACTTAGCCGAGCTTGGCCAGCAGCGCGATGGCTTTGCGCAGAAACGGGTTACTGGCGGCTGTAGCATAGTAACGGAATGCGGCGCGTTTGTTGATCTCGGATAGCGTCGGATAGGGCGAAATCCAATCCGTCATGGCCCGGATTTTCAAGCCCTGCGACAGCGCCAGCGACCACATCTGAATAATCTCGCCGGCGTGCGCCCCGACGATGGAAGCCCCGAGAATGCGGCCCTTTTTGTCGGTCACGACCTTAACATGACCTGTGGTTTCGCGCTCTGCCTGGGCCCGGTCGTTCTCGTGGTAGGGCCAACGCAAGACGTTAATCTTGCCATGCTTTTCCCGCGCCTCGGCTTCCGTCAGTCCGGCGTGGGCGAGTTCCGGGTCGGTATAGGTGACCCATGGGATAGGGCGTCCCGTGGTCTTTGCCGGAAGGCGGAACAGGGCCCGCTTGATCACAATGCCGGCGTGGTCGTTGGCGACGTGGGTAAACTGCAGACCGCCGGCAACATCGCCAATCGCGAACACGCGCGGGTTGCTCGTCCTGAGACCGGCATCAACCGAGATACCCTTTTTGTCGAAGGTGATGCCTGCGGCCTCGAGGCCGAGATCGGCTGTGTTGGGGCGGCGTCCGGCAGCAACCAGCACGTGCGTGCCCTCGATGGTCTCCTCACCGCCATCTTTGGTGATAGTCACGGCGATGCGGCCCTTAGCCCCGCTCACCCGATTGACCAGCGCGCCTTCGCGAATTTCGATGCCTTCCTGGCGCAAGTGATTGAGCACAACGATGGCCAGTTCCGGATCATCCTTGGCCATGGCTTTGAGGCCTTCGAGTACCGTCACCTGGCAGCCCAAGCGATGATGCGCCTGCGCCAGCTCGAGACCGATGGGACCGCCGCCAATCACGATCAGGTGCGGCAGGCGTTCGGTGTTGTCGAAAATGGTTTCGTTGGTGAAGTAGGGCACGTCGGCAAGGCCGGGGATCGGCGGCGCGACGGGCGATGATCCCGTCGCGATCACAAAACGCCGCGCCGTAATGCGGTGTTCGCCAGCCATCACTGTCGTCTTGTCGACAAAGCGTCCGGCCGCGGTGATGACGCGCACGCCAAGTCCGGTGAACCGTTCAACGGAATCGTTCGGCGCGATGGCTGCGATAACGCCATGGACGTGGTCATGCACGGCACGAAAATCGATGCGCGGCTCGACGTTGGCGATGCCAAATGGGCTAGCTGTGCGCATGGCCTTGGCCCGTTTGCCCGCGGCTAGCAGGGCTTTCGACGGGACGCAGCCGTAGTTCAGGCAATCGCCGCCCATCTTGTGCTTCTCGATCAGCACGACTTTTTGACCGAAGGCCGCAGCCGCCGCCGCCACAGACAATCCGCCAGAGCCTGCACCAATAATGCAAAAATCTACGTTGATGGTCTCGGCGCGAACCTCGGCGCCATTGGAATGAGTGCTGTCTTTAGGCATGACGGCCTCTCAAATATTTCAATGCAATCGGGATCAAAGCAACAACGCCGAGGAGCGCAAACGCAGCCAACAGCTCCTTGGTGACGAGCGCACTCGTATCGATTGTGTAGGGACACGCAGTCTCGGGGTTCGCGGGGCCTGCCGCAAGACAGGCTTGATAGATCTTGTTTTGCGCCTCGACAACGCTACCGAGACCGGCGCCTGCGACGCTGAACGCCGTGGTTCCGGGAATGATCCCGAGCAAGGTGCCTATCACGTAGGTTCTGAGCGGCACGCCGAGCAAAGCCGGCGCCAGATTGACGACAACGAACGGGAACGCTGGTACGAGGCGCAGAAACAGCAGGTAGCTCAGTGCGTTTTCCGTAAAGCCGTCTCTCAAGCTCGCGAGCCACGGGCCGGCTTTGGCGGCAAGGGTCTCGCCGAAAGATGTCTTGGCGATCAAAAACACCAGCGTCGCGCCGATGGTGGCTGCGATCACCGTCGTTGGCGCACCGATCTGCCAGCCAAACAAAAGGCCGCCCGCCAGCGTCATGATGAGGCCGCCGGGTAGCGATAGCGCCACGACGGCGATGTAGCCGAGACCGTAGATGACAAGCGCCGCCAGGAAATGCTCGGCGATGAAGCCCTTCAACGCGTCGTAGTTGAGCCCGATCGTCTTGATCGACAGATACTTGTGCCAGCCCATGGCGAACACGAGGGCCATGGCCGCCGCGAGGAGAAGAAGCGGCAGCCAGCGCTTGAAATTGCTTGCGTTATCAGGCGTCATTTGACCTTTGTCCCCGGTATTCATGCTTATCGTCCTCAGCATCAACGTGCCGCATCGTTCAGGGTCCAGTCGTAGCCGTAGGACGAGATCGTGGTGATACTTTCCAGCTCTCGTTTTAATGCAGGGTCGGCATATGTCTTGGCATGGGCGAGGACACCTGCTGCACTGCCGCCGAAATCTGCGGAAAACCAATCATAGATCGATGACGCTGTGGCGCGGCCATCTTTGGCGGCAATCCCCCGGGAATTATTGATGTACGCCTTGGCAGCGGCATCAAGTTGCGTGTTCAGAGATGCGCCGGTGAAGGCTTCGACCGCCAAATTGGGGCAGCCGATCGAGGCGCAGTTAACGGCATAATGCACGCGCGGGTCCTTAAAGACAGGGCGTAGAATTCCATGTTCGATATCGTCGAGGCTGAGATCGCGGCCTGCGACTTTCACAGCCTTGGCTTTCCACGGCCCGCCCGTAAAAGCCGCAACGAGACCACCGCCGAGACTGATATCCTTGATCGACTTGACCGGATAGGCATCGAGCACGAAGTCGATGGTTTTTGCGTTGTAGAGGTTGGCCCAGAAGGCGAACTGCTCGGGCCGATCAAGAGCAGCGGGATCAATCGCCTCGAGGCTTTTCACATAGGCCTTGAGTGCTGAATGTCCGTCACGTTTGAAGCCGGCATACCGCACCCGGGCCACACCGTCAGCAGAGGGTACAAGGTATGTCGCAAGCAGCTTCGACCAGGCGCTATGGTCCACTGCGCGCGCCGACCCTGGCGCGTGTTTACCGAACGCATCGGCCGGGGTAGCGGCGCTGGCGCCACTCGATGCGAGAGCACTCGCAATGGCAAACACACTCAACAACTTCACAATTGAGACGTACATTTTCGGATCCCGTATTCTGGTCTGGTGTTGGGCCTGTCGTCGGATGTGAGTGGTACCTCTTGGTCGCAGCACCACTCACAAGTCGGCATTCGCTGGCCGGATCAGCTGCGTTTCGGCCGTTTGCGGTTTAGCTCATCAAAGACGCGTGACCACACGCCGGACCGGCACAACGGATCTGGCACACGGAACTGGCACCCAGATCTGGCACACGGAAACACCAGGATAGGTACGCGCGCAGGGCACCCAGGTTGCGGCACACCCGTTCATTGACTTGATCCGGTGAGCCCCCTATAAAGCCGCAACTTCCGGGCATGGCTAGTCGCACGCGGGAATTATGGCCCCGAGCCGCGCACTTTTCTAACCCACTGATATAAAACAAACTTCGCCCGCTTTTGTGACATCAGCGCGGCCCAGGCTTCGTTCGGAGACGACCCGTGAAACGCACCTATCAGCCAAGCCGCCTCGTGCGCAAGCGCCGCCACGGCTTTCGCAAGCGCATGTCGACTGTTGGCGGCCTCAGAGTTCTTGCTCGCCGTCGCGCCAAGGGCCGCAAGCGCCTGTCGGCCTAATTGACGGCACTCTGTGGCCATTCCCGGGGTGGAGTTTGCCCATGGGAGGATGCACCATTCCGGCAATTGTCACCCTCAAGGCCCGATCTCAATTCCTCGCGATCCGTGGCGGCACGCGCGCATCGACGCCTGCCTTCCTGATGGAAGGCCGCCCTCAGACAGGCGATTCCGCAGCTGTGGGGACTGCGCGCTTTGGCTTCACGGTCACGAAAAAGCTCGGTAATGCTGTGCGGCGCAACCGCATTCGCCGACGCCTTAAGGCGGCTATAACTGAACGTGCAAACAGCCTTGCGCACGATGGCTTCGACTATGTCATTGTCGCCCGTCCGGCGGCGTTCGACCGGCCGTACGGCGATCTCTTAGCCGATGTGACGCGCGCGCTCACGCATCTACATAGCCCGCGGGCGTCAAACCCCGGCAAGCCGCCCCGGACCAGCCCGCCCAACAGTTGAAAAAAACGCGTGCGTGACGGGGTGTCCCCTTTCTTTTACAGCGCGTTTCAGCCATCGGTTGCGCGCGTCAGTGGGTGATTTTGATGACGCCGCCAAGTTGAGGTCTCAATGAACTCCCAGAACGACCCGAATGACCAAAACAACCTGCTGTTCGCGATCATCCTGTCGCTCGCGGTGCTGATGGGCTGGCAGTATTTCTTTGCGCGGCCTCAGCTACAGCAGGATCAGGCGCGTAAGGAATTCAGCAAGGAACTCGAGGCACAGCGCTCGGGCGCTTCGACGCAAGGACCGCCAGGCGTCGCAAACGCCCCTGTCGCTGTACCCTCCGCCACCGTGCCTGCCGCAGGTCAGGCAGCCCCCGCCGCACTATCGCGCGAAGAAGCGCTGAAGGCGTCGCCGCGCCTGCCAATAAGAACGTCGTCTCTTGAAGGCTCGATCTCCCTCAAAGGCGGACGCATCGACGATCTCGTGCTCGTCAAATATCGCGAGACGGTCGATCCCAACAGCAACAAAGTCAACCTGATGTCGCCTGCCGGTGCGCCGGAACCCTATTTCGCCGAATACGGCTGGGTACCCCAGGGCGGCACACAGACCAAGGTGCCCGATCGCGACACGGTGTGGGGACTTGAGAAGGGTGAAGCTTTGTCCCCCGATACGCCAGTGACGCTGAACTGGGACAACGGCCAAGGGCTCATGTTCCGGCGCACGGTGGCGATCGACAAAGACTACATGTTCAAAGTCGTCGACGAGGTCGAGAACAAAACCAACGCCGACGTAGCGCTGCTCCCTTACGCTCGCATCCACCGCTACGGCCAGCCCAAGTCGATGGCTTTCTACATCTTGCATGAAGGTCTGATTGGCGTCTCGGGCACCCAAGGCTTGCAAGAGGTGACATACGCCGACGCCGTCAAAACCGGCGTGCCAAAAATGATTGAAAACGCAACGGGGGGATGGCTCGGCGTCACCGATAAATACTGGGCGGCAGCACTCATTCCCGATCAGAAAGAGCCTTACCGGGCCATGTATTCCGCGGTCAAAGCCCGCAACCCCGGAGAGCTTGACGCCTTCCAGGCCGACTACCTGCGTGGCGCGCTCGTCATTCCGACGAACGCACGCAAAGGCGTTGAAGGGCATCTCTACGCCGGCGCCAAGCAAGCAACGCTGATTGACGGCTATGAAAAAACGCTCGGCATTCAGCAGTTCGACCGCATGATCGACTGGGGCTGGTTCTATTTCATCACGCGTCCGCTGTTCCAATTGATGGAGCTGATCAATGGCGTCGTGCACAACTTCGGCATCACGATTTTGATCCTGACGGTGTTCGTCAAAGCCGCCTTCTATCCGCTCGCAAACAAGCAGTATACGAGCATGGCGCGGATGAAAAAGCTGCAGCCCGAAATGGCACGCATCAAGGACGTCTATAAGGACGACGCCCCGCGCCAGCAAAAGGAGATGTTTGAACTCTACCGCAAGGAGAAGATCAATCCGCTCGCCGGATGCTGGCCGATCCTCCTTCAGATCCCGGTTTTTTTCGCCCTGTACAAAGTTCTGTTCGTCACCATCGACATGCGCCACGCACCGTTCTTCGGCTGGATCAAGGACTTGTCAGCGCCGGATCCAACGTCGCTGTTCAATCTCTTCGGGCTGATACCTTTCGCGATGCCTGAGATGCTGCATGTCGGCATTTGGCCGATTATCATGGGCGCCACGATGTGGGTCCAGATGCAGTTGAACCCGCCGCAGCCCGATCCCATGCAGCAAGCGATCTTCCAGTGGATGCCGTTGATGTTCACGTTCTTGCTGGCGAGTTTCCCAGCCGGCCTCGTGATCTACTGGGCGTGGAGCAACCTGCTGTCGATTGCGCAACAGTGGCACATCAACAAAAAGAACGGCGCCGAGACCCATCTGCTGCAGAACCTGAAGCGGACGTTTGCTCCGGTCATGCGGCTCTTGGGCGCAAAAACCGAAAAATAGTTCTGGGATGTAAACGGCCTTGCAGCGGAGCAGGACGTTCACTCCGGATGTGAAAGATTTAGCGTTCATGACCGGCACTGAGGCCCTAAGCGACGACGACATCGAAGCCGGGCGGCGGTTCTTCACGCTACCATGGGACTTCACCCGCGGCACGCCGGATCTTGACCACCTGCCGCCGGACGATCGACCGGAAATCGCCTTTGCCGGGCGATCGAACGTCGGCAAATCAAGCCTCCTCAACGCCCTCGTCGGCCAGAACCATTTAGCGCGCGCATCCAACACGCCGGGGCGCACGCAGGAGCTGAACTTTTTTTCGATTCCCAATGCCGCGCTTTATCTCGTCGATATGCCGGGCTATGGCTTTGCCGAGGCCCCTAAGAAGAAAGTCGCTGCCTGGAACCGCGTGCTGCGCGACTATCTTGCAGGACGCCGCACGCTGCTGCGTGTGTTCGTACTGATCGACGCCCGCCACGGCTTGAAGCCGCCGGACCTTGAGATCATGGCGCTGCTCAATACTGCTGCCGTCTCCTATCAAGTCATACTGACCAAGGCCGACAAGATCAGCCGCACGGCACTCGAAAAGGTTTCCGCTGAAACGTTGACGGCGCTTGCCAAGCACCCGGCGGCATATCCGTCGCTGATCGCCACGTCGGCGGAAAAAGGCGTGGGCATCGCAGAGCTGCGTGCCGGAATTGCCCGCCTCATCGCCGGCAACGGCAGCTAAATAGGCTGGATCAGTTCAGAAATTTCATAGCGTAAGCCTGAGCCGCCTCGAGCCCGGCTTCGCCGAACCGGGCGAGAGCGCCGCCGCCGGCAGCCGCCGCAATCCAACCAGCCCAACGAACGAGTGTCCGCTTCAGGTTGGTGCGAACTTTGACTTCGACAACCTGATCCGGCAGGGCCGTCTCCGCCGTCATGCCATCGGCGCCGACGGTGCGGGCCGAGACAATGATCTGCAGCCGGGCCCAGCCGCGCGATTGCGGCGTCACGAGAAATCGCCAGCTTGCGAAATCATCGCTGGCAAATCCGAGTTGGCTTTCGACCCACTGCGTCTCCGGCGAGGCGGTCTCGATGAAGAACCCACCCTCGGGCGCGCGCAGACGAACGGACATCGCCTGCGTCACGGTGATCTCGTGCCGCCAGACGACGCCGCCACCTTCAAGACCGTTGATGATGGTCTTGGCGGCGGCCTTGGCGACGCGAATTTCAATGCGCTCGGTTTTGCCAACCCGCATGGCGCGGGGAATATTTTCAGCTAGCTGACCGGTTTCGACTTTGCCCGTTGCCTCACGCTTTACGGGGGGCTTGGCTTGCGGCCTTGTGCCAGGCGCCACAGGATTAGCCGCAGGTGGCGCGCCGGGCGTCGCCATACCGTGGGCCATAGGGGCTCCGAGCCTTGGACCCGGAGCGCCGAAATGGGGTTGGGGTTGCAGCATTGGTCCGGCTGGTCGTGGCTGCTGCATGGGCGGCAATGGTGCCCGTCCTGCGCCTACAGGCAAGGGCGCCGGAATGGGGGGCGGGACTGGCGGCGGCACCCTATTGTTGTCTGGGGTAATCCGCTTAAGGCCTGCAAGAATGTCCTCGATCGGCGCATTTGGCCCCGCTGCCGGATAAGCGTAGCCAGCTTGCTTCGGCGCTTGTGGCGCAGGCGGCGATTGGATCGTAGGTTGAGCCATGGGAGCCGGTTCGGCACGATTTTCCCCTGCACTTAGTGCGGGGGCCTCACGGCCTTCGCGGCGACGCGTAAAAGGTCCGTCGGGCGTCGAGGCTGCCGGCGTGGTTGGTTTAAGTGCGTCGAGTGACGGCTTGGTTTCGATCTTTTGCTCGACCGCTGAGTTCGGCACAGTCGCGGCCGGCGCTGGTATGGGCGCAGGCATTGGTGGCGGTGGGGCCGGCTGCGGCCTGTCGTTCATGATGTCACGCAGGCTCGGCGTTGCGCGCGATTGGACGCGCTCGCGGGCCCGGGCCAGCACATCTTCGGCAGCGCCTGGTCCCGAGAGCGCGTCTTGCTGACCCGGTTGCGAAAGCGCCAATTGCAGCGCCCGGATCGCCTCATCAAAGGTCAGGCCCTGGGCCTGAAGCATTTGCGCGGCAACGCTTCTGCCATCGCCGACGATAGCCGCGAGGACAATAGCGCCATTGATATCGCGGCGTTTGCCGCCGCGAGCCGCTGCCGCCGCCGCTTCGAGAATGCGTCTGAGATCCTGTGACACGGTCAGTCCACCCGGTGCTGGCCGAGACGATCTGATGATGTTTGCTAGAAATGCACTGGCTTCTGACTTGAGTCGGCCGATATCGACCCGGCTGGCGTCGAGAACGGCGACGGCATCGGCGTCGTCGCACAGCGCCTCAAGCAGATGCTCGAGCGCAACTTCGGGTGCACCCATCGCCGCAGCGGCGTCCGACGCCCGCGCCAGTGTGGCGGCAAGCGCTGACGACATCGGAACGGACTCAAAATCTGTAATTGCCAAGTTCACGCGGCGCGTCCCCCGGTGACGGAGGCCCCATTATCTCTGCCTCTGAACGTTTTCTGGCTCCACGCAAGCCTGAACACCGTTCCAAACCCATCCCTTAGCGCATCACCGGCCCGATGGGCAGCAGGCGCGCCAAAACAACCCCATAACCCTCTTGAAAACGTATGTAGACCCAGATTGTGAGGGAATTCCGTTGAGGCGACGTGGCGAGCGGCTATAAGACCCGGACTAGACAGTTTAGGCTTTCAAACAACGACTTGACCTAAATTTTGAGGACTGTGGGGGATACTCGTGACGTCATCGAAGGAACCCGCAGAGAAGGACACATGCGCGGGCGAGGATGCGCCGACCGCGCACCAGCAGGCCCGCATCCTGGCGGAAGCCATCCCCCACCTGATCCGCTACGACGAGCACACGGTGGTCGTGAAATTCGGCGGCAACGCCATGGGGGATGAAGCCCTCTCGACCGCGTTTGCCAAGGATATCGTCTACCTCAAGCAATCGGGTATCAACCCGATCGTGGTCCATGGCGGCGGCCCGCAGATCGCCGGTATGCTAGCCAAGCTCGCGATCAAATCAGATTTTGTGCACGGGCTTCGGGTAACTGACAAGCCGACCGTCGAAGTCGTCGAAATGGTGCTCTGCGGCAAGATCAACAAGGAGATCGTCTCGGCGATCAATCGCCAGGGCGGCAAGGCGGTCGGCATCTCCGGCAAAGACGCCAACCTGATGATCGCCAAGAAAATCACCGAGATGCCCGATCCGCAGTCGAACCTTATGCGGGCCGTCGATATCGGCTATGTCGGCGACCCGCTTGAGGTAAACCCGCACATCGTTGAGGTCATCTCGAAATCGGACCTCATTCCCGTCATCGCGCCCGTTGGCATCAGCCGCGACGGCGAAACGCTTAACATCAACGCCGACACCTTTGCCTCGGCGCTTGCGGCCCGCATGCAGGCCAAACGCCTGCTGTTGCTAACGGACGTCGCCGGCGTGCTCGACAAGAACAATAAGCTAGTTTCAAGACTGACGATTGATGAGGCCCGGGCGCTGATTAAGGACGGTACGATTTCGGGCGGCATGATCCCGAAAATCGAGGGC
The DNA here is from genome assembly GCA_031378895.1 of Hyphomicrobium sp. Taxonomy (GTDB): domain Bacteria; phylum Pseudomonadota; class Alphaproteobacteria; order Rhizobiales; family Hyphomicrobiaceae; genus Hyphomicrobium_B. Next base: position 94,956 of record JANNEP010000050.1, read on the forward strand.
TGCATCGAGGTTGTCGAGGCCGGCGTCGAAGGCGTCGTGATCATCGATGGCCGGGTCCCGCATTGCGTTCTGCTCGAGTTGTTCACCGAACACGGCGTCGGCACGCTGGTGGTGCAATCCGATCGCAAAAAGACGAGATCCTGATGGGCAGGAATCCTAGTGCTGCCATCAAGAGTGCGATCGCGGCTCCGCGCGAAGTTCGCGGCTTCGCCGATGTCGATACCTGGATTTTTGATCTCGACAACACGCTCTACCCGGCGTCGTGCAACCTGTTTGCCCAGGTCGACCACCGCATGGGCGAATTTATCGCCAAAACCATCGGCGTGCCTTACGCCCACGCCCGGCATCTGCAAAAGGCCTATCACCGCCAGTTTGGCACGACGTTGTCTGGCCTCATGCAGGTCCACAAACTCAAACCGGAACCGTTTCTCGAGTACGTGCACGACATCGATCTCTCGGTGCTACCCGAGCTGCCGGAGCTTGCGGTTCAGATTGCGCGGCTCGAAGGCCGGCGCCTGATCTTCACCAACGGCTCGCGCCGCCACGCTGAGAACGTCGCCGCCAAAATCGGCGTGCTGCATCTATTTGAAGACATCTGCGATATTGCCGCCCTCGACTTCGTGCCCAAGCCCGAGCGCGCCGCCTTCGACCGCATGACGGCGCGTCACGGCGTTGACGGCAAGACCTCGGCGATGTTCGAGGATATGCCCCACAACCTCGAAGTGCCGCATGACCTCGGCATGACCACGGTTCTGGTCCATTCCGATACTATCGATCACCTGGCCCAATTTAAAATCCGTGATTGGCAGACGCTGCCAGGCCATATCCACCACATGACCCGCGATCTGACGAGTTTCATCTCAGCGACCGTCCTGGCGCCGCCACGACCGGCAGAAGGCTAGGCGGCGGACGCGAGGCAGGCTATAGCTCCGAGCCTAGGACCACCTTTAATGCATCAGGCCGCATGACGACCCCGCAGGAACTTAACGCTTTGTTAGCACGTGTGGCGCGCCAGGACCGCGCCGCCTTCGCCGGCGTGTACCGGGCAACATCCGCGAAACTCTTCGGAATCATACTACGTATCTTGCATCGCCGGGACATCGCCGAAGAGGTGCTGCAAGAGGTTTACGTGAAGATCTGGGACAGAGCCGCCGATTATAAGCCCGAAATGGCATCGCCTATTTCCTGGATGGCGGCGATTGCGCGCAACCGCGCCCTGGACGAGATCCGCCGCAAACGCCCAGAATCGATCGAAGATTACCCCGAACTCCTCGACGTGGCATCGGACGACGAAACGGCTCTCGCCCGGGTTATGCGCGGCGAGGACGGGAAGCGGCTCTCCGATTGCTTGTCGAAACTTGACGCCGATCGCCGGCAAATGGTCGTGCTCGCCTATTGTGAGGGCTTGAGCCGCGACGAACTTGCGGCGAAATATGCTCAACCCGTCAACACCATCAAAACCTGGCTGCGACGATCGTTGGCGCAGTTGAAGGGGTGCCTCGGCTCATGATCGACGCGGACGACATTGACGGACTGGCTGGCGAATACGTGCTCGGCACGCTGGACGCGGGCGAGCGTGCGTCGGTTGCCGCCCGGCGCCTACGCGAGCCGCAGCTCAATGCGGCAATTCTAGATTGGGAATACCGCTTGGCCGCCCTGACGGACGCTGTACCGCAGGTCACGCCGCCAGCGGGAACACTGTCAAAGATCGAGGCGCGCATTTCAGGCATCGAACGTCCGCCCACAGGCAGCGCCACGATCCTTGATCTGCGCCGCCGCGTGAACCGCTGGCGCACGGCGGCCGTGACCGCCTCAGCGCTCGCGGCAAGCCTCGCGATTGCCATTGGTGTGCGCGAATTCACGCCCAAGGAGCCAAGCAAAAATCTCGTCGCGGTTCTGCAAAAAGACGCTGCATCTCCAGCGTTTCTTGTAACCGTGAATGTGGACGACCGCGTGATGACGGTGCGCCCCGTTGCCGCCAAGCGCGAACCCGGTAAGAGCTTCGAGTTGTGGATTATTCACGACAGCCTCGGCAAGCCGAAGTCGCTGGGCGTGATCGACGAGCCAGCAGCAATGAAAAAGCCGATACTCGCGGCTTACAAACCCGACGTCATTGAGGGCTCTACCTACGCCGTGACACTTGAGCCTGAGGGTGGATCGCCAAGTGGTGACCCCACGGGACCTGTGGTTTTTTCTGGAAAGCTGCTTCCGGCTGCTGATTTCTAAGCCGTCTGCGCGTCATCTGGGCAAAAGCGTGGCGCAATTTTTAGATCACCCAAAAATCTCAAAAGAACGTGAATAACGCGGCGAAACTTGTTCGAATACCCAGCGTAACTCCGTTCGCTCTTCCAGAAAGAGCAGCATAATAAACTGGAGTTACCCCCATGCAGAAGTCCACCCGCGCCACGTTGCTTGGCGCATCCGCAATCGCCCTCGCACTCTCGTTCGGCGCCGTCGCTACGCCATCGTTTGCTGACATGAAAGAAACGACCGTCACGGTTGGCGGCGCCCCGATGTTGTCGTCGAAGAACATCATCGAGAATGCCGTCAACTCCAAGGACCACACCACGCTCGTCGCCGCCGTGAAAGCCGCAGGCCTCGTCGAAACGCTTTCGAGCAAGGGTCCGTTCACGGTTTTCGCCCCGACCAACGAAGCCTTCGACAAGCTGCCGAAGGAAACGGTGCCGACGCTGCTGAAGCCTGAAAATAAGGGCACGCTCACGGGCATCCTGACCTATCACGTCGTTGCCGGTAAGATGTCGGCCACAGATCTCGCCGCAAAGGTGAAGGAAATGGGCGGCAAAGCCGAACTGAAAACTGTTGCCGGCGGCACCATCACCGTCATGGGCGATGACAAGGGCGGCTACGTGGTCGTCGACGCCAAGGGCGGCAAGTCCAAGATCACCATCGCCGACGTCAACCAGTCGAACGGCGTCATTCACGTCGTCGACGGCGTGATGTTGCCGAACTAAACGCGCTTGCTTCGCTGCGGTCCACTCCCGGCCCCCGGACCCCTGCGAACGCGTGCGTGCGGCCGGCCAGATCTGCGGCTCACCCCCTGATCTGGCCGGCCGCGATTTTTTGGATCAAGAGATTTCAGCCGCGGCCGATGAACGGCATCGACGACGCCATCAGCGTCATGAATTGCACGTTGGCATCGAGCGGCAGGTTGGCGATGTACAGCACCGCGTCCGCAACATGCGCGACATCGATCCGCGGCTCGATCAAGACGCTGCCGTTGGCCTGCAAAATCCCAGCCGCCATTTTGGCCGTAAAGTCCGTCGCAGCGTTACCGATATCGATTTGTGAGCAGGTGATATTATCGGCGCGGCCATCGAGTGAGATAGATTTCGTCAGCCCCGTGATGGCGTGCTTGGTCGCGGTATAGGGCGCCGACAGCGGCCGCGGTGTTTGCGCCGAAATCGAGCCGTTGTTGATGATACGCCCGCCCTTTGGCGTTTGCGCTTTCATCATGCGTATGGCTTCGCGCGCACACAGAAACGCGCCAGTTAAGTTGACATCGACGACACGCTTCCATGTCTCAAGCGTAACGTCTTCGAGTGGTTGTCCTTGCGCGAAGGTCCCGGCGTTGTTGAACAGCACGTCGATCCGGCTAAAACTATCGCGCGATTTTGCGAATGCCGCTTTTACAGATGCTTCGTCTGTCACATCTGCCGGAACAACGAGAACTCTGCCACCGGTTTGAACGGTGGCTGCTGCCGCCGTCTTTTGAAGCTCTTCGGTGCGACGTCCTGCGAGAACGACGTCGTAGCCCGCGCCCTGCAGCTTGACGGCCACTGCGCGGCCAATGCCCGAACCAGCGCCTGTGATAATCGCGACTTTTCTGGGTTCAGCCATAGCAGGACTACCGCGTCGGCACGGGTTTTTCACCGCGATAGTCGTAGAAGCCGCGCCGGGTCTTGCGCCCGAGCCATCCGGCTTCGACGTATTTCACCAGCAATGGGCAAGGCCGGTATTTCGAATCCGACAAGCCTTCATACAGCACCTGCATGACGCTCAAGCACGTATCCAGCCCGATGAAATCCGCGAGTTCCAAGGGACCCATCGGATGGTGGGCACCGAGCTTCATGGCCTTGTCGATGGATTCGACCGTGCAGACGACCTCATACAGAGTGTAGACCGCCTCGTTGATCATGGGGAGCAGAATGCGGTTGACGATAAAAGCCGGGAAGTCTTCCGACACAGCCGTCGTCTTGCCAAGGCTCTCGACGAAGGTCTTGGCCGTCGCGAACGTTTCGTCTTCGGTGGCGATGCCGCGGATCAACTCCACAAGCTCCATCAGCGGCACCGGATTCATGAAGTGCATGCCGATAAAGTCTTCGGGCCGGTCGGTCGTTGCCGCCAGCCGCGTGATCGAGATGGACGACGTGTTCGAGGCCAAGATTGCTGTTGGCTTCAGGTGCGGACAGAGGCTCGCGAAAATTTTGTGCTTCAGTTCCTCATCTTCGGTCGCCGCCTCGATGACGATATCGCAATCGCCAAAGGCTTCTAAACTTGGTGCGAACGAGATGAGTTTGAGAGCCTGATCCTTGGCCTTATCGGTGATTGCGCCCTTGGAGATCTGGCGCATCATATTTTTGCCGATGGCCTCAAGGCTCTTTTCGTAAGTCTCCTTTTTGAGATCGTTGACGGCGACGGTATAGCCCGCGAGTACCGCCACATGGGCAATGCCGCTGCCCATCTGCCCGGCGCCGATAATGCCGACCTTGCTGATTGACCGCGCGGGCTTCAAACCAGCTTTGGCTTTTTCCATCACCTTTTGCGTATGAGGCATCAGCGATCCTTCGGCGCGACAATTGCGCGGGTTTAGCGGCCGGCTTTTTTGAGCTCGGCTTCAAGTTCGGGGAGTGCCTGGAACAAGTCAGCGACGAGACCGTAGTCGGCGACCTGAAAGATGGGGGCTTCGCCATCCTTGTTGATGGCGACAATGACTTTCGAATCCTTCATGCCGGCGAGATGCTGGATAGCGCCCGAGATGCCGACGGCAACGTAAAGATCGGGGGCGACGACCTTGCCGGTTTGCCCGACCTGCAGGTCGTTGGGTACATACCCGGCATCGACCGCAGCGCGCGACGCGCCCATGGCGGCGCCGAGGCGATCGACGATCGGTTCGATGTACTTGGCGAAGTTCTCGCCGTTTCCCATGCCGCGACCGCCTGAGATGATAATTTTGGCCGACGTCAGTTCGGGCCGGTCGGACTTCGTAAGCTCGGCTTTTTCGAATGCGGACGTGCCGATTGCCACGGGCACGCTGACGGCTTCGATCGCGGCTGATCCGCCCTCAGGCGCCGCAGGAAACGCGGCGGTACGAACCGTGATGACCTTCTTGGCTTCCGCCGATTGCACGGTCTGGATGGCGTTACCGGCATAAATCGGCCGCTCAAAGGTGTCAGCGGAGATGACCTTGGTGATGTCGGAAATTTGCATGACATCGAGTTTGGCAGCAACGCGCGGCAGGATGTTTTTGCCCGATGCTGTCGCTGGAGCCAGAATGGCCGAATAGGCTCCGGCGAGTGCGAGGATGACCTCGGCGGTTTCCTCGGCGAGGCCATGGGCGAGGTGCGGCGCGTCGGCTACGAGAACCTTGGCAACGCCTGCGAGCTTCGCTGCCGCCTCCGCAGCTGGTTTGCAATTGGAGCCAGCGACAAGAATATGGATATCGCCGCCCAGCGCCTTGGCGGCCGACAAGGCCTTGCCGGTTGAGGGCGACAGCGCGGTATTGGAATGCTCCGCGAGGATAAGGACCGCCATCAGAGCACCCCGGCTTCGGTTTTGAGTTTGTGGACCAGCTCGGCCACATTGGCGACTTTGATGCCCGCTTTACGCGTCGCCGGCTCCGAGGTCTTTAGGACCTTGAGGCGGGGCGCGATATCAACGCCATAATCCTCAGGCTTCTTGACGTCGAGCGGCTTTTTCTTCGCCTTCATGATGTTGGGCAGCGACGGATAACGCGGCTCGTTCAGACGCAGATCCGTCGTCACGACGGCAGGAAGTTTGAGTTTGACAGTTTCGAGACCGCCATCAACTTCGCGCGTGACGGAGACGCTGCCAGCTGCCGGCACGACCTTTGAGGCAAACGTGCCTTGCGCCCACCCGAGAAGGGCCGCCAGCATCTGACCGGTTTGATTGCAATCGTCGTCGATCGCCTGCTTGCCGAGGATGACGAGATCAGGCTTCTCAGCCTCGACGATGGCTTTCAGAAGTTTGGCAACGGCGAGGGGTTCGACGGCAACGCCGTCGGCCGTTTCGACGAGGATACCCCGGTCGGCGCCAATGGCGAGCGCGGTGCGGATGGTTTCTTGTGATTTCGACGAGCCGATGGAGACAACGACGACTTCTGTTGCGCCGCCCTTTTCCTTGAGCCGCACCGCTTCTTCGATGGCGATCTCGTCGAAGGGGTTCATAGACATTTTCACATTCGCAAGGTCGATTCCCGACCCATCCGGCTTGACGCGAATTTTAACGTTGTAATCAACGACCCGTTTGACCGGCACAACAATCTTCATGCCACTCGCCAGCGTTCTGGCGCTCCCAACTGTTTTTTGGCGGCGCACCGATGACCCGGCCGCGGCTTTGTTGCAGCGCGGCGATCCCAAGAGTACGGCGCAGCACCAAACGCGGGTCGGCGCGCGTTTAGGTTGGGCTCCTGGCGGTTTTCGCAACTGCGAAGGCGGAAGCTACGGGCCGGTCGGGGTGAAGTCAATTGCTGCAAGCGGTCGCGGCGAGCGCCATTCGGGGACTTTTTTACTGAGCCCCGAAACGGCGGTTAGCGCCGCCCGAAAAGTGGCACACCCGGCCGCCGCATCACAAGGATCAGGGCGGCGCCGGCGATCAACCCGCCGATATGGGCCCACCAGGCCGTAGGTCCGGATTGGGGCAAGGCCACCATGACAATCTGGAAGATGATCCAAGCCCCGAGCGCCCAGGCCGCCGTGATGCGCAGCGGAATTACCTTAAACGCCAGCACCCAGACCCCGACCTTGGGGTGAACCATCAGATAGGCGGCGATGACACCCGAGACGGCACCGCTGGCGCCTATCAGCGCATCCTGGCTGTCTGGGAGCATCATGGCGTGTAGGAGAGCCGCCGCAACACCGCACGCCAGATAGAACACCAGAAAGCGGACGTGACCCATGGCGTCCTCGACGTTGTCGCCGAACACCCACAAAAACAGCATGTTGCCGATGAGGTGCATGACGTCGCCGTGGAGGAACATGTAGCTGAACAGCGTCGCGCGCTCAGGCACCGCGAACGCATCGCCCGAGACTGGCACGGTGCCACCGAGACTGTGCACCTGAAAGAGTTCCTGCGGCACAACCGCAAAGCTCGCGACCAGCGCATCTGACGACGCCGGCGAACTCTCGAGCACAAACGCTATGATGTTGGCCGCGATCAGCGCCACCGTGACATACTGATAGCGGATCGTCTTAAGCGGGTTATCGTCGCCGATCGGAACGAACATGGCGGGTCAATCCATTTCAGTCTGGCGCAATTAGAACGGCTAGCGGTTCTTGCCCGGCACCCACAGCACGTCGGCCTCACCGCGGTCGTTGACATAGCGTCCAGCAACAAACAGGAAATCCGAAAGCCGGTTGATGTATTTCAGTGCAGCAGTGCTGACGGGCTCTTTGGGCAGCGCCGCTAGTTCGACCATGATCCGCTCCGCCCGGCGGCTCACGGTCCGGGCCACGTGCAGCGCCACAGCAGCTGGCGTGCCGCCCGGAAGTACGAACGACTTCAGCGGTTGCAGCCCGGCGTTCATGTGGTCGATCTCGTCTTCGAGACGCTTCACCTGGGCATCCGTGACCCGCAGCGGCTCATAGGGGAGTTTTTCGCCCTTGTCCGGCACGCACAGATCGGCGCCGAGATCAAAAAGGTCGTTCTGGATACGTGCCAGCATCTGGTCGACCTCGGGCTCGCGGTCTCCGAGATGGATGCGCACCATGCCGATCTGGGCATTGGTCTCGTCGACCGTGCCGTAAGCTGCGATCCGCACCGAGGTTTTCGGCACCCGCTCGCCCGACCCAAGCGCAGTCGTACCAGCGTCTCCGGTTTTCGTGTAGATGCGATTGAGGACGACCATGTGTGAAACGTTTCCGTTTGGGCTGGCAGCAGCCTGGCGTCAGTTGCGACCGTAAACGCCAGAGCTGAGGCGATCAAGCCATCCGCTGTCAGGACTTGAGATCAAGAGCGGGTGTACAGCACGTAGGCCATGATGATCAAAATTGCGCAGAACTGTAGGCCAACGCGCCAGCGCATGAGCTTTTGGCTGAGATTCGGACTGGTTCCCTGCAACATGCTGCGGAGTCCTAGAAGCAACACGATAAAGACGGCAATAACCGCAATCGTCGTTGAGTAGTAAAAAACGTCTTGCATGGCGTGATCCTGTACGGAGAGCTGGCTTTTCGACTATGCCCATAAGCACAGGCCGGCAATGGCCATGCGGTCACGGGGCGGTATTTTTGCCTTAGAACATCACATCTCGCCCTGCATTACGTATTTGAAATTTGCTTGGCACGAGAAAAGCCTTAATTTCCAAGCGATGAATCGCTTAACGTCGTACGTACGCTTGGGAAACTCAGACGAGTTCCCAGGCCCGCGTGACCCCGGGACATCAATTCGTGCAGCGCAAGATAAGGACCTATCTGCCGAGCGACGTTGCAGCCTATCTTGGTCTGCGAGCGGCGGGTGGCTGCCTTGTGGCGCTGGTGCTGGCCGTGTCTGCCAACGCCCAAACTTCACCACCAGCAACCGGGGACGAGGCTGAGCGGGCGCTGGAACAGCGACAGACCGAGCTTTCGACGGCCGAGAGCAAGGCCAAGGCGCTACAGACCGACGTCGCCGATCTCGATGCCGAGCGCGAACGGCTCAACGCCCGGCTTGTCGAAACGGCCGCCTTGATCCAGCGCAGCGAAGGCCAGCTAACCTCGATCGAGGGCCGGATGTCGGAACTCGAGGCACAGGAAAAGATCGTTCGCGGATCGCTCGGACAACGCCATGGACAAATTGCGCAGCTGCTCGGCGCCTTGCAGCGGATGGGGCGCAATCCGCCTCCGGTTTTGATCACCCGCCGCGAGGACGCCCTGAAAATGGTGCGCAGTGCCATGCTGCTGTCCTCGGCGTTTCCAGAACTCAAGGGTCAAGCCCTGACGCTGGCCGAACGACTGGATGACCTCGTTCGTGTCATGGGGAATATTCGCTCCGAAGGCGAACGCCTGCAAGCCGAGACCGACAGGCTGACCGAAGCGCGGACGCGGCTCGCAAGCCTGATGGAAGCCAAGAAGCTGACGATCGCCGATCGCCAATCTGAGCTGGCGGCCGTGCGCACCGTCTCGGCAGAGATCTCGAAAAGCGTCAGCGACCTTGCCGAACTCATTACCAAGCTGGACCAGGCGGTCACCGAAAAGACCGGGCTTGGGGCTTATCAGGATGAATTAAAAACCGCGGCCATCAATAGCACGCCGCCTGCATCCGCGGTCCCTGCGCCAGAGCCAAACGGTAAACTGCTGGTCGCGGAAACAACGCCTGATAGCGTTGCTGATGGCGCTGCTGCGGGTGAGGCTCAGAAAGAGACCCAGGTTGCCGCCCTAACGCCGCCGCACCTCAAGCCGCCCATCGTTGAGCTCGCGCCATCCCAGACCGCCATGATTCCCGGCAGTCCCGGGCGGATCAAACCGGCGCTCGCGTTCTCGACGGCGCACACGAAACTGCCCCTTCCAGCGCAGGGACGGCGTGTCCTGGCCTATGGCGAGCGCACACAATACGGTGGCCAATCCAAGGGCATTGTGATTGAAACCCGCGCAGCCGCCCAAGTTACGGCGCCTTGCGACGGCTGGGTGGTCTATGCTGGCGAATTCCGCAGCTACGGGCAACTCTTGATCATCAACGCCGGTGACGGCTATCATATCCTCCTCGCTGGCATGTCGCAGATCGACGTTCAGCCCGGGCAATTCGTGCTCACCGCAGAACCGGTCGGCACAATGAGCGGTGGACCAAAAAATTCGCCGTCATCGGCGCAATCGAACTCCCCCGTTCTCTACGTAGAGTTTCGTAAGGACGGTCGTCCCATCGACCCCGGCCCTTGGTGGGTCGCTAGTCAGCAGAAGGTACAAGGATAATGCGCAAGACGGATTACGCGTTCTGGACGTTCCTGTTGATGACAGGATTGGCCGGCGCCACCACACTGCTGAACGTAACACAAACCTATTCGGCGACACCGTCGCAGAATTCAGAGCTGTATCGTCAGCTTGACCTGTTCGGCGACGTACTCGAGCGCGTCCGCTCCGATTATGTCGAGAAGCCCGATGACACGCAGCTCATAGAAAACGCCATCAACGGCATGCTGTCGTCTCTCGACCCGCACTCGTCCTATATGAGCCCGAAGAACTTCCGCGACATGCAGGTACAGACGCGTGGCGAGTTCGGCGGTCTCGGCATTGAAGTCACGATGGAGAACGGCGTCATCAAGGTTGTTTCTCCCATCGATGACACGCCGGCCGCAAAAGCCGGTCTGATGGCCAACGACCTCATCACGCATCTAGACAATGAGCAGATCACCGGCCTCACGCTCGAGCAGGCGGTCGAGAAAATGCGCGGCCCCGTGCACACCCCGATCACGTTGACGATTGTGCGCAAGGGCCGCGACGACGCCTTTGACGTCAAGGTGACGCGTGACGTCATCCGTATCAATGCCGTGAAATCGAGGGTTGAAGGCGACGTGGCCTACATCAAGGTCTCGACATTCAACGAGCAGACGCACGCCAACGTTGTCAAATCGATCGAGGCCTTGAACAAGGAGATCGGTGGCAATCTCAAGGGCTACATCATCGATCTGCGCAACAACCCCGGCGGTCTTCTCGATCAGGCCATTGCCGTCTCCGACGACTTCCTGGAGCGGGGCGCGATCGTACTGACCAAAGGCCGCAACAACGAAGAAACGCAGCGCGCCAATGCCCGTCCTGGCGACATTACCGACGGCAAGAAAGTCGCCGTGTTGATCAACGGCGGCTCGGCCTCGGCATCAGAAATCGTCGCCGGCGCCTTGCAAGATCACAAACGGGCGACCATCATCGGTACACGTTCGTTCGGCAAAGGCTCGGTGCAGACCATTATCCCGCTGGGAGCAAACGGCGCGATCCGTTTGACAACAGCTCGCTATTTCACGCCGTCCAACCGGTCTATCCAGGCCAAGGGTATCGACCCCGACATCCTGATTGAAACGGAAATTCCGGACGACATCAAAGCCAAGTTGGGGGTTGAAAAGCCGCGCGGCGAAGCCAGTCTTCGCGGCCACCTCAAGAACCCCGACGGCAGCGCCAAGGAAGAACCGAAGGACGCAAAAGACAAAGACGCAAAAGACGCGAAGGACAAGGACGCCAAGGACGGCGAGAAGCCCAAGGAGAAGGAAGAAGTATCCGGCTCGTCGTCCTACGTGCCGAAGGAGCCGGAAAAAGACACCCAGCTCCAGTACGCACTGTCGTTCCTGCGCGGCACGGCTAAGGAACCGGCTGCGGCCAGCTCGGCGGCACCCTCTGCAACCGACAGCACCGTACCGGCCCCAGCGGCCGGCAGCGAGCCGGAGAAAAAATCATCGCCAAACTGATGGCGGTTGTTCTTTTCTTGTAGTCCAAGACTTACTTGCATTCCAAGACGGGCGCCGCTGGTGCCCGTCTTTTTTGTTGCCTCTGTTCCGGGTATGAAGGACGTTCGACAAGGATCACCATGACCAGCGAAACGCGCAGCTCGCCACCTGCCGGCGTCTCACATCTGCCCTACCGGCCCTGCGCCGGACTGATGGTCATCAACCGCGAGGGGCTCGTCTGGGTTGGCTGCCGGGCTGACGCCAAGAACGAGGCCGAGGGCCGCGGTGCCTGGTGGCAGATGCCGCAAGGCGGGATCGACGAGGGCGAAGATCCGCGCTCGGCGGCGGTGCGCGAACTCCATGAAGAAACCGGTATGCGTTCGGTCGAGCTGATCGCCGAGCTGCCGGGCTGGCTGACCTACGACCTGCCGCCCGATCTCATCGGCAAAGCCTGGGGCGGTCGCTATCGCGGACAAAAGCAGAAGTGGTTCGCGTTCCGCTTTCTGGGCGAGATGCGCGAAATCACGATTGATCCGCCCGAAGGCCACGAGCCCGAGTTTATAGCCTGGCGGTGGGCGCCAGTGGACGACCTCCTAGACCTGATCGTGCCGTTCAAGCGTGATGTCTATCGCCAGGTCCTGGCCGATTTCGCCGTCCTGGCCCGGCCGATTGCCGGCTGAGGAACCACAGCGCAGCTGCTGCCAAACCTGCCCCCCTCGCCTGCCTCAGCCCTCAATATGACAGGTTAGCGTCATCAGTTTGCTATGTTTTTTCTGGGGAGTATGTAGCAGGCGTACCGGGCAGTTTTTCTCCCCGTCACCGCGAAGACTCACCGGCGGTGAATTTGCCGTGATCCGGCATAAATGTGGGGGCGGGCGAGTTGCCTCTGAGGCACAATTGTCGTTACGCATACAGCGTAGGAAATTTCCTACGTGATTCGTTACACCCTCCCGGTGGACGCAATACGAACCACCGGGGCGGGTGCGCCAGTCGGCAAACGCGAGCGGCGGGGCTCCCTGCAAGGAACCGCCAAGTCGCAGGCCGACCATCTAGGGTTCGGTGATTTGCTTCCCTGAGTCGAGACGGCGACCGCAGCAGTTGTTAGCTAAAGTTGAGCAACGAGGCAGTCTTGGACAAAACCAAAGACACTGAGGCTCCTTCGCCACAGAAATTCGAGCAGACGGTGCGCCGGATGCTTGAGACGCCGCCGAAGCCTCATGTTGCCAGAGCGTCGAAAATAGCGAAAGGGGCCGCGCCAAAGCGCGACCCCCGTTCGTCTGGGAAGGGCTCGAAGTCTTAGCTTGGAGGCTGGCTTCGAGTTCTTCTGACTTTACCTTTTATGAACCGGCGCATTCCAAGCTGATTTGACGAGACCGATTGCGTGATCGCAATCAGTCTCGTTGTGGTAGCCCTCGCCCGAATTGGCGACCTTCCTGCTATTCGAGGCCTCAAGTGTCCAACGCCAGTAACCCTGAACGTCTTTGTATTTCCAGAAAACCATCGTGATGGTCCTTCTGTTGAGGTTGCAATGAACGCGAAATTTGAAACGCACTTATTCACTTACCGCCACGACGGGGCGGAATGGGTGCTCGCAATCAAGGCAACTAACGCGACCGACGCGCGAGCACGGATTGGCAAGTTAGCTTATGCAACCTACGACGGGGTTGCGATCAGCCAAATGCCAGCGATCCTCAGCCCGATAGGAATTTCTTCCATCTGGCTAAGGAATGCCGCAATGCGCATCTTATCACGATTCGTTCACTGACGTTTTGAGCGATGGCGACGCCAATTGAGAAAGCGCTTTGCCTTCTGCTTAAGCGTTCGTGGCTTGATCAGTCCGCCGATAGGTGAGGCGCTTGCCTTTTGAGGCTTTCAGGATCGCTTCGGCGCGCTCGGTATCTGTCACCTTGCGGTGGTTCCAACGGAACTCAAACTCGCTGGCGTAGCGCTGCAAGTGGGCTTCCGAGACCGAATGAAACGAGCCCATAATCCCACGTTTGAAGATGGCAAAGAAGCTCTCGCAGGTGTTGACGTGGGCAAAGCCGCAGTGATCGGTGTATTCGCCCTTTGAGTGATTGACGGTCGAGTGGTTGTAGAATTCGCGGCCGATCCACTGATACGTCGGCGATTCGTCGGTCATGAGCGCTGATTTGCGGCTCGCCTGTGTGAACAAGACAGGACGCAGGGTCTTGGCGGTCACGTCGGCAACGACGCGAACGCGGGCTTCGCCGCCACGTTCGATAAGGGCTACAACGGGGATTTTCTTCGGCACGGGCTTACCGCGATGCACGTTCTTGGCTTTGCCGCCGACGAACGTTTCGTCGCTCTCGACAATCTTGTCAGCGCCACCAATCGGCCCGGAAGTCTTGCTGTCTGTCGTCATGGCTTCTCGGATGCGGTGCATCATGAACCACGCGGTCTTGTAGGTGACGCCCAACATGCGTTCGATTTGCTTGGCGGACATGCCCTTCTTAGAGGCCGACATGAGGTAGGTGGCCAGCAGCCACTTGCTGAGCGGGATTTTAGAGCTTTCGAAAACTGTTCCCACCGTAACTGAGTAGGGCTTTTCGCAGCCCTTACACTTGTAGACGCCAGGGCGGGTGCTCTTGCCCTGGAGTTTGGTTGCTTCGTGTTTCGAGCCGCAGTGGGGGCAAACCGGGCCGTCCGGCCAGCGCTGCGTTTCGAGGTATTGGCGGGCCATCTCGGCATCTCTGAAAATCGGGTTCGTCAGGTCGATCATGGGGCTTCCCCTGTCTATCTGACGGATACATAGGCTAAAATCACCGGTACTTCAAGTATATAGTTCCCTTTTTTCTGTACTGTTACCGAATCACAGGCTTAAGTTATTCTCAGGTTATCCACAGGCACGATTGCTCATGAGACCTCTTGCAGACCTTGGCGGCGCGACACATCCCGAACTGCCCATCCGGGCGTGCGTCGGCATCATGCTGCTCAACGCCGAGGGCAAAGTCTGGGTCGGCCGCCGCAAGCCGAAATGGGCGGGAGATCATTCGGCCCACATTTGGCAAATGCCCCAGGGCGGTATCGAGAAATTCGAGCCGCCGCGCATCGCGGCGCTTAGGGAATTGCGCGAGGAAACCGGCGTCACCAACGTCGAGGTGCTGGCCGAGCACCCCGAGTGGCTGTCCTATGAACTCCCAGCGGCGCTGCTCGGCATCGCGCTGAAGGGCCGGTATCGCGGTCAGCGCCAGAAATGGTTCGCCATGCGCTTTCTCGGCCACGACAGCGACATCGACGTTGGACCCAAGGACGGCGTGAAGTCCGAATTTGAGACCTGGCGGTGGGCACCGCTCTCGAGCGTGCCGAAGCTGATCGTGCCGTTCAAGCGCCACGTCTACGAACAGGTCGCCGGCACCTTCGGGCACCTTGCCGTGGCGTGACTCGAGCAAGCACAGAATAAAAAAAGCCGGACAATTGTCCGGTCTTTGTCGTTTCAGATCGTGCGGATGGAGGGCTAAGCCGCCTTGGCGCCGAGCCGCTTCAATTCCGAGATGAGCGTATCGGCCATGGCCTTGGACGCGTCATCCTTGGCGGCAGCCAGTTCAGCTTCTGCGGTTTTCATTTCATCGGCAATGATTGCGGGCGTCATGTCTTCGACGTCGTAGGCCTTCTGCGCCAGCACGGTCAGGCGCGTTGGGCCGACTTCTGCGAAGCCGCTTTTGACAAACAGCCGCCGCTTAGCTCCCTGCATCGTGACGTCGAGCACGCCGGGGCGCAGTGTCGCGATGACGGGCGCATGACCCGCGAGCACGGCGAAATCGCCGTCAGCGCCCGGCACCACGACCTGATCGGCATCGACCGAGAGCAGAATGCGCTCCGGTGAGACGAGTTCGAATTTGAATGTGCCTGCCATGTCAGTCGTCCTTGCTGTCTTCTCCCTCTCACCTCAGGCGAGAGGGCCGGGGTGAGGGGGTCTTCACTTCAAGGCGAATAAGGGCTCAAAGACCCCCTCATCCGGTCCCAATTCTTTGGCGCCTTCGCGCCGGGCGGACCACCTTCTCCCCAAGGGGAAAAGGTCGGGCGCAAAATTCCCGTTAAACCGTTTCTTCTTCGCCCTCGCCGCCGGCCTTGGCGCGAACCTCATCGGCCGTCTGCAGCTTGGCGCCGCAGAACGGGCAGAAAAACAGCGGATGATCGACGAGACCGGGCTCTTCTTCTTCCAGGTCGACGAGCCCGACCGTCATGTAAATCACGCTGTCCGGGCCGACCGTAATGAGCGGCTCGAAATCACCGCCCTCGAGGGCTTCCTTGAGTTCTTCGCAGCAGCTGCCAAACGTGGTCGCGGCCTCTGTCATTGTCTTTTCTCCTGAAGCCGCGCGACGCGTTCGCCGCGACGAGCGTTAAGCAGCTTCCGCCAGCTTCTCGGCCTTGGCGATAGCTTCTTCGATCGTGCCGACCATGTAGAACGCCGGTTCGGGGAGATGGTCGTAGTCGCCGTCGCAAAGCCCCTTGAAGCCCTTGATCGTGTCGGCCAACGCCACGAGCTTGCCCGGCGAACCGGTGAAGACTTCCGCGACCGTAAACGGTTGCGACATGAAGCGCTCGATCTTACGGGCCCGCGCCACCGCGATCTTGTCGTCTTCTGACAACTCGTCCATGCCGAGAATGGCGATGATGTCCTGCAGCGACTTATATTTCTGCAGGATCTCCTGAACGCGCCGCGCAATGGCGTAGTGCTCTTCGCCGACGATGCGCGGATCGAGCATGCGCGACGTGCTATCGAGCGGGTCAACGGCCGGGTAGATGCCCTTTTCAGCGATCGAACGTGACAGAACCGTGGTTGCGTCCAAATGCGCAAACGAGGTCGCGGGCGCCGGGTCGGTCAAATCGTCGGCCGGCACGTAAATCGCCTGCACCGAGGTGATCGAACCCTTCTGCGTCGTGGTGATGCGTTCCTGCAGCGCGCCCATGTCGGTCGCAAGCGTCGGCTGATAACCGACGGCTGAAGGGATACGGCCGAGCAGCGCCGAGACTTCCGAACCGGCCTGCGTAAAACGGAAGATGTTGTCGACGAAGAACAACACGTCCTGGCCCTTGTCGCGGAAATCTTCGGCGACGGTGAGGCCCGAGAGCGCCACGCGCATGCGAGCGCCGGGCGGCTCGTTCATCTGCCCGTAGACAAGGGCGCACTTGGAGCCCTTGGTCGACCCTTTGTTTTTCTTCGGATCGACGTTGACCTTGGACTCGATCATCTCGTGATAAAGATCGTTGCCTTCGCGCGTGCGCTCGCCGACGCCTGCAAACACCGAGTAGCCGCCGTGAGCCTTGGCGACGTTGTTGATCAATTCCATAATCAAAACCGTCTTGCCGACGCCGGCGCCGCCGAACAGCCCGATCTTGCCGCCCTTCGCGTACGGGGCCAAGAGGTCAACGACCTTGATGCCGGTGACGAGGATCTGGGCTTCCGACGCCTGATCGGCGAAGCTCGGCGCCGGCTGGTGGATGGCGCGGGTGCCCTTCGAGCCAATGGGACCGGCTTCATCGACCGGCTCGCCGATAACGTTCATGATGCGGCCGAGCGTTTCTTCGCCGACCGGCACCATGATGGGCTGGCCCGTGTCTGACACGTCCTGGCCGCGGACCAGACCTTCGGTCGAGTCCATGGCGATGGTGCGGACGGTGCTTTCGCCGAGATGCTGTGCCACTTCGAGGACCAGGCGATTGCCGTGGTTCGTGGTTTCAAGCGCGTTCAAGATCTCTGGCAGATGGCCATCAAACTGCACGTCGACGACGGCGCCAGTGACCTGACGGATTTTGCCAATCTTGCTAGCCATTGCTTCGTTTCCTTGTTCGTTCACTTGTAGGTTGGGTTAGCGCGGCCCGTCATTCTCGGTTGCATTCAAATTTCCATTCCGCGCGTAAACCAACAGCTATGTTTCATTCGCCTCTGGTCTTGATTGTTGGGTTACGGCCGAGGGTAGTGCGGCCAAACCCAACCTACGTTTCGTGCTCTTTGCTTAGAGCGCTTCCGCGCCCGAAATGATTTCGATGAGTTCTTTGGTGATGTTCGCCTGACGCAGGCGGTTGTACTTGATCGTCAGCTTGTTGATCATGTCGCCGGCGTTGCGGGTGGCGTTGTCCATGGCCGACATGCGGGCGCCCTGCTCTGAGGCTGAGTTTTCGAGAAGGCCGCGGAACAGCTGCGTCGAGATGTTGCGGGTCAGCAGGTAGCCCATCACTTCCTCTTCGCCCGGCTCGTATTCGTGAATGGCGCTGGCGCCCTTCGCGGCGTCGCCCTTAATCTCGGGGATTTTCGCCGGGATCAGCTGCAGCGCCGTCGGCTTCTGGGCGATGACGGATTTGAATTCCGAGAAATACAGCGTGGCGACATCGAAATCACCGGCCTCGAACATCGCCAAGACCTTGTTGGCGACGCCCTCGGCATGGCCGAAGTTCAACTGCTTGATACCCTGAAAATCAACGCGCTCGATGATGTTCTTGGCGAACTCGCGGCGCAAGTTGTCGGCACCCTTGCGGCCGACGGTGAAGATTTTCACCGTCTTGCCGGACGCGATCAGCCTTTGCGCGTCGGCTCGCGCCAGCTTGGCGATGTTGGAATTGAATCCCCCGCACAGGCCACGTTCCGCCGTCATCACGATCAGCAGGTGCACCTGGTCTTTGCCAGTGCCGACGAGCAAGGGCGACGCGCTGCCTTTGTCGGCAACCTTGGACGCCAAGCTCGCGAGTACGCCGTCCATGCGCTCGGCATAGGGGCGGGCTGCGGTCGCTGCTTCCTGGGCCCGGCGCAGTTTGGCCGCGGCGACCATCTGCATCGCCTTGGTAATTTTCCGCGTCGCCTTTACGGAGGCGATGCGGCTGCGCATGTCTTTTAAGCTCGCCATCGAGCGCTCTCCTCAAGGGTCCCGATTACGCCGTGAAACCCTTGGTGTATTTGTCGAGGAAATCGACGAGCTTCTTTTCCGTCTCGCCCGATAGCGCCTTTTCCTTGGCGGTCGCCTCAAAAATCGACTTCTCCGAGCGCAGCGCCGTCAACAGACCCTGCTCGAATTTGCCAACAGCTGAGACCGGGATGCCATCGAGATAGCCGCGTGTACCGGCAAAGATCACCGCAACCTGCTCTTCCATCTTGAGCGGCGAGAACTGCGGCTGTTTCAAAAGTTCGGTGAGACGGGCGCCACGGGCAAGCAACTTCTGCGTCGCGGCGTCGAGGTCGGAACCGAATTGCGCGAACGCCGCCATTTCGCGGTACTGGGCCAGCTCGCCTTTGATCTTGCCGGCGACCTGCTTCATGGCCTTTGTCTGCGCCGATGAGCCGACGCGCGAGACGCTGAGACCGACGTTCACGGCCGGGCGGATACCCTGATAGAATAGATCGCTCTCAAGGAAGATCTGGCCGTCGGTGATCGAAATGACGTTGGTCGGAATGAACGCCGACACGTCGTTGCCCTGGGTTTCAATAACCGGAAGTGCCGTCAGCGAGCCTTTGCCGGCGGCGTCGCCGAGTTTGGCGGCGCGTTCGAGCAAACGAGAGTGGAGATAGAACACGTCGCCGGGATAAGCTTCGCGGCCTGGCGGACGGCGCAGCAGCAGCGACATCTGGCGATAGGCGACGGCCTGCTTCGACAAATCGTCATAGGCGATGACGGCGTGCATGCCGTTGTCACGGAAGTATTCGCCCATGGTGCAGCCGGTGAACGGCGCCAGGTACTGCAACGGCGCCGGATCGGACGCGGTGGCGGCGACGATGATCGAATATTCGAGTGCGCCGCGCTCTTCGAGAACCTTGACGAACTGCGCAACCGTCGAGCGCTTCTGGCCGATGGCGACATAAACGCAATAGAGCTTTTGGCTCTCATCAGTCCCGGCGTTGAGCGCCTTCTGATTGAGGATGGTATCGAGAATAACAGCGGTCTTGCCGGTCTGGCGGTCGCCGATGACGAGCTCGCGCTGGCCGCGGCCAATCGGGATCAGCGAATCGATGGCCTTGAGGCCCGTCGCCATCGGCTCATGCACCGATTTGCGCGGCAGAATGCCCGGCGCCTTGACGTCGACGCGCATCTTCTTGTCCGACTTGATCGGACCCTTGCCGTCAATCGGGTTGCCGAGACCGTCGACAACGCGGCCCAAAAGGCCCTTGCCGACCGGAACTTCGACGATGGCGCCGGTGCGCTTGACGGTGTCGCCTTCCTTGATCGAGCGATCGTCGCCGAAAATAACGACGCCGACGTTGTCGCTCTCGAGGTTCAGGGCCATACCGCGGATGCCGCCCGGGAACTCGACCATTTCACCGGCCTGGACGTTATCGAGGCCGTAGACGCGGGCGATACCGTCGCCAACCGACAGCACCTGGCCGATCTCGGAGACCTGCGCTTCTTTGCCGAAATTCTTGATCTGATCCTTGAGGATCGACGAAATTTCTGCGGCCCGGATATCCATGTCGGTAATGACCTCTTCCCTTGGTCGTTTCGATTTTTTTTGGCCCGCGCGACCGGCGAACCCGAGTTCTTAAGCGTAAAAAAATCGCCGCTGAAAGAAAATCAGCGGTGATTAAATTTTGTCAGGTGCCCGTCCCGCTCAAGATGACCTTGAGGTTTTGGAGCTTGGTTTTCAGTGATGAATCGATCATGCGGCTGCCGACCTTGACGACGAGCCCGCCAAGCAAGCTTGGGTCGACGCGGGCGTTCAACGTTACATCCTTGCCGACTGAGGCTTTCAAAGTTTCTTTGAGGCTAGCGGTCTGGGCATCACTCAGCGCGACGGCGCTCGTCACCTCGGCCGTTACTTCGCCGCGCGCCTTGGCGGCCTGGCGGCGGAAGGCTTTGATCATATCCTCGACCGCAAACAACCGGCGATTTTTGGCGATCAGCTTGAGAAAATTAGCGGCGAGGCCGCCGATACCGGCTTTGACGAACACGGCGCCGAGCGCCCGGGCCTGATCCTCGGCCGCAATCACGGGGCTGCGGACCATGCGCTTTAGATCGCTGCTCTCGTCCAGCAGCTTCTGGAAGTTGACGAGATCGCCTTCAACCTCGGCGATCTTGGAATTATCTTTCGCCAAATCGAACAGGGCCGTCGCATAACGTCCTGCCACACCTTCAATGATTGTGTCGTCCGTTGCCACGTCGCGCGCTCACGATCGCGCCACGAGGGGCGCATGGGGGGCGGGGGCAAAAAAGCCCGAAACCGCCCGCTTCAAGGGAAGGTCGTCACCGGTGATAAGGAGCGCGAGGGGACGGGGCCCACCAGCCACCCCTTTGACAGCCGCGGTGTCCTTAACATGGGCACCCCTGGGCTTCAACGGCTGGACCAGGGGCGCGTTGCCGCATTGGTTGGTGGCTTGGGGATAGCGGCAAACCCCGGTTCGTAAGCGACACTGGGAAGCCGGGTGCAACATGAACGAATGTTGCACTATCCATTCAATCCGCATTCAGCGCGGGGGGCCTACAAACCTGTCCGAACGCTGCCGGGATTGTCCAGGTGCAGCGTCTCACGTGGGCAGGGAGCCTCACCAAATGCCACTGAACAAGGTCATCACCTCAGCCGTCCTCGCAGCCAGCATCGCCGCTGGCAGCCTCGTGCCGCTGTCGACGGCCGCCAATGCCCGCGAGTGGAACCATCACAGTGGCGGCTATGGTTACAGTTCGGGCCCGCGCGTTGAGCACTTCGAGGCGCGCGAACATGGCCATCACAACCGCTGGGGCGAGCCGCGCCGGAACTACCGGCCTCAACCCCAGTGGCATGACGCAGACGCCGGCTACCGTCCGCGCAAGAAAGATCACAGCGGCCGCAATCTCGCGATCGGCATGTTCGCCGCCATGCTTGGTCTCGCGATCGCGTCGCAAGCCAGCCACGCCGAGCGCTATGACGATTATCGCGACTAATCGCGCGCCGTCCACGAATAGCGGGAAGACCCGGAGCCGTTCCAGCGGGGCGGCTCCGGGTTTTTTTGTTTCAGCGCTTGTTACAGGACGCCTTGTTACAGAACGCCGGGCAAATGCACCGGCAGCCGCCACGGCAACACAAACACGACATCGAAGCCGAGAGTGTGCGTCTGATAGCGCTCATGCTTGGCCAGCCACAGATCGGCGGCGCGGCGCACGCGCTGGCGCAGACGCGGCGTGATTGACGCTTCGCAACCGGCGAGCGTCGCGCGGCGTTTGACTTCGACAAAACCAATGCGGCCGCGCTTCAGCGTGATCAAGTCAATTTCTCCCGCTGGTGTTTTGAAACGGCGCGCCAGTATGCGATGGCCCTTGGCAATCAGAAACACTGCCGCCGCGATTTCCGCCGCATGCCCGCGCCGGTAGCCCTTCTGCCGCTTAGGGGATGGCGCGTTTGCGCCGGTCACGGCGCGCGATCTTTGAATTTGAGCCCGAGATCGTAGACCCGCGTTTTCGAGACGCCGAGCGCGTCCGAGACGGCAGTGGCTGCATCTTTCAGGCGCATGGATTGCAAAGCGACCGCGAGGCGATCGCTGATCTCGTCGTCGGTCACCTCGATCACGCCCGGCGGGCCGACGACAAGCACAACCTCGCCTTTGAGGTCGCGGGCCGCAACACCGGCCGCCAGCTCGCTCAGCGGCCCGCGCGCCAACTCTTCGTGCAGCTTGGTCAACTCCCGGGCCATGACAGCCTCGCGCGGACCCAATACCTCCGCCATATCGGCGAGCGCGTCTGCGGCACGCTGAGGCGACTCAAAAAATACCAGCGTGCCCGGGATCGTTTTGAGATCCGATAGCCGGGCCCGCCGCGCGGCTTGTTTGGGGGGCAGAAAACCCGCAAAAAAGAACGCATCTGTCGGCAGGCCGCTCGCGGCCAGCGCCGTTATCAGCGACGATGGGCCGGGGATTGGCGTCACGGCGTATCCCGCCGCCACACAGTCGCGGACGAGTTTGAAACCGGGATCGGAAATCAACGGCGTACCGGCATCCGAAATCAGCGCAATCCGCTTGCCAGCCTTGAGTTCGGCGATGACGCGGCCGCGCTCGGCATCCTCGTTGTGATCATGAAACGGGCGCGTCACCGCATGAATGGCAAAGTGCTGCAGCAGCTTCGCCGAATGCCGCGTATCCTCGCAGTAGACGATGTCTGCGCGGGCCAGCACCGACAACGCCCGCACGGTGATGTCACCCAGATTTCCAATCGGCGTCGCAACAAGATAGAGGCCGGGCGTCAATGGCCCTGAGAGCAGATGTGCGAGGTCTCGCGTCACCGAACCGGCGAGACCGCCGCCGGCGTGTGCCGGCTCCTCACTGGAGAATTGTTGCGGCTCGCGCGACACGTGTTTTTCCCAGGCAACGCGGTGAGATACGGAGGATTTGCAAAACTTGAGTCATTAAAGACTGGAGTCATGAATGCGTGGGGCATGAAACCGCTTTCGGCCCGGATCGCAAGCCTTTAACGCAGATCTTGCATCAGATGGGCCTCACATTGGGGCTGAACTCCGGCTGGTTCCGCTTATGGCGTGTATCAGCGGGGTGACGCGAAACGTCAGACCTCCAGCTTCAGACTTCCAGCTTCAGGCCGCCAAGGCCTGGGATACGGCGCGCTGCGGTGCCGTCTCCAGCACATAGACTGCGGCGCGCTCGCGGCGCCCGGGCACGAGCATGACGGCTGAGAGTTCGTCCATCAGGGTCGAGAGCGCATACTGCGCCAGATCGAGCTGCTGCGTCGCCGAAGATTGCAGCTGCTTGGCCTGTTGGGCGTTGGTGATCGCACCACCCAGCACACCCGCGAGCCGGTCCCATTGGTCAGCCAAAGACAAGCGCTGCGGCGCCACTAAAGTCACGGCGGCTGGCCGGCTTGCTAAAGACCGTTTGGCAAGAACCGTCATTGGGCGCGATAGGCGGCTAGACCTGTTAATTCCGGCCAATATGGCCAGAACGCGGGTGGTGGCAGCCTGTATTGCGGCAATCAGCACGGAATTGAGCCTGATCTTTCGATTTCCACGTGTTTGCAAAAAGTGCGGTGATTTGCGCTCTAAGACAAGCCGTATTTCAGAAGCACTGTTTATTGAATCGTTCGCGGCAACGCACAATCGCGCGCTATTGACCACTTTTCAGCTTATTCGTTGTATTTTCCTTAACGCCTGCAAGCGGAACCCGGACTACAGTGGGTTCTAGCGTAAAAAAATCTATCAGGATCAGTATGTTGGTGTTGCTGCCGCAAGGCGCCGATTGGGCGTGTTATTTCGCGGTTAATCCACTTCTACAGCCTGCCCACGCCCAGAAAATCTGGGTAACCGCAAGCGTCCTATTGAATTGATATGGCGGTCACGGAAAACAAAGGTGCCGAATAACAGCGGGGTTTGCATCGTCTATTGACGGCGGCATACCCCTTCTCGGGCCTTAAAAAAATGCTGGCTCAATCGCATTCGCCGGAGCGCCCGGCGCCTGGCTGATACGTACGGGCAATGGCGGTCAAAACGCGATCGTAGAGTTTGCGATCGGCTTCAGGGTACAAAATAGCCCAGCTGTTGATCAGCTTGCCGCCGCAGGTAAAACTGACGCGCTGGTAAAAGATCTCGCCATTACGCGTGCCAGACAGCACAAACCAGCGGGACTTGACCGGCGAATAATCGATTGCAGCCCCAGCATACTGTTCGTTGATCAGGAACTGCCGGTATTCTTCCAGCGTGTTGCTGTCCGCGTTCTCAAAGGCGCCGACGAGCAGCTTTGCCTTGCCGTCTTTTGACAGCAGCACGCGCCCCTCGTCGGTGGTCGGGGCATCTTTTTGCTCGAAGACGTCGACCGGATAGGCAATGGCGAAGCCGTGGCGCTCGTTCTTCAGCGTTGCCCAGTCGTCAAGCCGCGACCCGGCTGCAAAGGCCCATGACCCGCCGTACGTCACGAACAAGGCGCCAAGTGCGGCGCGCATCAGAGACGACAGCATCGGCCGAACTCCTTCAAAGCCACTCATGTTCGAAGATCAATTTACGCTTCCGCGCCGCCGCTTTAAAGTGGTGTGTGGAGAGAAACTGATTGTGACGGCTGCGCAACGTAAAAACAGGTCCACCGCCACGCTGGCGAACGAGCGCGATCTCGCGGCCGGCGCAGATGCCCTGTCGCAGCAGTGCAAAATCATGCGCGGCATCCATGTCCGTGTCGGCACGCCACCACTCCGCGACGTCTCAGCCGATTTCGCGGGCCTCGCCAAGATTGTGACCGGGCAACAGGTGTCGGCGGCGAGCGCAGCCGCGATCTGGGGCCGCGTCTCGGCGGCGATCACGCCCTTTGAGCCCGGCGCCATACACCAGAAGCCGGATCGAGAACTGGCGGCGCTCGGGCTCTCTGGCGCGAAAATTCGCACGCTCAAGGCCATTGCCTCGGCAATCATGGACGACGGCCTGGATATCGCCGGGTTGCGCACGGCTCCCGACGCACTCGTGATCGAGCAGTTGACCGCTCTTCATGGCATCGGCCCGTGGACGGCAGACATCTATCTTTTGTTTGCACTCCGCCGCGCCGACGCCTTTGCGCCGGGGGACTTGGCGCTTCAACTTGCCGTCCAACGGCACTTCAAGCTTGAGGACCGCCCGACAGCGGCACAACTGGCGAAGATCGCCGAACGCTGGCGTCCGTGGCGCGCTGTCGCAGCGCGACTTTTGTGGGCGGACTACGGCGCCGAAAAAACTGACGGAAAACGCCGCACTGTCCCTGTTTCTGGACGCACGTCCGCGTCACTTCGCGGCCGCCGCAAGCCAACCAAGAGTTGAGCAGAACGTCCTGTAATTTATGCAGAAAAGCGCTTGATAAGTTGCCGGGCAATCAAAGCTTCACAGAGTTGTTATGCGCCGCTAGTATCCCGGCCGTGAGGTGGGGACTATCGACGCAATTCGACGGCAAACCCGCGAGGCGAGATCTACTGTGAATGCTCACGTGACCATACCGGACAATTGTCCGGCCCTTGTCCTGAACGCCGATTTCCGGCCGCTCAGCTATTATCCCTTGTCGCTGTGGAGCTGGCAGGACACGGTTAAGGCTGTGTTCTTGGACCGGGTCAACATTGTCTCCGAGTACGACCGTTTTGTGCGCAGCCCAAGTTGCGAGTTCAAGCTGCCCAGCGTCGTTTCTCTGAAAACCTACGTCCGCCCCGCGCTGTATCCGGCGTTTACGCGCTTAAACGTGTTCCTGCGCGACCGGTTTTCCTGCCAGTACTGCGGTGATAAAAGCGAACTGACGTTCGATCATTTGATCCCGCGCTCACGTGGCGGGCAAACGCGGTGGGACAACGTCGTGACGGCCTGCGCGCCGTGCAATCTGCGCAAAGGCGGACATATGCCGCGGGCGGCCGGGATGCACCCAGCGCACGATCCGTACCGGCCGACGGTATTCGAATTGCACCGCAACGGCCGCCTGTTCCCGCCGAACTACCTGCACACGAGCTGGCTCGACTATCTCTACTGGGATACCGAACTCGAGCCGTAGGCAGCGGTTACGCCGCTCTTGGCAGCGGGTGGGCGCAGAGTTCGGCCGCGATGTGATCGACGGCTTTTTCCCAACTAACACCGTCAACGACGGCAAGCCCGAACGCGGCGAGCGCTTCAGCGGGTGTGCCGCCGTCGCGGAATACCCGGGCGCAGGTCTGCCGGCTAACGGCAACGGCCTGATGCCACTGGATGGGGTTGAGGTGATCGGGGACCGAGGGGGTCATGAGGTCAGCTCCGTTAAGACGCTGCACACTGTGATGATGTGTGTGCACAAATGCGTTGGAACAAGGGCGGCAGACACAAAGAGCGCTGTGACATCACTACGCGAGACCTTGCAATGTGATGCCTCGATTGAGGGCGAACTCGCTCACGCTCCCTGTGTCTGCCAACTCGTTGGAAAGCCGCACGCTCTCCTGAATTCGTTTTTCCGAACGCTATTGATGACGCAACTGATCAACGCAACTGACGCAACCCACTCAATTCAATTTCACTGCCGCCTTGGCAGGCTCGTTGGCCTGCTGGCTAACACGCACATCACGCAACACGTCAGACACAAGGCTACTCAACGGACGCCACGCAGTCTTCGCTGACGCCTTACGATCTTCAAGACTTTTCATGACACTCACATGACGCGAGAAACTGGTTGGATCGACGAGCCGCCGAGACATACGCTTGAACTTTTCGATCCCGGCCGCTCGCCTTGTTTTTTGAAACGCCCCGGACAGCACTTCCTTGGGTGTTTGTCCGTACTCAAACGCAACCCTGCGCAACGAACGCTTACCCAACGCAACAACGCCACGCTTACAAAAACTAATTTCGGGAACACGGCCTGGACTGAGGTGTAACGGCTTGAACGCAAGACGAAATCTGGGGCGACGCATACGCAACGCAACTGGCAACACGGCTCGAACACCCCTGACGCTGCACTGACTTGTCCGCACCGGCCTCCTGACGTTCAGGCTTGGCCGACTGTGTTCCGCGAACGAAGAGAGAATAGCCGTCACATTCAGGCAACGCCAAGGCGTGAATTTGTCGGCGCGATGATATTCACTTGACAGTCGCGCGGCCGCAGCAAAACCGGTCTTTTGTCACGAGGCGGCATTTGTGGAAAAGTCGATAACAGCCTGAATAATCAGGCGTTCAAGCGCGCTTGCGATGACGCGAAGGCGGCGCGTAGCGTCAGCGCCATCAGCAGCAGGGACGCGACGGCGTTCCAACCGGCAAACGAAAGCCCGAGCATGCGCCACGAGGCTTCGTCACAGCGGGCGACCTTGATGCCTTCGAGATCTTTGAGCAGCGTTCCCGCCGAGGTGGCGAGGGCCTGATCGCCGCCGCAGGTCGAGGGTCCGGGCCAGAATTTCCACTCGGCACCGGCATGATAGGTGCCAAGACCGGTGTTGGCGAGGAACGCGAGCGCGACCAGGAAAAACAACGCCGCCGCCCAACCGGAACGCCCCGCTGAGCCGAGGGCCAAGGCGACGAACAGGACCGGGATGGCGGCGTAGTAGGCGTAACGTTGCATGAGGCACAGCGGGCACGGCACGTAGCCGCCGATGTATTGAAAGGCCAGCGCCGTCAGGATCGACGCGGCCGAGAGCACCAGCGCGGCGCTGCCGAGCTGATAGGCGAGCCCGCGATCCACCTTGCTGTCGAACGCCATGTCGCGAAGTTCCTTCAGAACAGATACTTGACGGCGACAAACCCGCCAACCAGAACGACGACGAACACCGTTGTCACCAGCGTCAAGCGCCGCTCGATAAAGTCACGGATTGGCTCACCGAAGAAATATAAGAGGCCTGCAACCAGATAAAAGCGCATCGCGCGCGCCAAAATGCTGGCTGCGATGAAAGCCGGGAGATTCATCTTGGCAACGCCCGCAGCAATGGTCACGACCTTGAATGGGATCGGCGTCATGCCCTTGATGATGACGGCGGGGACGCCATAGTCGCGCACAAACGCGATGAAGCCGTCGAGCGCGCTTTCCTTGCCGTAAAACTTGAGGAGCGGCAGACCGACGGCGTCATACAAATAATAGCCGATGGCATAACCGAGCAGACCGCCGAGGACTGAGGTTACGGTCGCTATCGTCGCGTACCACCAGGCTTTGTCGCGGCGTGCGAGCACCATCGGCACCAGCATCACGTCGGGCGGAATCGGAAAGAACGAGCTTTCGATGAAGGAAATGATGCCGAGCGCTGCAGGCGCGCGATCGTCGCCAGCCTTGCGCATCATCCAATCATAGAGGCGTCGCATCATGAGGCCGTGATTAAAGTGCGCTGGCGGCGTTGTCTATGACGGCGTCAGCAACAAAACTTTTCGACAGCTCGGCCGGATGCCAGCACGGCAACCAACCAAGTACGTTCGAGACTCTAGCTGGAGAATCGGTGTCTAAAGGGCCGGGGGAGAGGGGTAAACCAAATAAAGGTAAGTGATATGACAGATAAAATTGAAGCGAAAATAGACCTTGAGAAGAACGCGCCAGCCCGCGTCGCTTTAGAGATAGCCCGATATGTTGAAGCGCATGATGGGGCTCGTCGACCAAAAAACGACTCGCCAGAGTACAGGGCTTATTTTTTGGATTTATACGCCGAATGTCTCCGCGCAGCGAAGGATAATCGGCGGGTAGCGACAACGACAGAAGCCAAGGCAGGAGCCGGCTATGAAACCTGGGGCTAGCTTGTTGCAGTCAGCTAAGATGCGACTGACAACTGGCAGACAACTCGGCCACGACCGCGTTGAGCACGAAGCGGCCGCGCGGCGTGGCGCGCACGCGTTCTGCGCCTGACAGGCTAGCAGGTGTGATCTCGACAAGATCAAGTCGTGCAAGGTCCTCGATCGTTGCCCGCGAGGGCCGGACGCCGCCGAGCGCCGCCAAACGGTCGAGATCGATACCTTCGCGCAGGCGCAGCCCCATCAGCAGCATCTCATCGGCCTGCTCAAGCTGCGTGAGCGCCGTCATTTCGGTGAAGCCGTGGCCGTGGTCTTCGACCGCCGCGACCCAGGCTTCCGGGTTGCGTTCGGTGACGGTGGCGTGGCGGCCAGCACCGGCGAGCAAGCGCCCGTGGGCTCCGGGACCAACGCCGGCGTATTCGCCGTAGCGCCAGTAGAGCAGATTGTGCCGGCTCTCTTCGCCGGGCCGGGCGTGGTTGGAAATCTCGTAGGCACCGAGGCCACGGGCTTCGGTGAGCTCTTGCGTGACATCCCACAAGGCGAGCGCCGCATCCGCATCCGGCACGACGAGTTTGCCCGCAGCATGCAGCGCCGCGTAGGGCGTGTCGGGCTCGATGGTCAGCTGATACAGCGAGAGATGGTCGCCCGCGAGGTCGAGCGCTTCGGTGAGTTCGGCGCGCCACGCCTCCGGCGTCTGGCCGGGCCGGGCGTAGATGAGATCGAAGGAAAACCGCTCGAATGTGCTGCGGGCGACATCCAGCGCCGCTTTTGATTCCGCCACCGTGTGGATGCGGCCAAGTTTTTTCAGATCGTCATCACGCAGCGATTGCAAGCCCATCGACACGCGGTTGACGCCGCTCGCGCGATAACCTTTGAAGCGTCCGGCTTCGACGCTGCCTGGATTGGCTTCGAGCGTGATCTCGGCATCGCGCGCGACGGTCCAGAGCTGAGCGATATGATCGAGGATCGCGGCGACGGTCTCGGGCTTCATGAGGGACGGCGTACCGCCGCCGAAAAAGATGCTCGCGACCTGGCGCGGGCCCGTCAGCGCCGCGGCGTGGTCGAGTTCGCGTTTGTAGGCTTTGAGGTAGCGTGCCTCGTCCCAGCCACCAAAGCGGACGTGACTATTAAAGTCGCAATACGGGCACTTCTGGGCGCAGAATGGCCAGTGGACGTAGACGCCGAAGCCGGGGCTGGAGTTGAGCGGAATGGAATGCCTCGCTTCACACATTCGAGCAGCAGATGCGTTGACGGGCAGTTGCGGAACTACCGTCATGCCGGCGGAGGCCGGCACCCACGACAAGAGTCAACAATTGAACGAGTAGCGGTGCGGCACGGCCATAACGCAGCATCTGTTGCGCTGAAGCTTGTCGTGGATCCCGGCCGCAGGATCCGCGCGCCTGCGGCGAGCGGCGCCGGGATGACGATTTGGGTTGGCGGTCATGACGTGGCATCGTTGCAACCTTATTCATACAAACTCGCGGCCAGCAGTACCTTGGCCATCGTCCGCCATTTTGGCTCGTCATTGGCGGATGTGTCGGCGAGAGTGCCCTGTATGGCGTCCAGATAGTGTTCCAGCGTGCCGTTGGTCCAAGCGCCCTTGTTGCGAACCAGATCGGCGCGAAGATTGAAGATGAACTGCACGAGTTCGTCTTTGGTCGAGAGACTGGCAGCCGCCGCTGTCAGCGCCGGAAGGTCCCGGCCTGCGATTTGATCGCTTGATGGGTCGAAGGTAGCTGCGCCGATGTGATCGAGACATTCAGCTTTGAACTTGGCGAAGGCGCGGGTGCGATGCGATATCGCGTATTTCTGCGCCGGTTGCATTTCGCCGAAGGTCTGGGTTTCGCCGTCGGCGACGAACATCGGATCGTAGCCGAAGCCGTTACCACCGCGCGGTGGCCACACGAGATGCCCGAACACCTTGCCTTCGTAAAACTGCGTCTCACCATCGGGCCAGGCGAGGCACAGCACAGATATGAAATTGGCGCGTGGACCAGGAGCGGCCCAGCCGTGACGCGCGGTTATTTCCTCGCCGGCTTTGCGCATGGCGAGTCCGAAGTCTTTGCCAGGCCCCGCCCAGCGCGCCGAGTAGATGCCGGGCGCGCCGCCAAGACACTCAACTTCGAGGCCGGAGTCATCCGCGAGTGCTGGCAATCCAGAGCCGGTGGCTGCCGAGATGGCTTTTAGTTTGGCGTTGCCTTCGAATGTTGGTTCGGTTTCTTCCGGTTCCGCAAGACCGAGTTCGCCAGCTGAAACCGCATTGAGCCCGTACGGCGCCAACAGCTCGTTGATCTCCCAAACCTTGCCGGGGTTGTGGCTGGCGACGACGAGCCTGGTGCCGCATGTGAGCATGCGCATTACAACGACGCCCACAAAAAGAGCGCCGTGGCGGTTGCACCAAGCGCCGTGCGCACGGCGTGCAATGAACCCCACTTTACGATCAGCCCACGCGATTTCGGACCTGCATCCTCAGGCGCAATGGCATTCAGAACATGGTTCGTCGGCATGATGCCGAGCATCGTAAAGGGCCAGTTGGCAACCAGCACGACCGCGCCGAGCAACCACGCCCAATTACCCGATGACCACCACGCCAGCACGCCGAAAACAAAGCCTGCGACAGCGAGCGTCGCCTGCATCGTAAATCCTCGGGCATAGCTCGGCTTCCACTGTTGCAGGAGTGCCTTGTCATCGAGACCAAGCCGTGCCGGTTGCTCCGCCCAGTTGATATAGAACGCGGCCCCCGTGAACAGCGCTGCGACCGTGAGAGCCAATGGTCCAAAATTCATGGCAACACCCTTGTCCTTGCCTCAAGCCACCGTCAGTTTTTGCAGCTGCACCAGTTCGCCGATGCCCTTCTTGGCCAGCGCCATCAGCTGATCAAACCGCTCCTGACTGAACGGCGTCGTCTCTGCCGTGCCTTGGACTTCGACGATACCGCCAGAGCCGGTCATGACGAAATTGGCGTCGGCATCGGCGTTGCTGTCTTCGGCGTAGTCGAGATCGAGAACGGGTTCGCCCTTGTAAAGCCCGCACGAAACGGCGGCGATCTGATCGCGCAGCACGCCGTCTTTCACCATATCGCGGAGTTTCATCCACTGAATGCAGTCGTGCAGCGCGACCCAGGCGCCGGTGATCGACGCCGTGCGGGTGCCGCCGTCGGCCTGGATGACGTCGCAATCAACAGTGATCTGGCGTTCGCCGAGCTTGGGGAGATCAACAACCGCCCGCAACGCGCGGCCGACGAGGCGCTGGATTTCCTGCGTCCGCCCCGATGGGTGCCCGGTCGTCACCTCGCGGCGCGTGCGGTCATGGGTGGCGCGCGGCAGCATGGCGTATTCCGCCGTCACCCAGCCCTTGCCCTGGCCCTTGAGCCACGGCGGAATGCGCTCCTCTAAGCTCGCCGTGCACAGCACATGCGTATCGCCAAACTTGATCAGGCAGGAGCCTTCGGCGTGCTTCGAGACGGCACGTTCGATCGAAACGCGGCGCAGTTCGTCGGGCTTTCTTTTGGACGGTCGCATGAGGCTCCTGGATTTTGGCAGATTTTCCGGCGACCCTAAAGAAGCCCCAAGCGGGCTTCAACCTTAAAGCCAATAATTCACCGCCCGCGTTTGACGGCAGGGGCCCGGCATCAGTAAGATCAGTCTGTGAAACCCGACATACCTAACACCCTGACATCCATGATCGATGGCAAAAGCGAGTTGCAGAAGCTCAACGAGCGCTCGCGTACGATTTTGCGGCGCATCGTCGAAAGCTATCTGACCACCGGAGAGCCGGTCGGCTCGCGCAACCTGTCGCGGGCGCTGCCAATCGCCTTGTCGCCGGCCTCGATCCGCAACGTCATGTCGGATTTGGAGCAGCTGGGTCTCATCATCTCGCCGCACACGTCTGCCGGGCGGCTGCCGACGCAGCTTGGCCTGCGCATGTTCGTCGATGGCCTATTGGAAGTTGGCGACATCACGCAAGACGAGCGCCGCCAGATTGAATCGCAGATCGGCTTCCAGCGCGAAAAGTCGGTCGACCAGCTGTTGACCGAAGCCGGCGAGATGATTTCCGGGCTGTCGCATTGCGCCGGCGTGGTGCTGGCGGAGAAGCAAGTTGCCCGCCTCAAACACATCGAGTTCGTGCCGCTGGAGCCCGGCAAAGGCCTCGTCGTGCTGGTCGATGAAGACCAGAACGTCGAAAATCGCATCATCGCGCTGCCCGCTGGCCTGCCGCCCTCGGCGTTGCAGGAAGCCTCGAACTATCTCAACACCCACATTCGCGGCATGACGATCAGCGAAGCCCGCGGCGCAATCGAGAAGAGTATCAAGGACGCCAAGGCCGAGCTCGACCAGTTGACGCAAAAGGTCATCACGGCTGGGCTCGCCGAGTGGTCGGGAGCAGCGGATGAGCGCAAGAGCCTGATCGTGCGCGGCCAGGGCAATCTACTCAAAGACCTGACAGCGATAGAAGACCTTGAGCGCATCCGCCAGTTGTTCGACGATTTCGAATCGAAGCGCGATCTGGTGCAGCTGCTTGGTGCCTCAGAAAGCGCCGACGGCGTGCGCATTTTCATCGGCTCGGAGAACAAACTGTTTTCGCTGTCGGGATCGTCGCTGGTCGTGGCGCCGTTCCGGGACGAAACCCGGCGCGTTGTCGGCGTGCTCGGCGTCATCGGGCCGACGCGGCTCAACTATGCCCGCATCATCCCGATGGTCGATTACACCGCCAAACTGGTGAGCCGCCTCATCACCTGACCATCACCTGACGCGAGGCCGCAGCAAAGCGCCTTGATTTTTGGTTGCCGGAAGCCGATATCGAGCGGCCTGCCGGATTGTCCCAAACCGCGCACCCCAAACTTTGAGACTTGAGAGCCCATGAGTGACGACAACATGAGCGACGACAAGAAGCCCGTTGACGAGATGATGCCGCCGATGCCCGCGGTGCCGTCTGAAGCTCCGGTCCCTGAGGTCGCTGAGGCCTCTGTGCCGCTGCCGGGCGAGCCTGACATCGGCACGGCGCAACTCAAGGATATGATCGCGGCCCTGCAAGGCGAACTCGACAACAAGAGCGCTGAGGCCGCCGGGAAGCACGACCTCTATGTCCGCGCCGTCGCCGAAACCGAAAACGTCCGCCGCCGCATGGAAAAGGACAAGGACGAGACCGCCAAATATGCGATCTCGAAGTTCGCGCGCGACGTGCTGTCGGTCGGCGATAGCTTTCATCGCGCCGTCGCCGCGGTCCCGGCCGAGGCCACTGAAAAAGACCCAGCCCTCAAGAGCTTCCTGCACGGCGTCATTCTGGCTGAACGCGATTTTCAAGGCGCGCTTGAAAAAAACGGCGTCCGCCTGATCGATCCCCAAGGCCTTCCGTTCAACCCGCACCACCATCAGGCGGTGATGGAACAGGACAACGCCGAGGTGCCGGCCGGTACCGTGCTGCAAGTCTACCAGGTCGGGTACCTGATCGACGACCGCTGCCTGCGCCCGGCGATGGTTGTTGTTTCCAAGGGTGGGCCAAAAGCTGGTAAAGCTCCCGACCCTGCACCGGCCCCGCCGCCACCTGCAGACGACGCCACCACGTAATCACCGTGCACCGGGGTCGCAGCAACCGCGATTTGATTAAATCCGCTTGCCCTGAAGCCGCGCAGCAATCACGTGTTAAGGACTGAAAACGCAGAACCTTCGTCCGGGCCCACAAGACCCTTAAATGCAACACAGCAGGGCCAAACGTGATCACGGGACGTTGGCTCTAAGGCGTTGCGCGACGAAATCTGCTGCCTATATAACCATCGGTCACATAAAGACTCCCTGGGGACCGGTGCCGCGAAACCCATGAGGGCCGGCACGCTGGACGCCGGAAACGGGTCCGCCCGGTCTGCCGCAATTGAAGAAGGATGAAAGACGATGGGTAAGGTTATCGGTATCGATCTCGGCACCACGAACTCGTGCGTGTCGGTCATGGACGGCGGCAAGCCGAAGGTCCTCGAAAACGCGGAAGGCGCCAACACCACACCCTCGATCGTATCCTTCACCGCAGATGACGAACGCCTAGTCGGCCTGCCGGCCAAGCGCCAAGCGGTCACCAATCCAACCAACACATTCTTCGCCATCAAGCGCCTCATCGGCCGCCGCTTCGACGATCCCGTCATCGTCAAGGACCAAAAGCTCGTGCCGTTCAAGATCGTGCGCGGCCCGACCGGCGACGCCTGGGTCGAAAGCCACGGCAAGCAGTATTCGCCGCAGCAGATCTCGGCTTTCATTCTGCAGAAGATGAAAGAGAGCGCCGAAGCCAAGCTCGGCGAGCCGGTGACGCAGGCCGTCATTACGGTTCCGGCTTACTTCAACGACGCCCAGCGTCAGGCGACCAAGGACGCGGGTAAGATCGCCGGTCTCGAAGTGCTGCGCATTATCAACGAGCCGACGGCGGCGGCGCTGGCCTACGGCCTCGACAAAAAGAAAGAAGCACAGACCATTGCCGTCTACGATCTCGGCGGCGGCACGTTCAACGTCTCGATCCTCGAAATTGGCGACGGCGTCTTCGAAGTTAAGTCGACCAACGGCGACACGCACCTTGGCGGCGAAGACTTCGATATGACGCTGGTGGCGTATCTCGCCGACGAATTCAAGAAGGAGCAGGGCATCGACCTGCGCTCCGACAAGCTGGCTTTGCAGCGCCTGAAGGAAGCCGCTGAAAAGGCCAAGATCGAGCTGTCGAGCGCGCAGCAGACCGAAGTCAATCTGCCGTTCATCACGGCGGATGCCTCGGGTCCGAAGCATCTGACCATGAAGCTCACACGCGCCAAGCTCGAGAGCCTGGTCGATAGCCTCATCGCGCGGACTAAAGGCCCGTGCGAAAAAGCCTTGAAGGACGCTGGCCTCAAAGCCGCAGAGATCGATGAAGTCGTGCTCGTCGGCGGCATGACGCGTATGCCCAAGGTTCAGGATGTCGTCAAACAGCTGTTCGGCAAGGAGCCGCACAAAGGCGTCAACCCGGATGAAGTGGTCGCCATCGGTGCTGCCATTCAGGGCGGTGTTTTGAAGGGTGAAGTCAAGGACGTGCTGCTGCTCGACGTGACGCCGTTGTCACTCGGCATCGAGACGCTCGGCGGCGTGTTCACGCGCCTGATCGACCGCAACACCACGATCCCGACGAAAAAGAGCCAGACCTTCTCGACGGCCGAAGACAGCCAGGGCGCCGTGACCATCCGCGTGTTCCAGGGCGAGCGCGAAATGGCGGCCGACAATAAGGTCCTGGGCCAGTTCGACCTCGTTGGTATTCCGCCGGCGCCGCGTGGCATACCGCAAATCGAAGTCACATTCGACATCGACGCCAACGGCATCGTGCATGTTTCTGCCAAGGACAAGGCGACGGCCAAGGAGCAGTCGATCCGCATTCAGGCTTCCGGCGGTTTGTCGGACAGCGACATCGACAGGATGGTCAAGGATGCCGAAGCCCATGCCGCCGAAGATAAGCAGAAGCGCGAACTCGTCGAGGCTCGCAACCAGGCGGAAGCCTTGATGCACGGCACCGAGAAGTCGCTGGCCGAGAATTCCTCGATCCCCGCGGTCGCGGCAATCAAGGGCGATATCGAAACCGCGGTCAATGCTGTCAAGGAGGCGATCGCCGGCGACGATGTCGATGCGATCAAGTCGGCGGCCAACGCCCTGACCCAGGTCGCCATGAAGATCGGTGAAGCCGTCTACACCGCCAAGGGCGGCGCTGCCGGCATGGATGGTGACGGCGACGCGGCGGCCAAACCTGACGCTGGCGACGACGTGGTCGATGCCGACTTCGAAGAAGTCAAAGACGACAAGAAAAAGTCGGCGTAAGCATTTTATATCGCCCCTGTTCCGCTTTCGCGCTCGGTTTATTGAGCCCGGGGCAGGGCCAGGGGCGATCCATCATCACCGCCGGGCGGCGCTTCAAGGCCGGCAACACTACAAGCCAGCGGCACTTCAAGAACGACGACACGTTTGGACCAAAGGTACGTTGGCCGCCGGGAGGCCAACCGTCTGAGACAACGGACCCATGGCCAAGCGCGACTATTACGAGACCTTGGGCGTGCAGCGGAACGCCACCGAGCAAGACCTCAAATCCGCCTATCGCAGCCTCGCCAAGGAATGTCATCCCGACCGCAACGCCGGCGACAAGGATGCCGAGCGCAAGTTCAAGGACGTCAGCGAAGCCTACGAGGCTTTGAAGGACCCCCAGAAGCGCGCGGCCTACGATCAGTTCGGCCACGCGGCGTTCGAGGGCGGCATGGGCGGACGCGCTGGACAAAGCGGGTTCGGACCCGACTTCGCCTCCTCGATGTCGGACATTTTCGACGACCTGTTTGGCGAGTTCATGGGCGGCCGCCGTGGCGCCCCGCAGGGCGGCGGCCAAGCCCGGGGACGAACGGGGCGCGAGCGCGGCGCTGATCTGCGCTATAATCTCGAGATCTCGCTCAGCGAGGCCTACACCGGCAAGACGGCGCAGATCCGCGTGCCGGCCAGCGTTTCCTGTGAAACATGCGCTGGCACAGGTGCCAAGGCCGGGACCAAGCCGAAGGCCTGCGCCACCTGCGGGGGCATAGGAAAAGTTCGCGCCAGCCAGGGTTTCTTCACCATCGAGCGCACCTGCCCCCACTGCCAGGGGCGCGGCGAGATGATCGATGACCCGTGCTCCAACTGCTCAGGCGCCGGCCGTATCGTCAAAGAGCGGACGCTGTCGGTCAACATTCCAGCCGGCGTCGAGGATGGCACGCGCATTCGGCTCGCGAGCGAAGGCGAAGCCGGGTTGCGCGGCGGACCGGCGGGCGATCTCTACATATTCCTGTCCCTCAAACCGCACGAGTTTTTCCAGCGCGACGGCTCGGATGTGTTCTGCAAAGTTCCCATTTCGATGACGACGGCAGCGCTCGGCGGCCAGATCGACGTGCCGACGCTCGACGGCACGACGACTCGCGTCAAGGTTCCAGACGGCACCGAGAGCGGCAAACAGTTCCGCTTGAAGGGCAAGGGCATGCCGGTGCTGCGCTCGAAGGTGACCGGCGACATGTACATTCAGGTCGAGGTCGAGACGCCGAAGAACCTGACGCGGCGCCAGCGCGAATTGCTCGAAGAATTCGAGAAGGCCAGCCACAAGGAAACCAGCCCCGAGAGCGCCGGGTTCTTCGGCCGGGTGAAGGATTTCTTCGACGGCAAGGGCGGGTAGGTCCCCCTCTCCCCTTGGGGAGAGGGCCGGGGTGAGGGGGTCTGGCGAAGATCAATGTCGTATCGAAGGCCCCCTCATCCGGTCCTTCGGACCACCTTCTCCCCAGGGGGAGAAGGAGAAACGGCGCCAATCGCGACAGTGCCCGCTTATATCTTCTCACTCATCGGATCGAACGGACGGAACAGTTCGCGCCGCCACAGGCCAGGGATGCGAGAGCCACCGGCTGATCTGAGCAGAACTGCCGCCGGATACGCCAACCGGTCACGCACGAAAGCCCTCAGCCGCGCTTTCGGTGACGACCACGCGCCGTGGGCTGCCTGCACGGCACCCTGATCCATTTTCCAGACGCCGCCGGCATAGTCGCTTTGCTGCGGCACGACGAAGCTCTCGACGGCTCGCACCTTCTTCGCAATCGCAATGAGCTGAGTCGGCTCGCTCGTTAAAAACTGAATGCGCCGCTTGGCGATTTTTGGATCGGCGGCCAGAACCCAACGTTCAGGCGGCATGAGCCCGGCGAGATAAACGCGCACGTCCTCGAAACCGTTGGCCTCGAAGACGCGATAGAACAGCTCCGGCGAATATTGGTAGAAGCCGTGCCCGCATTGGCCGTTGGCGGCGGTCGAGATCAGCGCCGTGCCGCCCACTTTCAAAAGCCGCGCCATGTTCTTGAACACGGTTGCGACGTCGAACACGTGCTCCATCGTGCCGCCGTCGTAGAGAAAGCTCGTCGTGGCTTCGAGGCTGGCGGGGATCGGTGTGTTGAGATCATGAAGGATCGACGCGCCTTCATAGGACGATGCGTCAAGCGATCGCACGGTGTCGAAGCCGAAGGCATTCAGAAACGGCTCGGCATAGGTTTCGCGCGCAGCAGTAGCCGCGCTGTTCCCAGAGGCGCCAAGACCAAACTGCCGCGACAGGCTCTGCGCCTGCTTTTCGCTGACGAACAGTTCAGGACGTCCGAGACACAGGACCTCGCCGCCAACACCGCCCTGACGTTTCAGCGCCAGGATCGCCTGTGCTTCGCAATAGTTGATACCCATGCTTCTGATTGTCCCCATTACCGCAGCCGCATGCGACGTCACACGATCAGCCGTTGCATCGATATCGATGAAGCGGGACCAGCGGTCAAATGCGCACCGGGCATTTTGTCCAGAAACATCCAAACACGCTAAAGACCGTATTTACGAGGCCAGCACTTGCAACGCCGCCAAGACCCGCTAGGGTCTGACCGGTTTTGATTAAATAGCGGACATACCCTAGCTCCTTGTTCTGTCGTGCTTCTTCCCGGAAAACCGCTTCACACTTTTCCGGAAGCACTCTAACGTCCGCCCGCCCTTCGATCCCAGCAAACCCTTCATCGTTTCAACACTGGATTACGAATGACCAAGCCTGCGTCAGCCGATCCACGCCTGCTGTTCTTTGCCGGCAGTGCGCGGGAAAAATCCCACAACAAAAGGCTGGCCCGTCTCGGCGCCACGATTGCGGATGCCAATGGCATCGCGGCGACGTTCGCCGATCTCGCCGACTATCCGATGCCGCTCTATTGCGGCGATATCGAAGCCAAGGACGGCCCGCCCGAGAACGCCCGCAAGCTCAAGGCGCTGATGGGCGTGCATACCGGCATCTTCATCGCCAGCCCCGAGTACAACGCCTCGTTCTCGCCGCTACTGAAAAACACGATCGACTGGATCAGCCACATCCGCGACGAGGGCGAGGAGTCGATGCAGGTCTACAAGACGCGGGTGTTCGCGCTTGGGTCGGCGTCGCCCGGCGGTATGGGCGGCTTGCGCGGCTTAACGCAGCTGCGGCTCGTGCTCGAGATTGGCATTGGCGCGCTGGTGCTCCCCGATCAGTTCGCGGTGCCGCGCGCGGTCGACGCCTTTGACGAGAACAATCACTTGAAGAACAAGGACGCCCAAGAGCAGTTCAAGATATTGATCCAGAAACTCGCCCGCGCAGCGCATGTGCTGCACGGGTAATCGCATCTCCCCATTCCTGCACTCAATGGGGAGAGGGAATCAAAGGCGGGTCTGTCTATGAAAACTGAGAACAAGGATAAACTGATCGTCGCGCTGGATGTGCCGGACTATGACGCGGCGCGCACGCTCGTCGATGCGCTCGGAGAAACTGTCAGCTTTTACAAAATCGGCTTGGAGCTGCTGTTTGCAGGTGGTCTCGATCTCGCTGGCGAACTCAAGGGCGACGGCCGCCGCGTTTTCCTCGACATGAAGTTCCTCGACATCGGTCATACGGTCGAGCGGGCGGTGGCATCAGTGGCGCAGCTTGGCGTCGACTGTCTGACGATCCACGGCCACGACACCAAAACGCTCAAAGCGGCCGTCAATGGCCGGGGCTCGGCGGCGCTCAAATTGCTGGCAGTCACCGTGCTGACGTCGCTCGATCAAAGTGATCTTGCGGAGCAGGGACTTGTATCATCGCCGCGCGATCTGGTTTTAAAACGCGCTCGCCTTGCCCAAGACGCCGGTTTCGATGGCGTCATTGCCTCGGGGCAGGAAGCCGCCAGCGTGCGCGCCGCGACCGGGCCGGAATTCCTGATCATCACGCCCGGCATCCGGTTGCCCGGAGGCGCTGCGGGCGATCAAACGCGCATCACAACGCCCGAGGCCGCGCTCCGCGATGGCGCCAACCATCTTGTCGTCGGCCGTCCCATCACCGCCGCGAGCGACCCCAAAGCCGCCGCTGAAATATTCCTCCAGCACATCGCCCGCGCCTAGCTCTTCGAGCCTCCCGCCACAGCATCGCCAAGCCATCACCACGCTAACCACAAACTTGGCGTTCACAGCTGATTAACCATGCTCGGCCATAG
The DNA here is from genome assembly GCA_031378895.1 of Hyphomicrobium sp. Classification (GTDB taxonomy): domain Bacteria; phylum Pseudomonadota; class Alphaproteobacteria; order Rhizobiales; family Hyphomicrobiaceae; genus Hyphomicrobium_B. The sequence continues at coordinate 135,644 of JANNEP010000050.1, forward strand.
CTTTACGCTCGGCCGCATGTTTGCCGTCTGGCGGGGTTTCGATGCGTGGCAGGTCAGGTAGGGCGGGGCTGCTGAACGCTGTCCTTGGCGCGTTCTGTGTCATTCGCGCGCTATCGTATGTTGACCGTGCGCAGGCTACCGAATTGGCAGCAGCAAAGCCGCTTCCGGCAGAAACCTTAACGACTTTGGCGCGCAAAGTTATCCCCGCATCGAGCCCGGTTTACATCCGCATCTTCAAGCAAGAGTCTGAACTCGAAGTTTGGAGCGCCCGCGCCGATGGCCGCTATCTGCACGTCAAAACATTTCCAATTTGCACCTGGTCGGGATCGCTCGGACCCAAGACAGAGCTCGGCGATTTCATGTCGCCGGAAGGCTTCTACGGCGTCACGCCCGGTTCGCTAAAGCCCGACAGCAAGTATCATCTCGCGCTCAACGTCGGCTATCCCAACGCGCTTGACCGGGCGCTCGGCCGCTCAGGCGATTTCATCATGGTCCACGGCAAGTGCGTCAGCGTTGGCTGTTTCGCCATGACGGATGACTTGATCGAGGAGATCTACGCCTTCGTCCGCGATACGCTCGAATCGGGACAGGAGACTGTGCCCGTGCACATCTTCCCGTTTCGCATGACGGCGGCGGCGATAGCCGCACATGCCAGTCACCCCGCGCGCGCAAGCTGGGCGCCGCTGAAAGAGGCCTTCGACGATTTCGCTAAAACACATGAGCCGCCGCGGATCGGCATGTGCTCCAAGGGCTACGTCGTCAATCCGATCGTGCAGTTGAATGGCGATGCAAGTGCCGCGTGCCCTGCGCGAATCGGCAAACTTCTGTCGCCGGTATCGCCGAAGACGGCGAAGAAACTCGCTGCCGCGAACACGCCGCTGATCGCTGAAGGTCTGAAGACGCGCAGCCCAGATGGCAGCCCGGCGTGGTCACCGGCTTTCATGCTCGGGTTGTCGCCGAACGCGTCTCAGCCCGAAACCGCGAAGAAAAATCCGGCCTCCAACGACGCCGGTTTAGGCGCGCTTGTGCCGTTGACGGCCGAATAGCGACACAAGAGCAGCCTTCAGATACGGCCCCGTTGCCGAGGCGGGCCTCTCCGCGCTATGGCTCTCATCGCTTGCAACTGACATGAGAACCCGCCATGCCCAAAGGCTACGTCATCGCCCACGCCACCGTCACCAACCCGGAGAAGTGGGCGGCGTACGCAGCAAAAACCAAGATCGCGCTCGACAAATATGAAGGCAAGCCCATCGTGCGCGGCGGCAAGTCGGCGATCATCGAGGGCCACGGCACAGTACGCAACGTCATCCTCGAGTTCCCGAGTTACGATCACGCCCACGGCTATGCCACGTCGCCTGAATACGCCGAGGCCAAGGCGCTGCGTCAGGGCGCGGGCTCAATCGACATCACGGTGGTTGAAGGGGTTTGAATTGAATTGTCATACTAGGCCTCGTACCTAGCATCCATTCCGCTACTTCGTCCGGCGCGAGTGGAACGATGGATCCTGGGCACAAGGCCCAGGATGACAACTTTGGCGGCTGGCTGAGTTTTCAATGCCCCACTTTCCTGAGCGCGACCAAACGAGACCGCCCTGGCAGGCAACGGTTTTCACCCTCTTCCCCGAGATGTTTCCCGGGCCGCTCGGCGTGTCGCTCATCGGACAGGCGCACGACGCCGGCATCTGGTCGCTGCGCACGATCCAAATCCGCGACTTTGCACTCAGCAAGCACCGGCAGGTCGATGATACGCCAGCGGGCGGCGGCGCCGGCATGGTGCTGCGCGCCGACGTTATCGGCCCGGCACTCGATTCTGCCAGGACAAGCGCTCCCGATGCATCGCTGATTTATCTCACGCCGCGCGGCCAACCGCTGACGCAAAAAATCGCCCACGATCTCGCTGGCGGCCCGGGCGTGACGCTTCTTGCCGGGCGCTTTGAAGGCATCGACGAGCGCATCATCGAAGCCAAAAAACTGCGCGAAATCTCGATTGGCGACTACGTGCTCTCGGGCGGCGAAATCGCGGCCATGGTACTGATCGACGCCTGCGTCCGCCTGCTGCCGGGCGTGCTCGGGGCGGCTGAAAGCCTGATGCACGAGAGCTTCGAGCAAGGCCTGCTGGAATATCCGCAGTACACCAAGCCGCGCGAGTGGGAGGGGCGCGCCATCCCCGGCGTTTTGCTCTCGGGCGACCATAAGAAAATCGCTGAATGGCGGCGCAGTGAAGCAGAACGCATCACACGTGAACGCCGTCCCGATTTGCTGGCCAGCCCAAACCCCAAGACGTCCTAACCACAGTGCCGCCGAATTCGGTTGGCAAGGCTTGAACAACCGTGGTTCGCAGCTGGACAAATCAGCCGGTCCCATTGATCTCTGAGACTTGTTTTTTCATCTCAAGTCTGTGCGCGTCGGTTTTTGAAGGACGCCGTCCATGTCCCGGTTGCTGATCGGCCCAACACTGCTGCTGACCCTGATGGTGTCGGCGATACTAGCATGCGCCGAAGACGCGCGGCCCGCTCGCAAATTGTTGCGGGCAAAAGCTACGCCGGTCGTGGCCCGGTCCGTCGAGACCCCGTCCGTCGAAACGGGCGCCATCGCGCCGTCGAGCGATAGCAAAACTGAGACGGCCACATCCGCCACAAGCCCCGATGACGCGCTCGCCACTTTGAACGCCAAAGACCGCGATGCGGCCAAGGCGTTCTACGACGCGCGCCAGGGTGAGCCGCTGTGGCTCACGAGCGCAGGCGCAACGCCGGGCGCAACAGCTCTTGCGGCCGAACTCAAAAACGCAGGCGCCTACGGCCTCGATCCCAAAGCCTTCAAGGTGCCGGACCTCAGCGTTGAGGCCACCGTGGGCATGACGTCTGACGCGCGCGCTGAGGCCGACCTGGCTTTGACGCAGGCCGCCCTGCTCTACGCCCGGCACGCCCGCGGCGGGCGCATCGTCGAACCGGCGGAACAGCTGAATTCCAACCTCGACCGCAAACCGCAGCTGCTCGATGCGAAAATGGTCCTCGACGGACTTGCCCGCGCGCCAGAGCCCGGCGCCTATCTGCGCGGCCTGCACCCCAAGCACCCGCAATTCGAAAAGCTGCGCCAAGCCTATCAGCGAGCGCTGCCAGCGGATGGAAAGGCAACGCCGCTGAGCCCCAACGCCAAACGTCTGCGTGCCAACATGGAGATGTGGCGCTGGATGTGGGACGATCTCGGCGCGCTGCATGTCTTTAACAACATCCCGGAATTCATGCAGCGCGTTTACAAAAATGGCGATGTCATCCGTTCGGAAAAAATCGTCGCGGGCCGCATCGACAAGCAGTCGTCGATTTTTTCACGTCCCCTGAAATACGTCGTGCTGCGCCCCAAATGGAAGGTGCCGGAAAGCATCAAGGTCAACGAGCTTTGGCCGAGCCTGCTGCGCGGAGGCGGCTATATGCGCCAATACGGCTTGCAACTCGAGACCAAGGACGGCCAGCCGCTCGACTGGCGGAAAATAGATTGGACCAAGGCCGATATTCGCTCGTATGAGGTGACGCAGCCGCCGGGGCCAAGAAGCGTGCTCGGGCACGTCAAGTTTTCGTTCCCCTCGCAGCACACGATTTATATGCACGACACGCCCGACAAGTGGATGTTTCGCTCCGTGCAGCGGACGCTGAGCCATGGCTGCCTGCGGGTGCAAAAGCCGATGGAGCTGGCCGAAATCATTTTGGCAGACGACAAGGGCTGGGACGCGGCCAAGGTCGCAGACGTCAGCCGCTCAGGCCCGCTCAACAACGAAATCGCGTTGGACAAAAAGATCCCGGTCCACCTCGCTTATTTTACGGCCTGGGTGGACGATGGCGGCACGGTGAAGGTGTTCCGCGATGTCTACGGCCACGAAAAGCGCGTGACCCAGGCCCTCGATGGCGACTGGGACAAGATCAACAAGGGCCGCGATCACCTGGCGCCGGTGCAAACGAATTTCAATCCGGCGGCGGTGGCGGCGCGCGCGCCGGGCGTTGGCAACGGCGCTGGCACTGGTTCGGGCACAGGCCCTGGCGGCTTTACCAACGGCCTGCCCCGCGCCCGGCAGAAGGAAGCGACGCTGGGCGACCTCATCGGCGACGCCTTGGGGCTAGGTTTTTAGAGGGGTGGTGGTTTTGGCCAGGAACTGCAAAAGTCATGCATTCAGCATGCAATTGGTGTTGCCAAAGCAACATCAGAATCAGCGTCAAATGGCGCAACTGTAAAGATTTTTGCACAGGTGTCGGCATAATGCGATGTTATTGCTCTCTGTCACTGCGAGATTGCGCCAATGGTTGCCATCAATCCCAAAATTCTGACCTGGGCGCGTGAAACAGCGGGGCTGTCGCTGAATGACGCCGCAGATGCGATAGACCTAAAGGCGGCGCGCGGCAAAAGCGGGGCCGAACGCCTTGCTGTGCTTGAGGCGGGCAACGACCAACCGTCGCCAACCCTGCTCCGCCGCATGGCTGAACGCTATCGGCGCCCACTCATAGCCTTCTACCTGAAGGAGCCGCCTCAGCGCGGTGAGCGGGGCGAGGATTTCCGCCGCATGCCCGGAACGCCTCCTCCGGACTTCGACCCTCAACTCGATGCGCTCATCCGCAACGTGCGTACGAGGCATGATCTCATTAAATCACTCCTTGAGGACGAGGAGGCTCCACGACGCGCCTTCATAGGCTCGCATAAGCTGAGCGACAGTCCAGCCGACGTTGCAAGCAGCATCGCATCAACGCTCGGGTTCAAGCTCGAACGATATCGCTCCGCCCGCGATCCGAGCGAGGCCTTCGCATATCTCCGGTCTTGTCTCGAAGCAAATGGCATCTTCGTGCTCCTGATCGGTGATCTCGGCAGCCACCATTCCAAAATCGGGGCATCAGCGTTTCGGGGCTACAGTCTGGCCGATCCGATCGCGCCGCTAATCGTTATCAACGGCAACGATGCACGGGCAGCTTGGTGTTTCACTGCACTGCACGAGACAACTCATCTCTGGCTTGGTCAGTCTGGCGTCAGCGGAGGAACATATACCTCGCGCGTCGAGCAATTCTGCAACGACGTGGCCGGTCGCCTGCTCCTGCCGCCGGCCGAGCTCTCGCCGCTCGATCGACTTCGCGGCCGCGCTTTCGCCGAGATCCTCGCCGACCTCTCGACGTTCGCGAGCGAGCGCAACATCAGTCGCGCCATGGTTGCCTATCAGCTTCTGCGCAACAACGTGATCAGCGGGGCCATCTACCAGCAACTCGTTGAGCGGTTCCGCGTAGACCACCAGAAAAGCAAGTCCAAGGAGTCTGCTGGCGAGCAGGAAGGTGGTGGCCCCAACTACTACGTTGTTAAGCGTCACCGGCTTGGCGCAGCACTTCTGACACTCGCTCAGAGATCGATGCAGGACGGCACTCTAACACCTACGAAAGCGGCTCAGCTTCTCGCAGTCAAGCCGGTCTCCGTCCATGCCCTTCTAGACCTGACTGCGGCATGAGGATGGAGACCTGATGCTCTATCTCGTTGACGCCAACGTCATTATCACCGCCAAAGATAGTTACTACGCCATCGACCAAGTACCAGAGTTTTGGGCTTGGCTGGTGCATCAGGGCGCGCACGGCGTCATAAAGATGCCGCGAGAAACCTTCGAAGAGGTCAGCCCAGGCGGAGACAAGGACGAGGCTTTCTACAAGTGGCGGAAAGATAAGGCGACCGCTGCAGCCCTGCTCCTAACCGAAGAGCCCGATCCTACCAAGGTGGCGCACGTGATCGAGCAGGGCTACGCGCCGGACCTGACCGACGCCGAAATTCTCGGTATTGGCGCCGACGCTTTTCTCGTCGCCTATGCAATTGACCAAGTCGACCGTACTGTCGTGACGACTGAAGCATCTGCACCGTCCAAGTAGCGAGCAAACCGGAAACTTCCGGACGTGTGTAAACAGCTGAATGTCCGCTCAATCAATACCTTTCAAATGACCCGCGCGCTCAGCTTCCGCACCAACTGGAAGCCGTGAACTCAAATGCGCAATTGGCAAAGCTGGATGTTCGAAACTCAAGGGCGATGCCAAAATGAAATGGGACGCCCGGCCTCTGCTCCCGGTCACGAGCCGAAATGGTCTTAGATCGCCCCCCCCGCCCCACTCGACAAATCCCCCCACTTCCGCTATCTCCCCCGCAACAAACCTCACCCAGCAACGGGTTGCCCATACGGGCTGCATGAACGGTACGGGGCCTTAAGGTCCGCGAACCGCTCCGCTGCGTTAATGAAAAACAAAACGGAATCAACGACATGGATATTATCCAGCAGATCGAACGCGAGCAAATGGACGCCGTTCTCGCGAAGCGGGGCGTCCCCGAATTCGGCCCCGGCGATACCGTCAAAGTGATGGTCCGGGTCGTCGAGACCGCCGAAAAAGACCCCAAGGACAAAAAGAAGGCCAAGAGCAAGGTCGACGCCTCCGTGTCGCGGCTGCAGGCCTATGAGGGCATGGTGATCGCGCGCTCGGGCGCCGGCATCAACGAAAGCTTCACGGTCCGCAAGATTTCCTACGGCGAAGGCGTCGAGCGCGTGTTCCCGGTCTACTCGCCCTACATCGCCGAAATCGAAGTCATCCGCCGCGGCAAGGTGCGCCGCGCGAAACTTTACTATCTGCGTGGCCGCCGTGGTAAAGCCGCCCGCATTTTCGAACGTACGGACGCTCGCGCCCGCCGCCTCAACGCCGCCTGGAAGGGCTTCAAGAAGCCGAAGGGCGAACCGGAAGATCTGTCACAGATCAAGGGCATCGACGCCGACATGATGGGCCGCCTGAAACAGCTCAACTGCTACCGCATCGAGCAGATCGCCAACCTTTCGGATGACGAGATCACCAACATCGATGAAACGCTCAACCTCAAGGGCGCCATCGAGAAGCAGGACTGGATCGGTCAGGCGCAGAAGCTGATGGCCGAGCTGACAGCTGGTGAAGTCCCCGCCGAAGACGAGGCCGCTAAGGCCTGAAGCCTTGTCAAGGCTCGATCCAATTTTACAAAGCGCCGGGGTTCACTCCGGCGCTTTTGCTTGTTGAGACGCTCAGCCGTCTTGACGCCGGACATGGCTCGACCACGATGCGGGCTGCGTGATTGAGGGGGCGCGAAGTGCCGGGGGTTCTGCGCTCACCAAATACAAAAACGGCGCCCACGCGGGCCGCCGTTTTGCCATAGCCGACAGGCGAAGCTGTGCGTCAGCTTCCCGCGCTCGTCACCAGAAACTCGATGCGGCGGTTCAGCTGGCGGCCTTGGCGGGTGTCGTTGGTCGTGATGGGGTTTTCCTGGCCGTAGCCAACGGCCTTAAGCTTGCTGGCATTGACGCCTTCGCGCACCAAGTACTTCACGACTTCCTGAGCTCTGAGATCGGAGAGCGTCTTGTTGCTGTCGGGCTTACCGGTGTTGTCGGTGTGGCCGCCGACTTCAATGACGAAACCGCCGTCGCAGTCCTTGGCAACTTTGGCCAGCTTGTCGAGCGTCTTGTAGCTTTGCGGATCGATATCCCAGCTCGCGGTGGCGAACCTCAGCTTACCGGCCTGAACCTCGGCGTTGAGAGCATCACGGCAGCCCTCGATAGCCTCCTGGCGGGCTGGTGACACCGCGGCAGGGGGAGCGGCCGCAGCGGCGGGCGCAGGAGCATCTTCAGGGCTCATGGATGCCGGAGCTGACCAAGCCTGTTCGGAGTCTGGCTTTTCAGCGGTGCCGTAATACTGCGTGACGCCAACACCACCGAGTGAAGCGGGTGCGGGTTCTGCGGCGGTCTCGGCGGCAACAGGCGCGGGTGCTTCGGCGGCCGGCGCTGGTGCTTCGGTTGCCGCGGGAGCATCAGCAGCATAGTCAGGATTCATGCTGGCTTCTGCGGCCCAGGCTTGTTCAGCATCAGGCTTTTCGGCAATGCCGTAGAACTGGGTGACGCCAATACCGCTTTCCGGCGCAGGTGCGGCAGCTTCAACCGCAGGCGCTGGCTCTGCTTCGGCGGCTGCGGCGGCTTCAGGTGCCGCAACAGGAGCTTCAGCTGCTGCCGGGGCCTCAGCCGCGGCGTAGTCGGGATTCATCGTTGCTTCTGCGGCCCAAGCAGGTGCCGAACCGGGCGCAGGCGCAGCTTCAACGGCTGCCGCAGACTCTGCAGGCGCGGTGTCTTCGACCGGCGCATCTTCTTCGGCCGCAACCCTGACGCCTTCGGTCTTGATCCTTTCAGACTGGTCACTTTGAGACTGTCGACTTTGAGACTGGGCCGAACCCGGTTCTTGTGCAAACAAGCCCATGAGGTTGTCCGGCAGCATCGCGGCGGCGTCGCGAGACGCAGCCTGATACGATACAAGTCCCAAGCAACACGCGCCGCCCATCAGCAACGCTTTATAAGTGGTCATTCGTTCCTCCCGTCGTTGCGACGCCGTTCTTGCTGCGACGATCGATTGCGCATTGGTAGTTTTGCATTAAATTGCCGGGGAGACGAGGGCTCATAAGGACAAGAAAGACAGTGATGTCGAACGTCGAGGTAAACCGGAGCGCGAACCGCGACGGAAAAATCCCGCTGCACGGGCCGGATGCTTTTGCTGCAATGCGGAAAGCTGGCCGCCTCGCTGCCGAAGCGCTGGATATGCTGGTGCAGCATGTCCAACCCGGCGTGACCACGGCCACGATTGACGAGCTGATCTTGGGATTTGCGCTCGATCACGGAGCCTTGCCGGCAACACTCAACTATCGCGGTTACCGGTATTCGAGCTGCACCTCGATTAACCACGTTGTCTGTCACGGCATGCCCAACGCCAAGCCGCTGAAAGACGGCGACATCGTCAACATCGATGTGACGCTGATCGTCGACGGGTGGCATGGCGATACGAGCCGCATGTATCCCGTCGGTGCCGTGTCGCGCCGGGCCGAGCGCTTGATGCTTGTGACCTACGAGTCCCTGATGCGCGGCGTCGCGGCCGTAAAGCCCGGAGCGACGACGGGCGATATCGGCGCGGCCATCCAGAAATATGCCGAAGCCGAGCGCTGCAGCGTCGTGCGCGATTTCTGCGGCCATGGCCTCGGCCGCGTCTTCCACGACCGGCCAAACATCCTGCACTACGGCGATCCGGGTGATGGTATTTTGCTGGAACCCGGCATGTTTTTTACGATCAAGCCGATGATCAATCTTGGCAAGCCGCACGTGAAAATTCTTGCCGACGGCTGGACGGCGGTGACGCGCGATCGCGAACTCTCGGCCCAGTTCGAACATACCGTCGCCGTCACAGACACTGGCTGCGAGGTCTTTACGATCTCTCCGGCGGGTCTGCACTGCCCGCCCTACTCTCTCAGCAAAGCCGCGTAACAGGGTCCAAAAATGTCGAGCGCGAAGCGCACCGGCGGAGACAAGATGAGTGCCCAAGAGCAGGGCGCCTTTTTCGACAGCGTTACGCCTGTTGATGACAAAGTTGGCCATCGCGACCGCTTGCGCACGCGTTTTCGTGACGGCGGCTCTCAAGCCGTGCCCGACTACGAATTGCTCGAAATGATCCTGTTTCGCGTGTTTCCGCGCGGCGACACCAAGCCGGTTGCAAAACGGCTGATGGCCAAGTTCGGGTCGTTCGCGGAGGTCGTCTCGGCGGCGCCTGAGCGCTTAAGGGAAGTCGAGGGCGTGGGGACGCGCGCTGTCGATGAGTTGAAACTGATCAAGGCTGCAGCCGAACGGCTGACGCGTGGTGAGATTTCAGCGAAGACCAAACTCTCTTCATGGAACAGCGTGCTCGGCTATCTCCGCTTGGCGCAGGGCTTCGAGATGCGCGAGCAGTTCCGCATTCTCTTCCTCGACAAAAAGAACAATCTCATTGCCGACGAGGTTCAGGGACGCGGCACGGTCGATCACACACCGGTCTATGTCCGGGAAGTGGTCAAGCGGGCGCTGGAGTTGTCTTCGTCGGCAATCATTCTCGTGCACAATCATCCCTCGGGCGACCCAACGCCGTCGCGCGCCGACATCGATATGACCAAGCAGATCGCCGACGCCGCCCGCCCGCTCGGCATCGCCATCCACGACCACATCATCGTCGGCCGCGATGGGCACGCGAGCTTCAAGGCACTGCGGTTGCTATGAGGTTGCGCTTTATAAGTTTGTCAAGTGTAACTTGACAAATGCCCATATATGCCTTACTGTGCGAAATAGTTCGGCATACCGTGTGCCGTTCCATTGTAAATCCCCGGTAGTGCAGGGGCGATAGTTCGGTTCAGCGTTGCTTGTTCAACGGAATGTACCTGTTTATCGCCAATCGATGGCAACAAGCCATTCGTCACCCGGAGGTTTTCATGATCCGATCGTTTCGGAGTGCCGCGCTTAGGAAGTTTTGGGAGAGAGGAGACGTCCAACCTATTCCGACGGACTGGACTGAGAGGATTGAAAAGTTTCTGGACCTTCTCGAAAAGGCTAGATCGCCGGAAGATATGGCGCTTCCCGGCCTCTTCTATGGTTTCCCGGAAGGCACCAAGGGTCGCTACGCAGTCGCGGTATCAAAAGGGTGGAGACTTTCGTTTTCCTGGAAGAACGGCGAAGCCGTTGATGTCGATCTGGAAGAAATCTAATAGGGCGCATAGCTCCAATTTGAGGAATCCAAACAGTTGAGTTCACGGAACCCAAATCGATGCCCCACGCATCCTGGCGCTCTTCTCGCGGAGATTATTTTTCCCGCGCTTGAGCTGTCGAAAACAGCCATCGCCGCGCATTTGCGAATTTCGCGGCAGACGCTCCACGACTTACTCACAGCAAGGCAGCCCGTAACGCCTCAAATGGCGGTTAGAATCGGGAAGTTTCTAGGTAACAATCCCGCAGTTTGGCTTGATATGCAGATCGCGCATGATCTTTGGCACGCCCAGAAGGAGACTGACATTTCAGGCATTCCCACCCTCAGAGCGCCTAAGCGCTCACAAGAACGCCCAACCGGCAAAGCCGCGTCACTCCATCGCTGAGTGATCGCGCGTGTCGCGCATGAAGGCATAAACAATAAGCGAGACGGCAATGCAGGCGGTGACGTAGGCAAAGAACCAGGTCTCGTGACCGGCTTGCTTGAGCCACAACGCCACGTACTCAGCTGTGCCGCCAAACAGCGCTACTGTCAGCGCGTAGGGCAGCCCAACGCCGAGGGCGCGGATGTGGGTCGGGAACAGTTCGGCTTTGACCACGGCGTTGATCGCCGTGTAGCCCGAGACGATGACTAGCCCGGCCATCACAAGAGCAAACGCGGTTACGGGATCGCGCGTTTCGGCAAGCGCCGTCAGGATCGGGATTGTGCACAACGTCCCGAGCACGCCGAAGGCGATAAGCACCGGTCGGCGGCCGATGCGATCGGAAATGGCGCCGGCAATGGGCTGCAGCAGCATGTAGACGAACAACGCGGACGCCAAAATCGCCGTCGCCGTATCTTTCGGAAACCCCGACGTGTTGACGAGAAATTTCTGCATGTAGGTCGTGAACGTATAGAACGCGACGGTGCCGCCGAGCGTCAGGCCAACGACGATGGCGACCTCGCGCGGATGTTGCGAGAGCGCGCGAAGCGAACCGTCGCGCGTCTTGGCCCGCGCGAAAGCTTCGGTCTCGTGCATATCGCGGCGCATCAGAAACGCGACGACGGCCAGCACGGCGCCAATCGCAAACGGAATACGCCAGCCCCAGTCTTCGAGTTGTGCGGAGTTAAGAAAAAATTTCTGCAACCCAAGCAGCACGAGCATTGCCGTCAACTGGCCGCCGATCAGCGTGACATATTGGAAACTTGAATAGAAACCGCGATGCTCGGGCGTCGCCATTTCGGACAGATATGTGGCGCTGGTGCCGTACTCACCGCCGAGGCTCAAGCCCTGGATCATGCGGGCGATGAGCAGGATCGCAGGTGCCGCAACTCCAATGCTCGCATACGCGGGCGTCACCGCAATCAGCGCCGAACCGAAACACATCAGCAGCACCGACGCCGTCAAGGCTAGGCGCCGCCCGCGCTGGTCGGCGAGACGGCCGAAATACCAGGCGCCGATGGGGCGCATCAGAAAACCGACGGCAAAGATTGCCGCTGTACTTAGCAGCTGCGCCGTCTGGTCGCCTTCGGGGAAAAAGGCTTTGGCGAAGTACAGCGAGAACGCGGCGTAGACGTAGAAGTCGTACCACTCGACCAGATTGCCGGATGAGCCGACGAGAATCGCCTTGATGCGGCGGCCTGGGCTCAAGGTCTGCTGTAAGTCCGTCTCGCTCACGTACGCCCCCTCAGAGTCATGTCTTTCGATAGCAGGCCCGAGGCCAAGTTGCCGCAGCAAAAGCTTGAGACCCTCACAACTCCGGTACCGCCGTTGACGTTTCGCGCCCCCGTCCCCTAATAACGTGGTCCGCTTTGTCGCAGGAATTCCAGCTCATGTCCGCCAAACCCCGCCACGCCAAAGTTATCATTCTCGGTTCCGGACCCGCGGGCTACACGGCCGCGATCTATGCCGCGCGCGCCATGTTGAAGCCGCTGATGATCCAAGGCTCGCAGCCGGGCGGTCAGCTGACGATCACGACCGACGTCGAAAACTACCCGGGTTTCGCCGACGCCATTCAGGGTCCGTGGCTGATGGAGCAGATGCAGGCGCAGGCGGCCCACGTCGGTACTGACATTGTCATGGATCACATCAACAATGTGGAACTGCGGGCACGGCCGATCCGCCTCGAAGGCGACAGCGGCGACGTCTACACCTGCGATACGCTGATCATTTGCACCGGCGCACAGGCGCGCTGGCTCGGCATCGCGTCGGAAGACATCTTCAAGGGCCACGGCGTCTCGGCGTGCGCGACCTGCGACGGCTTCTTCTACAAAGGCAAAGACGTGATGGTGGTCGGCGGCGGCAACACCGCGGTCGAGGAAGCGCTGTTCCTGACCAACTTCGCCAGCCGCGTGACCATCGTGCACCGGCGCGATCATTTCCGGGCCGAGAAGATTTTGCAGGAGCGGCTGTTCAAGAACACCAAGATCGAAGTCATCTGGGATTCATCGATCGACGAGATCGTTGGAACGCAGGCGCCGAAATCCGTCACCGGCGTCAAACTCAAGAACGTCAAGACCGGCAAGATCAGCGAGCGCGCCGCCGACGGCGTGTTCATCGCTATCGGCCACGCCCCCGCAACCGAGCTGTTCAAAGGCCAGCTCGAGATGACAAAGTCGGGGTATCTGATCACGGCGCCAGATTCGACCGCGACGTCGATCCCGGGCGTCTACGCGGCCGGCGATGTGAAGGACGAGATTTTCCGCCAAGCGGTGACAGCTGCCGGCATGGGCTGCATGGCGGCGCTGGAGGCGGAGAAGTTCCTCGCCACGCAAGTAAGTGCGGTGGAAGCAGCGGCGGAGTAGGGTGCCGGTGGCAAAAAATTGTCATCCTAGGCCTTGTGCCTAGGATCCATGGTGCCGCGTACGCTGGCGCAAGCTGATAAATGGATCCCCGGGACAAGCCCGAGGATGACAGGGGGAGGCGCGACTTGAGGACGCTCCAAAAATTGGTTCAGTGGTCGCTTATCGTCGGTCCCGTCCGCAGGTTCCGCTAGCGGCTCGCAAGCGGCGCCGGGATGACGTCGTGGATGGGTCGGCGCATAGCATCACGGCGCAATACGCTCCGCCCAAGTGCAGAAGGCAAAGCTATTGCGCCCTACGCGATTGCCACCCCACCCTTGCCCCGCACCAAACGCATAGCTAGAATGCTGCGGTGCAGCGTGCGCCGTTCTGGCCAGCGCCGCGAGGGGTGAGAATTCCACCATGGACTGGGACAAGCTGCGTATTTTCCACGCCGCCGCCGAGGCCGGTAGCTTCACCCACGCCGGCGAACAGCTGCATATGAGCCAGTCGGCGGTCAGCCGGCAAATTTCCGCACTCGAAGCCGACCTCAAGGTGACGCTGTTCCACCGCCACGCCCGCGGCCTCGTGCTCACCGAGCAGGGTGAACTTCTGCACCGTACCGTTGTCGATGTCTTCGCCAAGCTGCAAACGGTCGAGACGCTGCTGTCCGACACCACCAGCGTGCCGTCCGGCGAACTGCGCGTGACGGCGCCGATCGGTTTTGGCACCGTCTGGATCACGCAGCGGCTGCGGGAATTCGCCGACCTCTACCCCGATATTCGCATCGAGTTGATCCTCAACGACGATCAAGTCGATATCGGCATGCGCGCCGCTGACGTGGCGATCTGGACGCGCGAACCAGAGCAGGAAGATCTCATCCGGCGGCCGCTGTTCCAAAGCCGGGTGCGGGCGTTTGCGTCGGCGCAATATATCCGCCGCTTTGGGACGCCGCTGTCGCTCGCCGACCTCGATCGCCACCGCATCGTTGCCTACAGCGGTTTGCCGGCCCAGCATCTCGGCGCCATGACCTGGATTGAAACCGCCGGACGCGACGGCCTTGGACCGCGCGAAGCCACACTCAGGGTCAACAGCGTGGTGGCGATCAAATACGCCATCCGCGCCGGCATCGGTATCGGCATGATTCCGGACTACATGACCGAGGATCAGACCGATCTGGTGCCGGTTTTGCCGGATATCGAACAGCCGACGTTGAACATGGTGTTCGCCTACCCGGAGGAGCTGAAAACCTCAAAGAAGGTGCAACTGCTCAGGGATTTCCTGGTCTCTAAATCCCGGGCCTGGAAGTAGCCGCTTTTGCATAGGTCCTGTGCGCGGCGTGCTGATCCAGCACATCTGCCGCCAGCGTATCTTCATACATGAGGCGGAGCGTACGGCGGTCGTTATTGCCACCACCACCGGCCGCTCCTCGTCTGGAACCAACTGTTCCTCAACTTGGCCGGGTTGCTACGCCGCAGCCCGGCCTCTTGGGTTTGGGCGGCCCGCGACGACCGGGAATTTGCGCAAAGCGGCCTGGAGCGCTATCTAACGGGAAATCCCGTTCGAACACGGCGCAAGGGCTGATCGCGACATGGCAAAAACGCTGTACGATAAAATTTTCGAAGATCACGTGGTCGATCGGGCTGCCGACGGCACCTGCCTGCTCTACATCGACCGCCATCTCGTCCACGAGGTCACGAGCCCGCAGGCCTTCGAGGGGCTGCGCTTGGCCGGGCGCACGGTTCGCGCTCCGGAAAAGACCCTCGCCGTTGTCGATCACAACGTGCCGACCACCGACCGCAGCCAAGGCATTGCGGATGAGCAAAGCCGCATCCAGGTCGAGACGCTGGCCAAGAACGCGCTCGATTTCGGCGTCGAATATTTCCATGAGCGCGACAAGCGCCAGGGCATCGTCCATGTCGTCGGCCCCGAGCAGGGTTTCACGCTGCCCGGCACCACGATTGTGTGCGGCGATAGCCACACCTCGACGCACGGCGCGTTCGGCGCCTTGGCGCACGGCATCGGCACGTCCGAAGTCGAACATGTGCTGGCGACGCAAACGCTGATCCAGACCAAAGCCAAGAACATGCGCGTGACCGTCGACGGGGTTCCCCCGAAAGGCGTTGGCGCCAAGGATATCATCCTCGCCATCATCGGTGAAATTGGCACGGCGGGCGGCACGGGGTCCGTCATCGAGTACGCAGGTGACGCCATCCGCGCGCTATCGATGGAAGGCCGCATGACGGTCTGCAACATGTCGATCGAGGGCGGCGCGCGGGCCGGCATGATCGCGCCGGACGAGAAGACCTTTGCGTTCCTCAAGGGCCGCCCGAAAGCGCCGAAGGGTGCAGCCTGGGATATGGCGATGTCGTATTGGGAGACGCTTGCGACCGGCGATGGCGCGCATTTCGACCGCGAGGTTCGTCTTGATGCCGCGAAGCTGCCGCCCATCGTGTCGTGGGGCACGTCGCCGGAAGATGTCGTGTCGGTTGCGGGCGCGGTCCCGGATCCCAAAGCCGTAGCGGACGACAACAAGCGGGCGTCGATGGTCCGCGCGCTCGATTACATGGGTCTGACACCAGGTACCAAGATGACTGAAATCCCGCTCGACGTGGTCTGGATTGGAAGCTGCACCAACGGCCGCATCGAGGATTTGCGCGTGGTCGCCAAGGTCGTCGACGGTAAGAAAATTTCATCGCGGCTCGCGTACGCCATGATCGTACCGGGCTCGGGTCTCGTGAAGGAACAAGCCGAAGCCGAGGGCCTCGACGTGATCTTCAAGGCGGCGGGTTTCGAGTGGCGCGAGCCCGGATGCTCGATGTGCCTCGGCATGAACCCAGACCAGCTGAAACCGGGCCAGCGCTGCGCCTCGACCTCAAATCGTAACTTCGAAGGCCGCCAGGGTTATAAGGGCCGCACGCATCTCGTGTCGCCGATCATGGCGGCCGCGGCGGCGCTCGAAGGCCACTTCGTCGATGTGAGGACGTGGGGGGCTTGACTGTCAGGGCCCGGACTTCGCTCGCAATCGCAGTGCGCGCTCGCTCACTCTGACCTACGTTCACTTCCTATGCGAGCATCCTGGCCAGCAACACGGCCGACGTTTGCCATCGAGCAGGTCTGCGCGGATCCGTGCGATCTTGCGTGTCCGCGTCTCCTCTTTCTTGGCGGACTCGATCCAGCAAATCCACTCGTTGCGTGCGAGCGGTGTCAAATCCACCCATGCCGCCAAAGCCTGCGAGTCGGAGGCGAACACGGCACTCAGATCTTTCGGGACCTTATGGACGACGCCACTAGGAATGGCTTTTCCCATTTGGCTCACACGCTCCGAAATGCATCTTCCGCTGAGCGGCAGTTAATGAATGATAGCACGATTGGCGAGGATTGCGCCTCTCGCCGTGCCAAAATGCGGTGCTCGGCATACGGATGGGACACTTTGGCGCCAGTTGCGCCCGGACTCTCTCCCCGCAGTCATCCCGTCGCCTATGACGTGCGCTACACGACATCGAATCGCCGCCAGCCAAGGCAAAGAAACGTAGGTTGCGGCTGACGGAGCTGCGACTATGCGCGTCCGGACGGCTCGAGGAACGAGAGTCGGACGCGCCATAAAATAGCAGCGGAGGAATCCCAACAGCCAAGAGCCGTGACGGGAGAACCAACGTCTGTCGGCGCGTGAGGTTGTTGGGTTACGGTTCGGCCTTTCAGGCCGCGCGCTAGAGCAGGTTCCGACCATACGGCACCAGCGTCAGGATTTTCCTCTCCCAAGGGGAGAGGATGCCCGAAGGGCAGGTGAGGGACTTGGCGTGATGTGTTGGGGATCTAAGCCCCTCATCCGTCCCCCATCCTTTGGCGCTACCGCGCCGTACGGGGCACCTTCTCCCCAAGGGAGAAGGACTCCGGCCGCGATTCGATGAGTTCGGAATCTGATCTAGATTGCGAAACCTGTGCGGTATACGAACCTAACCCAACCTACGTTTCTTCGTTTTGCGAGCATACTTCCGCGGCATTTGGCGGTTGTTGCGGGCACGCTCCCACCTCCCGTCATCCCGTCGCCGATGGCGCGCACTGCGCGGCATCGGGTCTGCGGACGGGACCCACGACAATTTTCAAGAAGCGCGCTGTCGCGGCGCGCGAGATGTGATCACAAACGAATTTACTTCACGATCTGTCTCGCGGATGCTTGTCGTGGGTCCCGGCCTAGTCCCTTCAATGTGCGAACGCCCATTGAAGGCGCCGGGATGACGTCGTGGCATGAGCACGCCGCTTTAAGCCACTGCAGGCACACTCAGCGCAGACGCCAGCGCCGCTGTCATGCTCGCGATCTCGTCGTCTGTGATCTTGAAAAATGCGTTCTGGGCGCGCTGATGCTTTTGCGCGTCACCGAAGCTGCCGCCGAGCAGCGCCACGGGAACATTGACCGGCGGATAAATGCCAGGCTCGCCGATCGTTTTGAAGCCAAGCATATACTGGTAGAAGCGAACCCAATCGGCTTTTGTCGCGACCAGGATCATCGCCACGTTCGCCGCTTGCGCCGCTATGAATCCTGCCCGCACGAGCGACGCATAGAGTGTTGTTCGATACGACGTGTTGGTGATGGAGGGATCGATCGCCAAGCGCGACATCTCAACGAGCGTGCCGCCAGCTTTGGCTTTCACGCCGGCGACCAAAGGATAGATCGCAGAGCAGGGCAGCGTGGTGCTTGATTGCCAGGAATGGCTGAAATTGACCCGCAAAGTTCCAACGCAAATTCCAGCATCGTAAGCAGCCAAGGCTACGGTGCTGTCCAGTTCGTCGTAAAGATCAGAATACTGTTCCTTGGCGTCGAGGGGAATGCACCAGGCGTCGCGATAGGCGCGATAGCGTAGCGCGAACACGTCAGAGCGATCGGTGTCGCGCGCCAGCACCCGGAGTTCAAAGGGAAACTTCTTTGAACCCGGTAGCGCTGCAGCCTGCTGCGGACGAAACGTGATTGTTTCCATCATGATATTGTCCTGAAACGCAGATTGCACCTGAACCGTTAAACGCAGGAAATGCGGCATACGTTTCAGCACCAACCCGCGGCAAATCAGCTTGCAGATGTTTCGCGTAAGGCCGGCTCGGCGCAATCTATCCCGCGACCGCGCTTCCCTTCGGCTCACATGCGCCCTATGTGTCATGCCGCAGCGCGAGGAGCCGTACCCATGTCGAAAGTCTGGCAAACAGCCGCCGCGCCGTCCCTCGCAGACTTCGATGCGATCGCCCACGACGCCTGGGATAAACTGCCGCCTGAGTTCCGCGCCATGGCCGGCGATCTCGTTATCCGTATTGAGGACTTCGCGACCGATGACGTCCTCAATGATCTCGGTATCGAAGACTCCTTTGAGCTGACCGGGCTGTACCAGGGCGTCAGCCTCGACAAGCAGAGTGTGTCGGATGTGCCACGCGAGCCCGATATGGTGTTCCTTTACCGGCGGCCCATCCTCGACGAATGGGCGGGGGGAGACGAAGAGCTCGGCCACCTCATCGCCCACGTCCTGATCCACGAAATCGGCCATCATTTTGGCTTTTCCGACGACGATATGGACGCCATCGACAACGGCGCGGCGGCGTGATCAGGGCACTGTCACGCGCAGTTAACCGGTGTCGTGCGACAAGGACGGGCGACTTGTGCTGTTTGGCGTTTCGCGCCAATCTGTGGCTCGCGCTCCGTTGTTCGGGGACAACCGGGACCAGCTTGCCGAGATCATGATGCGTCAGTCCTTGACTTGCCTAGTTCTGGGTCTTTGCCTCGGTTTTGGGGGTATGGTTCAGTGTCCTGCCCGGGCCCAAGAGGCAACGCCAACGCCGGAAGAATACGTTGGCCATGTCGGCGGCGATTCACAGCTTCTGCCGCCGGGCGAATTCAAACTCGATGGCCGCAAGCAGTTGTGTGGGCAACGGCCGACTGTGATCGATGGCCAGCTCGATGACTATGGCGCCGCTTATCCTGGTTTTCTGATCATGAATCCGCGGCTGCTCGACAAGGTCTCGACCCCGGTCAAGCAATGGATTTTTGCGCACGAGTGCGGCCACCAGTTCCGCGGGCCCGATGAGGAGACGGCGGATTGTTTTGCCGTGCAGCGCGGCCGCCGCCAGGGCTGGTTAACGCCAGACGGGCTCGAAGAGGTGTGCGGCTTCATCTCGCCCGCCAAAGGCGACAGCATGCATTTTTCAGGCAGCTACCGCTGCGAATACATGCGCAAATGCTACGCCGACCCGACAATCAAATAAGTTATCCCCGCACTTCTGGGCGACCGTAAACTGGCTCTAGACCCAAGCCAGAGACCACACAGCCATGCGCCTTGCCGACTACGCCCAGCGCCTCCACGACCTCGCCGAGACCGTCTACAAGTGGGCCGCCAAGGTCTCTGAGCTGGACCGGACCCGGCGGGACAAGGTGGCGTTATACGCTGAGGAAATCGCCGCCACGCTGGCCCGTGCCGCAGCCGCCCTCGCCATCCTTGAAACAGCCCCCAATGACCGGACGGCACTGTTGGCAGCAACCCGCGAGCTTGGCCGCATCTCCGGCTATGTCGAAACAATCGTTGCCGCGCTCGAACACCATCTTGACGGCAGAAAGCGGGCTGGCGTTAAAAGGCGGCTCGAATATCTTGAACCCTTCGAACTCGAGGCGGCGGTTGCGGAACATGGCGCGTTCCGGCAAGCACGGCGTTTGACCTCGGCGGAAGGGTTTTTCCGGGCGCTGGCGGATGCGCTGCGCGCCTGATTGGACGTATGAGGAGTACGGCATGGACAAGTTCACGAAATTGACCGGGGTTGCCGCGCCACTGCCGCTGCGCAACATCGACACCGACATGATCATTCCCAAGCAGTTCCTGAAAACGATTAAGCGCACAGGCCTCGGTAAATCGCTGTTCTTTGAAATGCGCTTTGATCCGGCGACCGGGAAAGAGGTCAGCGATTTTGTTTTGAACAAGCCGCAGTACCGCACCGCCAACATTCTCGTGACCGGCGACAACTTCGGCTGCGGATCGAGCCGCGAACATGCGCCGTGGGCATTGCTCGATTTTGGCATCCGCTGCGTCATCGCGCCGGATTTTGCCGATATCTTCTACAACAACTGCTTCCAGAACGGCATTTTGCCGATCCGGCTGCCGCAGTCGGACGTCGATAAGCTGATGGATGATGCGAGCCGCGGCGCCAACGCAACGATTTCCATCGATCTCGAGAAACAGGAAATCCGCGGACCGGACGGCGGTGTGATCACGTTTGACATTGATCCGTTCCGCAAGCATTGCCTGCTCAACGGCCTCGACAACATCGGCTTGACGCTGGAAAAGGACGCAGCGATCGCGGCGTTTGAAAAAAGCGCATCAGCCACACGGCCGTGGCTGTAGCTGTAGCTGTAGCTGTAGCTGTAGCTGTAGCTGTAGCTGTAGCTGTAGCTGTAGCTGTAGCTGTAGCTGTAGCTGTAGCTGTAGCTGTAGCTGTAGCTGTAGCTGTAGCTGTAGCTGTAGCTGTAGCTGCAATAC
>JANNEP010000018.1:0-5852 GCA_031378895.1 Hyphomicrobium sp.
CGCCCTACAAGTAGGAGGCGCGTTGCGGGCTACGCACTGTTCCCTCTCCCCGTTCGCGCTAAAACGCGCGACGGGGAGAGGGGAAAGCGCACGGCGGCCGGCTCCGCGTCAGCGGAGTCGCCGAGCGCCAAGAAAGTGACCGCGCCATGGCAAAAAACGCTGTACAGAGATTGAGTGCTCTGAGCATAGTTAAGGCGGGTCGGGTTGAGTTTATGGTGTTGCGTGGGGGCGTGGGGATGGCCAGTGCACGGGGTGCTTCGGCGCAGTTTGTATTGCCACTTGCCGCATTTGCACTTGTGATTGCTGCATGGATCGTGTGGGGCCCGGGCGCGGGTCACTTTGAAACGTTTTCAGTTTGGTCAATCAGCAAAATTAACTCGCTTGGTGACTGGTATCAAAAAACGGTAGAAGGCCCCGCAAAACTCATTGCACCCCTGGTCACGTTGATGACCGGCAGTTTGGTCATCCTACAATGGATTTGGTACTCTGATAAAAAGCTCTTCGATAGGCTGCACGATTTTCTTCAACGGGAAGAAAAGAGACTTCAAGATGCTCGCAATCAACTGAGGCTGAGTATCGAAAGGCCCGGGCCCGCGCGCCAATTTGAGCAACCCGTATTCTTGGCCGAGTCGCTCGCTCGGGCGACCAGGGAGTTAGGTTGGGGTAGTTATTTTTTGCCGCCTCAAGTCGGTTATGCAGAAGGCCAGCTGGATTCGGCTATAGCACAGCTGAGCACTCAGAATACATTGTCGGTAGAAAGGGGCGAGCATCTTTCAAGTCAGCTTGGTACCGCGCACGTTCTTAGAGGGGCATTGCTGGTCGCTGAAGGTGAGAAGAACAAGCGTACAAAGATCGACGGTAGAGGCCAATACGTAGCTGCGCTGAAACACTTTCACCGGGCCATGGAGTTAAATAGGAAAGACACTGACGCACTTGAATACGCAAGCCATGTGTATGTGACGCTGGGGCAACCCGAAGAAGCAGACAAACTGCTAAATAGAATACTGAAGATTACTGAAAAGGATGCGAAGTCACTGCAGCGGGCCCGAGCGCTTAGATACAAATCGCTTATCGTGGCAAGCGGTGCTCAACCACGCCCAGGGGTTGCAAAGCGCCATTTAAAGGAAGCCCTCCGTGTGCTTCCTAACCTACAAGGCATCGATTGGATCGAAGAGGCTGAACTCCACGAGATGCTTGGGGACCGCCAAAGCAGCAGCAAGTTTCACCGCAGGGCCCGTGCGGAATACGGTATCTCTCGTGCAATCTTTGCGTTGATAAATACCGACGAGGCTCGAGCAGGCGCGGAAAGAATTGACTGCAAGCTGCCCGCAGTTTCCGCCCCGACGCCTCAAGATTCAGTCGACGACGATGACGACGAGGATGATACACCCCAGCCGCCTGTCCATCTGAACTAACACTGTCAAAGTATTGGGTAGGCAAGTTTGACGATAGTTCCCAATACCCACGCCGCCCCCGTCGCCATAAGCGCGTGGCCAGCGCTCTGCCATGCGGCCATCGAGAGCACGTGGCTTGAACCGATCGCGGCAAAACGCGTCGCAAATTTGCGCTGTTCCGAGAGTGAGATCGCAAGCAGAATGCTCGCACCGAAAAGTGCAGTCCAAATAGGCGCGCCGCAAAATGCAGCTAAGGCGGTAAACAGTATCGAGCAGTAGGCAACAATGCCGCAGAAGCGTCCGTTCATGTGTGTCCCCCGACGTATCGGGGGGACAGTACCTGAGTCGCCTTGGGTAGCCCAGTATGCAGGATCACTGCGCGGTGGATAACGCGTTATGCTGATCATGCGATCAGCGCACGCCGCGAATCATTTGCTTCAATGAGGTGCCACGTCCGCTGAAAAAGTGTCATCCTCGGGCTTGTCCCGAGGATCCATTCATCAGCTGACTGTGGAGCCTTTTGAGCCATGGGTCCTAGGCACAAGGCTGAGGCATGACAAAGCGCGGGCGAGGTTGTGCGTTCGCAATACGGCGTGCGAGCTGACCTACGATTTGCTATGGCAATTACCGGTCACGACCCCAACCTGAGCAGCTTGCCCTCGATCTGGACGGCGCAGCTGTCGATATTAAACAGGATGTCGTCGACGGCCTTGAGGTCGGCGTCGATTTCGGCGAGGTCGCGCTTCGGCGCCCGCGCCTTAGCCTTGCGGAACAGGCGGCCGACGGCGGCGAACAGCCCGGTTTTTTTGGCGCGGGCCGGGCGGCCCTCGGCGCGCTCGGCGGCGTCGCGGGCGGCCTTTTGCTGTGACAGCAATGCCCGGCGGCGCAGGCCGAACTCTTTCTTCTTTTGGCGCAACTCGCGCAGCGCGATTTTGCCCTCGGCATTCGACGCCGGGTTGGCGTGCACCTCGGTGCCGATGATCGAAACAAAGCGGGCGGATGAGAGTTGCACGGGGCCGGGCTCCTGATTGGCGCGGGGTGAGTATAGCCGAGCCGTGACGATATTGGGGCGCCTCAAAAATCGAGCAGCATCACCGTCACGCGCGCGCCTTCATTTTGGGCCGGGGCGTTGGCGGGCACGATGATCAGACAATCGGCGGCGGCAAGCGCCGACACCATGGCGCTGTCCTGGTTGGCAAGCGGCGTCACGCGCGGCGGCGATGACGCGTGGTCGAGGCTGGCGCGCATGTAGTGGTCGCGCGGGCCGTTGGCCTCGAGCGGCTGGCTGAGGGTTGCGGTCACGGTGTGCAGCGTCTCCGGCTGGCCGAGCATTTTGGCGATGAGGGGAATGAGAAATACCCGCGCCCCGATCAAGGCCGAGAGCGGATTGCCGGGCAGGCCGAGGATGCGCTGGGGGGTGGCGCCGTCCGGACGCGGGCGGGTGCCGAAAAACATCGGCTTTCCCGGGCGCATGGCGATTTTGTAGAAAGCGAGCGTGGCACCCGCGGCTTCCAGCGCCGGGCGGACGAGATCGTGATCGCCGGCGGAGGCGCCGCCGGTGGTGACGAGGATGTCGGCATCGGCGGCGGCCGCGGCCGCGAATTTTTCAGCGAGGCCGTCGTGCGTATCGCGGGCAATGCCGAGCAGGTGGGGGACGCCGCCGCTGGCGTCGATGAGGGCGGCGAGGCCGTAGGAGTTCGAGGCGATGATTTGGCCCGTCGCGGGCGCGGTGCCGGGTTCGACGAGTTCATCGCCGGTGGCGAGGATGGCGACTATTGGTTTCTTATGGACGGCGAGCGTGGCGTGGCCGCTCGCGGCGGCGAGCAGGATATCGCGGGGCTTGAGATGGCGGCCTGGGGCCAGAAGCGCATCACCGGCCCGGAAATCCTGGCCAGCCAAGCGGATGTTGTCGCCGGTCTTTGCGGGCTCGAGGATCGTGACGTGAGCGCCGTCGCGCCCCATGTCTTCGCGCCCCATGTCTTCGCGCCCCATGCCTTCGCGCGTGGTGTCTTCCTGGATGACGACGGCGTCGGCGCCCGCTGGCACGGGTGCGCCGGTGAAAATGCGGATGGCGTCGCCAGCGTTGAGGTTGCCGGCGTAAGGGCGTCCGGCGGCGGCAACGCCGATGAGGCGCAGCATCGCGGGGACGATGGCTGTATCGGCAGCGCGGACCGCGTAGCCGTCCATGGCGGAGGCGTCGAACGGCGGGTGGGTCAGCGTCGCGGTAAGCGGGCTCGCGAGGGTGCGGCCGGCAGCGTCGCGCAAGGACACGCATTCAGTGTCGAGCGGCGCGACACCGGCGAGGACGCGTGCCAGCGCGTCGGCGACGGGGAGGAGTGGGTTTGAGGTCAAGGGTGTGCCCCCCTCATCCGGCCATCCCCCGCGTTGCGCGAAACGCGCGCCGATTGCGCGACCGGGGAGGGAGGGAACTCGGAGGGGCGTTCATAGCTTTTCGCAACGGTCATCGCTTGGTCCGTGCAGCGGCTTTGTAGACACCCGAGCGTCCCCCGGTTTTTTCGATGAGGCGGATGCCGGAGATGACCATACCTTTGTCGGCGGCTTTGAGCATGTCGTAGATCGTCAGGCAAGCAACCGAGACGGCGGTCAGGGCTTCCATCTCGACGCCGGTTGGACCGGAGACTTTGACGGTTGCCGTGACGTGGAGACCTGCGGGATTGCGCGATGGCGCGAAATCGACGGTGGCGTTTGTAAGGCTGAGCGGGTGGCACAGCGGGATCAGCTCGTGGGTTTTTTTCGCGGCCATGATGCCGGCAATACGGGCGGTGGCGATGACGTCGCCTTTTTTGGCAGCGCCGGTTTCAATGAGGGCGAGGGTTTCTGGCATCATGGCGACGAAACCTTCCGCGATCGCCGTGCGCGCGGTCGTGTCCTTCGCCGACACATCGACCATGCGGGCCGCGCCTTGCTCGTCGAGATGTGAGAGTTTGGTCATGCGGGCCTCGCATGTCGCTCTTGGATCGCGGACGGTCCCCCTCCCCTCGACGGGGAGGGGTTAGGGGTGGGGTGAAAGAACAGTTGCGATGTTCGCGATCCAGACTGAGCTGCAGTAGAAAGTTTTCCGCCTCGAAAATCAATGGACCTGTCTCGCTGCATCCCCCCACCCCCGACCCCTCCCCGCCCCTCAAGGGGACTTCCAAGTGGTCGCAAGGGGGAGGGGGGAAGTCCTGCGCAAAGCTGTTCGGGCGCCAACATTATACGGCGTCCTTTGCCAGCAGCGCTTTCGTTGCCGCGGTCACGTCGTCCTGGCGCATCAGGCTTTCGCCGACGAGGTAGGTGTGGACGTGGACTTTCGCGAGGCGGGCAATGTCGGCAGCTGTGAAAATTCCGCTTTCGCCGACGGCGATGCGGTCCTTGGGGACTTTGGACGCGAGCTGTTCGGTTGTCGCCAGCGTCACGTCGAAGGTTTTTAAATTTCGATTGTTGATGCCGATGAGGCGGCAATCGAGTTTCAGCGCCCGGTCGAGTTCATGTCCGTTATGGACTTCGGCAATCGCGTCCATGCCCCAGTCCTTGGCGGCAGAGGCGAGATCGCTCGCGAGGGCGTCATCGACTTCGGCGAGGATGATGAGGATGCAGTCGGCGCCCCAGGCGCGGGCTTCGGCCACCTGATAGGTGTCGATCATGAAGTCCTTGCGCAGGACGGGAAGTTTGCAGGCGGCCCGCGCCGCGATGAGATAGTCGGGCGCTCCCTGGAACGACGGCGTGTCGGTCAGGATGGAGAGGCAGCAAGCGCCGCCTTTTTCATAAGCCCGCGCCAGGGCGGGGGGATCGAAATCGGCGCGAATGAGCCCCTTCGACGGCGAAGCCTTTTTGATCTCGGCGATGAGGGCGGGTTTCTTGGCTTTGAGCTTGGCTTCGATCGCGTGTGCGAAAGGCCGGATCTTCGGGGCCGAGCGGGCGTATTCGGCGATGACGCGCAGCGGTTTTAAGTGCTTCGCGCGCGCGACTTCTTCGCGTTTGTAGCTCGTGATTTTTTCGAGGATGTCAGACATGGCGCAACCGTACGATTGATCGTCGCTCGCTGGTAGGGGGAAGGGGCGGGATGGTCAAGAGTGGGGTTCAGGTCGTCATCCCGTCGCCAGAGGCATCGCTTCCGGTATTGCGGACGGGATCCACGGCGAGGGTCCGCGGTTCCAGCAGTGGTTATGCGTCGAGGTCGTGCCACAACACAGGCATCTCACGTGCGGTGGCATGTCGTGGGTCCCGGCCTTCGCCGGGATGACTGTGATTGCGGGTATCGACCCGCACTTGATGATATAGAAAAAAAGCAATATTCAGTCGGCATGAATAAAGCCAAACTAGGCTGTGTACTCAATTAATCCTAGCACCGGAACGCGAACAGTGATTCAAGATTCGAAACATCGGAGCTTGGATCATGCGCTACGATCTCACGGACTTCGAGTGGAGCGTTATCGAACCGGTGCTGCCGACAGGCAA
>JANNEP010000029.1:0-100866 GCA_031378895.1 Hyphomicrobium sp.
TGTTGGCCGCCCGCCTTCCTGCTCGCCCAGGACCGCGATGATCTGCTCTTCCGTAAACCTGCTCTTACGCATCGTCCGTCTCCTCTCTGGAGGTTACGGACTCTACCCAAATATGGAGGAGTTTATCGGTCTCAGGTCACCCGCTCCAAGCGTGTCAGTTGCACTATAGGATGTGCAAGAGCCGTGGGATATACACCGACCATGTAGGGACGGAAATCATCGCTGGAATACCAGTCTGACCGTTGCCCATCTTGCTATAATCAAGGATTGACACTATGGGCGTTACTAATAACAGCGACACGCCAATCATCGAACCCAACCCGTCCGGGGATAGTCCCGAGACGGGTATGCGTGCATTGCAGGTTCGCATCCGGCAACAGGAACTGCTCGCAGAACTTGGCGTTACGGCGCTGCAAGGCGCCTCCTTTGATCAGTTGCTTAACGAAACAGCGCGGCTGACCGCAGCGGGCCTGGATGTCGAATTCTGCAAAGTACTGGAACACATTCCATCCAGCAATCGGCTGCTGGTTCGCGCAGGCGTGGGCTGGAATGCGAACGTCGTCGGCATTGCAACCGTTGGCGCCGACCTCGAATCACCCGCCGGATTTGCATTACGGACCGGCAAGCCTGTGATTTCGAACCATCTTGAGAACGAAGAACGTTTCAGAACCTCGGAGCTGTTAGAACAGCACGGAATCCGACGCGCCATGAACGTTATACTTCAAGGCGAGGGGAAACCGTTTGGTGTACTTGAGGTGGACAGCCGCTCGGATTATGAATTTCTGGAACATGACTTAGCGTTCCTCCAGGGCGCGGCAAACATTTTGGGTATGGCGATTGAGCGCGAGCGGCACGAGCAAAAGCTCAATGCTGCACTCGAGAAGCATCAGTTTCTGCTCAAGGAAATGAACCACCGCGTCAAGAATAGCCTCGCGATCGTCGCAAGTTTGCTAAACTTGCAGGCGCGCGATATCGGGAACCCTGAACTAACGGGCTATTTGAATGAGGCTGCAAATCGCATTGCGGCAATTGGAAAAGCGCACGATCAACTGAGCTACGGGTCTCACGTAGAGCGGATGGACATCGGTCAGTACGTCAAAGCCATCTGCAAAGATTTGGATGAAAGCGTTGCCAGCTGCGAAGTCATCACCGATGCCGTTGACGGAATTCTTGTCCCTACCGACCGGGCTATTTCCATCGCATTGATCGTCAACGAGTTGATCACCAACGCCGCTAAATACGCATACAAGGATGAGACCGGTGGGAAGATTTGGATCACAGTCGATCGGCATACCCATGATACAATAGTAATTTCCGTGCGCGATGAAGGCGCGGGCCTCCCGCCAGACTTTGATATGTACAAAGCAAAGGGACTGGGCATGCGCATCGTCACAGCGTTCGCGAAGCAGCTGAATGCGACGATTGTCGTTCACTCCCGAGAGCCAGGTACAGAGTTCGTCCTTTCAATGCCGCCAATTATCGCGTCATGATGTCGGTTGTCTGGGAGAAATCGATAAGGCAAAGGATCGCTGCATGCATGGGCCATTGTCCGTTGGTGGCCCATCGCGTAGGCCTACGGTCATCCGTTTTCGGAGAGCCGCGGACGCCATCGTCGAAGGGCATCCTAATCGGCGCTCTGGCAGGACTGCTCGGCGCTAGGCATTCGAGCGATATGCAGGTGCTCATCATGTGCAAGGACGGACGGTCGTGATGTGATCTCTGGGCCGACGAAGGGAGTGTCGCTGTTGTTGCAGACGTGGAGTCTGCGCGATTAGCACTGACGGAAAGTTTTTGTTCGAATGTATAGAGCTTCACGACCTAATCGGCCTATCGAAACGAACCGATTGGAGTTGTCGCATGTCAGATCGATTGGTATCGCTCAATGCTGTTCTGGATCGCATATGCATTTCGAAGACCGATCTTTATCGCCGCATCAATAGCGGTGAGTTTCCGAAGCCCGTTCCGATCGGTCGCCACAGAATTGCATTCGTCGAGTCCGAAGTGGTGACTTGGATTTTGTCGAGGTTGGAAGCCCGTGACAATGGTGAGTGGGCAGCCGGCCGCCGCGCGCGAGCCTTGCACGCAGTTCGCCGCAGTGGGAAGGCAAAACCGGACCTCTATTCCTGATCCGGGCGGGAGTAGCTTTCACT
Source organism: Hyphomicrobium sp. (assembly GCA_031378895.1). GTDB lineage: Bacteria > Pseudomonadota > Alphaproteobacteria > Rhizobiales > Hyphomicrobiaceae > Hyphomicrobium_B. The sequence goes on from JANNEP010000029.1 coordinate 2,151, forward strand.
AGGCTCGGCCTTGATCCGCTGGCAACGAAAACCCCGGGTAAACGAAAGCTCCACGCAACTGTTCGGCGTCCTGTTCTGATACCCCAGCTGCACGGAGCGTCTTGAACCAGTTCGATTGGACAGTCTTCTCCATCTTCGCAATGATGTTCTCTGCTTCGTCGAGGTCGAGCAGGAATCGGGCGCATTGCGAGAGCATGTTCTCGGCGTTTGCCCAGCGGCCAAAGTCGCCGCAAGCCATCGCGAGATCGCGATGCTCTTCGCTGATGGGATTGGCCGGCGTGAGATCGTAAGCCGGCGAAAGTTTCCAGTCCTGATCTTTGGCTATGACCGCATGATTGCGCGGATGATCGTCAATGTTGGATATCAGCGCATTGTAAACCATGCGAGAGAATAGCTCTCGGACGTTTTTAGTAGGCTCAGCGGTCACGCGCCGTAACTCTTCTGCCAGCAGCACATACGACCACCGGCCTCTCGCTAACGGACTATCATCGGTGCGAAGTAGCGTCATTGCGCTGACCATGCGTGCTCGGGTGTATCCACCCTTCACTTTTTCCCGATCAAAGCGCTTGACGAGCAAGGCATCGCGATCGCCGATCGTCACGACTTTGCTCTCTGCTGTTTTGATCCCACACTTGGCCGCAAGCACCAGCATGGCGTGTTCCACTCTCGCGCTGTTCCAGCGGTCTTGCGGCTTGTTGAACTTGGCGATCCAGAGTGCTGACTTATCCTCGACGACGGCCTTGGGCCTAGCGCCACCCATCGATGTGCCCAGAAGAAGAAGTTTCTCGACTTGCTCTGCGTCTGGTCCCTTTGGGGCTCCGTCTTCAATGAGTTCATCCGCTGCCGTCTGCAGTTTTTCGAGATCAAGGGTGCGATTGAATTTGCGAGCTGGAGCAGGCGGCTCCTGTGCAAAGCCGAAACCCAATGCTCCAGCTCGATCATCCGGCGAGTGGGTGAGATAAGTCAGTTCATCGACATTCGGTCGTCCGAGGTGGCGCTCTATGATAAGACGGCCCCAGTAATCTGGACTGGAGTCGCGGAGTGCGCCAAAAACGCCTTTGAGCGCTGTCGTTTGGTAGGTCTTCGCCGCCAACTTCAATTCGGTCGGATCAAGGGCGACGGCGTCGGGGCGTGCAAGGTAGCTTTTGCCGTAGACAAAGCGGCCGAGCGCCGTGCCATTGCGGTCGGTCGCCAGTTCAAAGCGCCCGGCTGTCACGGCCTTGGTTGCTCCCGGCAGCGTGATGTACACAAAGCACTGGTTCTTTTTAGAAGTCATTATCCAGCGTCTCCTTGCGCCGTGCCCTTGAGCGCGAGAATGACAAGGCGAGGCCCTCCTCGTCTTGTCCTGGTGACGCGACATTGCCGAGCTGCTCGATCAGATCGAGCGCCCAAAGCAAACCGACATAGACGGCGATCGCGGTGGATGGTTTGCCTTTCTCGGCATCGGCCACCGCGCGCGATCCAGCGCCTATCCTTTCTGCAACCTCTTGAATCGTGAGACCACGCCGCAAACGGGCGGTCCGCAGATTGGCGCCCAATGTCTTGATGGCGCTGTCCACGGCGTATGGTGGGGTGGTTGTGAGGGGGTTCTTGGCTGTCATGTTACCTTAAGAGCGTTTAAAGCTCTACAATCTGCTCTTGAAAGCAATATCACAGATCTCTACCGTTGGCAACAAATACGCTCTTAAGACACTAATAAGTAGCTTAATAAGCTTTTAAGAGCTTAAAAAATATAAGCCAGTATATAATTTTGGCCACTGTTTGTGGTGCCCCGCTGCTCCAGCAGAAGATTGTTGTGCCCGCCACCCCTCTGCTACCCAGGCGGCCCTACCGCTGCTCTACGCCAATGAATTCAAAGCCAATATCGGATGGGAGCATAACCGCCACATCTATCGTTGGCGAGATGGCTGACACTTAAAATCCTTCGACACAATTGTCAAAGCTGCGTGCAACGCGCCGCAGTCGGCTGGCGGGCCGCGCTCACCGTGATGTTGCCGCTGATGTTTCGCGCATGATCGGAAGGAATCTTCGTGAGGCACGACGGCGACATGGATACTCGCTAGAGACCCTGGCGCAAAAGTCCGGTGTCAGTCGCGCCATGTTAGGGCAGATCGAGACGTCCAAAAGCGTACCAACCGTTACCATCATCTGGCGCATTGCCAGCACTTCTGCCGGCGTTGCTGACCGGCTTTGCACTCGCATTCGCGCGCGCCGTCGGCGAGTACGGTTCAGTTATCTTTATTGCTGGCAACATTCCGTTTGTCTCAGAAATCACGCCGCTGATGATCATCACCAAGCTTGAGGAATTTGATTACGAGGGCGCAACAGCGATCGCGTCGGTCATGTTGGTGGCGTCTTTCATAATGTTACTCATCATCAATAGCCTGCAGGCATGGACCTCGCTGCACAGTGGTAGGATGACGTAATGGCCGGTGCCCCCTCAACGCTTAATGCGGACACGATCCGTCCTTTGGGCCGACGCCGCACGACGCGGTTTGAAGCCGGTATCGCGACGCGAGACAATGAAATCGTCAAGCGGACGCTACTTTTTGTGAGCCTCTCATTCTTCCTACTCTTCATCTTGCTCCCCCTGATCGTAGTGTTTGTTGAAGCCTTACGTAAAGGCTGGGGCGTTTATATCGCCTCTCTGCTAGAGCCCGATGCTCTCTCAGCCGTGCGCTTGACGCTCATTGCTGCAGCGATCGCAGTGCCGCTCAATGTAATCTTCGGAATTTCCGCAGCGTGGGCGATTGCCCGGTTCGAGTTCCGAGGAAAGCAGCTTCTTACGACGTTCATCGACCTGCCATTCTCGGTATCACCGGTTGTCGCTGGCTTGATCTACGTCCTGGTGTTTGGCGCGCAAGGCTGGTTCGGCAATTGGCTTGCTGACCATGATTTGAAGATCATCTTCGCAGTCCCTGGCATCGTGCTGGCAACGATTTTCGTCACGTTCCCGTTTATCGCGCGCGAGTTGATCCCTTTGATGCAAGCGCAGGGGCGTGATGAAGAAGAAGCAGCGATCACTCTTGGTGCGTCTGGGCTACAAACATTCTGGCGCGTCACGCTCCCAAACATCAAATGGGCCCTGCTGTATGGCGTCATCCTCTGCAACGCTCGTGCAATGGGCGAATTTGGCGCCGTCTCGGTCTTATCCGGCCATATTCGCGGCGAAACAAATACGATGCCACTTCATGTCGAGATTTTGTACAATGAATATCAGTTTGCTGCGGCTTTCGCAGTGGCGTCCCTGTTGGCGCTGCTCGCATTGGTAACGCTGGTACTGAAGACCTATGTCGAATGGCGCACCGAGCGTTTGGCCATCACGGAGACAACGCCATGAGTATCGCTGTAACCGGTATTTCAAAATCATTCGGCAGCTTCACAGCTCTCGACAACGTTTCGCTTCAATTGCCGAAAGGTGAACTCGTCGCCCTGCTTGGTCCATCCGGTTGCGGTAAGACGACGTTGCTTCGCATCATCGCCGGACTGGAACGCGCTGACAGCGGCAACATCCTTCTGGACGGTGTCAATGCTACAGATGCTCATGTCCGCGAGCGCCGCGTCGGTTTCGTTTTTCAACACTACGCATTGTTTCGACATATGAGCGTATTCGAGAATGTCGCCTTTGGATTGCGCGTCAAACCGCGTCGTGTTCGGCAGAGTGAAGGCGACATCCAGCGCAAGGTCATGCAACTGCTCGATCTTGTGCAACTGGCTGGTTTCAAAAACCGTTTTCCCGCGCAGCTATCAGGCGGTCAGCGTCAACGGATCGCGCTCGCGCGTGCGCTGGCCGTTGAACCAAAGGTCCTGCTTCTGGATGAGCCCTTCGGCGCGCTCGACGCCAAAGTCCGCAAAGACCTGCGCCGATGGCTTCGAAGGTTGCACGACGATCTACATATCTCGTCGGTTTTTGTGACGCATGATCAGGAAGAGGCACTCGAAGTCGCCGACAAGATTGTGCTGATGAATAGCGGAAAAATCGAACAAGTTGGATCGCCCCGCCAGATCTACCAAGCGCCAGCGACGTCGTTTGCTTATTCGTTCATCGGAAACGTCAACGCTTTTCAAGGTAACGTCGAAGGTGGGTTCGTTCGCGTCGGTCCAGATTTGTTGCAGCATACCGCGGCTGGCCTTCAAAACGGCCAGCCCGTGGTTGCCTACGCCCGGCCGCATGACACGCAGATTATCGTCGGCGACGATGATCCTGGATCGGGTGTCGCCGCGCGCATCAATCGCGTCCTTGCAAACGGTGCTGCAATCCGTGTTGAACTTGTTGCCAGTCGGTCAAACGGCGGCGACGGTGGTCGTGACACCTATTTCGAGGTCGAGCTCTCGCCCGAATCCATTGCCGCACTTGGTGTGCGCGAAGGCCAGTCTGTTCGGCTAAAGAGTTCGCGCTTGAGTATTTTTCCAAACCCGTGACCCGAATCTTTGACCTAAACCGATAAATTGGCAGGCCCGCCGTGAACTTCCAACAGCTTCGCATCGTTCGTGAAACCGTGAAACGCAACTTCAATTTGACGGAAGTGGCGCACGCGCTGAACACGTCTCAATCGGGTGTCTCAAAACATATCAAGGATCTTGAAGACGAGCTTGGCGTTGAGGTGTTTGTTCGCAAAGGCAAGCGATTGCTCGGTCTAACTGAGCCGGGCCAAGAACTCGTCGGTATCGTCGAACGCATTCTCCTCGATACCCAAAACATAAAGAAACTGAGCGAGCAATTTGCCAACAAGACAAAGGGCCTCCTCACGGTCGCAACCACGCACACCCAAGCCCGTTACGCGCTGCCCGGCGTCGTCACAGCCTTCAAGCGCGAGTTTCCGGATGTCACGCTGGTGCTACAAGAAACCAGTCCGCCTGAAATTGCCAAGATGCTGGTCGAGGGGGAAGCCGACATCGGGATTGCCACCGAAGCGCTGGCGAACGTCGAGGATCTCGCGACATTTCCTTATTATTCGTGGCACCATGGGGTGATCGTGCCAGCAGGTCATCCACTCGAAGGCATGAAAAAGCTCACGCTCGAAGCCATTGCCGAGCATCAGATCATCACGTATCACAAGGGCTTCACAGGACGCGGTCGTATTGACGAGGCGTTCGCAAGCGAAAAACTTGAGCCCGACATTGTCATGGCAGCGTTGGATGCCGACGTCATCAAGGCCTACGTCGAAATCGGTCTGGGTATCGGGATCATTGCATCAATGGCCTTCGAGGCGCGACGAGATTCGCAACTGCGGCGGCTCGACGCCGACCATCTGTTTGAAAAGAACACGTCGCGCATTGCGGTCCGGCGCGGCAGCTATCTGCGTGGCTACGCACTTCGCTTCATCGAACTGTGCAGCCCCGATCTCACCGACACGGTTGTCAGAGCGAAAATAGCTCAGTCCGCAGACGAAATGGACTGAGCTCAGTCACACCAACGCTCACCATTGGTCCATCGGATCAGAGGCGTTACCCCGAGCACTTTCGGCGTCGGCGAGTGCAAGCCGCGAAAACGACCTAAGCCCTTGTTCCGAATCGCAAAAATCTGGTGCTGCCGGAGGGGATTGAACTCTCGACCTCTCCCTTACCAAGGGAGTGCTCTACCACTGAGCTACGGCAGCAAATACATGGTATTATTCGATTTTTTTCAGCGCACCAGATTTGTTTCTGAGTGCAATCACTGAGAAATCGAGAGAACACCCGCACGGCCGTGCCCGTTTGGAAACGGGCTGCTAACCGTGAATGCTGCATGATCTACCCCACGTTCCGCGCCACCGCAACATCGTTTCTGAGTGCATCATGCCCCGTCCAAAACTCGCGTTCCCCGCCCCGAAATTGGTCAAGCACAAAGGGCTTTGGCAGGTCAGCTATACCGGCAGGCTGAGAAAGAAGCAGTCATCGACCTTGTCGCGACTAAGAAAGCAACCGTAGACAAGAATGCGCTCGCTGACTACGTCCCTGAGGAAGCGACTGTTATAGGTGCTAAAAGCAAATCCATTTTGCAGCACTGGCTGGCGGCCCGTTATAGGCGCTCGGCATTCCCAGACGAATTCGAGAACCGGCTGAGGGCAAAGAAAATACCTGACAAGCTAGTCAAAGCATTTCGGGAGAATGGCAGCTATATTGGCGCGGTACTTTTCGATTTGAATAACGGCGATGACGTTACTCACGATTCAGACGACGACCCCTATAAATTGGCTATTTTTCTCATGTACACCTCTAATGAGGAGCCTGAGAAAGCGCTCGTCCAGGCAGAGGCTCTGAGCATATCAGTAACAAAAATATTTCGGGATGCGTATCGGGACGCTGCTAAGAACGAGTGGAAGCAAATAGAACTTGTTGAATGTTTGCCGATCTCTGACGAAGCGTTGACTTTCGCTCAGGCTGCGCAACTCCAAAAATGGAGTACCGAACACGTCAGCTTGAAAGAGGAACCGCAAGGCTTAATCGTCGAGACAAATTGATGCCGCGAACCGCGCTTGCAACGTATGTCGCCGCTCGCGATACCCCGGTGCATCGCCAAATCAACATGTCAATAAGCGAGTCGCTCATGCCTACAAGAAGACGGATCGGGATTTCATTTTCCCAGCAATACAAAATACCCGAAACTTGGATGGCATCTAACGGCATTTTTGATCCGACTCTCGATGTCGACTCGCCGCTGTTCATCGATCCCTTTCTTCTGAAAGGCAGTAAGCACAACGAATTTCGTAACTGTGCTTACAAGGCTTACGTCAAGCATTTTGAAACGATATTTCGCCTGCTAAGGGCGACAAAAAATGAATCTGACAAGCCATGGAAGGATGCAGTCAGGCTGTTTCAAAAGAGCGAGACCAGGGGCATGAGTGGCTTGTGCCTCGGCTACAGCAAGAAATCGACAAAAGGCCATGCGTTCGGGCCGGTCCTTGCTGAGCGCTCGATGCGATGGGCTAAAGAAGTCGTCGAACTAGGTGTATCCGATCCTGAACTGTTCTCCTCGCTTTCTGTATTCGAAGGGAAAGTGGGAGCCGATTTAATAAGCGATATGGTGGCGGGCATCGTGTTGGAGTGCATTCTAAAATTCAACGCGAGGGTGATTGCTAAAATTGAGGAGGAGCTTTCGATCCGCTTGCCAGTCAAACTACTGCAGGTCGGAAAACATGAGGCGCTTCTTGTGCCAAATCCTCATTCCGCGAGCAGCGCAGGTGTAATACTCGTCAGCGCGGACGTTTTGAAACACTTGCCTATGTTGAATGATGCGCGGACTCTACGAGATGCCGCCGCGACAAATTCGGATTTGCGTGCTCCATCCTTGCCGACAATGGTGTTGAGGATACTGGGCAGCGCACCAGCCAGCTTTTCCCCCTTGGCGTTCGGACCAATGTCGGTTGCGAGATCACGTAGAGCCGTGAGTTCCAGGATTTCGGCCTGCAACTTTACCGGATCGACCTCGACCTCTTCATCAGTCTCATCGTCTGCATCCTCCGACAGCTCGTCCTCAGTCTCAATGTCCACCACGTCGGCGAGTGATGCACGATGGCGGCGCTTCAACGTGGCGATGGACGAGTTGAGTGTCTGGGCGATTGCATACGTCGAGGAGCCGAGGATCTTTTGGTAGCCCATCAGCACAAGCGGATTATTGCGATCGCCAAACAGGATAGTATCGGGCCGCTGGAGAAAGGCAGAGACGCCAAGATAGAGATTGTGTTCGCGGTCCGTCGGCTCGAAGCTTTCGACCATCAAATTGCGGTTGGTGTAGCTGATATGGCCCGCATCAAGAACGGTCTTACGCAATGTACGCCGGAGGACGGGCCGCAGGCGCTCTTTCAGCATAAGCATGCCTGCTCCGCCCGCCGCGCGTCCGGTGTAGTTCGCCTTAAACGCTGCTTCGTCTCCAAACACGTGATCGTCGATGATTGAGACAAGGCCGTATAGTTCAAGCAGCGAGTTTTGAAGGGGTGTGGCGGTTAACAGTATGCGAAACGGACCTTTTTCGCCGCCAAGCGCGCGCTTCAAATTCTTAGCTCGTGCCGAGCCGGTCTTCTTGTGAACATTGCGCAGGCGATGCGCTTCGTCGAACACCGTGAGGTCCCACTGGATGGGGCCGATTTTGTCAATTTTCTTGTCGGCGAATTCATAGGAGACGATAACGACGGCGTCGGTACGATCAAAGGGCTTTGCGGTCTTTGATTGACGCTCCAAGTCTTTCACGACCTTGGCGTCGAGGATGACGCTCGGAATAGAGAACTTGGTTCGCAATTCCTGCGACCACTGCTTACGCAACGAGGCTGGCACGATAAGCAGAATACGACGGCGACGTTCTGCCCACCGCTGGGCGATGACAAGTCCGGCCTCAATCGTCTTTCCGAGACCCAGCTCATCCGCAAGAATCGCGCCCTTGGCCAAAGGAGACTGCAGCGCGAATAAAGCTGCATCCACCTGATGGGGCTTCATCTCAACTTTGGCAGCCGACAACGAGCGCGCGAACGCGTCCTGCCCGATGCCTTCGAGCGTGAGACGATGGGCCAGATACTGGCTGTGATATTGCGTAAACGACACGAGCCCTCGATGAGTCGCAGAAACCGATGCTCACAGGTACTCTGTTGGGGCATGTGTGGACAAGCAACTCGGGCGCTTTGCGCACATACTCTGTGCCGTCAATTCAGGACGCGTTCCAGAAGCGCGAATCATTGCAGTCGAAGCCAAGCTAATCGATGGCCCGCAAAGTCTCATGTCGGCCGCCTTTTAGCGTGCGTCGTGACGACATTCTTCTGAATAGCTGCACTTGTTGTCGCCAGTTGTGCGGCATCCGCCCGGCGTGTCGCAGCGGCTCTAATGATCTTGTCTATCAGCCTAATTCAGCGACTCTAATTTCAGTCTTTATTCGAGGCTCACCGAGGCGTTATTTTGAGCTAAGGCGGTGCACTTCCGTGACCAGATCATCAGCTAGGATTCACCCGAATTTCGGCTCGAAATCGTCCGCATATGTGTGGCACTCCCCTAGCCGAAAATAGATCAGTGCATAGCACTCAGAAATGCCGCAGATTCTGGGCTTGTTCTGGAGAGGTTCTAAGGCTAAGATACTGAAATGTATAGGGTTTGAAACCCTTACCAAGGGAGTGCTCTACCACTGAGCTACGGCAGCAATATACTTGTGGCGCGGGCGAACAGCCCTGGACGCTGCACCGGCTGGTGATGCAGCGCTAACCCTACGCGAAGCGGGCGGACACTGCCACAAGCCTTGACGGCGGGCAAGCTATGACGCCATAGCAGCGCCATGGCGGATGACACACCCCGCAAGCACCCGGTCAAGGTGGCGCAAAGCGACCGCCGGGCGGAGCGTCTTGCGGGCGAACTGCGGGCCAACCTCAAGCGCCGGAAGGCCGCGTCGCGTGCCAAAGTGACGACCGGCACACCGGGCGATGAACCGGAAAAGCCCGATCTCTAGCGTGGCCGCCCCCACCCCCTTGCCGCAAGGGATGCGGAGCGCCTAATCAACACTGGCCGCTTTTAAGCGAATCACGACAGCGGCACAAAGTTCAACGCCGGACGGGACAGAACAAACGCATGGATCGCATCAAGATCACCGGCGGCAAGCCGCTCAACGGCACGATCCCGATTTCGGGCGCCAAGAACGCCGCGCTGCCGCTGCTGATTGCGAGCCTGCTGACCGCGGACCGGTTGACGCTCAAGAACGTGCCGAACCTTGCCGACGTCAATTTGCTGGTGCGTATTCTGCGCAACCACGGCGTCGATCTGGCCGTCGATGGCAAGCGGCCGGGCACAGCCATGCACCTCGGCGAAACCTTTCACCTGACCGCCCGCGACATCGTTGACACGACGGCGCCCTATGAATTGGTGTCGCGCATGCGGGCCAGTTTCTGGGTGCTCGGCCCGCTGATCGCGCGCATGCGCCAGGCCCGGGTGTCGCTGCCCGGCGGCTGCGCCATCGGCACGCGTCCCGTCGATATGCATTTGACGGGTCTAAAGGCGCTTGGCGCCGAAATTGACATCGACGCCGGATACGTCGTCGCCAAGGCGCCAAACGGGCTCCGGGGCGCGCACGTCGTATTCCCTAAAGTCTCCGTTGGCGCGACGCATCAGGTGCTGCTTGCGGCGGCGCTGGCGAAGGGTGAGACACTCATCGAGAATGCGGCCCGCGAGCCCGAAATCGGCGACGTCGCCGGCTGCCTCGTCAAGATGGGTGTTAAGATCGACGGCATTGGCACGTCGATGCTGCGCATCCAAGGCCGCGAGCGGCTCGAAGGCGCAGTGCACACGGTTCTGCCGGATCGTATCGAAACCGGAACCTTTGCGTTTGCGGTTGCCGCAACGGGGGGGAGCGTGACGCTCGAAGGCGCCAAGCTTATGCATTTGAAGAATGCACTCGATGTGCTCGCAGAAACCGGAACTCACGTCGAGGAGGTTGCGAACGGCATTCGGGTCACGCGCAACGGCAGCGGCATCGATCCGATCTCGGTCGAGACCCAGCCATTCCCTGGATTTCCAACTGATCTGCAGGCCCAACTCATGGCACTGCTGACGCGTGCGAACGGCACCAGCGTCATTCGCGAAACAATTTTCGAGAACCGTTTCATGCATGTCCAGGAATTGGCCCGCCTCGGCGCCGATATCCATCTCCACGGCGATACGGCGACTGTCAAAGGCGTCAAGACGCTCAAGGGTGCGCCGGTCATGGCAACCGATCTCAGGGCGTCGGTGTCCCTCGTTATTGCCGGCCTGATGGCCGAGGGCACGACCACGATCAACCGGGTCTACCATCTCGATCGCGGCTTCGAGCAACTCGAGCAGAAATTGACCCGTTGCGGCGCCAATATCGAGCGCATTTCGAGTAGCTGAGGCTGCGCTTTCTGCCCCTGGCGTCTCTGCCGGTCTGGCCGTGGCTGGGGAAATTGACCAATTTGCCAACAAGGTCTGTGTCGCCGTCCGTTAACTGTGTAGCGTTTACGTCGTTAGGTCGCGCGTTGGGAGTGCAAAATGCGGCGGAGTTTGTTGGCCGTGCTTGCCGGTATAATTCTGGCGATCGCCGCTGCAACGGCGTTGGCGCTGGTCACGGGTCTGCCGTTTGTCGATCAACGGCAGGGCGAGACCGGTCTCGGGCGCTTCGCAAGAACCCTGCTTCCGATCGCGGCTTACGCCCTGCCGGGAGCTCTAGCGGCCATAGCCCTGTCGGAAGCGCGCCGGGTTCGTGGTCTCATTTATTTTCTGTTTGTTGGCGTGGTGATTGCCGCTCTTGGCTTTATAGCGCTCACGGGATTTTCTTCGCCCTCGCGGGCGGCGTTCCAGTCGATGCCGGCGTTCGTCAGTTTTATGCTGATGGGACTGGCCGCGGGCACCGCTTACTGGATGACGGCTGGCAAACACGCCGGCCGCTTAGCTGCAGACCTTGCCCGCGCTCATGACGGCAGCTTTGACGAGCCGGAAGCGCGGCGGCGCTGCTGGTCGTGCGCGGCGCTGTGGCTTTTGCTGGGACTTATTCCGCTGGGCCTTCTCGGTTGGTACGCGATTGACCGGCAAACGCCGCGGCTCGCGTCAGCCTTCGCAGCACAAGACATCACTGCTAAAGCCGAAGCCGACGCAGCGCAGTGGTTAAAAACTGCAGGCATGCCCTGGGCTAAACTGCGGATCGACAATCATGTCGGTCACGTGACTGGCAGCGCGACGGATGTGTTCACGCGAACAGCGGCCTTCGACAAAGCCAAATCAGTCCTTGTGCCATTGACCGGGCGTCCGGGCGTTGTCGCCTACCTGCAAAATGACATCACGGCACCCGACCTCATAGGCAGCGCCGAGATGGTTTCTGCTGAGAAGCGCAAGGCAGAGGACGACACCACGCGGCTGAAGGCAGCTGACAAAGCTACAGCCGATACCCGGAAAAAAAATGAAGACACTGCTGGCTTGGCAACAACCGCTAAGCTCAAACGCAAGGCCGCGGAAGCCGCTGCTAAAGCCAAGGCCGAAGACCAGGCGCGGCTCGTTGCCGAGGCTGAAGCCAAACGCAAGGCAGCTGCGATCGCAGCCGCAGCCCAAGCCCAAGCCAAAGCCAAAGCTGAAGAGGAGCAACGCATCACCGCGGAGGCCGAGGATGAGCGTAAAGCTGTCGATGCGGCGCGGAAGGCCGTGGCTGATGAGGAGGCCCGGCGCAAGGCCGTTGCCGTCGCGGAACCCGGGAAACCAGCCGCGCCCGCAGTGGCGCCGTCGCCGCCAAGTCCGCCCCCCCAGACGGCCCAATGTGCGACGGATTTCTCCGATCTCTTCCGCAGCGATACGCTGCGCTTTAGGTTGCGCTCGGCAAAAGTTAGTGGCGGCAGCGCCGTGTTCCTCGACAAGCTTGCTGTCCTCGCCAAGCGCTGTGCTGGGTTCGCCCTTGCCATCGAAGGCCATGCCGATCGCACCGGCAACGAGGCTGTCAACGCAGTCGTGTCGCTGGCCCGCGCCGAAGCGGTGCGCAATGCCATCATCGCCCGTGGTATTACTGGCGATCGCCTGCTGGCAAAAGGCTTCGGCGCGGCGCGTCCGTTCGATCCGGCCAACACCCGCGCGGCCTACAGGCTCAACAGGCGCGTCGACTTCGGCATCAGCGCTTTTACCCCGCCACCAGCGCCGGCTGCAAAGGCCCCGCCCCAACCCTTCGCAGCAGGCCAGTGCGCACCAGAATTCAGCCGCTTGTTTCTGAGGGATGCCGTCCGCTTCGGCGGCAACTCGGCCGGCCTTAACGATGACCACGCCGAGGTCATCGGCAAAATCGCGGACCTTGCCCTGAAATGCCCATCCTTCACGATTTATCTCGACGGCCATACGGACAGGCGCGGCAACGCAGCCTCCAACCAACGCCTGTCGTTAGCCCGCGCCGAAGCGGTTCGCGATGCGCTCGTTGATCGCGATGTTCCAGAAAGCCAACTCGTGGTGCGGGGCTATGGCGGCGGGCGGCCGTTTGATCCCGGCAACACAGCGGCAGCCTTTGCGCTCAACCGGCGCATCGATTTCGGCATTGCCGAGAAATCTTCGAAGACCCCTTAGGAAATGCAGGAGACTGGGCGATGTATCTCATCACTCAAATATGGTTGTATCTGTTGCTAGCTTTCCTACTTGGTGCCCTGATCGGCTACCTTATATGGCGCACCTGCAACCGGCCGCTGATTGAAGCCCGGTTCGAGCGGTCGCGAATGGATCTGGTCGCGCGTGCCGGGCATCTCGAAGACGAACGGGCCCGGTTCACCGGCGCCGGTATCGCCGCCGAATCCGAAAGCAGCAGGCTCAGAACTGAAGTCGCAGCGCTTAAAACCGCGGCAGTCCGTTCGGACGGCAACAACGGAAAAAAGCCCGCTTAGGTGGCAGCTATGTTCGCTTCGTGAAGCTCTGTATTGCGCTGCAGTGAGGGCCTCGGTATCACTTGTCGGGCCTGCCTCGCATTGTCAGCCGGGGTATGCGTGGGAGACACCCAAACACGATGCCAGATTTGAAACTTATCGCGCTCGACGCGGAAGACTTGGGCGTGATCTCGGCTCATTTGCAGGACGCAGTCGTGCGCGTCGCCGACATGGCCTATTTGCCGAAAGAGAAACGCTTTGCAGCCATCGCCAACCGCTTCGATTGGGAGAAGGCGCTGGGATCAGGTGCGCTCGGCCAGGGTGAGCGGGTCAAGGCTAACAAAGATCTTGAGCGCCGCCGGACGGGGTTACGGTTCGACCGCGTTCTGGCGGCAAAGGTCCATGGCTTTGACCTCAAGGACAAGCGGACGGCGCTCGCACTTCTGGCGATGACTTTCGCGGCGAAGCCGGGGTCTGATGCGCCCGACGGCGATGTCACGTTGACATTTTCGGGTGGCGCGGCCATCCGCCTCATCGTCGAATGTGTGGAAGTCGAAATGAAGGATTTGGGGGCGGCGTGGTCGGCCAAACGGTCGCCCGCACATCCTGAAGATAAAACCTGACACCATGAAGGACTGGCGTTGTTGCGCCGGGATGCAAACGCGATGACGATGCGGCTCAACAGTCGTGATGAGAATTTTGAAGCGGAGTTTACAACTCTGCTCGGGCAGAAGCGCGAGGTGTCGGCGGACGTCGATTCTGCTGTTGCCCTTATTATCGCGGCGGTCAGGCGGGATGGCGACAAGGCGCTGATCGAGCTTTCGCGCAAGTACGACTCGGTCGATCTCGATAAAATCGGCCTTGCTGTGACGGCGGCCGAGGTTCGGAGCGCGGTCGCCAACTGCTCGAAGGAAGCCCTCACCGCGCTGGAATTTGCCCGCGAGCGCATCTTCGAACATCACCAGCGCCAGCTTCCTTCCGATAGCCGCTATCGCGATGCCAAAGGCGTTGAACTCGGCGATCGCTGGACAGCAGTCGAGTCTGCTGGGCTCTATGTCCCGGGCGGGCTGGCGTCATATCCGAGTTCCGTTCTGATGAATGCGCTGCCGGCCAAGGTCGCCGGCGTGCCGCGCGTCGTGATGGTGGTTCCATCCCCGCGCGGGGAATTGAATCCGCTGGTTCTGGCAGCAGCACAGATCTCGGGCGTTGAAGAAATCTACCGCGTTGGCGGCGCCCAGGCCGTAGCGGCGCTGGCCTATGGGACGCAGTCGATCCGCCCCGTGGTCAAAATCGTTGGCCCAGGCAACGCCTACGTCGCCACCGCCAAGAGACAGGTTTTCGGCACGGTCGGCATCGATTCAATTGCGGGCCCGTCGGAAGTTCTGGTGATCGCCGACAAGAATAACAATCCGGAATGGATCGCCGCCGATCTCTTGGCCCAGGCCGAGCACGACACGGCGGCGCAATCGATCCTGATGACCGATAACGCCGCCTTTGCGACAGCCGTCGAGCAGGCTGTGGCGCGGCAGCTGACGACGTTGAGCCGTGGCAACATCGCTGGCGAGAGCTGGAACGTGTACGGCGCAGTCATCGTGCTTGGGTCGCTCGACGAAGCGCCAGCCCTCGCCGACCGTCTCGCCGCCGAGCATCTCGAAATCGCGACCGAGGACGCCGAAGGCCTCGCGCTAAAAATCCGCAATGCAGGGGCGATCTTCATTGGCAATTCGACACCCGAAGTCATCGGTGACTACGTCGCGGGTTCGAACCACGTGCTGCCGACAGCGCGCAGTGCCCGGTTTTCGTCCGGGCTCGGCGTTCTCGATTTTATGAAGCGCACGTCGATCTTGAAACTTGATGCGGCGGCGCTGGCAGCACTTGGACCCGCGGCGATGACGCTTGCCCGCGCCGAAGGCCTTGAAGCCCATCGCCGGTCCGTTGAAATCCGCCTTGAGCCGGCAGGCTGAGCATGGGCATGGATCACAACGACACAATCGTGGAAAAGAGCCGCGACCGCCTCAGCGAAATCACGCTCGACCCGAAATCTTTGGGCCGCGCCAGCGCCAATATCGAGCACGAACGGGAAGTGGCGATCTTCGATATTCTCGATGGCAACGCCTTTGCCGTCGAGGGTCTCGACAGCGGCCCCTATAGGCTCCACCTCGGCATTGCCGAGGACCGCCTGCTATTGAATATCGCCACCGAAACAGCCATGCAGGTTGCCGAGCATGCCGTGGCCTTGACGCCGTTGAAGCGGATCATGAAAGACTATTTTCTGGTCTGTGAGTCCTACTACGAGGCCGTGCGGACAGCGCCGCCAGCACGCATTCAGGCGATCGATGTCAACCGCCGGGGATTGCATGACGAAGGCAGCCAAGTCTTGCGCGACAAGCTGCTCAGCCGCATCACGGTCGACACAGATACCGCGCGCCGCCTGTTTACCCTCGTCTGCGCGCTGCACTGGAAGGGCTGACTGCACCGCGCTCATCCGGCGTGTTACAGCCGTCCGTTGAGGTACCACACCTCCTGCTGACCGACGCCCTTGATGTCGAGGGGGTCGCGGGCTTCCATACTAAACTGTCCCTTTAGGGCTGCAAAACACTGCGGGCACACCAGGATGCGCCCCGGTACGCTGGCGCTTTCAAGTCGGCTGGCGAGATTGACCGGATCGCCCCACACGTCATAGCTGAATTTTCGCGTGCCGATGACGCCCGCCATCATCGGGCCCGATGCCATGCCGATGCGGATGTTGAGCGGCACGCCCGCGTCCTTGCTCACGGCACGCGCGGTCGTAAGCATATCGAGCGCCATGTTGGCGAGAGCCGTAGAATGATCGCCTCGCGCCAAGGGCACACCAGACGCAACCATGTAAGCGTCGCCAATCGTCTTGATCTTTTCAACGCCGTGGCGCTGGGCTAGATCGTCGAACGCGCTGACGAGCTGGTTCAACACGGCGACGGTTCTTTCAGGGCCGAGGCCGCGAGCGAGACCGACAAAGCCAGAAATGTCTCCAAACAGCACGGAGGCGTTGGCGAAACCGTCGGCGATCCTCTCGCCGGGATTGGTTTTCAAGCGCTCGACGACGCTATCGGGCAGTACGTTTCTAAGAACTGTGTCTGTTTCAGCCTTGGCGCGCTCAGCGAGCTTGAAGGCGTAGTAGACCGAGGCGGCGATCAGACCGAATGTGGTGATGGCCCCCTGCGTATACAGTGACGTAAGAAGAGCGTCGTCAACATGAAGTAGCGCGGCCGACCGGGGAAACGAGTACCAGGCAACGAGGTGCAGAACCAGCGATGTGAGTACAATCGAGATCACCAGCCAGAACCGCTTGGAGTCAAAAATCACGAACGGCGCAGCGGCCGCCACCACATATTGCAGCGGCGCGCCGCCTGAGCGCCCGAAGTAAGCCGTGAACCCGAGCAACGCGATGAATTCGGCAACGACGAGCATGAGGCCGCCGGCGCTGTCGTTGATCCGATGGGCCAGCGGCACCATGGCAGCGATCAACGCCAGACCGAGATTAATGTAAACCACCGGCTGCATGTCAGCGTCGCCGGTCATGCCGAGGTGCACGGCATAGATGAACGTCGTCGTTGCGATGAGAGCTGAGATCACATTGACGATTTTCAGCCGCCGCTGTGTGTCAGGCGGATAGCCATCCGTACCGGCCGTGGCGATGGCGGCGAAAAAACGGCGGAACGGTCCAGCGTGCGGCACCACGCTAGTCGACGCCCCCAAGTCCGCTCAGCGCCTCGATATCGCAGACGATCTGCTGACCGTTGCGCTCGATTGCGCCTTCGGCTTCGAGCAGGGAGAGCGCGGCGTTGACTTTGGGACGGCTGGCACCAACGAGCAATGCCAGTTCACTTTGTGAGATTGGCAGCGCGAATGTCACGCGCGGAGATTTTCCGGCCGGGTCCTTCTGACGGGCGGCGGCGAGGAAAAAGCGCGCGAGCCGGGCTTCGATCGGGTGCAGTGCGATTGCTTCGAGCTGCTCGTCGGCATCCCTAAGACGTCCTGAGAGGAAGCGAATGGCGGCCTCTGCAACTGCCGGCTGGGCCGAGAGCAATCTTGTGAAGGCAGCCTTTGAGAGGGTCAGAGTTTGAACTTTGGTGACCGCCGTGGCGTCCGCCGAACGCGGCCGGCCGTCAAAAACCGCGAGTTCGCCAAAGATCGAGGGTGGCTCGGCATGAGCAAACGAGAGTTCGCGGCCATCCGACGTCAGAACCGAAAGCCGCACCCGGCCCCTGACGACGAGGTGCAGATCGGCACCGGCATCGCCGCGCGAAAAAATGACCTGACCCGTGTCGTAATTGGCTTCGCGCAGTTCCAACGCCACGGCCAAGCGCCCCGGCTCGTTGAGCGAGCCAAAAAGGGGTGAGCGGGTAAGGAGGTCTGCAGCTTCGGCCTTAGAAACCATGGGTGCCTTCAAAATCGCCCAAAGTCAGGGTGATACTCATGCCTTGTTTTGGGGCGAGCCGCAACGCAGGGGCTGGGACTTGCTTTCCGCGCTAACCTTAAGCCATTGTCTTAAGACATGGCTGAGCCAGTCATTGCCGACTCCGGGTCCAGGCTGGTGCCGGTGTACGGCGCAAGGGTACATATGATCTCGTCGTTGAAATCGCACTTTCTGCCGTCCTTCACCCGCGGCGACGCGCCGAGCCGGGAAAGCCTGCGACGGCATCTGGCCAGGGAACGCACGGCAACCAAGGGCGAGATCGAACGCCCGCGGCTTGTGCTTGCGAGCGCCAGTCCGCGGCGCATGGCGCTGCTGGCACAGGTCGCCATCACGCCCGACGCGTTGCGGCCGGCGTCGATCGATGAGTCGGCCGAACGAGGTGAAATGCCGCGCGGTCTGGTGTCCAGGCTCGCACGCGCCAAGGCCGAAGCCGCCCGCGATCAGATCGCCAACGAGCGCGACCTAGCAGATGCCTATGTTCTCGCCGCCGATACGGTGGTGGCCGTCGGGCGCAAGATCCTGGTCAAGCCCGCGCACGTCGAGGAGGCGATGGCATCGCTGCAGCTGTTGTCGGGCCGCACCCACAAAGTTCTGACGTCGATCTGCCTGATTACGCCCGATGATCGCGTGCGCACGAAAATCGTTGACACACGCGT
This sequence comes from Hyphomicrobium sp., assembly GCA_031378895.1. Classification (GTDB taxonomy): domain Bacteria; phylum Pseudomonadota; class Alphaproteobacteria; order Rhizobiales; family Hyphomicrobiaceae; genus Hyphomicrobium_B. The sequence goes on from JANNEP010000029.1 coordinate 20,552, forward strand.
GCGATTTAAACATCTCACGCGGACAGAAATGGAATCGTATATCGCCTCACGCGAGTGGCGCGGCAAGGCCGGTGGTTACGCGATCCAGGGCTTAGCAGGGTGCTTCGTCCAGCGTATCATCGGATCTTACACCAATGTCGTCGGATTGCCGGTGACCGAAGTGGTCGGGCTTTTGACGTCGGAAGGTTTCCCTATTCAATACAATTGGCTGAAGTTTGCCGAAGTCGACCGCGACTGATGGGCGAAGGTTCCGCGAGCAGCGCCATGGCGAACATCAAACGGCCAACGTGCCCAATCTGCAAGGACGACTCGATCGAAGCCTACAGACCGTTTTGCTCGCGGCGCTGTGCCGACATCGATCTCGGACGCTGGTTTAAAGGCAGTTATGCCATCGCCGGTAGAAGCGATGATGATGACGCGGATCAGGCAAAAACGGTGATGGGAGACGCGCCCGAAGACCCCTCTGATCGGTGAAAATGCAGCGCATCAGGTGGCGCTTGCAAGCCGGCGAGGCCCCCCCTATAAGGGCCGAGCTTCGGTCCGGCTCGATACCCGCCGCAGCATGCCCAGGTAGCTCAGTTGGTAGAGCATGCGATTGAAAATCGCAGTGTCGCTGGTTCAATTCCGGCCCTGGGCACCAGTTGCATTTTTCGCCATCTTTTCAAGATTAAAATCGCGCCTCGAGGGCCCTCGCTCCGCGTGCCAAATTAGTTGGTGTTAGGATTAAGAACGCGCCTCAATGGCGCACTGCTTGGCAAGGCTTTTGCTCTGTTCCACGTCGAGGTCCATGCGTGATGCGGGGACCATGGCTGCGTGAGATGGAGCCTGCCGTGCTGAAAGTCATGAGTCTGGGATTTGCCCTGGCGGCAACGTTCTCCGATTATCCAGTATTTCTTAAGCAAGGCGGTGTCATCGAGGCCTACACCGATCGCGGCCCTATCGTTGAGATGATTGTGCGCTGTCCCGTAGGCACCGGCATCATCTCGTATTCGAAAATCGAACGCCTGTACTGCAGCTCCAAGCATGGCTGTTTTTCACGGCTGAAGCCGGCGGTTGCTGAAACCTGCGGCTAAAAGAAATTCGTGCGGCTGCCGCCGTGCCGCTCTTGACGGCCTGCGCGCGCCAGCCGACAGAAGCACCATGTCAGTCACTGTCTCTGCCTTCTATAAGTTTGTCACCGTTACGGACGGCGAGGTGCTTCGCGCGTACCTGCTGGCGTACTGCGAGCAGCACCAAATCAAGGGCACGATCCTGATCGCGCCGGAGGGCTTGAACGCGACGATCGCGGGCGCGCGCGAGGCTGTGCAGGGGTTGCTCGAGCTGCTCCGGTCAGACCCGCGATTCGCTGATTTGGAGAGCAAAGATTCGCGCAGTGAGACGCTCCCCTTCCAGCGCCTGAAGGTCAAACTCAAGCGCGAAATCGTTACGTTCGGAGTTCCAGAGGCCGATCCGGCGAAAGTGACCGGCACCTATGTCGCGCCGGAGAATTGGAATGCGCTCATTCAAGACCCGAGCGTCGTGATGGTCGATACCCGCAACGCCTACGAGGTTCGCGTCGGCACGTTTCCAGGTGCGCGCAATCCACAAACGCAGGCGTTCAAGGCGTTTCCAGACTACGTGAAAAAGGCCTTGGCCCCCGGCAAGCAGCCCAAAGTTGCTATGTTCTGCACCGGCGGCATACGCTGTGAGAAGGCTTCGGCCTATTTGCTCTCGCTAGGGTTTAAAGAGGTCTTTCACCTCAAGGGCGGTATCTTGAACTATCTCGAGACCGTGCCGCGCGAGGACAGCCTATTTCAGGGTGAGTGTTTCGTCTTCGACGCGCGCGTAGCGCTGGATCACGGCGTCGTGGAAGGAAGTCACATGCTGTGTGCCGTGTGCGGCCATCCCGTGGCGCAAAAACATAGTAGTGCGGGTTCGCAGGCAACGCCTTGTCCGCACTGTACGGCTCGGCACAAGCCAGCAATACCGCCCAGCCAATGACCTGACCCACTGACCACCGTCAGCCCCGACTTGGCCGGGTGAGCTGCTGGTTTCACGGACACCGCTTTTAGGTGTGACTGTGAAGCTGGGGCTTGACAGGGGACGGCAGAGTTTTGGCCGGGAGTTCAAGGTCGAGGAACGGCTCAGTCGAGCCGGCGCGCCCCGCAAGGGGACTTCCAAGTGGCCGGACGCCGGTGCCGTCGCTGCCCGTGCCCTAGTCTTAAGACCTTAGTCTGATGCCAATTTAGACCTTCGCCTATGACGCCATCGAGCCATAGGTGTGTTGTCCTGCCAGAGGTAAAGAGTAGTTTCATAAAATTCGGACTACGGCGTGAAACAGGCCCCAGCCAGCGCGTCTTGAAACGGGAGCCGCTTGCGGCTCCCTGAAACAGGCGTCTCGTATCATGACGCACGGCATTGGTAGGGTTGGTGATATTGCGGCGTTTGATCTGCCTGCTGGGCCATGCCGCTCTTGCGTACCAGTGATCCCCCTTCTTGAGCGATCCACCCGCAGCTGTTGGATCGCGTATCATGACAACTGACCGCCGCGATACGGATGGGCCATTTGGCAACGGCGATGATTACGCCGATGATCTCTTTGCTGCACTCCTAACGCCCGCTGCAGACGATACGGTGACGGATCCTGAGGCTCCGTCTGCCCCCACACAGTCTAAGTCGGCTGAGGCCAACAAACGTAGCGCGGAAGTTTGGGTTGCCATTGACGACCATGCCCTGCCGGGTTTTGGCAAGATTATGCTATCGCGTCCGCCAGCCACGACTGATGCTAGCCCATCGAAGTTCATCGCCGACTGGCATAACGTCAGTGTGTTCGAGGGTCGCCTTGGGGCGGGCGATCCGCGCTTGATCCGCAACATTGCCGTATCTTCGGGGCTTTCCGCTAACGACAACGTCGTTTGGGTAGGGCAACAAGATAGTAACTCTCTCGACGGTGTTTATGGACGCGACCCCAGTGTTGGCAGCTTGCCGAACGGCGATACGCTGGTCGCATGGGTCGGCCTGGACAATATCGTTCACGCTAAGCTCTATCCAGGGCCCGCAAGCGGGGACGATGACACGCCTGCACCAGATCCCGCCACGCATGTACTGAACAAGGCTCTCGCTGATCTCGGCGCAGCCAGCGCCGAGCACGTTTCGGCGTTGAGCATGGTCAAAGTGGTCGCCGACGGTCAGAAAAGTTTGACGGCAGTCTGGACCACCGAATTCGGCTTGACGTCCGTGCTGATGGGAAAAATTCTGAACTCATCGGCCGCTGCCGGTGAAGCGGCTGCAGCTGTCTATGATCCGGCGCCTCGAACCCCGCACGATTTCGCGCCGCTTCCGGTTGCGAAGTTCAACGGTAGCTTCTCCGTCGGCGCAGGGCCCGGTGGCGGCTTCGCCATAACGTACCAAGTTCTTGAGGGTGACGCTGTCCGCGATGTCACCGTGTCCGTTGGCTGCGACGGCGAGAGCAATGCACACCTTCTCGGATCGAACGAAGCTGACATGCTCGGCTCCGACGATGGCATGGTTTTGACACCTAGTTCAGGGCACACGACGAAAAGGGTAAGCGAGGAAACTGCCGCGTACGATGCCAGTGACCAGTCCGGCGGCGGCTCTGAGGCGCTGCTGAATGCCGGACCTGACAAGAACGATGACACGGGTGCCGCTGCCTCGGAGGATGTTGCGGTAAACGTCGCGGGACTAACCGCACATGACAGTTTTTCTGTAGCAGGGACCGCGACAGATAATGTTGTGCAAACCGATCCAGTCGTCGTTGTGACGGCGGACGGCACGCCAATTGTCTTGTCAATCTCGCAAGGTCCTGAGCCGGATATTGGAACTTTAGCCGTCAGCAGACTCCTCGCATCTGGCCCACCGGTCACGATTACAAACAACGCTCTGCTCTCCGAAACGGATAATCCGGCAGCAAACGTGAAAGCGGCTTTGTCAGCCGTGGACGAGGGTTTTGCCGTCGCGTGGGTCGAGGCCGTGGGCGATGGCGGCGATCATAACGGTGGCAATCATAACAAGGAGCTCAGAGCCCAGGTCTACGACGATCACGGAATGGCGTTATCTGACGCGCCGGTTGTCATCATGGTCTCAGATGATCCTCGCACGACCTACTCGGACCTCGCCATTGGCTCCAGTACGCGGGATGAGGATCATGGCTCAAGTTCAGACACTGACACTAGCTACGTCGTCGTAGCATGCGTAAAAAATGAGGGCGAGGATGGCTACGGCGCCATCATGGCACAGGTGTTCGCCGTCGAGCAGGATACCGGCGACGGCCCGCGCGGGCTCGTCGCCGTCGGGCGGGATTACGTCAGTAACGGCGATGGCGACGCAGCGTTCCAGCTCAACGTAAATGACGCTGACGTCGTCGGGCGGGCGCCCCAGCTCGCGGGCCTAGACGATGGCAGCATTGCCGTTGCGTGGGTGCAGGAAACGGCATCCGGTAGCGGCGTTGGCGTTGTACATGGCCTTGTGCTCTCGCCGGCGCATGACGCGCCGCCGTTTTATCTCGACCTCACGGCTTTCATGCCAACTGGGATCGCCGGGGCCACCAATCCAATTCTTCTAAACACGGCCGACGGCGATATCATCGTGAGTTGGCTTCAGGCCGCAATGGCCGGCGGCTTCGAGGCGGATGCTGCCATTTTCAGGGCGGCTGGACATGGCCAGTGGACCCCACCTACTGCCGCGGTTGTGCTCAGCCAATTTGCCGAGTTGCCGAAAGACTTTTCGGTTACGGTGACAGGAGGCGACGATCCCTCACTCATTGTTGTTTGGCGTGACAACAGCGACAGTATTTCCGGCGTTCGCTTTGATGTTGACAGCGGAGAGGCCAGTGGCGCGTTCGGCGTGCACCACGAGTCAGGTGGTGGTGCAGGAGATGCAAACGGCCTTGGCGTTGCGGCCCTGAACGACGGCAGTTTCATTGTCGTCTATGCCGATCGTGACGGCACAGACGTCGATATCCGGGCCCGCGTTTATGACACCGGCAACGCAGACGCGCCCGGTTCCGGCAGCTCCACCGAGAAAAGCGATACGGACAACCAGTCTGGGACGGGCCTCGACAGCGACCTCGGATATGGCAACAACTATGGCCCAGACCCGGACGGCCTAAACGGCCAGGATTCCGCCGATGCCGTGGTCGCCATCGAACTCGATTTCTCGAGCGATACCATTCGTCTAGCTTGCAGCACGGACGCCGGCACCGCCGCGCACGACGGCGGCGGTCCAAGCGCCGATGACGTGACCTATGCCATATCGGTTTTGTCTGAGCTTCCGGCCTACACATCCGGGCGCAGCGGACAGGAACGGGGAGAAAGCGGACCAAGTGGCACGCCCGGCAACGCCAGCGATATGTCTTCCGGCGGCGAGGATGGGGGCCAAGGTCAGGACCGAAATGGTGCTATTGGTGACGGCACCGAACTTGCAGCGAATGACAATTTGACGTTCTATAATGGCTATGGAAATGACGCCGCCGATTTCGTTACCGGCGACGACCTCCCGGCGGACCTGCCGGACCCGATCACCACGATGTTTGAAGCCTTGCAATTCGCAAATGCGCTGAATGAAATGGTAAATGAGGAGGTTTTGACATTTGATGCGTCCAATGTTGTGACGCTTCGCGATATGAATTCTCTGACAGGCACGCAGGACTTATAAGTATTTATTAAGGTAGATTGTGTTGCCGGGTATGCCTGCAATGCAGAGCAAGGATGACGCAATAGAGCCGGGTATGGAGCCGTGCTTGACTGATCGCTGAACCAGAGGGGCGGGTTAACCTCAGGAAAGTGGGCGAAACAAGGTTGTGTGTTGAGGCTGAGTACATGACTAAGACCAACAAAGTGGGTGAGGTGCGGGCGGCCCTTGGTGCGCTTGGGCCCGTGGTTCCGACACTGGCACTCATTTCATGTGTCGTAAACGTATTAGCCCTGACTGGCTCATTCTACATGCTTCAGGTCTACGACCGCGTGCTCTCGAGCCGTAGCATTGCTACCCTCGTCGCACTTTCCGTCCTCACGATCGGACTTTATCTGTTTCAGGGATTCCTTGAAATCATTCGGGCACAAATCTTCGTCCGCATCGCAAGCCGCCTTGATCGCCAGCTCGCCGCCAAAGCGCACGACGCGGTCATGCGACTGCCGCTCTACGGCGGATCACGCGCGGAAGCTTTGCAGCCAATGCGTGACGTCGACACCATTCGCTCGTTCCTGGCCAGTGCCGGGCCAATTGCGATATTCGATATTCCTTGGATGCCTATCTACATCGGGTTTGTCTTTTTGCTGCATCCCTTGCTCGGCATTGTGACTGCAATAGGCGCTGTTGTGATGCTGGCGCTGACATTGACCACCGAGAAAATGGTCAAGACACCCACAAGCCAGGCGACCGCCGCTGCAACGGAGCGGAGCGGCTTGGCGCAGTCCTGCGAACGCAACGCGGAAGTGCTCCGCGCTATGGGCTTCGGTCACAATATGATGCGGCGTTTCGTTGCTGCGAACGAGCGGCACTTGAGTGCTCAGGAGTCGTTGAGTGATGTCGGTGGCGGTTTGTCCACCGCCGGCAAGGTGTTTCGCATGCTCCTGCAATCGGCGCTGCTCGGACTTGGTGCGTACCTGACGATCAACGGCCAGATGTCATCTGGTGCAATTATTGCGGTGTCCGTCGCCGCCTCTCGTGCGCTGGCGCCTATAGAGATTGCGATTGCGAACTGGAAAGGGTTTGTCGCCTCGCGCCAGTGCGCCGACCGCCTGAACAAAGTGCTCGCGACACTGCCTCAAGCGCAAGAACCCATCGATCTGCCAAAACCGTCGAAGGCATTGACGCTCGAAGGCCTGACTGTGCTGGTCCCTGGATCACAGCGCACGGTATTGAATGCGATCTCCTTTGAGATTTTGGCTGGGCATGCCCTGGCCATTATCGGGCCGAGTGCTGCAGGCAAGTCTTCCCTCGCCCGGGCCATGGTTGGCGTTTGGCCGCTTATGCGTGGTTCGGTGAGGCTCGATGGTGCCGCTCTTGACCGCTGGTCAAACGAGAATCTCGGCCAGCACATCGGCTACATGCCACAGGAGATCGATCTCTTCGAAGGCTCAATAACCGAGAACATTTCGCGCTTTGCAGACACTCCCGAGAGTGCCGACATTCTTGCTGCAGCGCGCGCCGCCGATGTGCACGAAATGATTTTGCGCCTGCCAAACGGCTATGAAACCCGGATTGGCGACCGCGGCACCTCGTTATCGGCTGGACAGCGTCAACGGATTGGTTTGGCACGCGCTCTTTACCGCGATCCGTTCCTCGTTGTTCTCGACGAGCCAAACTCAAATCTCGACGCCGATGGCGACGCGGCACTTCTCAGGGCAATCCTGGCGGTCAAAGCCCGCAACGGCATCGCCATTGTCGTGGCACACCGGCCGGCTGTACTGCAGGCCGTCGACCTGGTGGCGGTGATCGGCAACGGCCAGCTGACGGCCTTCGGCCCGCGTGACGAAGTGATTAAGAAAGCAACAAAGCCGCAGCCGCCGATTGGCTTGGCCAGCCCGGCGCTTTCCTCGGAGCGCGCGGTGTGAGAACGATGCAAGCCTCGAGTGAGGTGCGAATATTATGACAAAGAAACAGCGGCTGGATTCCAAGAGACCGCTTCTTGAGCCGCAGATCCGTCGCCGTCTGACGATGGGTGTAGGTCTAACCCTTTTGCTGCTTGCAGGTCTCGGCGGCTGGGGCGCCTACGCGTCGATTTCCAGTGCCATCATCTCGCCGGGGACAATCGTGGTTGAAGGCAGTGACAAGAAGGTGCAGCACCAGACAGGCGGCGTCGTCGGAGAAATTTTGGTTAAAAACGGCGATGCAGTCGAGGCAGGGCAGGTTCTTGTCCGTCTCGATCCGACTCAGACTCGGGCATCTCTTGGCGTCGTCACATCTCAGCAGGTCCAGCTCGAAGGCCGCATGGCCCGGCTGCAGGCGGAGCGCGATCAAAGTGTAACGGTAATTTTCACCGACGAATTCAAGAGAATTTCGCCTGAGGCCAAGCAGATCGCGGATAGTGAGCAACGGCTGTTTGAGGCCCGTCAAACAGCGAAAGCTGGGCAAAAATCGCAGCTCACGGAGCGCATTGGTCAGCTGCATCAGGAGATCGATGGGCTGAAGGCGCAACTCCTCGCCAAGGAAACTGAAGTCAGCCTGATGACTGATGAGTTCGATCGCGTACAGCTCATGCGCAACCAGAGCCTCGTTCCCGTAACGCGGTTGTTGACCGCAGAGCGCGATCTTACGCGGCTCAAGGGGGAGCGCGGACTTCTGTTCTCGAACATCGCCAGGACAAAAGGTCAGATAAGCGAAATTGAATTGCAAATGATCTCACTCGATCAGACCATGCAATCGGACTCGATGAAGGAACTGCGCGAGGTCGAAGGCCGTCTCAGCGAGTTAGTTGAGCGCAGAAATGCTGCGCAAGATCAGCTTGAGCGTATTGACATCAGGGCGCCGATCGGTGGCATTGTGCATGAGATGCAAATTCATACAGTAGGTGGCGTTATTACTCCGGCCGAAACGCTGATGACGATCGTGCCGAGCGGCGAGAAGCTCGCGATCGAGATTCACGTCGCGCCGACCGATATTGATCAGATGATGATTGGACAGCACGCCACACTCCACTTTTCCGGGTTCAACCGGCAGACCACGCCAGAGTTCCCTGGTGTCGTGGCACAGATCGCAGCTAATCTGACAAGAGAGCCACAAACGGGTGTGACCTACTATGTCGCCCGCCTCGCAATTGCTGAAGATAAGCAGGAGGAGGTGCGCGCATTGAAGCTAGTTCCCGGCATGCCGGTCGAAACTTTCATCGAAACCGGAGAGCGGACGGCTATTTCCTACCTGCTCAAGCCATTCCTTGACCAAGTGGCGCGCGCGTTCAGGGAGGAGTAACCTCAGCGTCGTGCTTGGGAAAGTGCCCATCTGGGCTGCGGCTGCACAGTGTTTAGAATCAACCACATGCTCGCCGAATTCAGCTATTCCGATGCCGATTAACGGCAATTGTAAGATGTGCTGTGTTGAGCAGAATTTCCTTTGCCCGACCCTCGCTTAGGTATTGCTGAAACACTCCTGGCGATGTAATCTTTTGAAGCTATATTTATCTAGTTTTTTCAGTTGAGCGTCATGGCCATCAGCGTCAGTACGATTTCAGCTTGCATTACCGGTAGCGCTGCGGAGGGCATGCACACCTTAACGCGCGAAACGGGTGGCGCTGCGAAGTGTTCCTCACCATCGCGTTACATCGAACGCAAGATGTTCACGGATGGCCTGCTTGCTATGCCGGATGGGGTCAATCTTCCCTTCTGGGGTTTTGAAGATCCGCTGCGAGCACCGGGACGCAAGTCTCTTCCCTCACCCCTTATCCGCGTGAAAGACGGAGAGGACGTGCGCGTCAGGCTTGAGGTACGTGATCGTAAGCCCGTTAACAACGGCCGCTGCACGGCAACAGGCGCGAGTCGCAGCGATATCGGGCATGTATCCTGCGAACGCTTCGAGAGTTACATTTACCAATGGCAGCCGCGCAATATTGGGACGTGGCTCTACCAGTGCCACACGAGCACGGCTCATGACTTCGAAATGGGCCTCTTCGGAATGCTGGTCGTCGATCCCGAACCGGACTCATCGGGCAGGGCCTTGGCCTACCGCAACGGTCCAGCCTACGACGTTGAGCGCTTTTGGGTCTTCGATGATATTGACCCCAGTTGGCATGGCGATGACGTGCTAAACGGGGTGCCCCTGCCGGCAACCGGCGCGCAGAGACCGTTCGAACCTAGGTATTTCTTGGTCAACGGTGTACCCAATACCGAGGCACTGCACCATCCCGACGTCGCGATTGAGGCGCGGTGCGGCGACAAGCTTCTCATCCGCCTCGTCAACGCCAGCTACTCGCTGCTCAGGGTCACACTCGAGAACCTGCGCGGCGACATCGTGTCCGTGGACGGCCGCGCGCTCGACACGTCAGAGCGGTCTTGGACTCGGTGGATTCCAGTCCAGTCTAGACAGCCAATATATATGGCAACGGCGTCCCGGCATGATCTCTTGATCGATCTCGATCCAGCTAAGAATGACGTTAAGAGTGGCAGTACTTACAAGGTCGTTTTTGAGTATCTTGATTTGGCCCGCCGGTCGGTCCGCAATTGTTGTGCTCATCACCCTTCCCATGTGGGCCGGGCGGTCACGACGATCAGAGTCGTATGAATGATCGCCAAACTACTCCAGCATTTGGAGCGCACGCACGCACGGGACGGTTTGAAGATATGCTCAAGCGCAAATGCGATGCGCTCGGTTTGTGGTGGAAAGGCCTTGACCTAGCAAATCAGTTTGTCATCGCAGCAGCAGCTGTGGTCGGTCTTGGGATGGCCCACCTCGGCTGGTGGGCGGGGTCGCGCGTCGAGATCGGGGTTATCGAGCATGCTGCTGCGAGTGCGGCGCTTCATTTAAATAACTTCGTCGAGCCGTATCTCCAGGGATTGGCCCGCGGCGAGCCTCTGACGCCCTCGTCGGAGCAATCCCTAAGTGCACTAATCGCCCACACTGGCATGGATCAATCCATTGTCGGCCTGACGGTCTGGGGGGCAGGCGGCAAAGTCATTTATTCTACTCACAACGACGCGATGCGAGCGCAATCTCCTGCACCGCCACAAGTCGATAAGGCCTGGGCAGGAAGCGTTGAAAACTCATTTGGCTACGCGGATAGGAGCGGCGCTGCAGCCCCTGTTCTCAAGATTTTTGCCCCTATGCACGTCACGAAGTCATCACGCGTCATCGCGGTTGTAGAGCTTGTTGAAGATGGCCAAAAGCTGGCAACGGATTTGCGGCACATGCGCTACTTGACGGCTGGAGCCTTCGGGCTTCTATCTCTGATCATGCTGGCCTCGCTGTTCGGCATTGTCCGGCGCGGCAGCCAAACGATAACCGAACAAAAGCATGCCTTGACCGGTCGCGTCGACGCGTTGTCCCAGCTTCTGTCGCAGAACGAGGACCTTCAGCGGCGCGTGATTGAAGCCAATCGCCGCTCGGTCGACATAAATGATCGCTTTGTACGGCGCATCGGTGCAGAGCTGCACGACGGGCCTGTCCAATTGATAGCGCTCAGCCTACTGCGGCTCGAAGCTTTGCGGCGGCCGGGTAAAGCGGCGGACCAGCGCAACGTCTCGGACGACATCGACGCAGTCGAAGTCGCACTTCGAGACGCACTCAAAGAAATTCGCGACCTCTGCTCAGGATTGGCTCTTCCCAAGCTTGAGGGCGTCTCAATCGGCCAAGTTATCGAGTTCGCGGTCATGAACCACGAGCGCCGGTCTCGTACCAAGGTAAAAACCGAATTAGCTGATAATTTATCCATCAAAGCAACACCACTCTTGCTCACCTGCGCCTACAGATTTACGCAAGAGGGTCTAAACAATGCGGTTCGTCACGCGGGTGGAAAGGAACAGTCTGTGCTTGCGCAATTCATTGGAGACGAGCTTCGCATCGAGGTCGCCGACGAGGGGCCGGGCTTTGCCGACAGCATTGAAACGAGTGCCCTTCGAGGACTAGGCCTTTCCGGCCTTCGCGATCGTATAGAGTCACTTGGCGGAATTCTGCAGATTCAGTCCCGCGAGCCACTAGGCATTCGGCTCATCGCAACGTTCAAGCTGAATGACTTGGCAGCATCGACTGAGCATGCAAATGGAAATGAAGCATCATGACAGGCACAAGCGGACCCACTGTCAATTCAGTGCGCATTGCGATCGTGGATGACCATCCGCTATTCCGTGACGGCGTCATATATACATTGAGTACTGATGCATCGTTCGAAATGGTGGGGCAAGGATCAACGGCCGAGCACGCAATCCAGATTTCACAAGACGTCTTACCGGATATCCTGCTGCTTGACATCAGCCTGCCTGGCGGCGGTATCGAGGCAGCGCGAGAGATTTCGCGGCTGTTTCCCTACATCAAAGTGATCATGCTCACCGCCTCGGAGAACGAAGATCATGTGTCGGCGGCGCTGGATGCAGGTGCGCGAGGGTACATTCTAAAGGGTATCGGTGCCACGGAGCTGATACGCACCATTCATTCCGTTCACCAGGGCGAAAGCTACGTCTCGCCTCAACTGGCCGCCCGCCTGCTCACGGCTATGAAACGACGTAACGCAGCCCCCTCATTGGAAGACGCTCTGCCGTCACTGACGCGGCGCGAAGAACAAATTCTCGATGCCGTGGCGCAAGGGAAAACCAACAAAGAAGTCGCAAACGCGCTGAACATCAGCGAGAAGACTGTCAAGCATTACATGACAAACATCATGCACAAGTTGCAGGTTCGCAATCGTGTCGAGGCAGCACTTGTTGTGAGACGAAAGGGCACAGTTTGAGCCGCTGGCGGTACTAATCATAAAGCAGTGCAGCCAGCAAAGGCAGACGCAAAATCTGACTGACGCGACTAGCCTAAGCTGTATCCTCGCCAGATAGACGGGCAACAGCGTGGTTTAGAAGGTCATGCTCGTGAAGCTTGAGGAGAATATTCGTCAGGACGGCAGAGACGGTTGCGCCACTCAAACCAATGCTCGCTCCTGTCTCGCTCGGCGTCATTCCCTGCGCAACACGGCGCAAGACTTGTTCCTCGCGGTCGGTGATTTCTAGAGACCCGGTCTCGTTGGCGCTGCGCCAGGGCGCTCCGAAACCTTGCTGGCTGAGAAGCCTGCCCGCCAACACGGACGACATCTCCGACTGTCCAGAATGGATTTTCACAAAAGCGTCAGCGAGTTCGCGAGTGGGACATCCCTTTGCGAGAAACCCGTAAGCTCCGGCTGACAGCGCTGCGCTCACGATGTGCTCATCGTCCTGGGTCGACAGCATTACAGTTTTCACCGCCGGGAAATCACGAAATATCCTGCGAGCGCCCTCAAGACCCTCGCCCGGCATATTGACGTCCAGAACGATCAAATCGGGTAAAAACTCCTCAGCGCAAGCCACGGCCTCGTCCACGGATCCCCCTGTTGCGACAACATCATAACCGTAGTCGCGACACAGCACTGCCGCCAAATGCTCACGCACAAGGGCATGATCGTCGAAAAGCGCAATACGGATTGGATTGCTGGCCGAGATAGATACCTCCCGCTTTAGCACAGATGCCTGCATATGGAACTGCTGCATAAGCCGGGGGACCCCAATTCTAGCCAATTGCAGCTGTTGCTATGACCGCCTGTGCGTGGAGGCACTCACTACAACTTGCAATACGGCTTTCATTACGAGTCAGCCATCTCCCGGATCACAAAACACTTTAAAAAAACAGACAGCCAAACCTGCTTAATGGCTCACCGGCTTGAGCCTAACGAGGAAGTCAACCTTCCAGGAAGCAGCTCCAGGAACACGATGATACCTCAGGGAACATAGATCAACAGGGCCCAGTGCGCAGTAAGGAATGGACGATAGTCGGATGCCAATCACGACCTCAGTCCACCTGGAATCATGCGGCCTTGGTTGCTTGCCGCGTTACCGCCGCCGCGCGACGGTCGCCGTGAGTGGAGAGGTATTTTCAAACCCTAGCGGGGCGCCCCTTCGCAGCTCATTTTTATTTTGGAGCAACGGACATGGCCAGCAGCTTCACCGTCAACCTCGCCGACCTCACCAAGATCCTCGATCAGATCAAGATCGCGGAACAAAATGCCGGCAATCAGGATCTCAATACGGGGCTTCCGACTGTGGCGGGCATCGACCTCGTCACGCTCATTGGCCAGGATGCGGCTCTGCTTCCCGTTGGTCTGCGCACGGTCAGTGGCATCTATAATCATCTGCTACCCGGCCAGGAACTCGTCGGCTCAGCTGACCAACCTTTCCCGCGCTTGCTCACTCAGGAACTGCGCACGGGCAGCGGCGGCTCGATAGACTTTGACGGTCCGGGTGGTCAACCAGCCTTCACCCCAGCAAATGGGATCAACTACAATACAAATGGTAGCGTCGTCGATACCCAACCCCGGACGATCTCCAATCTGATCGTCGATCAGACGATCAACAATCCGGCGGCTGTCGAGGCGTGGTTCAACAACCCGCTGGCCGTGGAAGCTTTCGCCGTGGCGCACCCCGGCGTCAATCCGGGCGATCCGCCGTTCACCCCCATCCGTCCAGGTCAAGTCCCCGGTCCATTTGAACTCGCCGTCAATAATACCGACCTGTCGGTTATCCCGAACCAGTCTCCCGACATCGGCCTGTCGCCGCAGTTCAATGGCTTTATGACATTCTTCGGTCAGTTCTTCGACCACGGCCTCGATCTCGTCCCCAAGGGCGGCAATGGCACCGTTTACATCCCATTGCAGCCAGATGATCCGCTCTATAGCACGGCCCCGGGTGCTGCCAATTTCATGGTGCTCTCGCGCATCCAGCCGAATGCAATCAACATCACGACGCCGTTCGTCGATCAGAACCAGACCTACACGTCGCACGCGTCGCATCAGGTCTTCCTGCGCGAATATGTGCTGGACGCCAGTGGTCAGCCCATGGCCACGGGCAGTTTGCTGTCCGGCGCCAATGGCGGCCTGCCGACATGGGCAGATGTCAAAGCCCAAGCGGCTGATCTTCTCGGCATCCAACTCGTCGATGCTGACGTCCTGCGGGTGCCGCTGCTTGCAACTGACGAGTATGGCCGGTTCATCCGCGGTGCCAATGGCTTTGTCCAAATTGTTACAGGTGGCGTCAATCCAGGCGATCCACTCGTATTGATTGAAGCCAACCCAGCTGACAATGGTGGCCTCGGCACCCTCATTCCGGCAAACGTCGTCCGGGCCGGCACCGCCTTCTTGGATGACATTGCCCACAACGCAGTGCCGGGCACTTTTGACCCCGACGGCCCCGGCCCCGCACCGGCAGTAGCTAAAACCGCCGACCTCGACAATACCGTCAGCCATTTCAACCCAAACCCCGCAGATCCGCAGCAGCCCACCGGAACGTATGATGACGAGCTGCTCAACCAGCACTTCATTACTGGTGATGGCCGCGGCAACGAGAACATCGGCCTGACGACTGTTCACACCGTTTTTCACAACGAGCACGACCGCCTCGTCGACGTCAACAAGGCGACGATTCTCGCCTCCGGTGATCTCGCGATCATCAATCAGTGGCTTGATCCCGGCCATCAATTGGCCGCTCTACCAGGCGTCGGCGATGTACTGACTTGGAATGGCGAACGCCTGTTCCAGGCAGCTCGCTTCGTGACAGAAATGCAGTACCAGCATCTCGTATTCGAGGAATTTGCCCGCAGGGTTCAGCCGAATGTTGATCCGTTTGTGTTCACCAACAGCGCCGACCTCGATCCATCCATCGTCGCCGAATTCGCCCACACGGTCTATCGCTTCGGCCACTCGATGCTGCTCGACACGGTTGACCGCCTTGACAACGACCTCACACTTGTCGGCGATACGACCGAGCAAATTGGCCTGATCGAAGCTTTCCTTAATCCGGTCGCGTTCAGCACTAACTCCAATGGCAGCGACGGCTCATTGACCGCGGCCGATATCGCCGCAGCCGGTGTTGATGCCGGCGTTGCCTCCGGCGCCATCCTGCGCGGCATGACGCGCCAGGCGGGTAACGAGATCGACGAATTCGTTGTAAATGCCTTGCGCAACAACCTCGTTGGCCTTCCGCTCGACCTTGCGTCGATCAATATCGCGCGCGGCCGCGATGCTGGTATCCCGACGTTAAACCATGCGCGGACAGAACTCTACGCCTTGACCGGTGACGCCCAGCTCAAGCCCTATGTCAGCTGGTTCGACTTCGCCCAGAACATCAAACATCCAGAATCGATCATCAACTTTATTGCAGCCTATGGCACGCATGCCTTGATCGCAGGTGCAACGACGCTCGCCGACAAGCGCGCTGCAGCTATGCACATCGTCTTTGGCGAGACTGGCGATACGGCGGCCCAAACGGCTGAGTTCGATGCTTTCCTTAACTCCACAGGTATCTACGCGACCATTGGCGGCTTGGAATCCGGCCTAAACAATGTGGATTTGTGGATCGGCGGCCTGGCCGAGGAGTTGCAGGAATTCGGCGGCATGCTGGGTTCCACCTTCGGCGCCGTGTTCGAATTCCAGATGGAGCAACTGCAGAACGGCGACCGCTTCTACTATCTCAGCTGGACCCAGGGCATGAACCTGCTCAACCAGCTTGAGCCGGCCACCTTTGCCGACCTCGTCATGCGCAACAGCGACCTCGGCGCTGTCAACTCGACGCATATTTCTGCCATCGCATTCAGTACGCCCGATCTCATCCTCGAACTCGATCCCAACATTGCCCAGAATAATACTGGCCTTGGTGCGCTCGACCCGACCTGGGACAATGCCTTCCAGCAGCGATTCGACCCCAAAGTGGCGCGCGACGATCTGAACACGCTGGTCGACGAGCGACTCACTCACACCTACCTTAAATTCTCTGGCGGCGAGCACGTGGTGCTTGGCGGCACGGAAGGCAACGATACGCTGATCGGCGACAAGGGCATCGACACACTCTGGGGTGATGGCGGCGACGATTATCTGAACGCCGGCACCGAGTCGGATCAGGTGTTTGGTGGTGAAGGCGACGACATCATCGAAGATCCATTTGGCGATAACTTCCTGCGTGGCAACCAGGGCAACGACGTCATCAGCAGCGGCCACGGCCTCAGCATCCTATTCGGCGATACGGGCCAGGACTTCATCAGGGCCAGCACCGACACGGTTGAAGTGTTTGCTGGTGAAGGCGATGACTTCCTCCTGGGCGGTAGCGCCGCCGACGTGCTCCTCGGCAACGAAGGCGATGACTGGATTGAAGGTGGCGAAGGCTTTGACGGGCTTTCGGGCGAAAACTCGGAACTGTTCTTCAACTCAGCCATCGTCGGTCACGACATCCTCAATGGTCAGGGCAACGACACTGACTACGACGGTGAAAACGGCGACGATATCATGGTGCAAAGCTCTGGCATCCAGCGCAACAACGGCATGGATGGCTTCGATTGGGGCATTCACAAGGGCGATGCGAATGGCGCGGATTCTGATCTTGGCATCCGCGTCTTCGATGGCCGGCCGGCGCTCATTCTTCGTGACCGGTTCGACTCGGTCGAAGGCCTATCGGGCTGGAAACACGATGATATTCTGACCGGCGCACTCAAACCGCTCCTTGGCGAGAACTTCGCCGACGTGCTTACTCAGGCCGGTGTCGATCGGATTGCTGGTCTCCGGGGTGTAGTTGGTGCGGCACCGGGTGCACCCGGCGACGTCGTGTTTGAATCTGATATCAACATTGGCGGAGAGATCATCCTTGGTGGCGATGGCAGTGACACCATTACCGGTAATCTCGGCGACGACATCCTTGATGGCGATGCCTGGCTGAACGTGCGCATTGCAGTGCATAGCACCGTCGTGAACCCGGTCACCGGCCTGTTTGGGCCGGGCGATACCGTCCTGTTCTCCGTCGACAGCCTGAATGAAATTAGTGCGCGGATGCTTTCGAGAGGCCCAGATCACATCAATCCCGGGCAGCTCAAGGCCGTGCGCGAGATCCTTTATGACGACGCGGCGATCGGCACGACCACGAATCCCACGGACACGAATGTCGATATCGCGGTGTTTTCTGGGTTGCGTAGCGACTACACAATTACGAATGAAACAAGCCTCGCACTCAATCCAAACAAGATCATCAATATCGTCGACAACCGAGGCATTGACAGTACCGTCGTTGGCGACACCGTGCGTAACATGGAAGTCCTGCGATTCTCAGATGGACTCGGTGGCTTCGATGATCTTCTGGTCTCGACGCTGTTCAACTCGCCTGCAACCGGTGCGCCGGTCATAAGCGATCTGACGCCGACTGAAACATTAACCCTAATTGCCGACGTTGGGGGGGTTGCCGACACAGACGGTCTTGGAACGCTAAGCTTCCAATGGTTCCAGTCCGCGACCGGTGCACCAGGAACGTTTACACCGATTGCCACCGCTACAACTGCGAACTTCACGCCGGGAGCATTGCAGGTTAATCAGTTTTTGCAAGTTGCTGTCAGCTTTATCGACGGCAACGGCAATCCCGAGTCGGTTACTTCGGCGCCAACGACGCGCGTCGTCGGTGACCTCTTCACTGGTAACGGAGCCGCCGAACTCTTTACAGGAACCAGCGGCGACGACATAGCCAACATGGCTGGCGGTGGCGATACAGCCAGCGGCGGCGCGGGCGATGACATTCTCAATGGTGAGGGTGGTGCCGATACGCTCAATGGCGACGCCGATAACGACACGCTCAATGGTGGCGCCGGCGCCGATGCGCTCAATGGCGGCGCCGGAAACGATACGCTCGACGGTGGTACCGGTACTGACACGATCAACGGCGGCGCTGGAGACGACACGATCAATGCGAGCCTAGGCGACGATATCATTCAGGTCTCTCCAGGCTTTGGTAACGACACCATCATTGGTTTTGACTCCATCGCAGCCGGCGGCCAGGATCGCATCACCAATTTGACGGCGCTCGGCATTACGGCCGCCAATTTCAATGCTAACGTCAATATCGCTACAAATGGGGCAGGCGGGACATTAGTGACGATCTTGGGTCAGGGCACAATCAATCTACTCGGCGTTGCGCCTGCGACTGTCACAATTGCCGACTTCAACTTCGCACCAACCGGATTGTCGCTCCTGGACTACCGCGTGAACGCGAACACAGCGGGCGCCATCGTCGGTGACGTCATCGTGCATGACGACAACAACCCCGATGATAGCCACACATTCGTGATCAGCGACGACCGTTTCGAGATCGTTGATAACAATCCAGCGCCTGGCGAGCAACTGGTGCTGAAGGTCAAAGCCGGCGTCTCCCTCAATGCGACGACGGAGCCGGAGATCCATCTCGTCGTCAACGTTTTCGACGCCGCTGGAGAAGCCTCGACGAACAATCCTTATGAGTTCGACGTTAAAGTCGATAACTTTACGCCGACCATCTTCGGCACGGCTGGTGCTGACCGGCTCTCCGGCACGTCCGCAGCCGATGTCATCAGCGGGCTAGCGGGCATGGACCGCATCTCGGCAGGTGGTGGCAACGACACGATCCTTGCAACGATAGGCGACGGCATCGACCGTTATGACGGCGGAGCAGGGATCGACACTTACGATCTCTCGGCCACCACAGCGGATGCCAACGTCAACCTAGGCACCGGTTTTGGAAACGGTTTTGCAACGAGCAGTCAGACGGGATTCGATAGGCTGACGAGTATCGAGAACGTGATCGGTAGCCAGGGCGCAAACACCCTCACCGGCAATGGTGTAGCCAACGTACTCTCGGGGCTTGGCGGTAGCGACACCATCAACGCCGGGGGCGGAGACGACGTCGTCAACGGCGGCACCGGAAACGACACTCTGACCGGTGGCGCCGGTAATGACCGGTTCGTGTTCCAAGCGGCTTTCGGCAACGATCGCATCACCGACTTCGACGCAGACCCTGCCGGCGGCCAAGATCTGATCGATATCTCGCAACTCGGCATTACGAGCGCAAACTTCGGCGCGCGAGTTGATATCGACGACGTCGGGGCTGACACGCTGCTTACGATCGACGATAACCCCGCGTTGACGATCCGGCTCCAGGGCGTCGGCAATGCGGCAACGATTACGCACAGTGACTTCGTGTTATTTTCCGGCTGAGCCAACGAAGCACTATCTCAGCCACGGCGGTGATCCAAGGTTTTGGATCGCCGCCGGAGGGTGGGCCGGAGGGTGGGAAAGTGTCAGCCGCGCCGCCAATTAGTCAGCACTCCTGCTCTACGGTCAATCTTCTGATCCATAGGGATCCTTCATCGAGCCACAGCCGCATCCCCCGCCGCATCCTTGTTAAGCTCACAATATTAGGTCCTCGCGCTCAGCTCGGCTGATGACCGCATAACTCGCCGAAATCCGAGTGCTTCAGGGTTGCTTCGACTCTGGCCCGATAGATGCTCAAAAAATAGGCACTCAATAGTCGTGGCTTAGTAGAGCCGCTAAAACCAATCGCACCTGTGCGCGCCAGGTATTTCAACATCTCATTTCTATCAATAGACGGCACGCTGCACGGACCAAGGTCTGAGACACAGGGGGCTTCAGTACGGGGCGAAATGGTAGACGCAGGCGCTCCGTTTTAGGAGGACACTAGTTACGGTTAAGCCGGTGAAGACTTGGCCCCACAGTGCTGGGTT
The DNA here is from genome assembly GCA_031378895.1 of Hyphomicrobium sp. GTDB lineage: Bacteria > Pseudomonadota > Alphaproteobacteria > Rhizobiales > Hyphomicrobiaceae > Hyphomicrobium_B. The sequence continues at coordinate 40,730 of JANNEP010000029.1, forward strand.
ACACCGCCCCGTTGTTTGCTTCTTAGAACCGGGAGATTTTTTATGTTTATTTCAAAACACACGTCGCGCTTGCGGTTACGCGAGGCGGAACAAGCCCGCCAGAACCGTATGGAAATCGTCAATGCGCTGTCTCAGGACCACGTATCGCGGCGCGATCTTTTTCGATGGGGCCTGCTGACGGCGAGTGGCGCTCTGGCCATGAAAAACGGCCTGAATGCCTTCGCTCCTAGCGCTTTCGCTGCCGTTCCTACCGGAACGCCGCCGAGCCCAACGTTTGGGGCGCGCAAATTCACACAACCGATGCCGCGGCCAATCACGCCGCCGGAGTTTCATTTGCAGAAGCAGACTTTGCCGGGAAGCCCGGCCGCATTTCCTGTTGCCGGAGAGTTGCCTGCGACCCGCTTTTCATACCACGAGTACTACAACGCGACTGGCGGCACAGCGTATCGCAATCCGGTGACAGGCCGCGGACCCTGCGAGGGCCGCCCACCAGGGCAATTCTTTGCCCATCAGCGCTGGGATGAGCTGCATCCGGTGTCCGCCTACATCCTCTCACTCGGACAGGTGAAGAGTGGACAAAAGTTCCATCCCAGCATGCCCGATCAGGCGGCCAATTCCGTGTGGTCATTCGGCAACCGCGCGCCTGGGATGCCGGGCAACGTCAACGGCTCACGAACCGGAAACTTAGCCCCGCCGCTCGTCAAGTGCCGTTATGGCGAGCCATTCATCTGCCGAATCTACAACGACTTGCCCGTTGATCGCGCTGTCAACGGAGGCTTTGGGCGCAACGAGATTTCGACGCACTTCCACAACGCGCACAATGGAGCGGAGAGCGACGGCGCATGCAACGCCTACCACTTCCCCGGCACGTTCTACGACTATCATTGGGGCATCACACTTGCCCGCCGTGACATGCCTCAGATTTGGCAACGCAGTGATCCGAAGTACCTGGATAAGGCATCTGGCCCCGATGACGGCGAAGGCCTCAGGCGCGTTGCTGGAGACTTCCGCGAGCTGCAAGGCTCGATGTGGTTCCACGATCACCGCTTCTTTTTCACGGCGGAAAACGTGCACAAGGGCCACTATGCAGTCGCCAACATCTACAGTGGCCCCGATCGAGCGCGAGAGGATCTCGCTGACGGTGTCAACCTGCAACTCCCCAGCGGCAGCCGGCTCAAGTGGGGTAACACTGATTTCGATGTCAATCTCGCGATCGCAAATCCGGCATTCGACCCGCAGGGCCAGCTTTTCTTCGATATTTTCGACACCGATGGCTTCTTAGGCGACGTCCTTGCGGTTAACGGTGCCTACTACCCGTACATGGAAGTCTTGCCCAGACGGTATCGCTTCCGGATTTTGAATGCGTCGATGTCACGCTTCATCAAACTTGCGCTGGCGGTTAACGCGAGTACGCAATTTGCAAAGGGGTCAGTCGTTCCGTTCCACTTTATCGCCAACGACGGCAACTTCGTCGTCAGCCCCATCAAACTCAAAGAGCTTGATGAGCAAGGCACGGCCGAGCGCTATGACATCGTTGTCGATTTCTCGGCGTTCAAGAATCGCGATAGCGTCTTCCTCGTCAATCTTCTCGAACAGACCAACGGCAGAAAACCAAATGGCGCTCTGTCCTTGGCCTCCGCATTAAAGGGTTCTAAAAAGGATCCAGCCGTCGGGCCTATTATGGAGTTCAGGATCGTCGACTCGCTGCAGAGCGTCGATGATTCGACTAAAACTTATAATTCACAGGTCGACATCGACAAGAGTGTCAACCTCGACGATCCAGATTGGACGTCGGGACGCAAGACACTGACCACACAAATTCCGGTTGTAGCGCCTGTACGCGAAAGGGAAATCCTGTTCGGCCGCTCCACCGCGGCGGCTGAAGAATGCATCCCGGATTGCCGGCCACTTGCAGAAGGCTTTCCGTGGACGATCAAGATTAATGGACGAGCTGCGCACGCTCTCAACGCCAATCGCATCTCGGCCTTGATTCCAAAACCTGGCGAGGTCGAACATTGGACGCTGGTCAATGGCGGCGGCGGCTGGGATCATCCCATCCACCTCCATTTCGAGGAAGGCGTAACCATCGACCGTGGCGGAGCGTCGATCCCTGCGACGGAGAAACTCGTTCGCAAAGATGTCTGGCGGCTGCGTCCCGGCGGCACGGTGAAATTCCAGGTGCGCTTCGGAGAATTCGGTGGATCATACGTCAGCCACTGCCACAACACCGTCCACGAGGATTTCGCGATGCTGATGCGCTATCAGCTTTTGACGCCGCCACCGGGCGACCCGAACTTCAAGGGGGAACCGCAATATGTGCCGACCTTGACGCCACTACCCTCGCCGGATGGTGTGACTTGGAAGCAACCAGAAATTCTCCCTGAAGGCGATCCGAGAACGGCTGAGTTCAAGAAGAGATCAGGTGGCGCTTGAGGCGGTTGCCGTCGCTGACAGTGTAAGAAGAGGACACGAGATGCGACGCCTTTGGGCTGTTCTCGCTGCGGCAACGGCGCTTGCAGTTGCAGCCACTTGTCAGGCTTCGTCGAACAGCGCGCGATGGGGCAAAGACTATCTGCCAAATGTTCAGGTGGTCGACCAAGAACACAGAAGTCTCAAGTTCTACGACGATGTCATCAAGGACAAGATCGTCGTCATAAGCTTCGTCTACACCAGCTGCAAAAACATTTGTCCTCTTGTTATCGCCCGGCTTGCGGAAGTGCAGAGGATGCTTGGCGAGGCCGCGGGCCAGGATGTATTTTTTGTTTCAGTCAGTATCGATCCAATCCCTGACACGCCTGAAAAGCTCAAGCAGTATGCCCAAGCCTTCGCGATCACCTCGGGCTGGACATTCTTGACCGGTAACCCTGAGGACATTGACCTCATTCGGTACAAGCTCGGCGAGCGCAGCGGCAACGTCATCGTTCAGCACAAAAACGAGGTTCTTCTCTATAACGACAAGACTGGCGAGTGGGCCCGCGACTCTGGCTTCTCCGATCACACGACTTTGGTGGCGGCGATCCGCGCCATGGACCCTGCGTGGCGGCAGCAGAAGCGCGACAACACGGCCTCGTTAGAGCACGCCATTGGTACCGGCATGGCCGACGTTTCGGGCCAAGCCCTCTTCATCAAGGGTTGTGCTGGCTGTCACACCATTGGCCAGGGTGACAAAGTGGGTCCCGATCTCAAAGGCGTAACGGTGCGGCGTCAGCGGGACTGGATCACCAATTATATCATGCAGCCGGAACAGATGAGGGCTGCAAAAGATCCGATCGCGATCGAACTTGGTGAGAGATACAGCACCATAAATATGCCGAATCTGGGTTTATCGGTGTCAGATGCAGCAGATCTCTTGTCCTATCTCGATGCACAAACGCTCGCGCTTTATCCAAGTAAAACAGGTGAGGCTGCAGACCCTACTGGCGACCATACGCTGCCGCCTTAAGGCTCCCCATCGCTTCGCCTTGACGCTGTGAACGCACATCTTTAGCGTTTAAAAAGGGTGACTCAGATTGTGGCCCGCTGCACGTCTTCCGATGGGTCACAACAAGTCCCCGCGCTGTCAGAGCGCCAGTGGGCGCTATGGAAGCCATGTGCAATGAAACGGATAACGACCAAGCCAATAAGCGAAGTGCCCAACTGGAACGCTCCGGATCGAGGTTTCGCTTTGATCGCCGCAATCTCGATGGCCATGCTTCTCGCCGTCGTGGCTTCGATTTTCACAGCATCCGTGCGAAGCTACATCGCAGAGCACAGCGCGACCTTTGCCACGGCCGAGGCTGAAGCGTTCGCAGAGGCCGGCGTGAACCTCGCGGTCCTTGATCTCGTTCAAGCGGTTTCACAAGGCACCCGGCGACGGTTTCCCTTAGATGGCACTCCAACGGCTTGCCGTCTCCCTGACTTGGGTGTGCTTGCCATTCGCGTGCGTGACGAAGCCGGAAAAGTCGATCTCAATATCGCGACGGAGGCTCTGCTCAGGGCGCTTCTAACCGGTGCCGGGCTTAGCGCAACTGACGTTACTGCAAAAATAGAAGCGATCGCTGATTACAAAGATTCCGACTCCGATCGGCGGCTCAATGGTGCGGAAACGGATGAGTACCGTTTGGCCGGACGGCCCGGCGGCCCCAAGGATGCTCCGTTCGACGCCGTCGATGAGCTGTCTCGTGTGTTCGGTTTTGATAGTGATTTAGTAAATATATTGCGCCCATTCGTTACTATTCATTCGGGTCAGGATGGGATAGATCCCAGCGTCGCGTCGCCCGAGCTCGCCTCCCTGCTCGCGCGGGGCGCCGGCGACAGCGACTTCGATGCGCCAGGCTTGTTCCCAGGCTTGCTTCCAGGCTTGTTCAATGGCTCGTCTGCAGTGCCGGCCCAGTTTGTGACTGCCTCAATCAAGAGGTCGTACGGTATTGAGGTTGAGGCACGGACTGCGCGGGGCGCGAGCTTTGTCCGCGAAGCCATCGTAAGTCTTGTCGACAGCTCACTGCGTGCGCCGGTGTTATCGGACGCCAGCAGCCTTTCTGTAGCACCGAAGGCTGCCTATCGAATATGGCGCTGGCGGCGCGGAGATGGGGTAAAAGCCGTCACAGAACCCTTGCAGACTTCTGGCCTCTTACCTTGCTGAAGCGGAAGGTCAATACGCGTCACATGTTCGCAGAATCCGCAGACCGCTCCGCAACTGACAAACTTCGTTTCTGGACGATGCTTGCTGCGTTCTGCCTGCTTTACGCCATTATGGCGGCACCCTTGATGCTCAGTCAAACCGCATCGCCGGCCATGATTGCAGCATCGCTGATGCTCGCAGCGGGACTGGCACTTCTCTCCACCATCGATGCGCAGAGTTTTCGCTTGCCCGACCTTTTGACGCTGCCCTTGCTTGTGGCTGGCCTCGCTTTTGCCGGGCTCCAAGGCACCGATAGCCTCGGGTGGCATGTCGCGTCAGCTGCTCTTGGAGGCGGCCTCCTTCACGCAGTCAACTATGCCTATCGGATCTTCCGCGGCGACGACGGGCTTGGACGAGGCGACGCCAAACTCTTTGCTGCTTCTGGCGCGTGGGTGGGTGCGGAAGGACTCGCGTCAGTTCTCATGATTGCATGCGGCGTGGCATTGGCGGCTGTTTGGGTTTGGGCACAACGCAATCACGCGCTTAATGCAAAAACCGCTATACCGTTCGGACCATTTTTGGCCGCTGGGACGTGGGCCGTCTGGCTCTATGGACCCATGCTATGACTTACGTCCGGCCAGCTAACCAGCATCTCCAAACTTGTTTCCGTCGTGACCGCACCGTAACAGCTTAATAGCATCCAGAGTGCCCATTGATGACCGAGATCTTTCCAGCACAAACCATCACGACCGTGGTCAAGCGTTGCACGGGACGGCCGCAGCACCAGCGAGACGCAGGTTTTACCCTGATCGAGCTACTTGTTGTGCTGGGGATTATCGTGCTGCTCGCAACGATCGCCGCACCACAGGTGCTGCGCTACCTTGGCAAGGCGCGCACCGAGGCAGCACGTGCGCAGATCAGCGCCATCTCCACCGCGCTCGAATTGTATTCTCTTGATAGCGGCGGTTTCCCGCCCCAACAGACTGGGCTGGCTGCGCTGGTGCAGAACGTAGCGGGTGGCACCCGCTGGAAGGGGCCTTACCTCAAGCGCGCCGATGGAATTGTAGATCCTTGGGGCCGCCCATACCAGTATCGTTACCCCGGCAGAGCTGGGCAAGTCGAGGTGTTCTCGCTTGGCCGCGACAATGCTCCGGGTGGCACGGATGAAGATCAGGATGTTGCGAGCTGGTAGATAGATACTCAAGTCTGCGGCTTAGCCGCCCATCAGGCACGAGACCGCAAGCGCAGCTCAACGCGAAGTGTCTGCGCTGGTTTTTTTTCGGAGTCTTGCATTACAATTTGAAGCTCAACAAGTTCTGGTAGGCGATTGGCGCTAGACCACTCGCTGCTCCAAATCGCGTTATCACTAAGTGTCGCCGCACCGAAATAGCGGAACTGTACCGCTTCCACGCCTTCAATCAGCCGCCTGTCGTAGATTGCCGCTGGCGCGCTGGCGACCGCTGTGCTTCTGGAAAATGGGACGAGGCGAAGTCCTAGGAATGCTCTCGTTGCGTCGTCTATTGACCGCAACCCGAGTTCCATCCGGTAGACACCACCGCCGTGCGGCCCGTTTGACAGAGGCGCGACGAAGCGGATGCTTTGAGCTGTACCTAAGAAGGCTATTCCGCTGTTGCCGTCCACATCTGTCTCCAGAAGTGGCAGCGCTTCGGAAAGTCTTTGTTCCACGAAACTTAGTATAGCAGTCCGGTCCGGTCGGCTGCCAAGGGCAAAAGCGGTCTCCCAAGCCCGCTTGCTGAGTGTAAGGGTGCTCGGCATCAAAGCCATCAACGTGGCTAGCAAGATGAGTGACACGATCAGCTCGATGAGGGTAAAGCCGGCGTCACGCCTAGAGCTGAGCGACCGGTTGAGTGGGAACCGTCTCACGGCGCCCCCCGAATTTTTAGCGTACGCAGTTCAAGTGAACGCTCCGGCCGCATCGGACCCTCGTACCAGCGTACGACGACAGTGACCCAATAGCCATTTGCTGCAGGGGTCTCGAAGCCTCTGTTTTGCGGATCTTGATAACGGCGCACATCGCGGGACCAAGAAAGGCCGTCGGGCGCTTCACCGGACTTCGTGCCCTCCGTCAGCGCCTCATCTAGTCCAGCACCAACGAGTTGCGCCTTGGCCACTTCCAACGCCGTCGTCTCCATGCGCACGAGTTTGATGGCACGCCATCCTCCCGCCAGGCAAAGTTGAAACGCACCGGCCACCAGCGCAAAGACAACAAGCGCGACTAGAGTCTCTATCAGGGTGAAGCCAGCTTGCTTATCGCGCATACCTTCAGCGCTCCCATTCGACGTGCGTCGCACCGGTGAGCCAGTCGACTGTCACATTGGCGGAACGGCGCGTAGTTTCGAGGCGAACCTTGCCACCGCTCGAACTGCCGTCAGGTCGAAACCGGAGCACGGCTTTACTTGGCGCCGGTTGCTCGGCGGAGGGAACTTCGTAGGTGACCGCAATGTCCTCTGGAAGTGGCTTAGTCACGCCTAAGCCTTCGACCCAGTAGCGCCGCTGGTTTAGATCAATGATGAGTTTCTGCTCATGATTGTTTCGAACGGCTTCGGACCGCACAACCTTGAGTGTGGCAGCGAGTGTAATTGCGGTGGCTTCAAATGAAATGCTACGGCGTGTGCGATCACCTGCCGGCGCCACCCACACTGCGACGAGTGCGAGGATTGCCATGACGGCAATCAGCTCCAAGAGCGTAAACCCTGCATCAAGAATCTCTGTATGTGATGCCGGGCGCGTCATTTGAGAGCCAAATCGTTGACGGAGATGAGTGCGCTCATGACCGTGATGATAAGCCCGCCGATGATACCGCCAATCACCAAAGTGACAACAGGAGTGATGAGGCTGATTAGCCTCTGGGTCTGGCGCTGCAGCGCCGCTTCATAAATCTCGGCCACACGCTGCAGCATCGTATCAAGCTGGCCCGTTTGCTCGCCGATCCTCGTAAATCTTAAGAACAGCTCCGAGAAAAGACCCGAGCGCGCCAGCGGTGCAGTGAGATCTCCGCCCTCCTTGATTTCTTCGCCGGCATCGCGCACGGCGGCGGCGAGCACGCGATTTGACAACACGCTGCCACTAATACGCACGGCATCTAAGATAGGTACGCCATTCTTGATCAGCGTCGCCAGAGTTCGGGCAAGGCGGCCAGTTTCCCGTTGTTCAATCAAGCGCCCTGCAAGCGGGAGACTTAACAGGATGCGATCCAAGGACGAACGAAAGCCTTCGTTTTGAAAAGCTACAGCCGCCGCTAACGCCAACGCTGCACTAGCGGCAAGGACCAGTTGCCAGTGCTGTTCGACAAACGCGCTTAGCCCGTTGAGCCATTTGATTAGTAACGGCGGCGTTGCACCCGCGTCTTTAAACAACGGTGCGATTGTCGGGAGTAGAACGGTCATGATCACGCCGATGGCGATTACGGCTGCTACAATCAAAACTGCCGGATACAGCAGCGCTGAACTTACCCGGCCTCTTGTCTCAACCGAACGGTCGAGAAAATTCGCCAGATCCTCGAGCACATGAGCGAGCGATCCGCTCGCTTCCCCCGCACGCACGAGCCGCCAATAGACTTCTGGAAATGCCTTGCCTTGCGCGGCAAGTGCGCCAGACAGCGCTTCACCCTCAATGACCAGCGCCAGAACGCTACTAACAGTCTGGCGCACTCGTTTAGGCATCAATGGCTGCATGGCGACGAGGCGTAACGCCTCATCAATCGGTAGTTCTGCTTTGACGAGACTCGTGAGTTCTCGCGTGAACAGTGCCAGCGCTGGCAGTGGCACGCTTGCGGACTGAAAGATATCCCGCTCCCACCACGCCAGCTCTGGCGAAGCAGCGCATTCAATGACTTCGAGAGCGATCTCGCCTCGTTGAGCAAGAGTTTCGAGCGCGTTCTCGCGCGTCGCAGCAGCAATCGCCCCAGAGCGGCGCGTACCTCTTCGGTCATAGGCCTGGTACCTATAGTGCGGCATCGTCAGCCCTAGTCACACGCAAAACTTCTTCGAGCGTCGTCTCGCCTTGGTAGACTTTGCCCAACCCGGACTTAAGCATCGTCAACATTCCATCAGCCTCGGCTGCCGCTTCAAGCCCGCGCTCTATTCCGCGCGCGAGGACGGCGTTGCGGACACCCTCCGTCATCGGCATGAGTTCATAGATGGCCGTGCGGCCTATGAATCCTGTGTTCCGGCAGGCATTGCAACCAACAGCCCGCTTGATGCCATGACCGGCGCTATGGCCTATCGCTGCGGTCTCGAAACCAAGTTTTGATAGCCGCTGCAAAAGCGCCGCGGAGACATGGGCTGGTACAGCGCATGAAGGGCAAAGCCGCCTGACAAGGCGCTGTGCGAGAACGCCTTTGAGGCTGGAGGCCAGCAGGTAGTCCTCGACACCCATGTCCAACAGCCTTGTAACGGTGGCCGCAGCACTGTTGGTGTGCACAGTCGACAGCACAAGATGCCCGGTGAGCGAGGCCCGTATGGCAATCTCAGCTGTTTCTAGGTCGCGAATTTCGCCGATCATGATGATATCGGGGTCTTGTCGCAGCATCGATCTTAGCGCGGTGGCAAAGGTCAATCCGATCTTGGGGCTGACCTGGATCTGGTTCACCCCGGCAAGCTGGTATTCTATCGGGTCTTCGACTGTGAATAACTTCCGCCCGGTATCATTGAGGGTCCCGAGTGCTGTGTAGAGCGTTGTGGTTTTGCCGCTTCCGGTCGGACCGGTGACCAGTATAATGCCGTTTGGACTGGCTAAAAGGCTTTCAAAGGCATGCAGTGCGCGGCCAGCAAAACCTAGCGCAGCGAAGTCAAGCGCGACGCTTGAACGATCAAGAATGCGTAGGACGACGCTTTCGCCGCACATCGTCGGCATTGTTGAAACACGCAGATCAATCTCGTGTCCGCGCACAGCGACCTTCATTCGGCCGTCCTGCGGCAGTCTGCGCTCGGCAATGTTGAGCTGCGCCATGACTTTGATACGTGAACTCATGGCCAAGCGTACTGAGAGTGGCAGCGTCTCCACTGTATGCAGTACACCGTCGATCCGGAACCGGACGCGTACGCAATCCTCGCGCGGCTCGATGTGAACGTCCGATGCCTGCATCTCCACGGCACGCACGACTAGCTCTTGCACAAGCTTGATGACGGGCGCCTCGCTCGCCATGTCTTCGAGGCGGCGGACGTCACTGTCATTACCGTCGTCCGCGACGGTGCTAGGCGCGATCTGCGATCGCGCTCCAGGCGCGGCTTTGGGCCCTGAAAGCCTCTCAATCGCCCGATCGATATCGCCTGATGTCGCTAGCCGGCGCTCGATAGGCCGTTTCAAAAGGAAAGTCAGAGCTGCAATCGCTTCGGTATTGAAGGGGTCTGCAGTTGCAACGACGATCGTATCAGCCTCTTCGCTGATGGGTAACGTATGGCTCGACTTGAGGTAGGAGAGCGGCAGCAACTCCGGGAAAAGTGCCGTCTCCGGGAAATCCTGTGGTCCTGCCGGGGCAAGATTTAGGTAGTCGCAAAAAACTCTGACCAGCTGGCCTTCCGTCAACAGCCCGAGGCGGGTTAGTACCAGATCAAAGCGCTCACCGGACTGGGTCTGTGCCCGCTGCGCACGGCGCACGGCAAACGCGTCTAGAAGTCCACGATTTACTAAGATCGCGCTGAACTCATCGACGAAGGCTTCGCTTCGCGGATCCAACATATCAGTCACCGATGGTGACCCTTGAGCACGCATTAAGGACCTCAAGGCGAAAACTAGAAAAGCTCTCTCTAAACCTAGCATATTTGTGTATTCTGTGACCATCGCCGCGTGGTTGCGGTTGGCAAGTTGGTGAATACGGATGGCTAGAACCCTCGCATCAATCACTGAGCCTGTTCAAAGGGGCTTTCGCTGGTGGACGAGCGAACTCGCCGGACTCGTCCCTGCGGCGCTTGTCCAAAGAGAACCGCCGTATAGGCCGGGCGTTGTCGTGCTGGTCGAAGCGGCTGGGCTGCGCCTCCTCGACGAGCGCACCAAACGCCGGGCCACTACTCCCCTCGATGGCGCCTTGAATTCCGCGCTGGATACGTTCGACGAGCTATTGCAGCTCGCCCAAGAGCAGCCGGCTGTCACTGTGCGGCTCCGGCTTCCTCACGCTCAGTGTTTTTCAAGGCACGTCGATTTGCCGGATGCCGCGCGCGGCGATGTGGGCCGGATCCTCCAATTGGATATGGAGCGCGCAACACCCTTCCGTTCCAAGGACGTGTATACGGCGCACGTAATAGAAACTGGGCAAGTCACGCGCGGCGTTCTCAGGGTCCGCCACTTAATCGTACCGCGAGAGGCCGTTGATAAGGCGCTTGCAGACGTCAGGGAGACGGGTGTCATTGTGACATGCGTTGAGTGTTGGAACGCAGATGGGTCCCGGCCTCTTCCCGTCAACTTTCTTGCGACGGAGAGCGAGGGATATCCGGCCACGCCAAGATCAATGAAGATGCTGATCGTGGCCTCGGTACTTCTCGCGGCGTCTGCCGCCTATACTGTAACCACCCAGCATGATCGAGCCCTTGCCGAGCTGGTGCAGACTGTGGCCGGATCCCGGATCCGTGCCGACGCTGTGCGCAACTCAGTGCGCGCTTCGGAACAGCAGCTGGAGGACATAACGAGCCTCAAAAGCATGAAGGGCGCGCGTACGGCAACCGTGACCGTGCTTGATAACCTGACGCGACTGCTGCCGGATACAGCGTGGCTCACGGATTTCAAGCTTGATGACGACACCGTTGATATATCTGGATTTGCCAAGTCAGCTGCTGCGCTCGTCCCCTTGCTCGAGACGTCGAACATCTTTTCAGAAGCGACCTTCACGGCCGCCGTGACCCGCGACCCCAGCGAAGACAAGGAGCGCTTCAGCCTGCGGGTTCGCGTCAGTAAGCTCAACAGTGAACACACCCCGCAAAATTCGCGTGCGGTACTGCCATGACCCTGCTTCGGCGCGTGCTCAGCAAATTCGCAGCACTCGCGCTCCTCGCCGGCGTGGTGTTTTTTGGCTACGCAGCGGTCATCAGTCCTCTGGTCGTCCGCGTCACGGATACTCGTGACCGCATCGTGGAACAGCGCATGCTCCTCGGGCGGCTTGCCAGCGCGACGGCACAGGAGGGTGGTGCGATGGCACTCGAAACACAAGCCAAGTCAGCCTTAAACGATGGTGCTTTTCTGCCCGGCGCAAGTGACGCCATCAGGATTGCGGAACTGCAGTCGCTGTTAAGTCGCGTGGCCGAGGCTGAGGGCGTTCAGCTCAAGAGTACGCGAGCCTTGCAACCACGTGAGCACGAGTCTATTCGCCTACTCGGCGTTGAGGCGCAATTGAGCGCGTCCATTGAACAATTGCAGCGCATCTTGTTTAAGCTGGAGACGGGTCGCCCGCAGCTCTTTGTCGAATCCCTGCAAGTGACCCCGCAAGCGGCATTTTCGCTCTCAGGTGCCCCTGAAAGCGGTAGCCTCGAAATTCACCTCGCGGTCGCAGGCGCGGTTGGGCAAAAGAAAGGGTGAACTATGGCAGGTGGGCAGCGAATGCTTATTTCCGGTGGACTTGTATCGCTGGTTGTCGCACTCGGCCTCTTGAATTGGAGCCTGGCCGAGACGCCAGTCGACATATCGCCCATACCGGCGATGGATGGCACCGCTGCGGGGTCGAAAGGTGCAACAGTAACCGCCCAAGAAGAGACGCTGCCAAGTTCAATCGCCAGTCTTGGCGAAACAGTTGCACGACCGCTGTTCAGCCCCACCCGCCGTCCGATGGTGGCCACCCCTCCGGCATTTGCCGCTTTGAGCGCTGCGACCGCGTCAGCGCCCTCCGAAGCGTCCACGCCATTCAGCCGTCTGAGCCTCATCGGTTTGATGCGGGTCGGAGATCATAGCAGGGCCCTGATCCGCTCCGAGGGCAATCCGCAAGGGGCGTGGACCGAGGTTGGTCACGAAATCGGCGGCTGGCGGCTCAGCCAAATTGATGACAATAGGGTATTGATCGAGGGTGTGGTCACCCGCGAAGAACTCGTCCTGCATGCCCCGCCCCCGCAACTTGGACGCTGAATCCGCACCATCACTTGGCAACCAGCGGCGCTGAACATCGCCCCACTGTATCTGGTAGGCACTGTCAGCTAACCACTTGAGAGGCATAGCGGTTACAGCGGTGGCCAGAAACGGCCAAAGTCCATAAGCGGTCGAGAAAACCGGGGGTATCCAAGCCAAACGCCCGGCGCTTGCTCGACACTCCTGACGGAATCATTGCTGCCTAGATCCGGTGGTGGTTAGGGGCTGCCGCTACGGCTCCGTTTCGCCTGATTTTGGCGGGTCTGTGTTTGCCCTCAATTTTGCAGTGGACTTTGGAGCGTTGGCACAACGAACCCGTCAGTCTCGGAGTGGCGCGATACAGCAGCATTTTCCCATGCTTGCGGGGCTGGTTGCTGCAGTGTTGTGCGGCTGCTCGCTGCCGAATTTGCAGCTCGCACTGCCAACGGCAATTTCGCCGTCGCTGTCAAACGGCGGAGGCGCGACCGGAAGCATCAAAAAAGGTACTCCGCTCGGCGATCCGGCTGATCCCGGTGCAGAACAGAGCCGGGTGTTCAACGGTACGGGCAATTTCACCAACGACCCTATATCCCAGTCTAGCAAAGCCGAGAGTGGCGAAAACGGCGCTGGCGTCACACTCGACCTAGTCAATGCCAGTCCTGCAGAAGCCGCAAAAGCAATTCTCGGCGACATGTTGAACGTCACTTATATCGTCAGCGACAAAGTCAAGACGCCCATCACGCTCAAAACGGCTGGTCCGGTCAGCAAGGACGGCCTTCTTGAAATCTTTGAGTCGGTTCTTTCGTCGTCTGGCGCAGCGATCCTCGTCGAGGGAGCGGTCTACAAGATTTTACCAACAGAAGAAGCGATTGCTGCCGGTAAACCTCTGCGCATAAAGGGCCCTCCGGCCCGGGGGATTGCCGGCGTCTCGACGCAAATAGTCCCGCTCCGCCATGTCGCTGCCGCTGAAATGGAGCGCGTGCTCAAATCCATGGCCCCGCAGAGCACGGTCGCGCGGGTCGATAGCGCGCGTAATCTCCTTGTACTCTCAGGAACGAGGGCCGAGCTCTCTTCAATGCTCGATACGGTGAATGTATTCGATATCGACTACATGCGCGGAATGTCTTTCGGCCTCTTCCCGATCGAAACGTCCGATCCGGCAGCAATTGCGCAAGAACTCGATACGATATTTGCCAACGACAAGGACAGCCCGACAAAAGGCATCGTTCGCTTCGTGCCCAATGCCCGGCTCAAGGCAATACTCGTCATGACCTCGCGGCCAGAATATCTCAAGAAGGCCGAAACCTGGATCAACCGCATCGACCTTGCCGGCCGCGCTACGGAGAAACAGGCCTTCGTTTATCATGTGCAGTACAGACCGGCTGTCGAGATTGCACAGTTATTGCAAAAACTTTACGCGCCGCCACGCGCCCAGACGTCCAACGCCGGCGGCGGAGCGGTAACAGGGCTTGTGGCCACGGGTACTGTTGCGGCTACGGCGAGCGACACAGATCCTGACACATTCAACCCAGCGGCGCCGGCATCTCAGAGGCTCACTAGTCCGCAAATAGGTGGTCCACAACCCTTATCGCCACTGCTTCCGGAATTCGGCAGGTTTGCGGCCCGGTCAGGGGACGTCGTCCCCACAACCCAACCGGCACCGTTACTGGGTCAGGATGCTGGCAACGCCCTTGCCCCCAACATCTCTAACCCAAGTCAGCCCGAGTCCGGCATACTCGCACAGCCGCCGCCCGACGACAGGCATACCGGCATCTCCATTATTGCTGACGAAACTAACAACACCATCCTCATCTCCGCGACCGCCGCGGAGGTCAAGCGCATCCGGCGTATCCTCACCCAAGTCGACGTGATGCCAAATCAGGTCCTCCTGGAGGCGACGATTGCAGAGGTCACGCTGAACGACGAATTGAAGTTCGGTCTGCGCTGGTTCTTTGAAAAGGGCGGCAGCGAATTCCGGCTCACGGACAGCGCTGCGGGTCTCATTGCGCCGGCCTTCCCGGGCTTTTCCTATTTCCTGAATTTGACCAATATCAAAGTCGCACTCAACGCCCTCGCGACTATCACGAATGTCGACATCGTCTCGTCACCGTCGCTGATGGTTTTGGACAACAAGAAGGCTGTTCTTCAGGTCGGCGATGAAGTTCCGATCGCGACACAATCCGCGGTTCCTGTGGTTGCGCCGGATGCGCCGATCGTCAACGCTATCTCGTTCCGGAATACGGGCATCATTCTTAGCATCACACCACGGGTCAGCGACAACGGCCGCGTCCTTCTCGACATCGAACAGGAAGTCAGCGACGTCAAGCCGACCACATCTTCAACTATTGACTCGCCAACCATCTCGCAGCGCCGGATCAAGACCACGGTGAGCGTGGACAACGGCCAAAGCATCGTCTTAGCAGGCCTCATGCAGGATCGAGCGCAACGCGATCGTGGCCAAATTCCGTTGGCGGGAGACATTCCACTGATTGGTAATTTGTTCAAAAACAAGACGGACACGATCCGGAGAACGGAGTTGCTCATCGCCATCACACCGCACGTCATTAAAGACGATGCGCAGATTGGTCAGATTGCTGCCGAGTTCCGCGATCGAATTAACCTGACGACCCGCCCTCAAAGGGATACACCGCCAGATCGGCGCGAACAGTTCGACCGTCTTGCGCGCTAGCTATCGAGACGCTGTGGTATGCGGCGGACGGCCTATGGAGTTGGTGTGCAAGTGCGTCGCGTAACGAACGCGTTGTGGCGTTTTCGCTGAAAGAGCCATCATCGAGCACGCGGAGACCTTGGGTGCGCAACATATTTTTCCTGACCGTGGCGGTAGCGCTCGCCACCATTGCTTCGCCCACCTGCGCCGGATCGCGCTTGGAACGCCCTGTGCTCATCGCGCCGATGCCACTGCAAGCAGATGGCTGCTACTATTACCGGGAACGGCGCTATTGCGGCCGCTACTGTTACTATGAGATCAACGGCCGCCGGTACTGCCAACCGCGCCAGCGCGAGGCCTACCCGCAAGCGGGATATGAGTTTGATTTTGGCGGACAGGACTATGGACTGAAGTAGGCGCGCCAACTCATAGCCACGAGTATGAACCGCTTCTACATTCCCACTCCGGCCGCTCTGAGCTGCTGCTGGTTTCAGGAACACGGGCATGACGGAGAGGGGATGCATGTCCGGTGTCAAGACACTCTTGGGGCGCGGTACTACACGTCTTCCTTGAGCAAGCGCGTGGCCACAGGATAGAGGCCTTCCTGCCCGAGCATCCACACGTCCATGCCGTCGTTGCCAAACAGCGGTTCGAACGCCGTGTCGAGAATATTGAGCCCGCCGGTATAGGCGCCGAAGGCCGGCATCACCAGCCGCAGGCCGTTGCCGACGAAACAAGGGCGGCGCAGCGCCGTGCCGTGCATCACCAGGCGCGCGGCGGGATGTAAGTGGCCGGCGATCTCGTGCGTGACCGCACCCGGAAGCGGCTCGTGACGCAGCGTCAGGCCCTCGACGCGGAGATTGGGCCGAACGTTGCCGCCGAGCCCGCGATCAATTGCCGGGTCGTGGTTGCCGGTGATCCAGATCCACTCGCGATCCTCCTGCAGAATTCGCAGGGTATCGCCATCGGACGGATCCATGCGCTCAGCAGCGCCGGCGTCGTGCAGGCTGTCGCCAAGACAGATCACGGTCGCCGCGTCGTAGGTGTCGATGGCGGCGGCGAGCTTGCGCAGCGTCTCGCGCGTATCGTAGGGTGGCAGCAACTGCCCGTGGGCTGCAAAGGACGATCCCTTTTCCAGATGCAGGTCCGAGACGATCAACGCCTTTTCGGCGGGCCAGTAGAGCGCACCCGATTTGTGCGCCCGGAAGGCCTTGCCGCAGATCGAAAGCGGCTGATCGGCGCAATCGTCGAGCCCGAGACGATCGGGTTTCAGCATCCCCATGCTTACGAGCCTTCCATAGCTTCCCGGATCAGCACATCGGCAGCCTCGCGCAGCAGTGCGTCTTGCGCTTGGCCGTAGACCTGCTCTTTGCCGATCTCGAGCAGGATCGGCACGCTGAGCGGGGACACCCGCGTCAGCTCTTGATGCCTGATTCGACCCTTGATGCGGGCGAGAAACGCACCAAGACGGGCGAGGTCGAGCAGTCCCGTGGCAGCGTCCGCCCAGGCGGCCTCGAGCAGCAGGTGGCCGGAATCGTGACGGCGCAAAACGTCGTAGATGAGGTCGGTCGACATGGTGACCTGACGGCCGGACTTCACTTTTCCGGGGTGGCGTCTTTCGATCAATCCCGCGATTACGGCGGCGTGGCGAAACGTGCGCTTCATCAGGCTGCTTTCGGCGAGCCAAGCGTCGAGATCGTCGCCGAGCATGTCTTCTTCGAAAAGCTCAGCGAGTGTGAGGCGCTTGTCGCGGATAAGTTCCGAGACGTCGCCCAGGCCCCAAACCGAGAGGCCATAGTCGCTGGCGACAAACCCCAACGGCTGGGCGCCGGCGCGATCGAGACGGCGCGTTAGCAGCATGCCGAGCGTCTGGTGCGCGAGGCGTCCCTCGAACGGATAGGCGACGAGATAGTGCCGCCCGTTGCGGGGAAAGGTTTCGATTAGGACGTCTTGCGGCCCTGGGATAAGTGAGCGCTTTTTCTGCAGTCGCAGCCATTCGGAGACAGGGCCAGGAAGGCTATTCCAGGCCTTGCTGTCGGCGAGAATGTCGCGAACACGCTCGGCCAGGTGCGTCGACATGGGAAAGCGCCCGCCGCCATAGCTCGGGATCATCGGGTCTTCTGCGGTCGCGCGAGAGACGTAGGCTTCGGTATCGCGCAAGCCCTCGAAGCGCAAAACTTCGCCGGCAAAGACGAACGTTGCGCGCGGCGGCAATTGCTCGATGAAGTATTCATCGACTTCGCCGAGTACGCGGCCGCCTTGCAGGGCTCGAGTGCCATTGGCGCCTTTACCGCGACCCGAAACCAGCCGGACTTTGAGCATTGGCGTATCGACAATGGTGCCAACGTTGAGGCGGTACTGCTGCACGACTTTTGGGTTCGCTACCCGCAACATACCGCCCTCTGCAAGTCGCAGCTTGGCGAAACGGTCATAGGCTTTGAGGGCGTAGCCGCCGGTCGCGACGAACTCGACCGTGCGGTCGAAGTGCGTCCGGGTGAGGCTCGCATAGGGCAGCGCCGATCGCACTTCGGCGAACAACGCATCGGGATGAAACGGCGCCTGGCAAGCCATCCCAAGGATGTGCTGGGCCAGCACGTCGAGCGCGCCTGTACGGGACAGCGTTGTGTCCTGTGCGCCGGCCTCGGCGGCATCGAGCGCGGCGCGGCATTCGAGCACTTCAAAACGGTTGCCTGGAACGAGGAGGGCGCGTGAAGGCTCGTCCAGCCGGTGGTTGGCGCGGCCGATGCGCTGGAGCATGCGGCTTGCGCCCTTCGGAGCCCCGATGTGGATGACGAGATCGATATCACCCCAGTCGATGCCGAGGTCGAGCGTCGAGGTCGCGACTACGGCGCGGAGTTGTCCCGCCGCCATGGCTGCCTCGACCTTTTTGCGCTGGGCCGTGTCGAGCGAGCCGTGGTGCAGGCCAATCGGCAGGTTGTCATCGTTGCCGCGCCAGAGTTCCTGGAACACATACTCGGCCTGCATGCGCGTGTTGACGAAGACGAGGGCTAAGCGGTTGCGCCGGATGGCGTCGTAGACTTCGCGCATGGCGTAGCGCGCGGTGTGGCCCGACCAGGGGATGCCGGCCGCAGCTTCCAGAATTCGGATGTCCGGCTTGGCACCGCCGCGCACGGTGACGACGTGAGAGAGGAACATTTGGTGTTCGGGCTCAGTTTGCGAAACCAGATAGGCGCGCAGTTCCGATGGTTGCGCGACAGTCGCCGACAGTCCGATGGTCATGAGGCCTGGGGCGAGTGTTCGCAGCCGGCCAAGGTCGAGAGCCAGCAGGTCGCCCCGCTTCGAGGCCGCGAGTGCGTGCAACTCGTCGAGGATGACCGTGTCGAGATCGGCGAAGAGATACGGCGCATCCGGGTGGCTCAGCAGCAACGCCACCTGCTCTGGCGTCGTCAAGAGGATGTGCGGGGGATGCGTGCGCTGGCGCTGACGGCGGGCGGTAGAGGTATCGCCGGTGCGCGTTTCGGTGCGGATCTTGAGATCCATGTCTTCAATCGGCGCCATGAGGTTGCGGGCAACGTCTGCGGCCAGCGCCTTCAACGGCGAGATGTAGAGCGTTCTGAGCCCGGCGCCAATTTTGGCATGCTTGGGATCTGAGAGCGCTATGAGGCTCGGGAGAAACCCAGCCAGCGTCTTACCGGCACCCGTCGGAGCAATAAGGAGGGTCGAGCGGCGCTCAGCTGCCGCCGCGAGCAATTCCAGCTGATGCGGGCGCACCTGCCAGCCCCGGCGTGCGAACCAGGCTGCAAAAACCGGTGGAAGGGGCGCAGGATCAGCCTCGTCCGGGCGTGGGGTCGCCGTCGCCTGTTTTCGCCGCGCTGCTGACATGATGGCTGATACGCTTAACGTCCCCGCTTGGCTCGCTTATCACGAGGCACTTGTGGTAAGCGATCACTGGACATGGTGCAAACGCCAGATCTATTTGGCAACCCTGTCCAACGCTCTGAACAGGAGACGAGTGCATGAAATTTCGCGATTTTCTCGGCGGGTCTCCGTCCGGCGTCGCGCTCCGCCTCGCCGTGATCTCGATCCTCGTCGGGGTACTGCTGTCGTTCCTCGGCATTACGCCGCGCAATTTCTTTCACGTCATCGATGGTTTTGCCCGTCACGTTTACGACCTCGGTTTCGGCGCAATTACCTGGGTGCTCGAATATCTCGTCCTCGGCGCCATGCTGGTGATCCCGATATGGCTGCTCTTGCGTTTTCTGCGCGCGCGGCCGGGCAGCGACGTTTAAACTCTAATTTTAAACCAGGGGACGCCGCGCCCAGTCTTCGGCCATGCGTCCCCTAAGTCCTGCGAGAGTTTTCGCACTCGAGCGGTGAACCTCTGACGTGAGATGCGTTTTGATCCGGCCGACGAGACCGGGCCCCTCGTAGATCAAGCCGGTGTAGAGTTGCAGCAGGGTGGCGCCGGCTTCGATCTTGGCGAGTGCCGTCTCGGGGCTGTCGATGCCGCCGATGCCGATCAGTGGAATGGCGGCCTTGGTTTCGCAATAGACACGGGCCAGCATTGCTGTGGAGCGCGTGAAGCACGGGCGGCCTGACAAACCGCCAGCTTCTTTGGCTTGTGGGTCGCTGAGGCCGGTTCGCGCCAGCGTCGTGTTGGAAACTGCAATCCCATCGACGGCATGTGCCGTGAGGCGTTCGCAGACCGGAGCGATATCGTCTTCGGCAATATCGGGCGCGATTTTGACAATGATGGGCCGGGAAGGCATTCCGTTGGCGATCAGGGCGCGGCGGGCCGCCATGACGCGGCCCAACAGCTCATCGAGGGCGGCGGGGGCTTGCAGGTCGCGCAGTCCCGGTGTGTTGGGCGACGAGATGTTGACGGTGAAATAGCTAGCGACGTGGTTGAAGGTCTCGAGACCCTGCACGTAGTCGCCCGTGCGGTCGGCGCTGTCCTTGTTGGCGCCGATATTAACGCCAACGACGCCGCCGCGCGTCCGCCGGGCTTCGAGACGGCTGAGTGCCGCAGCGTGTCCGCCGTTGTTGAAGCCAAGGCGGTTGATAAGGCCGTTGTCGGCGACCAACCGGAACACGCGCGGCTTGGGATTGCCGTTCTGCGGCTTCGGCGTCACAGTGCCAATCTCGGCAAAGCCGCAGCCCAGGCCGAGAGCCGCGTCGGGTACGCGGGCGTCCTTGTCGTATCCGGCCGCAATGCCGATGGGATTTTGGAACTCCAGGCCAAAGACGTGTTGGGCGAGACAGGCGCCATCGGCGCCAAAGCTGCGCGGAAAGAGCCCGGCTTCAAGAGCCTTGAGCGTCGCTTCGTGCGCATCCTCGGGTTGAAGCGCGAACAGCATCGGGCGCGCCAAATGATAGAGCCCTGTCAACATGCGAGCCACGCTGCGTCAAGTTGAGGAACGCCGTTCATATCTAGGGCGAGCGGCCGGTGCCACAACGCCAAGTTGGCAGGCAGGGTCGCATAGAGATGCGGAAACAGATCGCCGCCACGCGAGGGTTCCCATTTTAGTGAGGTCCCTAACGATGCGGCGTCGAATGCGATCAGAAGAAGATCGGGTTGGCCCATGAAATGCTTCTCTAAAGTTCGGTTCAGTTGCACGGGGCTCGAGAGGTGAATGTAGCCGTCGCGGACATCATCCGCCGAGCCGTCGAAACGGCCCAAACTTTGGGCTTTAGTCCATGCCGCCGCCGAAACGACCTTGTATACGATGGATGGGGTCGCCGGTGCCGGAGTGATCTGCATGGGTTGTGCTGCAGCTTTCTTTTAGCGCGCTCAGGTAAAATAATCGCAGCTGCGGGATAGCGGCTGCGTGCTAGACTTACATGATGCGCGCGGGGCAAAGCGATAACATACTCAGGCGCGCGACGGTTCAAGTCCGGAGAGTTTTGTTTCGTGCTGCCAACAGCGTCACTCACAATCTCGGATCTCCTGTCCGGCCCGTATCTGCTGAACGTGCCCGTTTATCAGCGGCCGTACTCCTGGGGCCGCGACCAGGCCGAGCAGCTGTTCGAAGATCTCATCGAGGCGGCGGGGCTCGGCGCCAGTCTTGAAGCTGCTCCCGACTATTTTCTTGGCAACATCCTCCTTATGGATAGCCCGGGCAATGTGACGACGCGGCTGTCACAGAAAATGGCTGCGCGGGAATTCGACATCGTCGACGGGCAGCAGCGCCTCGTCACGCTGCTCACTTTGTTTGCTGTCATCCGTGATCTTGAAGCCAACTCCAGGAGGCCGCTCGGCAAGCGCGTGCAAGCGATCATTATGGCGCAGCAAGGAGCGCCTTTTTTCCGCACCGAACGCCTCCGGCTGCATCTGACAAGCCGTGATAGACCCGTGTTTGAAGGATGCGTGCTGCAACTGGGCAGCACCTTGAAAATGCCAACGGGCGACAAGCTCTCTATATCGGAGGCGGCGCTCATCAGTGTCCGCGATTTGTTCGTCCGCGAATTGCAGGAACTCTCCGAAGCAGAACGGGTGGCACTCTTCGATTTTGTGGTCGAACTCGGCTATGTCACCGTCACGGTCAGCCACGACATCGACCGGGCGCACCGGACATTCGTGGTTTTGAACGAGCGCGGAAAAAAACTGCAGCGCAACGACATCCTTAAGGCGGACCTCTTGAGCCGCTTGGCGACCGCCGACGTGCCGTGGGCGGTCAAGGCTTGGGATGAAGCCAGTGCCTGGCTTGGCGACGATTTTGAGCTATTTTTTGGGCATTTGCGGGCCATTTACGGCTATGCGCGTCCGCAGATTGTCTCGGGCGTGCGGGCGGTCGTGCGCGATTCTGGCGGCGCCGAGCTGTTCTTGAAGTCGGTGTTTTTGCCGTTGGCAAAATCCTACGCGATCATCCGCAAAGGCGGGGATGGTGTGCTGCCGCCAGCAATGGCCCGGCACCTGATGTATCTCAATCGCCTTCCAGATGGCGACTGGGCGCCTGCCGCCATGCTGGCTCTCAAAGATTGGCAGAATGATCCGGCTGCAGCGCAGCATGCACTCGGCGAGATCGAACGGTTGGCGCACCTGATGCGGATGTTGTGCATGGGCAGCGGCAAGCGCGTGCGCCGCTTTGCCGATGTCACATCATTTATCCGCTCCGGGGAAAAGATTTCAGCAGCGACACCCGCGTTCCAGTTAACACGCGAGGAGGTGCGCAACATCGCCTTCCACCTCCGCGATCTGCACAAGCGCAATCCCAAGGCCTGCAAGCTCGTGTTGTTGCGCCTGAGCGATGAGATCGATGGCGTGGCCGCGGCCGTCAATCCCGAAGACTACACGATTGAGCACGTGCTGCCGCAGCGCCCGTCGCCAACAAGCGAATGGCGCCGCTGGTTCCCGGTAGCGGAAGAACGAGGCCGGCTGGTCGAAAGCCTCGGCAACCTTGTGCTCATTACGCAAAAGCAGAATGACAAGGCGCGGAATGCGTCGCTTACTGCAAAACAAGAAATTTATGCGACGGCGGATGCGGGCGCGCCGGTGCTGGCGGTTACGCGCGACGTGCTCGACATCCAGGAATGGCGCGCGTTCGAGATCGAGGCGCGCGAGGAGCGCCTCATGAAAATCATCGAGCAAGTCTGGAGGATCGATTTGACCTCCGCACGGGTGGCCTCGCGCGTGGCAACGCCACCGCTGACTGTGCCGCTTCCCGAGACACCAGATCAGCCCGCGCAGACCTAACTCGCCAGCTGCACCTGAGCGAGTTCGCCGGATATCGCCTTAGCGATCAGCGACCGCATTTCGGGAATGCCATAGAGTGCGATGAAGGTGCCGAGCCGCGGACCGCGTTCCTGGCCGAGAACAACTTCGTAGATCGCCTGAAACCAGTCGAGTTTGACGCCTGGACCGCCACTTGGCCCGGCCTTGGTGAGGTCTTGATAGCGCGGAACGGCGCGGCCGGCGTCGAGAAGCTTGTTTTGGATGGTATCGGCATCCGCGGTTGACGGCAGCCCGGCGAGCGCATGGCCGAGGGCTTTGAGTGCACTGACCTCAACCTCGTCGGGCACCCGGTATTTTTTCGTCGGCTTCACGAAGTCGTTGAAGTAGCGGATAGCGTAGTCCGACAGGCGATCGAGGATCGGATTGGCCTCTGGCGTAGCACCTGGTGAATAACGGCGCACGAACCCCCACAACACGTCCTTGTTCTCGGCGTTTGAAACGGAGACGAGGTTCAAGAGCAGCCCGAAGGTGATCGGCAGTTCGGCTGGCGGCGGCGTACCGGCGTGAATGTGCCAGACCGGGTTGTCTAGCTTCTGCTTGGCCTCTTGCGCCGCGTACGCGGTAATGAACTGCAAATACTCGTCAACGGCGCGCGGGATGACGTCGAAGAACAACTTCTTCGCCGTCTTCGGTTTCTGGAACATATAGAGCGACAAGCTTTCGGGCGACGCATAGGTCAGCCACTCTTCGATGGTGAGGCCGTTGCCTCTCGACTTCGAGATTTTCTCGCCGTTCTGGTCGAGGAACAGTTCATAGTTGAAGCCTTCGGGTGGCGCGCCGCCGAGCGCCTTGCAGATCTTGGACGACAGCGCGACGCTGTCGATCAAATCCTTGCCGGCCATTTCGTAGTCTATGCCGAGCCCGGTCCAGCGCATGGCCCAGTCGGCCTTCCACTGGCACTTGACGCGGCCGCCGGTGACCGGCGTTTCGACTTTCGCCTTGGTCTCGGGATCGATGTAGGTGACGGTGCCGGCCGTTACGTCGCGGGCGACCATCGGCACTTGTAGAACTTTGCCTGTACGCGGGCACACCGGCAGGAACGGCGCATAGGTGGCTTGGCGTTCGGGCCCAAGCGTCGGCAGGATGATCGCCATGACTTTGTCGTAGGCAGCGAGCATGTGCAGCAGCGTCGCGTCGAACATGCCCGCGCGATAGCACTGTGTTGCGGAAAAGAACTCGTATTCGAAGCTGAAGCGGTCGAGGAAGTTACGCAGCATGGCGTTGTTGTGGTGGGCGAAGCTCTCAAACTTGCCGAACGGATCGGGTACAACCGTCAGCGGCTTTTCGAGATGCTGCTTCAGCATTTCCTGGTTCGGAACGTTGGTTGGGACTTTTCGCAGGCCGTCCATATCGTCGGAAAAGCAGATCAGGCGGGTCTTGCGGCGTCCCTCGGTCAAAACCTCGAAGGCGTGGCGCACCATGGTCGTGCGGGCGACCTCTCCGAAGGTGCCGATGTGGGGCAGGCCCGATGGGCCGTAGCCGGTCTCGAACAGAACGGTCTTGTCCTCACCGCCGGGAATCCGGTCGAGGCGCTGGATCAGGCGTCGCGCCTCCTCGAAGGGCCAAGCCTTGGACTGGGGGAGAGCAGCGGAGAGAGTGGGGTCGATGGCAGGAGCGGTCATGGGCAGCAGAGCTTTTTTCATTTTTGCGGAGTTATTGAGCAGCAGGGGCTTCGCACGAGTGGCACATAGAAGCCCTGGCTCTTAGACATCACCGCAGGGGCTTTAGTCCAGAGACAAAGGCGGCAACGGCATCGGCTGCGGTTGCGAGATTGCCTTTGCGCGTGAAACCCGAGGCGCCGCGCGGGCCAAAATCGTGGTCGCCATCGCCGATATAGGCGAAGGCGATGTGCGGCGACAGCTGCAACGCCTCGATCTCGGAGCGATTGCCGAAAGGATCGCGTTCGCCTTGCACGATGAGAGCCGGGCAGGTGAGGCCGGCGAGATGCTCCGTGCGGAGTTTTTCGCCCTGATTGGGGGGATGGAACGGATAGCCGAGACAGACGAGGCCGGATACCGGGCTCGGCACAAGGCCCTGCTGCAAGCCCGCGCCAGCGATCATGCTTGCCACCCGGCCACCGAGCGATTTGCCGCCAATGAGGAGGGCCTGCCCTGGTGGCTTGCGGGCGGCAACGTCGGCGATCATCTGGGTGTATTCGGCCATGAGTGTCTCGGCCTTTGGCGGCGGCCGCTTGGGTCCGCCATCGCGACGCGCGGCCATGTAGGCGAATTCGAAACGGGTTACGGCAACGCCACGCTCGGCCAGCAGCTCGGTAATAGCCACTAGGAACGGAGAGTTCATCCCAGCACCCGCGCCGTGGGCTAAGAGCATCCTATAATCAGCCTCAGCCGGGCCGCTGTCGAGAAAGGTGGTCATCGCGCACGGTCATGGACGATGTGGAGAATTTTGGAAAGCAAGCACCCTGCGGCACTGGCGCGCCACGTGATTAGGCCATATGATCAGACGCATAAATTGGAATTCACTAATTTATCAATAGCTTGTCGCGCATCCCATACAGCCCGGATCCTTAGGGCCTGAATTTCGCCCGAGATTGCGCTACGATGTATCTTTGATTGGTATAACGGGAAGCCATGATGAGGCCGGGGCGCCAGTTCTTACTGTTGTCAGCCGTTGCTGTGGCCGGGGCCATTCTGGTTCGGCCAGGGGACCTGCTGCCTGTGGCGGGCCGGTTCATCGCCCCGCTGTTCGCCCAGCAGCAGGACACATCTGCATCCGCGGAGCCGGTGCTACCTGATTTCGTGCCTGACTTCGTGACAGGCGGGCGCGCGTTGTCGTTTGCCAAGGATTCAGTTCCTGCGCCAGGTACCGCATCACAGGCCACGGCACCTGCAGCCACAAGCGACACAACCGGCGCCGTGGCGCTGCCGCTTGCGACAAGCCCGCCCTCGGTCTTGCTGCCGGCGTCGGCGCAGCCTGGGAATGCTACTTCCCCATCTGATCCACAGCAACGGGGTGTGCAGGTCAACGCTGCGCTGTCGCCGTCACCAAATCCCGCTGCCAGCGGGAGCGGGTCCGAAATCGACGGCGCGCCGGCGCGGACCTCGGTCGTGACCCAGATCGAGCCGATCGTTCCAGGTGGCGCTGCTGCGGTGGCGGAGCCGCCGGTACCGCTGCGGCCAGTGATCGCCGCCAAAACGCTGTTCGGTGCCGCTAAATCGGCGTCGCCGCTGGCGGCGCGGGCCATCGGCTCGTACGCACGCGGGTGCTTGGCTGGCGCGGTCGCGTTGCCCGTCGACGGTCCGGCGTGGCAAGCCATGCGGCTGTCACGCAATCGAAACTGGGGCCACCCCAAGCTCATTGCGCTCGTCGAAAAACTCGCAACGGACTCCCAAAAGCTCGACGGCTGGCCTGGGTTGCTGGTCGGCGACATCGCTCAGCCGCGCGGCGGACCGATGTTGACCGGGCACGCCAGCCATCAGATTGGGCTCGATGCCGATGTCTGGCTGACGCCGATGCCGAACCGGCGTCTCACGCACAAAGAGCGTGAGGATATTGCCGCGACGTCGATGCTCGACAGCACCGATATTGCCGTTGATCCGAAAATTTTTACAGCAGACCACGTCAAGCTGATCAAACGCGCGGCCTCATATCCGCAGGTCGAGCGCGTGCTCGTGCACCCGGCGATCAAGAAAGCGCTGTGCACCGCCGCTGGAACCGATCGTAAGTGGCTCGGCAAGGTTCGCCCGATCGGCGGGCACTACTACCATTTCCACATTCGCATGGCTTGCCCGCCCGGCTTTGGTGGCTGCCTGCCGCAGAAGGCTCCGACGGGCGAGGACGGCTGCACCAAAGAGGTCGATGATTGGATTGTGCGGCTGACGCCACCGAAGGTTCCGGCGCCACCACCTCCGCCTGGCTACAAGCCGCCGCCGCCAAAGCCGCCTATCATGATGACGCAGCTGCCGACCGAGTGCACCGCAGTGCTCGAAAGCGGGCCGGATGGGATCGCTGTGCCGCCGGAAGCCAAGATCGGCATCAAGCTGACCGTGAGAACGCCGGCCGCGCTGCGGCCGCACGTGCGCAAAATCCACGCGGCTGCGGCGAAAAAGTGAGCGAAGCAGCGCGCCAATGGCGTAGTATTAGCTACTCACTATTCGCGTGTAACAACCGGCAGCGCGCACGTGACGCCCGTGCCCTTGAGACCGCAATATCCCTGCGGAACCTTAGCTAAATATTGCTGGTGATACGCTTCCGCGAGATAGATTTCCGGCGCTAGTGATATTTCCGTGGTGATGCTGCCATACCCTCGCGCTGCAATGGCGCGTTCGTAGAGCCCGCGTGAGGCTTCTGCCGCAGCTTGCTGAGCGGGTGTGGTCGTGTAGATGGCCGAGCGGTATTGTGTGCCGGTGTCGTTGCCCTGGCGGTAGCCCTGGGTCGGGTCGTGGGCTTCCCAGAAGACTTTGAGAAGCGCTTCAAAAGGCAAGACCTTGGGGTCGAACGCGACCACCACGACCTCGGTGTGGCCTGTGGCGCCGGTGCACAGTTCTTCGTAGGTGGCATTGGGCGTGTAGCCACCGGCATAGCCAACGGCAGTGATCCAGATGCCGGCGCCGAGCTGCCAGAACAGCCGCTCTGCACCCCAAAAACAGCCAAGCCCGAACACGGCGGTTTCGATGCTGGCGGGGTATGGCGGGTGCAGGCCTCGTCCGAAGACAAAGTGCTCGGTGTCGGCCTTCAAAATGGGCGTCAACCGGCCCTTGGGCGCGGTCTCGGGCGAGGGCATTGTTGACTTGCGGCGGGCGGAGAACATGGCGGTCACTCCTTGTCTTACTGTTGCCGAGTATACGCCCGATATCGCTTTTGTGTTTCTGGTGTTTATGCGACACCGGTGCCTGCGGGCAGCAAAGTAGGGAGTAGTATGCTTTATGGCCGTGTTGACGATGTTTAGGCCTTTTCGGCCGGCCGCGGTTGCGCCAGAGGCGCAGTCCGAACGTACAGGCTATGCGGCGTCCGGCGCCCGCAAGACCACTCTCTCATTTCTGATGCTGCTCCTGCTGCCGTTTTTTGCGAGCTTGCCGGTCATGCTATTTCAGCGCTTCGCCATTGGCCAATGGTACGACACGATGCCGCTTGCCATTGTCGGCGTGTTCTTTTCGGCGCTCATGCTGTTGTTGCTCATGCAGCTGATGTTCTCGCTGCGGGCGAGGCTTTCGCTTGGCGAAACGGCGGTAACTTTCACGCTGCCGTCTGGCCGCGGGCCAACTCCCATGTTGCGCTACGCGTCGCACGCCATCCCGTATTCTGAGATCCAAGCGGTCGGGCTTCGCCGAGAAGTGTTTGGCGGCAGCTATGCTCCGATCGTTTTGCAAGGAGCGCATATCCTTACCAAGGCTGGTGATAGTATTCCGCTTGGATATGTCAGCGAGGCCAACGTCGATCCGGCATTTCCCTATCCCGCCATGGCACGGCAGATTGCGGCGCGGGCTCGCATTCCTGTCACCGAAGAGGGCGGCGTTTGGCGTACGCTGCTCAAGCCGCAGCAAGCCAAGGCGCTGGGAATTATTCCGGGGCAGTCCTACGCTGTAACCGCGGCGGACATAGAAGGTCTCAACCGCAGCCACCGCCGCATGATCGTATTTCTCGTCAATCTCCTCGTCACCCTCGTACTCGCCGGCATCGCCATGGATTTTGTCGGGCGCTGATAGGGCTCATCAATTGACATAAATATGAACCTCACGGCGCGGCCGGCCCGCGTAGCCGCAGAGTACTGCGAGTATCGCGAAAATCAGGAACGCAGGAAAATCCAGAACTGATGTCAGCACGGGGTCCCAGGCGCTGGCACCTGCTAACCGCGTGATGGACGCTTTTACTGAGGCGAGTAGCGATGGGGCGAATGTGGAGACATGCTCCAGCAAAGACGTTGACGCAAAACCGGCGTCCTCCGGCCCGGCCTTTGACCCGGCCCGAGAGAAGTCCGCGGCAAAGGCGATCAACGCCACCAGCGCGAACAGCGCAGTCAAAAACCGCAGCATGATCCGTGGCCGGGTTTCAGGACTGACCAGCCCGACGACGAGGGCTGCAGCAAATGCGCTGGCGGCACCGCGGATCAGCCAAGGGTCCGGGGCTTCGCCGGTTTGATACCAGATCACGGTTGCCACCGCGGTTGCGAGCAGCGACAGAAGGGTCAAGACTTTGAGAAGGTTTTGACTGGTCATGATTGCGCTCAATGACGGCGAAGCGCGCCACTTTTGTGTCCGTAACGGGCCGGGGTCAAGAGCTGCGGCGGCTGTGAGTTGCGCTTGGGTGGGTTGTCGGTATATTGCGGCCTGTTCCAGACGATTTGCGGAGGGATGGCCGAGTGGTTGAAGGCGCTCGCCTGGAACGCGTGTAGGCTCGTAAGGGTCTCGTGGGTTCGAATCCCACTCCCTCCGCCACGACTTAAGTTATTGAAAAATAATAATAATTTAAGTTTTTACGGGTATTAACAGTCGCGCAATTTGCGCTCTTTTTCGCACTGCTCGAAAGGTGCGTGGTCAGGTGAGACGCATGTGGTACCGCGCTCCGCGCGCCCATTTAGGCGACGTCTCTCATGCCGCATTCAGTGGTGCCACTCGAGATGCCTACGGAGGGCGCGGCTCGTGTTTGCATGGCGCTTTCGGCGCGGGGGGCTCTCAGTGAAGGGCTACCTCGACGAGGTCTCGATCCTGTGCAGTGGGGCGGAAGTCGCGCGCCACAGCAGTCGTATGGGCGCGGGAAACTGATCTGCGACCAGTCCGCGAGCATAAGCCCGGCGCGCTCGATCAAGCGTCTCCAGTGCGGGCGCAGAACTGCAGGAGATCGGACTGTAATCGTGCGCCCGGCGCTCGGCCAAGCGCACGATCAGGGCTTACATTTTGGCAAACCACTCATCGACGGCCTTCTTGGCTTCGTCCTTGCCGTAGCCGTAGGATGCCTGAATCTTGCCTTCCAGCTGATCGCGGCTGCCGTTGATCTTGTCGATCTCGTCATCGGTGAGATTGCCCCACTGCTCTTTCACCTTACCCTTGAGCTGTTTCCAATTGCCTTCTACGGTATCCCAATTCATGTTTTCTACTCCTTTGGAAATCACGCGACGGCGCGGCTCGCGCAGTGCCTATGCAAAACACCGGAATTGTTGAAAAGTTCCGGCTTACATTTCCAGCGACCACTGCGCTCGCAATCGCTCTAGGCCTTGCGCATGCCGCTGACGAGCGCTTGTAACCAAGTTTTGGCTGTGTCGTAAGCCGGTGAGGATGTCAGGGCCGTGGCATCAATGCTGCTGATCGACTCGACCAGTTTTTCAAAGCGCGAAGTGATCGGCTGGTCATCGACACCACGGGCGATAGCGCGGCGAATGGCGGCAGTAATGTCGCCGGCGTTGTAGGACGCGGCTTCGGCATAGTGAAAGCCTCGAGAATTCTTGGGGACGATGGCAACAGCAAACAGCGCTCCAGCCGTTGCGGCAACACCCAACGACGACCATGGCCGCGCCTCGATATTCGAGCGCAGCGACGCCGCGCCGCTAGCGGCGAACTGTTCTGCCTGAGCCGCACTTTTTGCAGTCATACCGGCAATTGTCGCAGTCAAGCTCGCCAGCTCGCTGCGAAGTTCCGCCATGCGCGTTTGGTCGGGCGGTGTTGCGTCTCCGGCGCTGTCCCTGCGGGGCAATGGTGTGACGAGTGGTAAATTGGACAAGGTCATCGAAGTCCCACCTTCCTGGAAAGTATTGATACGACTGTTGCGACTGGTCCTGCGCCCGATGCGTGGGTGATGGCGATCGAGACATTGGCGTCCAGTCCAACGCGCCAACACACAGAGAGTTCCAAGTGCACGGCCTAGACTTTGGGGAAAACGCACGTTTGCGCTAATTTTTCCCTTAGCGAAATTGGAACCAAACGAGGAATGCTGCGTTTCGATTTCGATAGACCCATATGGACAAGTGCTTAGGAGGCTAACCGCTATGGCAAACCCAAGTTTTGGCAACACCGGATCCGCGTCATCGCGCACACCGGCGCCAGACGCGACGGACAGTTACGAGGCAATCAAGAGTGACATCTCGAACCTGACGGACTCCGTGAGGAAGCTCGCATCCGATCACATGGGAACTGCCGTCGAAGGCGCCCAAGACCAAGTCAAGCAAAAGCTCAGCGACATTGAACTGTCGATCCGCAAGAACCCAACGCAGGCCGCGCTCGTTGCGGCTGGCATAGGTTTTCTTGTTGGCTTGGTGATGATTCGCTAAGTCCGGACCTAAAAATTTAAGACTGATCACGACTGAGGAGTGTTTGAAATGACTTATTCGATGACGGATTCAAACGTCAAAGCTGCAGCCTCCCGCGTTGGCGCCGACGTCTCGCAAGCGGTGAGCGATGCCAGCGAGAAAGTTGGCGAGACGGTTGCAAACGTGCGCCATGCCGCGAGCGAGAATTTGGATAAGGTCGAAACAGCCATTCGGCGCAATCCACTGGCTGCAGCGAGCATTGCCGGTGGCGTCGGCTTTTTCCTGGCGGTTCTCGCCCGCCGCTGAACTCTTTCAATTCAACACATGGAGGGGCCGCCATGATTGGCGAATTTATAGCCTATGCGGCAAACCGGGCAACGAGCGGCGCCGTAGACAACATCTCGCGCCGCGCCGCTTGGTTCGCAGTGGGCGGCGCCGTTTCGCTGCTCGGGCTGATTTTCGCCCTCCTGGCGGCCTATTGGACGATTGAACCGGTCTACGGCCCCGTTCAATCCGCAGCGTTGATCGCAGGCGGCTGCCTGAGCGTCGCTGTGCTCTGTTTTGTCGTTCCCAGCGTCGTGCAGGCCGTGCAGCGCCAGCGTGTGAAAGTGAAAGCACAAGTTGCCGATCAGGTGACCGATACCATGCAAGCCGTTAAAGTCGAGGCAGCTGAGGCTGTCGATTATTTTGGTCCGGTGCGGGTGATGGTCACGGCCTTCATGTTTGGCATGGGCGCGGCGAAGCAGCTGCGGCGTTAGTTTTCATACGACCATCGTCATTTGGCGCTGCCCTTAATCGCGCGGCCAGCATTGATGACTTGAGACCAAACACGTCTCAACGTCGTCTGGGTTTTTGCTCCCTCGATGACACGCAGAAGCCGGACGCGATTGGCTTCTGGCATGAGTTCAATGAGCCGCTGACGAACGGCATCGACATTGTAGGCGGCACCGGCGCGCAATGACACGGGAATGATATCGTTTTTTGCTATGTTTAAATCGACGGCAGCGGCAGAGATCACATTTTTGATAGATGCAACCTTCGGTGTGGCGGTACCGGCCATATTGTAGGGCGGGCTCCAGTCCTCGATAGGTCGCAACACATCGATATGACTTAAGACGCAAATGATCGGCTGCGGTTTTCGGCTCACCCGGCTCGCTGCCTGCCGCCGGATTTGGTCTAGAACTTGTTTGACTATTTCGCGCTCCGGGTGGATCGCCGATGTCACCCAGATAATAAGATCGCTGTGATC
Organism: Hyphomicrobium sp.; assembly: GCA_031378895.1. GTDB lineage: Bacteria > Pseudomonadota > Alphaproteobacteria > Rhizobiales > Hyphomicrobiaceae > Hyphomicrobium_B. Next base: position 73,186 of record JANNEP010000029.1, read on the forward strand.
AGCCGCCTCGAGAACCGCGTCCATGCCATGTTTGCCCGCGGTCACACCGGGGCTGTTGATCATTAGCGTTTCCGTGCCGTCTTCCAAATCTACTGCGTAGGCGGAGTAGTCTTTGGTCTCGGCGACAGCGTCCAAAGCGGCGCGCATACCATTGCGCAGCGCGTCTATCAGGCTCGTCGTGCCGCTTCCCGGCTGCCCGGCAACGAGAATACGAACAGGTTCCTCGACATCTTTTACAGCGCTGGCGCGTTCACGCAGTGTAGCAGATGACGCAGTCGTCTGCAGCATGCCACCCTTGGCCAGCCGCATGCGCCCGCTGTAAAGATCGATCGCCGCGCGGCCAATTTCGCGCACGTAGGCCTGCGCCAAGCGCTTTGCGAGTTCTTCGCGCCCCCACTCGTAGGCACGCCGCGTCAGCTGCTCGCGTATTTCTTGCGTGGCGGCGGCGGCCGGATTCATCAGCCGGACAATGCGCCAAAGATCATAAACCTGTTCTGCGGCATTGATCGCTGAACGCCAGCGGTAGAGGCGCAAAAATTGCCCGACCGTCATACGATCGCCAAGTGGTATGCTGCCGCTAACGAAGGCACTCAGCTGAGAACTGACGCGTTCGATGAGGGCGAAGGCTTCGGGCAGCGTGAATTTCCATAGCGCATGATCCTCGCCAGGGTGCATGGAGCGGGCTACCGTTTCGATGGCGCGCACGCCAAGATCGAATATTTCGTCCCGGCTCGTGATTTCAAGCGGCCGCACCTGATTGGAGAGATCGACAATTGCAGCCCATGCAGATGCTTCCCGTATAGACCATGCCGGATCAGACTCGACGCCGGTATTTTCGGCGGAAGTTGCTGTTGTCTCGGGCAGGTCTACGCGAAAAATCCAGCGCTCGGCGGCGTAGGTCACCAGCGCAATTGAACATGCGGCAAGTGCCCAATAGAGAACGTAGCCGTGCTGCCAAAGCCATAAGGATCCTAGGACCATGAGCGACAACAGAGGCAGAAGTAGCGCAATCGACGCCATGGCGACACGGAAATAGAAAATGGCTTGGCGCTTCTGTCTCATGATGATGGGGCATCCATGGCTATGGTGCGGGCGCCATCTGCCGCTATGATTTCTGGATCGTTGTGAGAAAAGTCCTCTGTCAAAACCAAAAATCTCCCGCAAAGAATAGTCTTCATGCACAGTTGGGGCCGGCGCCGAACGCGCCAACCCCCGTAGAACGCATTACGCGACGCAACAGGTTTATTTGCCTGCAGCTGCCGCCGTGCGAATCTTAACCGGCTTTTTGTCTTGTTTTGATGCCGTCCCAGAAGTAGCAGGCGTATCTTCGCTGTCGTCATCCGCGTCGGCGTTGATCTCTGCATAAGCGAGGTCAGTCAATTTCTCGTCTGCGCTTTTTTCTTCGTCGAGAGTTTCCTGCAAAAGGCCAACAGCGGACACCAATTCGAGACGCTCGGCCCAGGCGCGCAGTGTGCCATAGCGCGAGATCTCGTAGTGCTCGACCGCTTGTGCGCACGCCAGCACGCCGGCATCGCGCACATCGTCGTCTTCGGCTTCTTCGATGACGCTCTCGCACTCTTTGACGAGACCTTCAATCACCGGGCACTTCTTGCCCTCTGCCTTCGCGTTGATCTGTTTGAAGACCTCGTCCAAACGCCCAACTTGTTCTTTGGTCTCTTCTAAATGATCCGCAAAGGCCGCTTTCAATTCCTTAGATTTCACAGCTTTTATCATCTTCGGCAACGCTTTTACGATTGCAGCTTCGGCATAGTAGACGTCTTTCAAGGTGGCTTCGAAAAGGTCGTGCAAAGTTTTCATGGCAGGGCTCCGATCCGGAGGTTTCAACTGGGAACGAAACGCGGAAACAGCGATTTTGTTCCTGGCTTTTGACCGATCCGGTAAGACCATCATTCCTCCACGCTGGCAAACTTACACGCTGGTCGATGGAACATTCCCCAGCGGCACACGTTTGCTGCTCAGAGCTTTGACAGTCGAAGCTTCAGTTTCGCACTTGAAAACATATCTTGGAGTTTTGAACCATGAAGACATCATTTCTCTCTGGCGTAAGCATCGCCGCACTGGCTTTGGCTGGCGCCGTCGCCGTCAATGCCGAAGATGCGGCAGCACCCACAAGCAACGCAACGGCGGCAACGGTAGTTGAATCAATGACGTCTGCGCAGGCCGGCTTGGGCAACTATGCCACCATGCAGGCTGCCAGCGATTGGCGTTCTTCGAAGGTTGTCGGCCTCAACGTCTACAACGGAAAAGCTGAGAAGATTGGCGATATCAACGATCTGATCATCGGTACGAACGGAGCGGTCACGCACGCGATCGTTGGCGTCGGCGGGTTCCTCGGTCTGGGCGAAAAGAATGTCGCCATCCCATTCACTTCGGTGAAGATGTCACGCGACAAGGATGGCAAGATCAGCGCCATGGTCGACAGCACGAAGGATGCGCTGACGGCGGCTCCGGCATTTAAATTCTACGCCGCAAATTCTTAAACTGGTGGCGTCGATAAAAAAGGAGGAGGCCCTGTGTGCCTCCTCCAAATACGCGATGCCCGTTTCGCGATGCTATTTCGCGATACCCTTAGCGGCAATCGCGGTGCTGTCACTCAGGCGACCTTGCCCTGCTTCTCTGGCAGCGTTGTCTTGGTGTCGAAAAACAGCGCCTGACTTATGGTCGCCTTGACGGTGTCGGGCTGGAACGGTTTGGCGATCAAGAATGTCGGCTCGGGACGAACTCCCGTCAGCAACCGCTCCGGATAAGCTGTGATGAAGATCACCGGCACCTGGAAAGACGTCAGGATTTCATTCACGGCCTCAAGCCCCGAACTGCCGTCGGCCAGTTGAATGTCGGCCAAAATCATCCCTGGACGTGCCTTGCGCGCCGCCGCGATCGCTTCCTTGTGCGTGCGCGCGATGTGGCAAACCCTATGGCCCAAACCCTCGACCAACGTCTCGAGATCCATGGCGATGATCGGTTCATCTTCAATGATGAGAATGTCAGTTGCCACCTGGGCCGCGATTTCTTTGCCGGCTTCGTCGATCAGACTGGTCAACTCTGGCACGGAGCAGCCGAGAACGTGGGCGGCGTCCTCGGGTTTGAAACCTTCAACGGAGACCAACAGGAACGCTTGCCGTGGACGCGGTGTTATGGCTTCAAGACGGCGATCGGCTAACCCTGCGCCGGCACCGGTCTGCGGTACGTCGCGCAGAGTATTCACATGTATAGAGTTCCAAACCCGAATGAATGATCTGTAAATCCCCAACTTAGGATCAGTATCGGCCGGAAAACTTGAAGGATCGGCAATGATGGCTTCTAACGTATGCACGACATAAGCGTCGCCGCTTTCCTGGTTGCCGCACAATGATCTTGCGAAACGGCGCAGATACGGCAGGTGGGGGGCTATTTCCGTTGCGATCGACATTTCGTCACCTCCTCCAACTTCAATACACGCGGGGTTAGTCTACTCCGGTGGGGTCCAAGCGGGAAAACGCATTATTAAAATAATAGTTCCGGCGTGCTGGAACTTTTTTTCCAACCTTGCGTTCTCTACAATGGATTCAAGGGACATCCGGTCTTTGCGGATGGGGTGAAGTGCCCCGTGTTCGAGCCAATGAGGATCCAAATGACGTCAGGACGCCAGCCGCCGCCACCCCGGCAGCTTACTCCGAAACGTGACGGTAACGAGCCGCGTGAGGGCGGGGCGGACGAGGAGACACGTGAAATGATGACGCGGCAAACTGGGCCGGACTCTGTCGAGAACGCGGGGCTCGACACACGCTTACAGGCGCAGATCGGACTGAAATTAAAACAGATGTTTGACGAGGTGGCCAACGCGCCTGTGCCCGACAAATTTATCGATCTGCTCAAGCAGCTTGACGGCCAGGAGAAGAGCAAGTGAGCTCAGAAATAGTCAAGCAAGGCTTCATTGCCGCAATTCCAAACCTGAGGGCGTTCGCCGTCTCGTTGTGCGGAAATCTGGAGCGTGCTGATGATCTTGTTCAAGAAACCATGCTCAAGGCTTTCAAGCATATCGATACCTTCGAGGAAGGCACGAATTTAAAGGCTTGGCTGTTCACGATTTTACGCAATACTTATTTTTCGGAACGGCGCCGGCTGAAACGAGAGGTCGAAGACGCGGATGGGGTTCACGCGGCGCGCGTCGCAGTTCACCCCCAGCAGCACGGCCATATAGATATGTGCGAATTGCAAGATGCGATGAAGCTACTTAAAGACGACCAGCGCGAAGCACTCATTCTGGTTTGTGCGGCAGGATTGTCCTACGAGGAAGCAGCAACCATTTCTGGATGCGCTGTTGGCACGATCAAAAGCCGCGTCAATCGGGCTCGTGCAAAGTTGAGCGAAATTATGGGTATTGAGTCGGCGGACGAGTTCGGTCCTGATGCAGCGACAGAAGCTATTTTAGCTCAAAGCGTCGGGCATGTTCGCCAGGGTTAAAGCTTGTATGCTGAGGTAGTACACGTCCTCAACCGGCCAAACAATCTCTTCTGTTTGTCATTGCCTGCGAAACGGCCACACCACGAATTGCAGTGTGGCCGATGTTCAGAAGCGCTGTCTTGGATGCTCGGGCGCGGGCAAGCCTCGCCTCAGGGAAGCGGCGGGCTGCGGCCATTAAACAAGCTCACGACCGCCGATATCACGAACAGCGCGATCGCGACGTAGAAAATCAACTTGGCAATTTCCACGGCGCTGCCAGCTATGCCGCCAAAGCCAAGTACCGCCGCAACCAATGCGACGACGAGAAAAGTCAGTGCCCAGTTCAGCATGTTGCACTCTCCATTGGTGTTCGACCCATTGCCAATCACTGTAGAGGAAACGTTCTAATTTATTTTTCGTTCCCCGTTCTGGCGCGCGTCGCTTGCAAAACAGGTCGAGAAACTATTTTGGCTGGCCGTGGCTTTGGCGTGCTGACGGTATTGCGAACTCGGTATGCAGCAATATTGTGTACTAGAAATCTTCAATGAGTGGACACGGCTGCACAAATATTGGTTTGCCATGGAACTGCTTCGCTCGTGCGGTGTTTGGCTTTGATAACCCGGAGGTTCGTCATGCGATCAGTTATTCTTTGGGTCATCGGCGTCCCTATCTCCGTTATTGTCCTGCTCAACGTATTTAAGTTCATCTAACAGCGGGTACCATTTTCGGAGAGAGGCCAATGACCGTATCGACAATCCTATTGATCGTCGTCGTGTTGCTTTTGCTGGGTGCTATTCCAGCATGGCCGTACAGCCGCAGCTGGGGCTATGGCCCCTCAAGCACAGTTGGCACGGCACTGTTGATTTTGATGGTGCTTACTGTGCTTGGGCGGATTTGAGATGTGGTGCGTTAGTTGCTACGGCCAATGTAGCCGGGCACCCGCCCTCGTAACGGCAAAGTCACACGCGTCGTGATGCAGAGCACTCTATTTCATAGCCACTATGCGGTAGCCGCTTCGTTGTTGTCTGCAACCTCGTCGTCTGGGTCAAGGCGGTCACGTTTAAACGTGAGCGTCCAGGTCAGCCCAGTGGCGAAGTAGTCGATGGCCGCAGACCCGCCGACCGCGCGGGCCACGAGTGATTCCGTGATGCGGCTGCCAAACCCGCGCCGGGTCGGTGCTTCGACTGGCGGGCCGTTTTCTTCGCTCCAACGCAAGACGATCGCCGGACCAACTTCGGAAGATCTCTCAGTCCAACGGATATCAATCCGCCCCTCGGGAATGGATAGGGCTCCGTATTTTGCGGCGTTTGTTCCCAACTCGTGCAGCGCCAATCCGAGCATCTGCGCTTCCGATGCCGTGAATTTGATCGGTGGCCCCGGAGTGACGGCGATGCGGGTTGAAATGTCCTCGGAGAAATGGCCCAACTGTCCCGCGATCAGATCTTCAAGCATGACCTGGTGCCAATTTTCGCGCACCAGAATATCCAAAGTTGACCCCAGCGAGACGAGACGGTTGGACAAACCAGTCACATAGCGGTCGATCTCAGGTGAACCCTTCTCCTGATTGCGCACGATCGCCTGCACCACGGAGATCAAATTCTTTGTGCGATGGACGAGTTCGCGATTCATCACGCGCATCCGCAAGGCCTGCTCGGCCCGTTCGCGCGACAACTCCTCGGCCGATTGCCGGCTCGAAACCTCAGCCTTCAACTCTGCCGCGGTGCGCCGCGCTCCCGTCAAGAGATACAAGAGCGCCCCAAAGCCGACGAGGGTGGTTATTTGGGTAAACAGTAACAAGCGCCAAGCGTTGGTCTTTTGATCGGCGATCGCCCCGGCCCGCGTGACGTTCTCAACGGTTTCCATTTCCGAAACGGTTTGCCGCAGCTGATCCATGAGAACCTTACCACGATCGTTGGCAACAGCGGCACGCGCCGCCTCGATACCTTTTTCATGCGCGATTTCGATCGTTGCCATGATCTCTCGAGACTTCTCGGTCCACAGCGTTCGCAATGCCGCGATGCGCGCCAGATGCTGGGTGTTGCCGCTCTCTATGGCTTCCAGGCGGTTTAGGATAGATTGGCCTGTCTCCAACCCTTGCCGGTAGGGAGAGAGATAGCTGTCGTTTTGCGTGATTAAATAGCCGCGCTGGCCCGTTTCAGCGTCTTTCGCAGCCGACAGCAATTCGTTCAGCGCCATCAAAACATCATAGGTGCCCGTGACTCGCGCCCGGCTTTCATCCAGCGCCTTGAAGAACAAGAGCGAGAGGACCGCGGTGATTGCAGCCCAACAGATGACGAGGGCGAAGGGAAATATCCGCTCCTGCCAGGTGTTCGGTTCAGAGGTACTGTGGCCGGTGGTTGGCACGAGGGTCCCATCTTGCAATATGTTGTGCCCGAAAGCACGAAACTGTCCTTGGCGAATGAGCCGTGCCGTCCATCATCATTAGGCGATGCCGGTGCGAACGAAAACAGGCAATTGGTTAATCTCGCATGCGCGCCCGGGGCTTGCATCCAATCATGTAACCGCTGGGAACGTTTACGGGAACCTTCTCTGCCGTGAACCGTTGATTAGACAAATCACCGCATCGCTCACGCGTGCGAGTTGGAGAAAACGGTCATGAAAGCGTATCAAGCGTGCGAGCTCAAATCCGGAAAAAGGCTCAATCCCAGGCCAAGGCAAGCGCCGCGCTGCTATGCGCAGGTCATTGAGAACGAAAATGGCGGCACGGCGCAGCCGCACGAAGTGCTCGCAATCTGTTTCGCCTTGGTTGCAATGCTCAGCTTTACGACGCTGTGTGTTGTGATCGCTTAGGCCAGCTCAGAAACATAGCCGTTGCTTAGCAAAAGCGCCGCAGAAATTTCAATCTTGCGGCGCAATCGGTCTGATTTCTGGGCCACTTTAGTCTTCCGGAACAATTTCCAATGCTAGACGTTTTCCTGAGTGACAGCTGAGCTTGGTTGACTTGCGCCGCAGCGCAGGGGCTCGCCGTCTAAGCAGATGGAGTCATCATGGGCAGCACGAAGGACAAGATCGCCGGTTTGGCCAACAAAGCCGTTGGCAATATCAAGCAGGGCGTTGGCAAGGTTGTCGGATCGGACAAGCTTCGGGTCGAAGGCAAGATCCAGCAGACTAAGGGCCAAGCCCAGCAGGCCGCTGGCGCCGCCAAAGTTGCGGTTAAAGAAAGTGCCAACAAAGCCGCCGCGTACGTCAATAAGAAGCTCTGAAGCGTAGCTCCACCCGGCCTAACGAGAAACAAGCCGTAGCTTTTGCTGCGGCTTGTTTTTTCATCTGCGTCAAAACTATTTTTGGCCGCCATACTTTCTGTCGAGCGTCCAGGGAAATCACGGGCGACGCAGCAACAAGACTTAAGCAACCTGCGCGGTCGCCGTCGCGGGAGTGACTTGAGATTCGGCAAGTGGTGGCAAGTTGCGCTTTGAAGCCACCAAGCACAAGTCTACGGCTTCAGCCAGGGATGCGGTTGCAAAGTCAGCGCCCGCAGTCTTCTGCCACTCACGGACTTTGGCGGGATCATCGCTCAGCATCCAAAACCCAACGACAATCTGTGTATGTGGTGAAATCCGCTTCAATCTACGAACCAGAAAGCGCACATGAGACGGACTATCGGCTCCGAAGTATGACAGGCATACGACCGTCTTCCCGGCAGACAATCGGTCGCCATTGAATTGCGGCGCTGTGGCCCGTCCAATCACTTCTGAGGAGATCTCGTGTTTTGTTAAGAGTTGTGACAGCAAATGCGACGCGGCCTCGTCCAGAGGACTGCGCGCCGCCATGCACAAAACGGGGAGGCGGGGTTCGCGTGGATCGGCGGTTAGCCCTCTCAAATCGGACACCGCTGCCGGATTGACGTCCTGTACGCCATCGCCGGCCGTCACAGGGCCGGCCGTCGCAGGGACAGACTCCAAGGCGTAGTCCGCGAGATCCGTTGTGATGTCATGAACGTTCACTAACAGCTCATTCTGCGCGTCACGGTGAAGCCTGCCGCGTGCTGCGTCCAAATGCGCCAGCGTCAGAGCCTTCATCGCAACCGCATCGTAGTACTGCGTGAGGCCCTGGCTTTTGAGTTCATCTTCCGCAAGGGCCGCGGCTTCCACAGCGTCGCCAGCAAGCAAGCGCTGATACAGGCGCTGTTCGGGCGCGAGAGCGGGCTCGTCTCCCAACACAACGGCGAGAAATTCCAGCGCCGGGACATGTTTGCCGAGCACGACAAGGCAAACTGTCAGAGGTGTCGACAGTAACAATCCGACGGGGCCCCACAACAAGGTCCAGAACAGCGCCGAGACGACAATCGCCACGGGTGACAGTCCGGTATGCTGCCCCAACAACATGGGCTCGATAACGTGCCCTGCGATGGGTTCGGCCACGAGAAACAACATGGCCGTCGCAAGCACCATTGACCAGCTTGGGTCGACCGCGGCGGCAAGGGCTACGGGAAAAATCGCAGCGACCAGAGTTCCCACGTACGGCACGAAGCGCATCAAAGCAGCGAGAATGCCCCACAGCACGGGGCTTGGCACGCCGATCAGCGCCAGTCCGATCCCGATAACAACACCAAATCCAACATTGAGCGCCAACTGGATGAGAAAAAGCCGGCTCAGCCTGTCGGCTGCATCATTCATCGCCAGTGTCGAGCGTTGCAGGTCTGAGCCGCCGGCAAGCCGCAATAGACGGTCTCGTAAATCTTCGCGTTGCATCAAAATGAAGATCAAAAACAGAATGACAAGGGCCGTTGTGGTTAGTGGTGACAGGAGAGGTTTGACCAAATCTTGATACGTCTGCAGCACCGAGGGGGCATGCTCGCGCATTTCGACAACGACGGGGTTGGACGAATTACCGGCTGGCATGGGTGTAGCTTCATGTATTGGATCCGGATGCATCGGCGTGGGTGCGGGTCCAGTGATGCCGTCGTCTTTTTTCAGTTCATCCTGCAGTCCCTGAATGGTGTCGGCAGCCTTTTCCATGACGCCAGACGGCATTGACGCGCCTTTCAGCGAGCGCACTTTGTCGCGTAAATTCGCTTCGTACCGTGGCAAGTCACTGGCGAGATCGGTCACCTGAACCGCCATCACGGCGCCGAGAGAGACCAGGCCGGCGATAGTCAGCACGACGGCTGCAAGCACCGATCCGGTGCGGCCTGCCCTGACTTTGCGCAGCAACTTGATTAGCGGCCATAAGACAAAACTTAACAACGACGCCAGCGCCAGCGGCACCAGAATGCCGCGCCCAAAGTACAGAAAGGAAATTATCGCCGCGCCTATGATGAGGGCGAGTGCGACTGTCTCGATCGTCGGCGACGGTTTGTCTGGCAGTGTGCGGACGGGTGTCAGGAGTGCTTGCACTGGTGGGGTTCCCTTTTGGACGTCCGGCTCATTGCAACGGCCGGCCTATCAGCCGGCGATACAATAGGCGACGACAAGTCCAACCACGGTCAGGCTTGCTGCAATCGCCAGGAATATCGGGAGTTGCGCTGACACTCGCGGGTACACCTGAAAAACGCTGACTACTACCAATCCGATAAGCCTGACAGAGCGTGCTTTGTTCCAGGTGAAGGCTATGATTTTTTTTGCGCCAACTGGCATGAGCCCGCCGCGCACGTCCTCAACCGCGGCGCGGAACCTGCGTCAGTGTGCCGGCGTTAGGCCTGTGAAGGAGATCTCACATGGCAAATCTCAAGCCGAGACTGACGCCTACAGAAGGACTAACCCCCACAGAAGTCCGGCAAGGTTCGCCCCGCCGTATGAATTTGCGAGTGTTAGTGGGGTCGCTCGCGCTGTCGCTCATCGCGGGTCTCATATTTTACGTCACGGTGGGTCCGACTGCGGAAACTGAGCAGGATATTCAACAACAAGGTCAGCAAAAATGATTGCTCTTGTGATCTCGGCTTGTTTTCTAGCCGACCCCGGTACGTGTCGCGCTTTTCACGTACCTGTTGCGGATCAGAACGATGCTTTGGCGTGCACACTGTCGGCACAGCCGTACCTGCCACAATGGACGCAAGAGCACCCGGGTTGGCAAATGACCAAGTGGGGCTGTGCGCGTGCTGATTTCGCTGATTTGTAGATGCTAGATTTTTGTTGGCACGTTGCCAAAACTATCCGGTGTCGTATTGCCGGGGTCTAGCATCGACAGGGCTTGATTGACGGCGTCCAGCGCCGGACACTCTCCACCACTCATGCTCTCATCAGAGGCGCGCTGAAGTGCCCGTGCATCCAGTTCCCATCGTTTCAAAATCTCTATTTTTTCGGCTCGTGACAAGTCTTGGGTTTTGACAACTTCCATGGGGTGATCAAACACCGCTCCAGGTGTGATTAAGGCGTTGTCGATATCTAATTTGGTCAAGCGCTGTGATGCTGTTTTCATCGAGCCCACCTCCTCTAATCATCCATGTAGGTTTGACTGACGCATGATCGCCGTCGATACACTCCCAAGGAATTGGTCGAGATATTAGAATCTAAATGTCCGTCGTTTCAAAACACTGCCGCCAACTTGAAAGGGAGAGAGACGTGATGATGAAAGCACGCCTCCCTCAAACATGGGTTTACTTGGTCACGGTGCCCAAGTTGACCGAGGCTTCCTTGAGGTGCATGGCACATGCAGCCATGTCCTTCTCGTCCATGCTCTTCTTCGCCATATCCAGATGACCCATGGTCATCTTCTGCTTGTCTTTGTCAGTCAGAGCGCCGGCCTTTGTAATCATCGCCGCTATCTCTTCCTGCGTGCAGTTAACCTGTGCGCCGGCGGTTGTGGCAGTGCCGGCGTCTGTCTTCCCTGCGGCAGGCTTCATCGTCGGAACTTCTTTTGACATGGTTTCCGTCGGCCCGGTGCCGGGTGTGACTTTGACCTTGTCTTCAGCGAGCGCCGCACCGGCAGTCAAAAAGCTGGCGAGGGAGAGGCCTACAAGAGTTCTCTTGAACATATCGTTTTCTCCTAGATGTTTGGTTTGCGAGCGCTAAAGCGCCCGGTGGTTCAGCGCGTCAACTCGGCACGATTGATGATGTATCGCCGGGTCGAGCGGCGCGCTACCGATGGCCCCCAGCTTGCGCTGGGGGCTTCCGTTCCGGCATCTAAGTGGGGGGAGGGGAAGAGGCCGGTGCGGATTTCCGACAACCGTTAGCCGACGCAATCGTAGTAGCGCGCGCGCCAGTACCGGCTGCCCGTGGCTTGCCACTTGCGATAGGAGTAGCGGCAGCTGGAGTCGCCGCCGAGGTCGATATAGAGCCCGCCGTAGCTATTACCAAAGCCTCGCCGATTGTGGTGACGGCGGTTGCCATTGTTATATCCACGATATTCGCTGAAGCTCCGGCGCTGCAACTGTCTGCCGCGGTTGAAAGTGCGGTTGCCATGGTTTTGAGCAATTCCGCTACGGTTATTACCGCCGCCGAAAATTTGGCCTTTGTTCGCTTCGGCGACTGCAGCCGGGCTGAAGGCGCTCATAAGCCCAACGAGCGTGGCGGCAATGGTTGCCATCTTTAATGTAGTCGTGCGCATAGTGATGTCCTTTCGGTGTTCGACTGAGGCGTGCGTGCAGAGCGATTGACTCTGCGCATGTGTGGGGTGTCCCGGGATTTTGACTGCCGGCTGTACCGATAGCTGATCCGGTACTCGCGGCAATAACTCTGGGCCGGCGACTTGGTTCCGAACATGGTTCCGCACTTGGCCGAAACGCACGCACAACGAGTGAAATTAGCGCACGCATGCAACCAAACGCCTTGTGCGACGTTCGGCGCACATGCGCGCTACTTTGGCCGGAATTGAAAGATTGGAAATCAAGCGGCGGCCGAACTTACTTCATCTCATGTCGTGTGCTTGGCCCCACCGGCAAGCCACGCCGCCGCGCAAATCAACGCCAGCGGAATATCGAGGTCGTAGGTCAGGCCCTCGGGGTCGTAGTTGAACTCGGCTGGACGGGCGGATGAATCGATCGCGCGTTCGAGCAACTTGGAGCCAAAACCTTTGTGAGAGGGCGGCGTGACCAGCGGGCCACCCCGCTCCTGCCAGCGGAAGGTCAAACGCGGGTCGTCCCCGCCAAGATCCGAGTGCAACCATGTCACCGCCACCTTGCCATCGTTATTCGCAAGCCCGCCATGTTTCGCTGCATTGGTGGCAAGTTCATGGATGATGAGCGCAAAACCTTGTGTCGCGGCTGGCGTCAATACAACGCGCGGCCCCAAAATCTTGACCCGGTCGGAGAATCTCACCAGCTCGGCACGCACGACGTCTTCGAGCGGCGCGCCTTCTTCGAGGTTGATCGTCAGGAGTGCGTGGGCCTTGGCAAGAGCCATCAGCCGCGCAGAGAAGACCTCGCGTGCTTGTTCAATGGGCCGGTCACCAGACAGAGTACGATTGGCGATCGATGAGATGACCGCAAAAAGGTTAGCGGTGCGATGCTGCAGCTCCTTGCCAAGCAGCACTTTAAGATCGTCGTCGCGGCTCCGCTCCGTGATGTTGAAAAACGTCAGAACAACGCCATCGATGTGGTTCGTGATTGTGCGATACGGACGGATGCGCATCAAAAATGTCGCGCTCAGGTCTTTCATCGACACGTCCCGCTCAATCACAGCTTGCGAGGTGTAAATTGCGTCGACGTCGCGCTTCAAGTCGTCGTAGTTGATCAAATTGACAATATCGGTGATTGGCCGGCCGCGATCGCTCTCGCGTACCGGAAAAATTTCCGTGAGTGCTGGCGTAAAATGCCGGATGTGCAAGTCATCGTCTAGAAAAACGGCTGCAACCCTGGTCGAATCGAGCAGGTTTTTGAGATCGTTGTTGAGACGCATCGTCTCGTCGTTCTTGCTCGACAACTCGCTGTTGACCGTTTGCAGTTCCTCGTTGATGGACTGCATCTCTTCCTTAGCGGTCTCGAGTTCTTCATTCGCCGATTGCAGCTCTTCGTTGACCGACTGGAACTCTTCCGTCGTTGATTTCATGTCCTCGATGGCGGTCTCGAGTTCGTCGCTCGCGGCCCTAAGCTGAAACCGGGTTGCATTGAGTTCGTTCTCCAACGCCGAGGCCGCAATCGGCTCCATCGTCACCGGGTTCGTAGCCTGAGCGGCCGCTGTGGCCGGCGCTGCATCGCGAAACGCCACCACGCAAATTCCTTGGTCTTTGCCCGTGCTCTCGATGATTGGCTCGACGATCAACGTCACGTCGCGGGTCTTGCCGTCAATGCGGATGACAAGGTTCTCCGTCACAACAGATTTGCGATCAGCAACAGCGCTCTGCACAGCGGCGCGGACAGCGGGGCGCAGCGTCTTATGCAAATTGCTGAAGAGCTGAAGATTTGCCGCGCCGGGTGAGGGTTCGAGGTAATGCCGGGCCTCGCTGCCGGAAAAGCGCAGGATTTCGTGGTTGCGGTCGATCACGAAGTAGGCCGGAGCATATTGCTCCATGACGCGCCGAACGCTTTTGTCGATGCGATCGTCGATGGAGGCTGGCACTTTGTTGGCGGGCTCGAACTGAGGTGGTGCGCTCGCCAGCTCACTAGGCGACTGAAAAGGCGGCGGCATGCCGCGTCCGGTATCGTGGCGCGAGAGGATGCGATTTTTCTTGTCGAGCACGGTAAAAAAATTGCCGTAACGGCCGATGCTTTCCGAGGGGCCAAGAAAAAGCGTGCCGCCGGGCTTCAGAGCAAAATGAAACGTTCGTGTTACGCGGCCCTGTAAGTCGTTGTCGAAGTAGATGAGAAGGTTGCGGCAGGAGATGAGATCTAGCTTAGAAAATGGCGGATCCTTGATGACGCTGTGTGCCGAGAAAACGCATATTTCGCGAATTTCCTGCAACGCGGAGATGTTCGTGCCGTCTTGGGTAAACCAGCGCTTCAGGCGTTCGGGGGAAAGGCCTGCAGCCGTCTTTTGAAATCGCCCGGTGCGCGCAAAGCTCAGTGCGTTGGTATCGATGTCGGTTGCGAAGATCTTTATGTCGAGAATTGGAGGATTATTCAGCTCGCTCAAGACCTCCTTCAACAGAATGGCGATTGAGTAGACCTCCTCGCCCGTCGAACAGCCCGCAACCCAGACGCGCACGCTATCCCCTGGCTGTTTCGCTGCCAGCATTGGGCGTATAGCCAAGGTCTTGAGAGCCTCGAATGCATCGGGTTCACGGAAAAATTCGGTGACCCCGATCAGGACCTCACGAAATAAAGACTTGGCTTCATCAGGGTCGCCCTTCATGCGTTCGATGTAGGCGTCGATGGTATTGAGTTGAAGCACCTGCATGCGCCGCTGCAACCGGCGAATGAGTGTCGATTCCTTGTAACCGCTGAAATCGTGTTTGACGCCAGCACGTAACAACTCGGTAACTTCTGTGAGATGATCGCGAATGTCCTTGCGTAAGCCGTCACCATCCTTGCGGACGGCCACGTCATGCATGTGACTGTGATAATCAGTCAGTTTGTCGGGCATGGCTTCGACAGCCATGACGTAATCGACCATGCCGGTGGCGGCGGCGCTGTGCGGCATTCCGCTCAAGGCGTGGTGATCGAATTCAGCCTGGGCCAAAGTCAACCCGCCGTGTGCTTTTATGGCGCGTATCCCGAGCGAACCGTCACTGCCGACACCCGACAGAATAATCCCGACAGCGCACTCGCCCTGATCTTCGGCCAATGACACAAAAAAGGAATCGATAGGCCGGCGGAGTTGACGCGCTGGCGCCGGCGTCTCGAGGCGAAGCACACCGTTCTTGATCGTGAGTGTCGCGTCCGGCGGAATCACATGGACGCAATTCGCTTTGACAGTTACGCCATCAACCGCCGTTATGACAGGCAATGGCGAATTGGCGCCGAGTAACTCGACCAGCAAGCTCTTGTGATCGGGTGCGAGGTGCTGCACCAGCACAAAGCCCATTCCAGGGTCAGGGGGCATGTTGGTGAGGAAACTTTTAAACGCCGCAAGACCTCCGGCGGAGGCACCGATACCGACGATCAAAGGACGCTTCTCGCACTCCGGGGCTGTCATGATTTACTCTGGTGCGTGGTTAAGTCATGATAATTTATCACATCACTCGATCTCGTGTTGCAGGAAGTTAAGTGAACACGTTCTTAGTTGGCGGGACGACGCAGCACGCCTATTCAGCGCTCCAGTAAGACAACGGCAGTCTGTCTTTGTTCAATGCGAGCGCGTCGTGTAACGGTGTCCATCCTAAGAGACCAGACTGCGTATCGGCAAATTCTACAACCGAACTCGCATTCGTCGCAGCATATTGCAGGGCTTCACCCGGCATGGCGCCGTTGGCATACATCGCTGTAAACGTCGATGTGAAAGCGTCGCCGGCGCCAGCAGTTCCGACGACGGTGGTTGTAAGTGAAGGGCAAAATACGATTTCTTTGCCCACGGCGGCGTAGGCACCGCGTTTTCCATCGGTCACGAGGATGCACTGAGGGCCAAGTGAAAGAAGTGCCTCGCAAAATTGCGGCAGCATCATTTCAAATCCCGACGCTGACAGCCCACGCCGCATTAAGTCCGGAGTTTCGCGCGTCACCGGCGGTAGATACGTCCGCGACGGCTGCGGATAGCTCTCCATTAGGCGTGGAATTAGCGTCGCGGCCTCTTCGCGGTTCATAGACAAAAGTGAGATTTTTGCGAGGGCTTTCTGAAAAGCGCCGCCGCGTGCTGCGAGCTGGCGGATGCCCGGATTTGCGGCAACAAATGCGCCTTGCGCCGCGGCACGATCAACGATCTCCGGGAAAACGCCAGCCGACCGGTTGCTCAGACCTGTGATGTAGACGATGCTCTGCGAGAAATCCGCGCCTGCTAAATCTGATGTTTCAAGATAGCTGTTTGCTCCGCGAAACGTGAATATTGCCGCATTTCTT
This sequence comes from Hyphomicrobium sp., assembly GCA_031378895.1. GTDB lineage: Bacteria > Pseudomonadota > Alphaproteobacteria > Rhizobiales > Hyphomicrobiaceae > Hyphomicrobium_B. The sequence continues at coordinate 89,456 of JANNEP010000029.1, forward strand.
TCGTGCGCTGAAATCAGGACCGACGCACCGGTGCCTGCGGCATCCGTCTCCACTATCAGTGCGGGCGAAATGCCTTCGGCAGCAAGTGCGCTTCGAATGGCTTGCGCCCGGGTGTCGCGGCCAAGCTTGACCAGCGCTGTGGCAGAAAAACCTAGCCGGGCGAAAGATACAGCAGAGTTTATCGCCCCGCCGCCTGGGTGCGTCGAAATGATTGACGCTTCAGTCTTGCGACCCTCTTCCAGAAGCAGGAATGCCCGATCGGCGTTGTTCATACTCATGCGTTCAATTAGTGTATCGTCGATCACGGCGATGGTGTCGATCATCGCGCCGCCGACGGTGAGGACGCTGCTGCGCTGTTGGAACTTGTTCAGGTTCGCGCCCTTAAGTTTGACTTTTGAGTCCAGCCTTCGACCACAGTCGAATTAGGTTCTACGGACCATCCCAGCTGCCAACGAGAGGCCGACCATTGCAAGCGAGAACCAGAACAACAGGCACGCTATCGGAGCAGCCGAACCGGCCAGTTCGCCGAACCCTAGCAGGGCGGCAAACAGTCCAATAACGGAGAACGTCGCAGCCCAATGTGTGAATTTACCCATGATCGCACCTCGATAACACAAATCGGAGCTTGGTCCGACGTAAACGCGAAGCTGCGCGGAAAGTTCCAGCCGTAATGGTCGCCGCATCTAACAATCATAATTGTTCGGCCTGTCGTGGAACTTTTCTGCCGCATTGGAGTTTAACTGTCCGGCAGATCAAGCACCGGCGTATTCTTTAATGGCAATTGATAGGGAGCGGCAAATCAATGGTGTCGTGGCCGCGCCTGATTAAGAGGCGAGAGGGCCCGCCGTGGGACAGCGATATCGCCATCCGCGAAGAGGTATTCGGGCGTGAGCGTCTTGAGCAACACTCAGAAAGCCTTGCGCGAGCGCAGCGCGTAACGGATCGCGCGCCTCGTGTGATTCGGTTGCATCAGAGATTGGCTGACAATGAAAAGGAGTTGCTTGCTGCACATCGCATTCTTGCTAAAGCCGTCGCAGAAGGACATTCAGTTACGCCCGGTGCCGAATGGTTGATCAACAACTCTCACGTCGTCGAGGAACAAATACGCGACGTTCGCAAGAATTTGCCGCTGTCCTATTATGAGCAACTGCCGAAACTGGCGGAGGGGCCCTTAGCAGGATATCCGCGAATTGTTGGCGTGGCTTGGGCTTACGTCGCGCATTCTGATAGCCGTTTTGACGGTGAAATGCTGCGCGCCTTCGTCGATGCTTACCAGCGCGTCGATGTCCTCAAAATTGGTGAATTGTGGGCGTTGCCTTTGACACTTCGCCTTGTTCTTGTGGAGAATCTGCGACGCGCTGCCCGGCGTATCGTGGCAAGCCGAGAGCAACGTAAGGACGCCGATGACTTTGCCGATCGGATTGCCCGCAACCCGGACCTCACGCAATCCGTATTAAAATCGTCTACGATCGTCAATCCTCGTGACGACCTTAAATCTGCATTTGTTGTCCAGCTCGTACATCGGCTCGGCGACGGAACCGGAGATTTGGGCTCCGCGCGCGATTGGCTTAGGGACCAACTTACCCAGTTCAATCTAACCTCTGAGGAAGTCGTCCGTCAGGAACACCACAGTATCGCGGCAACGAATAACAGCGTGCGCCACATCATCCGTAGTATGCGCATCATGCCCGACATTAACTGGCCAGATTTCTTTGAAAGTGTGAGTCGCGTTGACGTTGCTTTCAACGTCAATCCATCGTTTTCTGAAATGGACTTTGCGACGCGCAATGCCTATCGGAATGAGATTGAAAGGCTAGCACGCGGTGCACCCATCCCGGAATACGAGATCGCTCAGTGCGCGGTCCGGATGGCAGAATGTTTGCCAATGGATGCAAAAACCCGGGACCCGGGCTACTTCCTTCTGGGCAACGGTGGCCGCGTCCTCGAAGCCGAAATAGGCTTTCGCCGGCGCTGGCGCGACATGCCGGCTGCAATAACTCAAAAGGGCGGATTGCTAGTATACATCAGCAGCATCGTGTTTCTGGCGCTCGCATTTTTAGCGTTGCCGGCACTTGCGCTGGTCGGCCAAAATGTCCCAAGCAGCGTTCTCATATTTCTCGTTCTTGCTGGCTTTCTGCCTGCCTTCGATTTAGCGATTGCGATCGTCAATCAGGCAATTGCATTCGAAATTCAGCCGCGGATGATTCCTGGGCTCGAATTGGCTCAAGGTGTGCCTGGAAATGGGCGCACGGTTATTGCCGTTCCGGCCTTGCTTTCGGATGCCGATAGTATTGACGGGTTGATCAACAGACTTGAGATCCACCACCTCGCGACCCAGCAGGAGAATGTTTTCTATGTGCTGGTTTCTGATTGGTCCGATTCGCAGACTGAAACGGCACATGGAGACACCGAGTTATTGGACCGCGCACGCGCAGGGGTTGAGCGCCTTAATCTGCTGCATCCAGGGCTCACTGCGGATGAAGAGCGCTTTTACCTTCTTCATCGGCGGCGGAAATGGAATGCGGGCGAAAGTACGTGGATGGGTTGGGAGAGAAAGCGCGGCAAGTTACATGAACTGAACAGACTTTTGAGAGGCGCGACCGACACTTCGTTCATTGCTGGCGAAGCTCAGGCAATCGTCTGCCCGTCTCTGATCAAGTACGTACTCACCTTGGACGCAGATACGCGGTTGCCACGCGACGTCGTACGCCGATTGGTCGGCAAGATGTTGCACCCGCTGAACAGACCGGTCTATTCGGCAGTTGAGCAACGCGTTGTGGATGGTTACGGACTTCTCCAGCCGCGCGTCTCGCCGAGCCTGCCGACGGCGCAGGATGCCTCGCTCTACCAGCGGTTATTTTCATCGGCAGGCGGCATTGACGCCTATGCAGGGGCCATTTCTGATGTCTATCAGGATCTCTTTGGCGAAGGGTCATTTGCTGGCAAAGGCATTTACGACATCGACGCATTTGAGGCGGCGATGTCAGGCCGATTTCCAGAAAACACGATTTTAAGCCACGATTTGATCGAAGGGCTTTACGCCCGCGCCGGGCTTGCAAGCGATGTCGAAATTATCGAGGAATTCCCCAGCCGTTATGATGTGGCGCGTGCCCGCGAACATCGTTGGGTGCGCGGTGATTGGCAGCTCCTGCCATGGATCATCACAGGCCGCGCTGATTTCAGTATCGCCCAGCATCGCGGAGGGCGCGATCGGCTGAAAGCGCTTGGGCGCTGGAAGATGATCGATAATCTCCGCCGGTCGCTGACCCCGGTATCTATCGTCGCTGCACTCGTGATCGGTTGGCATCAACCGCTGCCAGCCGCCGCACTGTGGACAGTATTCATAGCGACTTCGATCGGTGTCCCGACGTTTCTTGCGATTGCTGCCAATCTCGCGGGCAATAGCAACAATACCACCCAGAAAAGTCACTTCACCGCTTTGGGTGGCGATGCCATGCTCGCGGTCGCACAGTCGTCGTTGCATCTGACTCTTGTTGCAGACAAGGCCTATACCATGACGGATGCGGTGGTGCGCACCCTGTACCGGGTGTTCGTGAGCCGCAGAAAATTGCTGGAATGGACCACTGCCGCGCAGGCCAAGTCGATGGCCGCCGCGACGATTGCGGCCTACTACAAGCGCATGTCGGGCGGCGTTCTGACCGGCATGGTTGCGCTCGGCCTGGTGACGCTGTCAGGCTCGGACGGCGCTAAAATTGCATTGCCCGTCGTTGCGCTCTGGCTTGCCGCGCCCGCCATTGCGCGATGGGTGAGTTTCCAACCGGCCGGTATTCAGCGCGAGATATTGACGAAAGACAACAGGCTTAAACTCCGGTCCATTGGACGGCGGACGTGGCTCTTTTTTGAGGAGTTCGTTACCGCTGAAGAGCACTTCTTGCCACCGGATAACTTCCAGGAAGAGCCACGGCCCGCGGTTGCCCATCGAACCTCGCCGACCAATATTGGGCTCTATATGCTCTCGACGGTGAGCGCCCATGACTTTGGCTGGATTTCAGTTCTTGAGACCGCTGAGCGGTTGGAACAGACGCTGAGAGCGCTTGGCGATTTGGCGCGGTTCAAGGGACACTTCTATAACTGGTACGACACGCGAACAATGGCCGTACTTGAGCCGCGGTATGTGTCGGCTGTTGATAGCGGAAACTTGTCCGGGCACCTGGTCGCGGTTGCTATTGCGTGCCGGGAATGGGCGCATGATATTCGTCCCAATCCCGCCTCAAAAGACGGCATTGCCGATGGCATTGCTCTTCTGAAAGCCTCGTTGCCCTCTTTTCGAAGCGCGGATGTTACGGGCGTATTTCAAGCTCTTGAGAACGCCGTGACGATGGCCGCGCCCGGTAATACGGACGCATCGGAGAACACAATCGGCTGGGCCGAGGTGCGTACTGCGGCACTCAGACTGTCTGATCTGCTGGAACACGACCAGGCTGCGCCGGTGGCGTACAAGTATGCGCAAGCAGTTACTCGGACCGCAGATAGTCATTTGCGTTATGCCCAATTGAAGACTGACGACCTGCGGGCTTTGCGCCGCCGCCTTACGGCAATTGCCGATGCAGCTGACTATATGGCCCTCTCTATGGATTTCTCATTTCTGATCGATACCGAGCGAGAACTCCTGTCAATCGGTTATTTGGTAGACGAGGGCAAAAACGATCAGAGCTGTTACGATTTGCTGGCGTCGGAAGCGCGTCTCGCGAGTTTCGTTGCCATTGCCAAGGGTGACGCGGCAACGCGGCATTGGTTCCGGCTTGGCCGGACACTGCTGCCCGTGAGTGGAACGTCTGTGCTGATCTCATGGTCGGGATCGATGTTTGAATATCTGATGCCAGACCTTGTGACTTTGACTCCGCCCGACAGTCTCCTGGGCAACACTGTTCGCGCTGCTGTCAGGGAGCAGATACGTTTTGGAGCAAAAAATGGCACGCCTTGGGGCGTCTCAGAATCGGCCTACAACGCCCGCGACCTGGATTTTACCTATCAATACTCAAGCTTTGGTGTTCCCGAACTTGGACTGAAACGAGGACTTGGCGAGCATCTTGTGATCGCGCCTTACGCGACCGGACTTGCGAGCATGGTCGCTCCCAACGCCGCAGCCAAGAACTTCGAGAGCTTGGCGGCCATTGGCGGCTGTGGTGCTTATGGATTTTATGAAGCCATAGACTTTACGCCAGCGCGCGTCGCTCACGCGCAAAGATTTGAAATCGTCAAGGCGTACATGGCGCATCATCAAGGCATGACAATCGTCGCGCTTGCCAATACGATTTTTGACAACGTGATCGCGCGCCGGTTTCATGCTGCGCCTATTGTCCAGGCCGCCGAGTTGTTGCTCCAAGAACGAGCGCCACGCCTCGTGCCCAAACCAGTGCAGCGTGCCACACTCATAAGGGTGCGGCCGGAGGAGGACGAGCTGAGTCTCGCGGCGGTACGGCGCGTTACCCGCCGCACTGGCGTGACAGCCGATTGTCAGTTTCTCGCCAATGGCCGGCTCAGTGTTCTTGTGACGGCTGCTGGATCGGGCTACACGCGCTGGAACGGCCTCGCCGTAACGCGCTGGCACGGCGATTCAACACTCGACAACCTCGGATCGTTTATCTATCTCCGCGATACGCAGACAGGCGGGATTTGGTCTGCAGGCCTCCAGCCAGTAGGAGGTGTTGCAACGACCTCGGAGGCGTCGTTCGCCGAAGACCGGGTGCAGCTGGCGCGCACAGACGGCTCTCTAAAAACTGTTCTCGATGTGATTGTATCGCCGGAAGACGATGCAACTTGCCGCCGGGTCAGCATAACGAACTTCGGTAAAAAGCCGCGTACGATTGACGTCACGAGTTACGAGGAGCTGGTGCTTGGATCTGCTGATGGAGACACCGCCCATCCGGCTTTCTCAAAACTATTCGTTGAAACCGAGTATGATGGCGGCGGCGGCTTTGTCCTGGCAAAGCGGCGGAAACGCGGCCCCAGCGACCGCGATATCGTTGCTGCCGCGTTCGTGACTTCTGACACTTCCGTCAAAGACGAGTTCGAGTTCGACACGGACCGGGCGAAATTCGTTGGCCGGGGCCGGACGTTGGCGTCGCCGATTTCGATCATCAATGGACGTCCTCTCAGCGGCGGCGTTGGCGCGGTCGTCGATCCGGTTTTTGCACTCCGCAAGCAAGTGACCATTGCCCCCGGGGCGACCGTACGCCTGTCATTTTGGACGGTCGTCGCCTCAAGTCGCGAAGCCCTCCTGCCGATGATCGAAAAATACAAGGACGCATCGGCGTTCGCGCGCTCTGCAATGCTCGCCTGGACTCACGGGCTTGTGGAGCTTCGCCATCTTGGTATCGACGCCGATGATGCGATGGTGTTCCAGCAACTCGCAGGCGCATTGGTTTACGCGTCTCCGGCGCTGCGTGCGTCTGAGCTGATCTTGCAAAACGGGGCGCTCGGTTTTGGTGCATTGTGGCCCGCTGGGATTTCGGGTGATTTGCCCATTGTGTTAGTGCGGATCGACGAGATTGAGGACATAGGGGTCGTCCGTCAACTGCTGCATGCGTTCGAATACTGGCGCAACAAGGGTGTCGAAGCGGATCTCGTGATCTTGAATAGTCATGCCGCTTCCTACCAGCAGGAATTGCAGACAGCTCTTGAAACGCTTTGCCAATCCGTTCCCAGCCGTCATCGCCTGGGACGCGATAACTCCAAAGGGAGCGTTTATCTCTTACGCTCGGATTTGCTACAGCCACAGACGCTCACAGCGTTACCGGCTGCGGCGCAAGCAGTTTTCCATGCTCGCCGCGGAGCCCTCGCCGAACAGATCGTGCGGTTGATATCCCAATCGCAGGTTGTCGCTGCGCCGCCGCGCCGCCCGGCACCGCCAGAAATTTCGGCGCGTCGCGCCAGCACGAGTGACCTAGAATTTTACAACGGTTACGGTGGTTTTCGCCGTGACGGGCGGGAATATGTCACGATCCTCGACGGCGGCCAAACAACGCCGGCACCATGGATCAACGTCATCGCCAATCGGTCGTTCGGATTCCAAGTCGCTGCTGATGGTGGCGGGTACACGTGGTGCACGAACAGCCGCGAACGCCAAATCACACCTTGGTCGAACGATCCAGTCAGCAACCGGCCGGGTGAAGTGTTCTATGTGCGCGACGAGGACACAGGTGAGTTGTGGACGCCGACGGCGTCTCCAATCCGTGACCACGCGGCGCCATATGTAATAGCTCACGGGCAGGGTTACAGCCGCTTCGAACATATGTCGCGAGGAATTGAACTCGTGCTTGAGCAGTTTCTCGCGGGCGACGACCCGGTCAAGATCTCAAGACTGACGCTGCGTAACGTATCCGGCAAGCCGCGCCGCCTGTCGGTTACAAGTTACGCGGAATGGGTGCTCGGATCGTCGCGCCGGGCGACTGCGGCTCATATCACAACCGAATACGACAGCAGCCAGGGCGCTATTTATGCTCGAAATCCGTGGCATCATTTCTTTCCAGAACGCGTAGCCTTCTCGCGGCTCTCGGGCGGCATTGCTGGCTGGACGGCAATCCGCGGCGACTTCATTGGCCACGACGGGGCACTCGACAATCCTGCTGGACTTGCGTCCAAATGGAAGTTGCGCGGGATCGCCGGTACAGGCCACGATGCCTGCGCCGTTCTGCAAACCTTGGTAATTCTTCCGGCCTCGGGGGAGACGGAGATCGTCGCACTCCTGGGCGACGCAACCAACAAAGCTGAAGCGCATCGCTTGGTCGAAAAGTATTCTGGCATCCATGCGGGAGAGGCGCTTCAGGCAACGGTCCAGGCTTGGGACGGCTTGCTCGAAAAGGTGCAAGTCAAAACGCCGGACCGGGCCCTCGACCTGCTGATGAATCGTTGGCTGCCGTATCAGACGTTATCGTGCCGGCTCTGGGGCCGCGCCGGACTCTACCAAGCCGGCGGCGCATTTGGCTTCCGCGATCAGCTTCAAGACGTGATGTCACTGGCGATGACGCGACCCGATATCACGCGTGCGCATCTCCTTGTCGCCGCCGGCCGGCAATTCCCCGAGGGCGACGTACAACACTGGTGGCTGTCACCGTCAGGTCATGGCGTGCGCACGAGGATCGCAGATAGCTGCTTGTGGCTGGCCTACGTCGCTGCCCACTACGTCAAGACGACAGGTGATGCAGCAGTCTTTGATGAAATCGTACCTTTCATCGAAGGGCCTCATCTCAAAGATCATGAGCACGAGGTCTACTTTCTCCCTGAACTTTCAGATGAGGCCAGCTCCATGTTCGAGCATTGCGCCCGCGCGCTCGACCGGAGCTTGGGCGTTGGGGCGCATGGGCTGGCTTTGTTTGGAGGCGGTGACTGGAACGACGGTATGAACCGCGTCGGCATTGAAGGCCGGGGGGAAAGTATCTGGTTAAGCTGGTTTCTTGTGACCTGCCTCACCAACATGCTGCCGCATGCCGAGGCGCGCGGCGAAACTCAGCGCTGTAAAAATTGGCGCAAGAAGATTGCAGATATTCGGGCGGCCATCGAAGCCAACGGCTGGGACGGCCAGTGGTACAGGCGCGGCTATTTCGACGACGGCTCGCCGCTGGGCAGCTCAGAGAGCGAAGAGTGCCAGATCGATTCCATCGCGCAATCATGGAGCGTAATTTCAGGTGCCGGAGATGCTCGACGTTCGCGGCGAGCCATGACGTCGGTGCAAGAGCGGCTGATCGATCAAGACGCCAAATTGGCGCTTCTGTTCACCCCACCGTTTGACAAGACCGGTCTCGATCCCGGCTATATCAAAGGCTATCCACCCGGCATCCGCGAGAATGGCGGCCAATATACTCATGCGGCCGCGTGGAGCATCATCGCGCTCGCGGACCTCGGCGATGGCGAAGGGGCCGGCGAGCTTTTGTCGCTGATCAACCCGATCAATTTGTCTGCGTCGCAAGCCGATAGCCGCCGCTATAAGTTAGAGCCATACGTCATCGCTGCTGATGTGTACTCAGTCGGCCAAAATCGCGGACGTGGCGGCTGGTCTTGGTATACGGGTGCGGCCGGATGGATTTACCGGGCAGCTCTGGAACATGTCTTGGGCATTACGAAAGTCGGCAATACCTTGGTTATTTCGCCTTCTATCCCAAGTCGATGGCCCGGCTTCGAAGTGACCTATATCCATGAGGCCACGACGTACCGGATCGTTGTCTCAAACTCGGCGCGCGTTTCGTGCGGGCTCATTGCCGCGTCCATCAATGGCGTGGCGCTGGAAATTCGCGATGGCAAGCGTGTGACGGTACCGCTAGCGGACGCTGATGCCAATCAAACGATCACCGTGACGATGGGACTAAAAGCGCAGTCCGCCGTCGCGGAGTAGGCTATCGGCCGATGATCTCTTCAACAGAATTGTGTGCCACTGCGAGCCGCGTGACTTTGATTCCCATCTCTCGTGCCGGCGCGCGGGAACGATTCTCCAACAACTGCGTTTCCCATCCGCATTACGACGTTTGAATAATCAATTTGAGAGGTATCCCAATGAAAAAAATTCTTGCGGCTCTCGCGGGAGCTGGAGCGATGACGTTTGCGCTCTCGGCCTTAGCTGAAACCCAAACTGCACCACCTGCACCGGCAACGGTACCCGCCGCTCCGGCCACAACACCGCAAGTAAAAGCTGCCGCCCCGGCCAACAGCGCCGCAGTACTGCTTGAGGGTGCCAACAGTTACACTGAGGCTCAGGCCCGCCAACGAATTATGGATTCAGGATTTTCTGAAGTCTCCGCCCTTGTGAAAGACGACAAGGGAATTTGGCGTGGTACGGCGATGAAGTCGGGCAAGCAGGCGAGCGTCGCTGTCGATTTCAAAGGCAATGTCGCCGGCGTCAACTAATCCAGTTGGAATAATCGTTCTTTGCAATCTTAAGGATCACCGCAATGACACGCATAACAAGCTATCTTTATGATGATCTCGCTGAGGCTCGCCGGGCAGTGGAAGCTCTCCAAAATGCCGGATTTTCGGACAGCGAAGTCAGCATCGTCAGCCGTGCCGCAGATGGCACCGTGACGGACGAGAGAACGCAATCGTCGGGCGCTGTGACCGGTGCGGAAGTTGGCGGGGCTGTCGGCGTGGGGGCTGGCATTTTAACCGCACTTGGTGTCATGGCCATCCCAGGTATCGGCCCCCTTGTCGGCGCCGGTATGCTGGCTACCACCATCGTGACAGGTACCGGCGGTGTGTTGGCCGGCGGGCTGGTCGGAGCATTGACCGACTTTGGCATCGATGAAGCCGACGCTGACGTCTATGCCGAAGGCATCCGCCGCGGCAGTTCACTGGTGACGGTAACGACAAGCGATGATCGTCTGTCAGAAGCCGATGGAATTTTGCGTAAGTACGCCCCTGTAGATACCGTCAGCCGGAGAGACGAATATGCCCAGGCTGGCTGGAGAGGCTCAAACGAAAACGCCAATCTCTCCGACCAGAATGAAAACCGGCGCAATCGCTCGGGTACCTCCCGGTAACCGGCAATCAAGAGCACGTTGTGCGCGGGGTCAGCAGGGATACGGCTGGCCCCGCTCGGCATAGCCCATTGTATTTTTTGGCGATGATCGTTCTGAACGGCAACTAGCTTCAGAATTTTGCCTTCTGCATTGTGTCCGGCAGGGTTACTTTGTGCGTCTTGCTTCCAGCGAATTCTCAACAGGCCCAGTCAGCGTCCAAAATAATCCGCTATCGCGATATTCAATCTTAGCTCTACCATTGATTGCTGCTTCTACCATACGCCCGATCACCATCTGACCAAAGCCGCTGTGGTTTGGTGCTTCCACAGGCGGGCCACCCTCCTCGGTCCACGTCATCAGAAACTCTGGCGGATCGTCGGCAACGATCTGCCAATTGATCGTCACGCGCCCGGTACTATTCGAGAGTGCCCCATACTTCGCCGCATTGGTGGCCAGCTCATGAAGGGCCAGGCCGATACCTTGAGCTGCCGCAGGTGTTAGTTCGGCAGGCGGTCCATCGACGACGATCCGCGATCCGAGAAGATCCTTGAAATGGGACAGCTGGGCTTCAACGAGGGCGGCCACGCCAACCCCTTGCCACAGGTTCTTGACCAGAAGATCTTGGCTGGCTGCGAGCCCGTCGATGCGTTCCGACAGCTGTACCACAAACGTTGCCGGGTCGCTCTTGCGCGCCGTCTGCCGGGCCACAGCCTGCACCACGGTCAATAAGTTTTTAGAGCGATGATTTACCTCCCTCATCAGGAGGGCGATATGCTGTTCAGTGCGCTTGCGTTCGGTGAAATCGTAAGTCACGCCAATGGCGCGGACGGGCCGCTTGTTGTCAAAGATCATTTGACCTTGTGAGTTCATCCAACGTTCGACGCCGTCCCTTGGGCGGCGAATTCGGTACTCGAACTGGAAGTGACCGTCGTTTTCGAGGTC
>JANNEP010000037.1:0-24593 GCA_031378895.1 Hyphomicrobium sp.
GAGCGCCTTGCCGAGCACAATGCGCGCCGAACGCTGCGGCCAGTTCAGCGCCCGCTCGACCTGCTCCAGTCCCTTCAAGTGACAGCACACATCGATCAGAATACCCGACAGCTCGGGGCCGACGGACTTCAGCGCCATGCGCACGCGTTCGGCGGCGGCCATGACATGATCCTGGATGTCGACGCCCATTCCGGGCGCCGAGCGCCGTCCTTGCCCGCCCGGCTCGGCGGACCAATTGACCGTCACCCTCGGCGACATCTGAGCGAACGTGAAATCGGCGCGCAGGCGCTCTCCGGCGTCGAACTGGATTTGCGAAATGAGCGGCGAGCCGTCCTTGTCCTTGCGGCGGTAGAGCCAGCCGAGCGGACTTTCGCTCTCATTGTGGCCTGGATTCTGAATGACTTCGCGCGCGCGCCGCTTCGCTGCCCCGCGCGGGGACCGGACCGTTTCAGCCATACAAGTTGTTCCTTTTCAGAGTATCGCCGCCGCATCGAAGCGGCGTGGCAAGAGCAGCGCGATGATCGTCCACTCGAGAAGTTCGAGGGCGCGGTCGAAGGCCGGCTCGTCGCGCTTGTCCTCGATGACGCCGCAGGCGTGCGCCACCGTCGTGCGATCGCGGCTAAACAGCCGCCCGGCGTCCGTCAGCGTCAGCCCGCAGGCAACGTGGGCCAGATACATTGCCACCTGCCGGGCAAGCGCCGTGCGCGCAACGCCGCGCGTCAGGCGGGCCAGCGCGTCGTGGTCAACGCCGAATACCTGGCGCACTGCCAATTCGATCGCCAACCGCGATTGGGTGCGCAGGCCAGGATCGGACACGTCGAGAAAATTGTTCCGGGTCGCAAAGGCCGCCTCGAGGGCAAGCGGGTGGGCAATGTTAAGCATGGGACAAGACCTGAAGCCGGAGGGTTGACCGAGGTTTTCGTGCCGAGCGCTGATATCTCCAACAGTACGCCTGTTGGTCAGTGTTCGCCGCAAATCCTCGCCCAAGCGTGAACGGCGGGGATAACTTTTCCCCGATTGCGGACTCCCGCTACCCCGAGTTCACTTTTATTCCTCTTCGGAAAAAAATCCATGATGGGCGCATGAGCAAAATGTTTTCGGGCTAGACCACCCTCATTTTTTATCCCCGCTGTTCACCTTAACGCGGCAACGCGCGGCAAACTTATCCCCGCTGCCTGCGCCGCGCGCATGCTTCGCGTCATGAAGATATTTTCTCATCACACCGCTGCGTCCCGCTTCGCCAATGCGCAACGCGCCCTCGATCCCGAGCAGCGCTGCCGCGAACTCTCGCGCCTGCTGCCGCTGTGGCCGCTTGAGCTCGCCGATGTTTCACTTGCGGGCCGCCGCCGCATCGTCGCGCTGATGGAGCGGGCCTTGCGGGCTGAGCGAACGCGCGGTCACGCTGGACACTGGGCCTACGATCTCGCCCGTCACGCCGCCCTGCATCGGGCTTGGATAAGTGAGCGCGCCGCGCTTCTTGTCCTCGAACGCGGCGGATTTTTGCTTGGCGCTTCCGACTTGCCTGCGGCAAGCCGGCCGGAAGCGCCGGAGCACCGCGCGGGCGGCCGGCTCCCCAAAGGGGAGTCGCCCGCGCCAAGCAAAAAGAAAAGACTCTAACTATTTCTCGCGGCGCATGCCGAGGCCCATCTTTTTGGCGAGATTGGAGCGCGCTTTGGCATAGTTCGGGGCCACCATCGGATAATCATGCGGCAGGCCCCACTTCTCGCGGTACTCTTCCGGCGACAAGTTGTAGTGGGTGCGCAGATGCCGCTTCAGCGATTTGAACTTCTTGCCATCTTCGAGACAGATGATGAAGTCGGGCATGATCGACTTTTTCACCGCCACCTTGGGCTTGCTTTCTTCGCGTTCTGGCGCCAGCGCCGCCCGGCCCGAGGCCCGGCTCAGCGCCGCGTGTGTCTCGGCAATCAACCCTGGCAGCTCAGTCGATGAAATTGAATTGTTGCTGACGTAGGCCGCAACTATCGTCGCCGTAATCGTCACGAGTTCCGGGGGTGTGGAGCTGTCCATCAAGTCTTCCTTTACCAGTCTGCCAGTCCGCGGGGACTTCCCGGCGTCTGGCCGTCACATAGACTTCACAAATCTGGGCGGACCAAGATTAGCGCCGCTGAGGACTTCACCACAAACGTCTCTGCGACAGATTTTTTCAAAAATATTCAAGTTTCAGTACAATAAATTTTGGACAACATTTGATTTCGATTGTCAATCACCAGAAAACAAGGGTTGCCAATATCGCTAATGCTTGGCAGCACTGCCGCTGCGGCCTAACACCAGCCTGGCGCCAGCCCGGTTGACGGGTCCGGCTCCGCACCCGATGAAACGCTCCCGGCTGGCGCCTGATCCCACGCCGCACTCAAACTCTCCGCACTTAAACCCCATCGCACTCAAACACCAAGGACACCTGCCCATGCCCGGCGACGCTCGCGTTTCCCCCGTTACGCCGCCAGTTACGCCGCCCATCACGCCGCCCGTCGCCAAGCGCGTACCAGTCGCAGTCACGCACCACGGCGTGACGCTGACCGACGACTACGCCTGGCTGCGCGCGAGCAACTGGCAGGAGGTGATGCGCAAGCCGGACCTGCTCGACGCAGAAATCCGCAGCCATCTCGACGCCGAGAACGCTTACACGGCAGCTCAACTCGCGGACACGGCCAACCTGCAAGAGACGCTGTTCGCTGAAATGAAAGCCCGCTTGAAAGAAGACGACCGCCAGGTGCCGCAGCCGCACGGCAACTTCGAATACTTCCCGCGCTTCGTCACAGGCGGACAATACGCTGAGCTCTGCCGCATGGCGCGCGGCGGCTCGGCGGACGATGCGACAGTCCTCCTCGACGGCAACGCTGAAGCCAAGGGCAAAAAATACTGGAGCCTCGGCGCCTCTGCACACTCGGGCGACCACAAGCTCATTGCCTACGCAACGGATGACAAAGGCTCGGAACTCTACACCATCCGCATCCGCGACCTCGCGACCGGCGAAAACCTCGCCGGCGAAATCCCCGACACCCGCGGCGGCATGGTCTGGGCCCGCGACGGTAAAACTTTCTTCTACGTCAAGGTCGATGACAACCAGCGCCCGCGCTACGTCTACCGCCACACGATCGGCCCGCCCGCATCCGACGACGTTCTTGTCTACGAGGAACACGACGCCGGTTTCTTTGTCGGCATCTCCGCCACGCAGTCGCAAAAGTTCATCCTGATCGACATCCACGATCACGAGACCAGCGAAGTGCATCTGATCGACGCGGACGACCCCACTGCAGCCCCGCGCCTCGTCGCCCCCCGGCGCAAGGGCCACCAATACGGCTGCGAGCATCACGGCGACCGGCTGATCATCACCACCAACTCGAAGGACGCGGAAGATTTCCGCATCGTCGAAGCGCCGGTGTCGTCACCAGATGAAAACACCTGGCGCGAGATCCTGCCCCACAAGCCGGGCCGCCTGATCATCGAAGTCGCCGTCTTCGCCAACCACATGGCGCGGCTGGAACGCGAGGACAGCCTGCCGCGCATTGTCATCACGCGCTTCGCGGACGGCGCGGAACACACGATCGCCTTCGACGAGGACGCCTACGCGCTTGGCATGTCGAGCGGCTATGAGTTCGACACCACCCGCATCCGTTTTGTCTATTCGTCGATGACGACACCGGCTGAAACGTTTGACTACGACATGGCAACGCGCGCCCGCACACTTCGCAAACGCCAGGACGTCCCGAGCGGCCACACGGCGAGCGACTACGTCACGCGCCGCCTGCTCGCCCCCGCCAGCGACGGCGAACGCGTGCCCGTGACGCTGCTGTATCACAAGGCCACGCCGCTCGACGGCTCAGCGCCCTTGTTCCTCTACGGCTACGGCGCTTACGGCATTTCGATGCCGGCGGCGTTCTCGACCGGGCGCCTCAGCCTCGTCAACCGCGGCTTTATTTACGCCATCGCACATATTCGTGGCGGCAAGGACAAGGGCTATCGCTGGTATACCGACGGCCGCATGCAAAAGAAGCCGAACACGTTTTCGGATTTCATCGCCGCGGGGGAATTCCTGGTCCAGCAAGGCTTCACCACGCGCGGCCGCATCGTCGCCAACGGCGGCTCGGCCGGCGGCATGCTGATGGGCGCCATCGCCAACCAGGCGCCAGACCTGTTCCTGGCCATCATCGCCGACGTGCCCTTCGTCGATGTCTTGAACACGATGCTCGATAAAGACCTGCCGCTGACGCCGCCCGAGTGGCCGGAGTGGGGCAATCCGCTCGAAAGCGTGGAAGAGTTTGCGCTGATCAAGAGCTATTCGCCCTACGACAACGTCGAAGCCAAAGCTTATCCGCATATCTTAGCCCTTGCCGGCCTCACCGATCCGCGCGTCACCTACTGGGAACCGGCCAAGTGGATCGCGAAACTGCGCGATCGGAACACCAGCGCCAATCTCGTGCTGCTGAAAACCAACATGGGCGCCGGTCACGGCGGCGCCTCGGGCCGCTTCGACAGCTTGAAGGACACGGCGCTGAACTACGCCTTCGCGCTGAAGGTGGCCGGGATGGCGGGGGTGTAGGGCCAGCGCCCCACACCAACTGTCATCCCGGGGCTTGTCCCCGGGACCCATCGCGCCGCGAACGCCAGAATTCGCTGCGTGATGGATCCCGGCAATAAATGCCGGGATGACAGCGGTGTGTGCGGCTACGGTTTCGCCGCCCGCATCTGATTGAGTGCGAACAGGCGTTCGAGGATGGCGTCGTCGGAGAGATCACCCGGCCAGCCGTAGGCGCTCGCGACGGCGGCGTCCAAATCCTTATGGGTGTGATCGAGCCACGCCATCCCGCCAGCAAGCCGCTCATTGTAGAGCTTGGTCAGCGTGCGATTTTTGAGGATCGCCGCGGCCTTGTCGTCGACCGGCAGGATGCGATCGGGGTAGCCGGGCACGACTTCGGGCACGCGCTGCACAAGATCGGGCGGGTTGAGCCAATTTTCCCGCAGCTCGTTGAGGCGATGCGCGGCCTTGGCAATCGCAATGGCGCGCGGGTCGCTGGCGTAGTCCGTGGCGGCAATGTTCGGGGTCAGGCCTTCGGGGAAGGGATACGTTTCGAAGCACGTCGTCGGCGTGTAGCGCGGGCGGTCTTCAAGCGACGTGCCCAAGCGCAGCGACCACAGCTCGTGGAACTTGGAATGCAGGATGCCGAACGTCGTGTCGTCATCGCGGGCGATGGCGATCAAATTTTTATCAACGCCAATTGTTGATGGAGCCCAAGCGAATAGTCTATGCTTCGCCACTTCGGGCGTTACGATCACACGAGCGAACCTGGCTCGCGCTGTCGCCATTTCCGGGCGTGCACGCCAGAAAACCCACCAATTGTTCGCAAGCCATTCCCGATCCTTGGGGTTGGCAACCGTGCTCGCCTCTCGCACTGGACGAATAGTCTGATTTGCATATTCGAATGGCCGTTCGTAAAGCGCAGCGTCGCTGACGCTGCGTAGTCCGAAATCGACAATCCAACTCCCGCGTAAACGGCGTGTGACGTCGATGCCATTCCAGTATGGCCGCAACACATCGCTGTTGCGGCTACCGTTCGGGTTGGTCGGCGCTGTCAGCCACTCGCGGGCAACATCTTCGTCTATTTCGAAGGGGCCCGTCTTTTGAATCCCGTTGAACGCGATTTTACTATTTGCGGGAAGTGAACGAGCAAGCGAAAGATCGATATTGAGGGCACTTAGGTCTGGATTAATCTTTTGAGCGACCGCTCCGTCAAGGCGCTTGACGAGTGACGCGTCGGCTCCGAAGCAGACGATCGAAACGCGAACTGCCGCACCGTCAAGAATCCAAGGTTCGTCGCTCCACGCGTTGAAAACATGAAGGTGTTGACTGATCGCTTCAAGCACCTGCCGATTCACGCCGCCCCGAATGGAATTGGTTGCGACGAGACCACACGCCTCAGAACGCTTTGCGGAGATTTGCCGCCGCCCCTTATCAAACCAATAGCAAACGAGATCGACTGAGCCATCGATCCCGGCCGAAAACGTCTCGCGAAGGCGTTTGGCGTAGCTTTCACCAAGTTCCGTCGTGATTTTCCGATCGCCCAAAAACGGCGGGTTGCCGATGATCACATCCGCTTCGGGCCATTCGGCTTCCGTGCCGTCCGGGTTCAGCAGCGCGTCGCGGCATTCAATCGTCGTCAGCGGTTTCAGGATCGGGTTTTTCGAGGCGCTGAAATTATGTTCGCGCATCCATTGAATTTCGCCGATCCAGACCGACACGCGCGCCAACTCGGCGGCAAACGGGTTGATCTCGATGCCCTTGACGCATTCGGGGCCAACGCTCGGAAACGCTGGCGGCAGGCCGAGGCTTTCGGCCTCGATGTTCACCCGCGCCTCGATGTCCTTTAAGGACTTCAGCGC
Source organism: Hyphomicrobium sp. (assembly GCA_031378895.1). Classification (GTDB taxonomy): domain Bacteria; phylum Pseudomonadota; class Alphaproteobacteria; order Rhizobiales; family Hyphomicrobiaceae; genus Hyphomicrobium_B. The sequence goes on from JANNEP010000037.1 coordinate 6,400, forward strand.
CAGGTAGAGAAAGTTGCCCGAGCCGCAGGCCGGGTCGAGCACGCGGAAATTCTTGAGCCGCTCGAAGAAGGCGGTCTTGAGTTCCTTGGCCGCGTTCTCGGCCTTGGTGCGCTCAGCCCTAGCCTTATGGGTCTTCGCCGTCAGCATCAGACCCGCGATTGTCTCGCGGGCGGCCTCCCATTCCCGCAGCAGCGGCTCGATAATGACCGGGCGGACGATCATCATGATCTTTTCGGCGTCGGTATAATGCGCGCCGAGCTGCGAGCGTTTGCCGGGATCCAACCCGCGCTCGAACAGCGTGCCCATAATCGACGGGTTGATTTCCGACCAGTTTTTATCCGCCGCATCGAGCGCGACGCGGATAAAGCCCGGGATGACAGCCGTCGTGCTCCCATACACCTGTCCGAATCTTCACACATACCCCCCCAAAAACAAAAAGGGCCCCGTGAGGGGCCCTTCCGTTTCCAAGAAGCAGCGCTAGGCTGCATCAGCGCGGTAGAGAAGCGGTTTCGTAGCCTCCTCGAGTTCCAGATCGGACTTCAATGCGATGCCAATGTACCGTACGCGACCTGCGACTTTTTCCTTCTTCACGCCGAGTTCAGCGAATTCACGCATGAAGCTCGTCATGGCAGACGGTTCCTTGTTCTTGGTTTCGCACCACGAACAATAGTCCTCGTACAAGTCTGTAGCGGTAACACTTGATCCATCCTGGACCTCGATATTCTCCTTGTAGAAACGTTCGGTGTTGGTTTCAGGCGCGAGACGCCGCACCGGTGCGGCCTTGACTTCGGCAACCCGGACTTCGGCAACGCGGACTTCGGCAATAGGCGTCTCGTAAGGCTGGGCCTCGGCAACGATCGTGTCGAGAGGTATCTCGATCGACCTGTTGTCGTTGGCACCAGAACGCGGCTTTTTCGCTTGAACGGACGCCGGTGTACGCACCGGAGCCGCCACCGCTGCCGCAGCGGTGTTGTCGCCTGCAAACACCATTCGCGGTGCAGCAGGTGCCATGTGGTCATAGATACGCCACTGGCTGAAAGCGACGTACATGCCGAAGCCCGATCCGATCTCGAGCAGCAACGCGACGAAGATCGTCAACACCATCTGCACGTTCTCGATCTTCACATTCGGGAAGAACGCCGCCGCGAGTTCGGTCAAGACCTTGGCCTGCGGATCGGCGTCCGACATTACTGTCGTGCCCTCCGTGCCTTGGAGCTTGGCCTTGATTTCGGCGATACGCTGATCTGCCGACTTGGCTCCGCCCGCGGATGCGAGCTCGGCGTTGAGGGCGTGGTACTGCTGGCAGAACGTCCGCTCCGTTTTGGATGAGGCGTCCTTACAGCCGTTCGACCACTGCCACCCTTTCTGGGTCTTGAGGCCGTCGATCGCGCTTTGCACCGCTTCATACGGGCGATGCTGCGGGATCCATCCCGATTGCTCCTCGGCCCGCTTCAGTTCGGCTCTGAGGTCTTGGTAGGCCTGAGCTTCCTGAGCGCGGTGTCCCGTTGAGTCAAAGCGGTTCAGAGCTGCGTGCCCCAGCGCCGATGTCATGGAGTAGGCCGTAACGACCACCCAGACGAGCGCTGACGCAGCAGCCTGCGACCAGACCTTGTTGCGGATTGCGGCGAAGAAAAAGAACGGAATAAGTGCTTTTAAACAGTCGGCAGCAGCGGATGCTGCTCCGTAGATTTGGCCGTCAAGCTCGGTACGTCCGAGACTGAAGCCAAAACGCCAGTTCATTGCAGCTGATACAGCGAGTAGAACGCCGGCTGCAAGAACCCCCAACACGCCAAGGACGTGTCTCATGATTGCCCTCTCCTGTGCGAGGGCCGAATTCTTAATACGCAAAACCGGAAAAAGACCCGGCCATTTCGGTCTTGTGGTCCATGCACCCGAGGGGTGGAATGCGGACCAAGCTCTCACACGCCAAAACAGGCGAGACGATGCCTTGCACTGCGTTCGTTGCCCGTGAGCTCCGGCGCCATCCCCATGGCCACCGGCAGACAAAAAAAGCAGAGCGCGACCGTCACGCTTGAGAGCTAGCGCCTTGCATCAGTTTTGAGGTTATCCACCGCGTGTTCGCCGCTCGAACCCGGCTGTGGACAACGCATCTGACCAAATGCAGGGCAAAGATGAACGACGCAAAACGAATCCCCTCGTTAACGAGCGTTAAACTGATTTGGGGTCCCGTGTCTACGCAGTTTGCCCTTGAAAACCTTGAGGTTAGAGCCGGTGTTGCTGCTCACATGGCAAGCCTACGTTGCAGCTTTACATCACGCCGCGCGGCCAGAAGGCGGCCAGAAAGCGGCCAGAAGGGAGGATAAATCCGGCGGCAATCAAGGCGTTATCCACTGTTCGTCCCCAGCTTGCGCGACGTTGTTCACCGCTCCAGCCGCAGTCACTGACTAAGGCCACTTTGTCGCCTCTGGGCGTGATAGCTACGGCGAGCACTGATTAATCTCCACGCCACCTATTCCAGTTGCAGATAAGAGTTATTCAGTTACCATTTGTTAAAATAAGGTGCATTCTGAGCTTTGGCGACTTTGCGCGTTCGCACGTTCGGTTTAGTTAGAACTCGAGTGGGGGTTTGGCACGAACCAAACACCAAAGAGAGGCCAGAGCAGCTCGACGGCAGAGCCGCTCCAAGTCCTCCGGCCGGCCAAACATAATGTAACTGCGTAGGTTAGGACGAGAGGAGTACTGGTCATGCAGCGGCTCAGCGGATTGCTGTTGATGCTCGCGGGTGCGGCTTTGGGTGGGTACACGTATCTGCCGCCACCTCAGGATGGGGCCGAGAAACTTGCCGAGGTCACGCGCATCTCGGCGGCTCCGGATCGTGACATCCGCGCTTCTGGAGGTGCTGGCGGTTATTCGGGCGATCGTGTCGACCGCACATTCTCGCCATCGACGCCGCTCTCAGCGCCCGCGTCTTCCGGGCCAGCGTCTTCTGGCCAGCCCGGCGCGCAAACTGGCGCAACTGTCGCCGCTGCCGTTATGCCCGCAAACTCTGGGGCCTCAAACTCTGGGGCCGCAAATCCGGTTGCTACAAAACCGGCGGCACCTTGGACCGCCATTGTCACGGCAGAACCGTCGAACTCCGGTAAGCTGACATCGTCACGGCCGGGTGATGCCGAGACGCGCGCCGTTTTGGCTCGCGATCTGCAACTCGAATTGCAGCGCGTTGGCTGCTACGGCGGTGAGGTCAACGGAACTTGGACGCCATCGACCAAACGCGCCATGACCGAATTCATGGACCGGGTCAACGCGACGTTGCCCATCGAAGAGCCCGACTACATTCTGCTGACACTGGTGCAAGGCCACAAGTCTGCTGCCTGCGGTGCAGATTGCCCTTCGGGTCAGGTCCTGTCGAATGACGGACGTTGTATGCCGCAGGCTGTCGTGGCCCAGGCGACGCGGAAGTCACAGCGCGAGGAAGACCGCCGCGTCGCCGCAGCACAGAAGGCCCAGAGCCAAGCCCAGCAGCAACAGCGTGTCGCCGAGGACCAGCACACGGCATTCGAACAAAAACGCGAACAGCAGCGCCTAGCTGAGGTGCAGCGCGCGGCCGAGACCAAGCGCATCGCAGACGCGCGTAGCGCCGCGAAGCAGAAAGCTCAGAGGCTAGCTCAGGCTATGGCCGCGGCGACGCCGGAAGAGCTGCCGTGGCTGAAAGACGACCAGACCCAGACCCGGACCATGACTACAGCCTCGACAACCGCGGCACTATCGCCACGCCCAGCGCCATTGCCCGGTAGAATGGCCATGGGTGGCCCGCTTTCGGCTGAACCACAATTGCCAGTCAGCATTGCCGCTGTAACGCCGGATCGCGGACCGCGGCCGGAAGCGACTGACATCAACATCGATGCTGACATCGCCGCCCCACACGACGCGCCGGTTGTCATAGCGCCCGCGCCCCAGCTCGCCGCCCGTCCCTACGCGACGCTGCCCACAACTGTGCAGGGCTTGCCGGGGACGAAGTCAGGCCCGCTCGTGCAAAGCCAGGCTGGCTTTTCGCCCAAAAAATTCCGCTCCGCCAAGATCGCGCGACGCCCAGCGTCATTGCCTCGGTACGTGATCTACAAGGCACCGAAGCCAAAGGTTTACTATTACGCGTCGAATGGCGGCGGAAAAGCGCATCGCGGCCGTCCCCGCCCAGTGTCGATCCCGTACTTACAGCAACAATCGATGGGCGGCGTCTATTGACGCAGCGTAAAATCAATGCGTCTAGAGGCCGGTGCGCAAGCCGCACCGGCCTTTCAATTTCTGGCCTTTCAATTTCTGGCCTTTTAATTTTCGGCCATCCAATTTTCGGATGCGGCGTTTTTGGTCACTGGTTTTAGAACGCGTTTTAGATCAGACGAGGCGGGTTCCGCTGCGCACCCATGCAAGATACGCGGCGCTGCCGCCAGCGACCGGGATCACCAGCACAGCAGGCGTGTCGTAAGGGTGGTTGGCCGTGATGAACGCCACCGCCGCGCCCGCGCCTTCGGACGCGAGTTTGGCGATCAATACGGCTTCCTCCGCAGTTTGTGTTTGTCCGTCCCAAACATAAACCGACGTCATATTTGCAAGCACGTTGATGCAGCCTGCGAGCCCGGCCTCGACCATCCGGCGGCCGCACGCCAGAGCCGCCTCCCGGCTTGGAAAGGTTGCGTAAACGACAACCACACCACAGTGTGGCTCTCCGCCCGGCCCAAGGGTATCTAGCTGTGAGGGCTTGTTGTTTGCGGACACTTGAGCGAGCCTCCCCCGCCGGACTGAGCGGCATGACCACGAGCAAAGCCCAGTATGCCTAAGGAAAAAGTCAAGTACGAGCGGATCGCGTTCGTCGCCAGCGATGCGCCCGAAGCGTTGCAGGCGCGCGAAGCGCTGGCGCGGCTTTATGGTGACGCGCCACCCGAGACCGCCGACGCCATCGTCGCGCTCGGCGGTGACGGCTTGATGTTGCAGACCCTACACCGTTTCATCAACAACAAGATCCCGATCTACGGCATGAACCGGGGTTCGGTCGGCTTTCTGATGAACGACTACCGCGAGGAGGGTCTGCTCGAGCGCCTCGCCAAGGCCGATGTCAGCCGCATCCATCCCTTGTCGATGGTTGCGACCGACAGCTCTGGCAAGGCCCATAAAGGCCTAGCGATCAATGAAGTCTCGCTGTTTCGCGAGCGCTACCAAGCGGCCAAGCTGCGCATATCGATCGACGGTAAAGTGCGCATGGACGAACTGATTTGCGATGGCCTCCTGGTCGCAACGCCGGCAGGGTCCACCGCCTACAATCTCTCGGCGCACGGGCCCATTGTGCCCATCAAGGCGCCGCTGCTGGCGGTGACGCCGATCAGTCCATTCCGGCCACGGCGCTGGCGTGGGGCGCTGGTCCCGAACAAGGTGCACATCTCGATTACGGTGCTCGAAGCCGAAAAACGCCCGGTCAGCGCCGTCGCCGACCATTTCGAAACGCGCAACGTTGTGCGGGTCGATATCGAAAAGGCGCGCGCCATCGAACTGTTCATGCTGTTCGACGCCGACCACAGCCTCGAAGAGCGCGTCATCGCCGAGCAGTTTAAGTATTGAGATAGCCCAGAAACCGACTGGCCTTCCCGACGGATGCCATAAGCACCTGTGAGAAGGCCATGTTTGGTGAGGCGTCCCGGCGTCAAGCACACGGGAGCGGACACTGCCTTTAGTCTACGCAGCAAGTGATGAATATTTCGTTAAGCGGTGTTCCTCGCGGCGCTGAGCCCTCGTGCTACCAGCGCGTGATGGGCCCCAACGCTACCAGCGCGTGATGAGCCCCAGCGCTACCAGCGCGTGATGAGATCGGCGACGACCGGGCGCTCGCGTTCGTCCGGCGTCTCAGATGCGCGGCCCATGTAGATAAAGCCAGCGATGCGCTCGGCCTCGTTGAGCTTCAAGGCCTCACGCACTGACGGGCTGTAGGCGATCCACTCGGTGATCCACGAGGTCCCATAGCCCAGCGCGTTTGCCGCCAAGCAGATATTGAAACACAGCGCACCTGCTGAGAGCACCTGCTCCCACTCGGGTGCGCCGGGCCGGGGCTTGATCGATGAGATGACGCCAACCACGAGCGGCGCACGCACAAACCGTCCGCGCTCGAGGTCGAGCCGCACCGGCGATGGCGGCTCTTTTTCCTCGATCTGACAGGCGTTCGCGAACACGTCCCCCATGCGCTGCCTCGCGTCGCCTTCAAAGACAATAAATCGCCACGGCGCTAGCTTCTTGTGATCGGGCACGCGGGTGCCAACGGCCAGAATGCGGCTCAAATCCTCAGCCGTTGGACCGGGGGCCAGCAGCTTGTCGGGCTTGACCGAGCGCCGGGTGGTGAGAAACTGGAGGAAGGCTGGGTCCATCGACTATCCCGTGCTGACGCTGTTTGGAGCCTCGCTAACCCACTTGGCGATCTGATACAATCGCTTGTGCCCGAAACGCTAATCCAGGGACCCCATGCTGAACCGGTTTGCCGTCTCTCTCATCGCCGCGCTGACGGCATTGACCGTCGCGACCGACGCCAGCGCCGCAGACGCGCCCTCGACGATGGTCGTCATCGACGGCTCGGGCTCCATGTGGGGCCGGTTCGACACCGACAAGCGCGCCAAGATCGATATCATCCGCGAACTTGTGAAAGCCAAGGTCGCAACCGCTGGCACCACCAAGATCGGTTTGACATCCTTCGGCCATCGCCGCAAAGGCGATTGCAGTGACGTCGAAGTCATCGCAGCCGCCAGCGATGCGCGCGACCTCGTCATCGCGGCGCTTGATAAACTCAGTCCGCGCGGCAAGGGTCCGCTAGCCGTTGCCCTGCGCGAGGCCGCAGCGTCCCTCGGGGCATCCCGGCCCGCGAGCCTCATCGTCATCGGCGACGGTGCTGACAACTGCCAGCAGGATACCTGCGCTGTGGCCGAGGAGATTGCCAAATCCTCGCCGGGCGTTGCCGTGCACATGATCAGCATTGGCGTCGAAACCCTCGACATGCCGCGCCTCGCCTGCGTTGCCAAAGCCACGGGCGGCACCTTCACCGACGTCAAGGATGCCACCGCCCTCGCCACTGCGATCGAGGCCGCGACGAAACTGGCGATGCTGACACCCGGCGCGCCCGCCGCCGCTGCCCGCACACTCCCTGCAGCGCTACCGGCTGGCGCCTCGCTGCGGGTCTCCGCGGCCTTGGCCCAAGGCGGCGCGCCGCTATCGCGTCCCATCACCTGGCAAATCTTCAAGAAAGACGCGACCGAGCTCCTCGGCCGCAGCGAAGGCCAAGATTTCACCGCGACGCTCGATCCCGGGTCCTATGACGTGGTGGCCGAAATCGGCCGCATCAGCGCCCGCCAATCGATCACAATCGAAAGCGGGCGTCCGCTCGGCGTTATCCTCCCGCTCAATGCGGCGCGTCTCAACGTGCGGGCAGTCGCGTCGAAGACCAGCGAAACGTCGCCTCAAGCGGTCATCACGGTCATCCCGGCAGCGCAGCAGGATGCGGGCCAACACCTGATCAGCCGGGCCGGAACTTTCGATGACATCGTGGCACCCGGCACCTACACGGTGCGCGTTGCCGATGGCCTGGTGCGCCAATCGAAAGCCGTGACCCTCAATGCAGGGTCCGATACGACACTTGATATCGTACTCGGTACTGGCCGCCTCGAGGTTACGGCCGCATTGCGTGAGGATGGCGGCGCCATCGAAGACGTGGCCTTTACGATTTCCGAGGACGACCCCGACAGCCCCGACGGCCGCCGTGAAGTGGCGCGCTCGCGGGCAGCCGCAGCCGATTTCACACTTCCCGCAGGCACCTACTATGTCACGGCGCGGGCGGGCGCGAGCGAAGTTCGAAGCCGCATCGCCGTCGGCGCCGGTGATTCCGTCAAGCGCGTTCTCGTCCTGCCGCTGACCCCACTCAAGGTCTCGGCACTGATCGCCGGACAAAGCGTGGTTGCTGGCCAAGGCCTCGTCATCCGCATCACCGCCCTCGACGGCGACCGCGGCGAGGTCGTGCGCTCGGTCATGCCCGAGACCGACGTTCTTCTTGCGCCAGGCCGCTACCGCGCCGCCGTGCACCTGGCGGCGCAGCACATCACCGCCACACAGGACATCACCCTCGAAGCCGGCAAACGCGCCGAGGTCGTCCTGAAAATCGACGCCGCCGAGGTTGCCCTCAAGCCTGCCGCGTCGCTTTCAGCCCTCAAGGGCGACACATTTTGGGAGATCATCGACGCCAAGGGACAGCCAGTGTGGCGGACCACGGTTGTAGAGCCAAAAGTTCTGCTCGCACCGGGGCGCTATACCGTCAAACTCGAATCCCGCGACAAACGTACCGAAGCGGCCTTCGAAGTCCGCAGCGGTGAGCGCCGTCAGATTGAAGTCGGAGCCCAGTAACGAGACGATGCCAGACACGATGCCAAGATATAGAAAAATGTGTCCAGCTGGCGCGTGCCCCTGGCCGCGTACACGTTGGCTTGAACGCGGGCTGCGTGTGCTGCTGCGCGCAACGGCGGCCGTGCTGTTGTCAAGCCCGCCGCTCTACGCTCAAACCGCCGCGCCAGAACCCGCGACGACTCCAGCTCCGGGCTGGAACGCCGACATCGAAGTCAAAAAGCCGGCAGTTGCTCAAGGCCTCATCAAGCCCGGCAACATGACCGTCATCGAGCGCAGCGGCGAGGGCAAGGCGCCGCCCGGCACCGGCGTCAAGCTGGTGGCGCTGTTGACGGCGGACGGCCAGCAAATCGACCAGGGGCTGGTCTGGCGCATCTTCCAGGCCGCCGACCCAGGCGGCAAGTCGAAGCTTGTCGGCGAACATCGCGAGGCCAGCCCCTCGGTGAAATTGCAGCCCGGCGACTATACGGTCAACGCTGCCTTCGGACGCGCCAACCTGACGCGCAAAATTTCCGTCAAACCCAACACGGCGGGGCTCGAGCAATTCGTGCTCAACGCCGGGGGCCTGCGTCTCAAAGCCTACATCGGCGGCCAGCCGGTACCGCAGGGCGTTGTGACCTACGCGATCTTCTCCGACGACCGCGATCAGTTCGCCAACCGCACCGCCGTCATGTCGGGCGCCAAGCCTGATCTCATTATCCGCCTCAACGCCGGTATCTACCGCGTTGTTTCCACCTACGGCGATACCAACGCCCACGTCGAAACCGACGTTACCGTCGAAGCCGGTAAGCTGACCGAGACGGCGCTGGCACATGCGGCTGGAAAGGCGACGTTCAAGCTTGTCACGCGAACCGGCGGCGAGGCACTGCCCGATACGCACTGGACCATCCTTGGCATCGAGGGCGAGACGATCAAGGACAGTGTTGGGGCTTTGCCGACGCACTTTTTCGCGCCCGGCAGCTACATCGTGACAGCACGATCAGGCGGCCGCATGTTCAAGTCCAACTTCACGATCAAGGACGGCGATACGGCGACCGTCGAGGTCATGATGGCCGACGGCGAAGCTGTACCAAGTGAATCCGGGCCCAGCGAATCCAGGACCGGCGAATCCAGGACCGGCGATTCCAGAACCGGCGCAGACGCGATTGCGCCCTCGCTCGACATCAAAAATCCGTAAGCACCCAGTCGGTCGGGCAGCCCTGATCGCGCATCCGCTTCTCGACGCGGGCATGGGCCTCGCGCTGGCCGTCGTCGAGCAGCGCAGTCTTCGCCAGCTGCCAGTGCTCGCAGGCGCTCGTCAAATCGCCTGCGATGAAGGCCGCCTCGGCGAGCTCCAGTCGCGCGTCCGCATGCGCCGCCCGTGGCCCATGCTGGCTCGCAAGACCGGCTGCCGATCTCAGCGCCTTTTGAAAGTCGCTGTCTTGGCCTGCTGCCCGGTGTGCCCGCGCCAGCTCGAGATAGAGCGGCGCTAGTGCCGTCCTGTCGTTACCAGCCTGTGCCGCGTACAAACGTTCCTGGATCAGGACAAGCCCGGCCTCAGCGCTCGGCAAGAGACATGGCTTTAGCCTGACGTCGGAACTCGGGAGGGCAATTTGCATAACTTCGTCGTTACGGGGGGAATAAGGGATCGGACCAGCATCCGGCTTCTCAACCGGTGCGTCACCTTCGCCACCATCATTAGCGGTGAGGGACTTTCGCGGTTTTTTTGATTTCTTTCTTGCGAGCAGCATCAGCAGCGTCACCAGGACCGCAACAGGCAATGCCAAAAGCATGATGTGCACGAGCCCGTCAGGATTATTGACATCGAGCACGCTGCCGTCCCTCCCCACACACCTTCGCCGAACGCAAACTCCATGAGAGACAATTAGCGCAGGGGCGCGGCGTACATCAGGCCGCCTTTAGTCCAAAGATTGTTCAAGCCACGATCGAGCTTAAAGGGCGAGCCCGGCCCGAGTGTCCGGTCGAAGATTTCGGCATAGTTGCCGACCTGTTTGACGATTTGATAGGCCCAGTCGCGGGCCAAACCGAGCGGCGCGCCGAGATCGGCTTCGAGCCCCAGGAAGCGGCGGACATCGAGCGCGGTCGATGCCCGCATGGCATCGATGTTGGTGCTATTCAGTCCAAGTTCCTCAGCCGCGATCAGAGCCATATAGTTCCAGCGCACAACCGAGAACCAGACGTCATCGCCGGCTTTGACCGCAGGCCCCAGCGGCTCTTTGCTGATCACTTCAGGCAGAAGCGCATGTTCGGCGGCGTTGGCGAAGCGGCTCCGCTCGCTGGCAAGCACCGATATGTCGCCGGTCAGCACCGTGCATCCGCCAGCGGCATAGGCTTTGACGAGCTGGTCCCAGCGATCTGACGTCACCAGCTGAAAGCGCATTTTGCGCTGGCCGAAAAAATCAGCCACGCTGCGTTCTCCGCTCGATCCCGGCAGCACGCAGATCGAAGCGCCCGAAAGTTCGAGCACGCTTGCAATCGCGTGTCCGCGCGGCACTAAGAACCCCTGACCATCGTAGAACAGCACATCGACGAAGCGGGCGCCGAGTTCGGTGTCGCGTGTCAGAGTCCAGGCCGTTGCCCGTGACAGGACATCGACTTCGCCGTCGGCGAGCGCCTTGAACCGGTCGCCCGCCGTCAGACCGCGAAACTTTACAGCGTCCTTCTTGCCAAAAATCGCCGCCGCAAGGGCCGAGCAGAACTCGACATCCAAGCCGCTCCACTGGCCCCGCGCGTTGACCTGACTGAACCCAGGCGCGCTTTCGCTGACACCGCAATTGATATAGCCGCGGCCTTTGACCGTCTCGAGGACGCTCGTTGTGGCCGCAGACGCGGTGACAGCCCCGGCAACCGCAAGCGACCCACAGCAAATGCTTGACAGCACTCGCAACGACAGCCGTGTCATGGTCATACTTGGTCAGCTTCGTGGTTTGGGACCCTGGTGATCTGCCACTAAACGTTTTTGGGCAGGTTCAGAGCCGCATAGGAAAAAATTGAACGCCTGCACACATCCCGCGCTCTAGGCTCAGGGTCAAGTCCTTGACCTTATGACCAACATGCGCCACGACGGCCAGAAGCGCCCCGGAGACGTGCAATTATGGCAAATTCCAAAGATCCCTCCGATCCCGAGCGCCTGGCCGCGACCGAGGTCGTGCATCTGGGCCGCGCGCCCTTCGATCATCATGGCTTCGTCAACACGCCTGTCTACCGCGGATCGACCGTACTTTACCCGACGCTGGAGAAGATCAAGTCGCGGGCGCAGCCCTACACCTATGGCCGGCGCGCGACGCCGACAACGCGGGCGCTCGAAGACGCTTTGGCACACCTCGAGGGCGGCGCGGCGGCGATCCTGACATCTTCGGGACTGGCGGCCGTATCGACGGCGATCCTGGCCTTCGTACAGGCCGGTGACCACATCCTCGTCACCGACAGCGTCTACCAGCCGACGCGGACATTTTGCGACAAGATGCTGGCCCGCCTCGGTGTCGAGACCACGTACTACGATCCCGTGATTGGCGCCGGCGTCGCAACTCTCATCCGGCCAAACACGCGGCTGGTGTTCGTCGAGAGCCCCGGGTCGCAAACCTTCGAAATGCAGGACGTCCCAGCCATCGCGGCGGTGGCGCAATCAAAGAACATCTGGGTGCTCGCCGACAATACCTGGGCCAGCCCGCTGTTCTGTAAGCCGCTCGGGCTCGGCGCCGATGTCTCCATTCAGGCCGTCACCAAGTACGTCGCCGGCCACGCCGACGCGATGCTTGGCGCCGTCATCGCCAACGCTCGCGCCGCAAAATACATCAACAACGCCAAGGAAGCGCTTGGCACCTGCCCGGGTTCGGAAGAAACCTATCTCGGCTTGCGCGGCCTCAGAACACTCGATGTTCGTATGCAGCGGCACATGGCGTCCGGGATCGCAATCGCCACCTGGCTTGAAGTCCGGCCTGAGGTGGAGCGCGTTATGCACCCAGCCCTGCCAAGCCACTCGGGGCATGCTCTATGGCAGCGGGATTTTACCGGCGCGCCGGGCCTTTTTACTGCGGTTTTAAAACCATTGCGCGAAAAAGCCCTGGCCGCGTTCCTCGACGACTTGAAACTATTCGGCATGGGCTACTCGTGGGGCGGCTTCGAAAGCCTCGTCATCCCCTTCGATCCGACAAGCTATCGCACCGCCACGCCATGGCGCGAATCCGGGCCCGCACTTCGCTTCCACATCGGACTTGAAGCGGTTGAAGATTTGCAGGCCGATCTCATCGCCGGTTTCGAGCGGATGCGGATGGCGTAAACGCGCATGCGGCCGGTTCCGCGAAGCGGAGTCGCATACGCCAAACAAAATCTGGCGATCCCGGCAGGATTTGAACCTGCGACCCCCTGCTTAGAAGGCAGGTGCTCTATCCAACTGAGCTACGGGATCACTGTGGTGGACCAACGCCGCATGCGTCCACACCACGTCCGATACGCGCGCGCGGGCCGAAACGCAAGTTGCAGGCCCGCTTCGCGGCGCTCTTTCAATGATTGATTGTAACGCGGTGGCTGTGCCACAAAATGGACCTTAGGGCCGCGTAGCGCGGCTGTTCCCGGGGGAGAGACGATCATGACAACGGCTAATCCGGCGGCCAGCAGCGCTGAGCCCGGTCCACTTGACCGCGAGCGGATCATCGCCACAGCCGGCTTCAACCGCTGGATGGTGCCGCCCGCAGCGCTCGCCATCCACCTGTGCATCGGCATGGCCTATGGCTTTTCCGTGTTCTGGAAACCGCTGCAAGGGGCATTGATTGGCGGTGATGGAAAAGCGCTGCCGGAGTGTTCCGCCGGTGCCGTCACGTTCGCCGAGAAGGCCGCAGGCACGCTCAAGGCGCTGACCGCGACGGACTGCAACTGGAGCCAGTTCGACCTCGGCTGGATGTACACGTTTTTCTTCGTGCTGCTCGGCGTGTCGGCGGCGATCTGGGGCGGGTGGCTCGAACGCGCCGGGCCGCGCAAAGCCGGTGTGGTCTCGATGCTATGCTGGTGCGGCGGGCTCTTGATTTCAGCTCTTGGCGTTTATTGGCATCAGCTTTGGATGCTGTGGCTCGGCTCCGGCGTCATCGGCGGCGTCGGCCTCGGACTCGGCTACATCTCGCCGGTTTCGACGCTGATCAAATGGTTCCCCGACCGGCGCGGCATGGCGACGGGCATGGCCATCATGGGCTTCGGCGGCGGCGCCATGATCGGCTCACCCTTAGCGACGCTGCTGATGGACACCTTCAAGACCGCCACCGACCCCGGCGTCTGGCAGACATTCCTGGCGATGGCCGCGATTTACGCCGTGTTCATGACGATCGGCGCCTTCAGCTACCGGCTGCCGCCTTCAGGATGGAAGCCTGAAGGCTGGACGCCACCGGCCGCGACCAACGCCATGATCACTTCAAAGCACGTGCATTTGAAAGACGCCCACAAGACACCGCAGTTCTGGTTGTTGTGGCTGGTGCTGTGCATGAACGTCTCGGCCGGCATTGGCATCATCGGCGCGGCATCGCCCATGCTGCAGGAAACATTCGGCGGCGGCCTCGTCGGCAAGGACGGCCTCAGCTATCTCGATCTGAAAAAGGATGCAGGCCTCGCCGCCGCCGCCGGTGCCGTCGGCGCAGGGTTCGTCGGGCTCATCTCGTTGTTCAATATTTTCGGCCGTATCGCCTGGGCCTCGTCGTCCGATGCGCTCGGCCGCAAGGTCACGTACTTTATCTTTTTCACGCTCGGCGCGGCGCTCTATGTGCTGGCGTCGCTCGGGGCGGACTGGAAGTCATTGGCGATTTTCGTCGCCTGCTTCTGCATCATCGCTTCGATGTATGGCGGCGGCTTCGCGACAATCCCAGCCTATCTCGCCGACATGTTCGGCACGCAGTTCGTCGGCGCCATACATGGCCGCCTGCTAACTGCGTGGTCGACGGCCGGGATCGTCGGGCCGGTGATCGTCAACTATCTCCACGATACGCGGCAGGCGTCCGGCGTTGCCGCCGACCAGATCTATGGTCCGATCTTCTACATTCTTGCCGCCATGCTGGTGGTCGGCTTCGCCGCCAACCTTCTCGTCCGGCCGGTCAATCCGAAGTGGCACATGTCGGAAGCGGCCCTCGCCGAGGAACGCGCCAAACTCCATGAGAAATCGGCAACGGTGAAATCGGGCTCATTCGGCATCGGCAAAGGCGGACTTGACGCCAAGGCCGTACCGTTCTGGCTGCTCGTCGGCATCCCGCTGGCCTGGGGCGTCTGGAAAACCGTGCAGAAGGCGATTGGACTCTTTGCTTAGCGCTGAGTTCTTGTTTGGCGCGTGCGACTCCCCTTCGGGGAGCCGGCCGCACGCGCCAAAGATCAATGTGTCCAGCTGCCGATGCGGCCAAAACGGAAATTGTCGGCGTAGGACTTGCGGATCGGGTGGCGCGGCTTAGGCTCGGTGACCGTGAAGGCCATCCCGTTGCGCGTGGCGTAAGCGATGGCTTCGTCCTTGGTCGCAAACTCGAGATGCACCTGTGCCTGCGTATCGGACGAGCTGCTCCACCCCATTAGTGGGTCGGGCTCGCTTCTCGCCGCCGGCTCAAAGTCCAGCACCCACTCTTTGGTGCGGGCTTCACCCGACTGCATCGCCGTTTTTGCCGGCCGGTAAATGCGCGCAGCCATTAGCTCGACTTTCAAACTTCGTTTCTGAAACGCAAAATGGTCGGGGCGACAGGATTTGAACCCACGACCCTCTGCTCCCAAAGCAGATGCTCTACCAGGCTGAGCTACGCCCCGACACTGTGATTTCAATAGCTTAGCTTGTAGGTCCTATTTTCTAGGCAGTCTCTAGGCATTCATTACTCTCTTCTTCAAGCCTCGCAGTGCGGCATTGATCGCACTCCTTTAGTCGATCTGTCGGCTGGTCGCAATGGATGCATCGGGTCGTTTGGCATTAGCCTCGACACAGCCCGAGCATTCGGTTCGTCTCGATAGTCCCTCACGAAACGTTTTCCAGGGTTCACCAAGAATCAGGCCCGCGCCCGCTTCCCTGAGCCACCCCTCAGCTGCGGGTGAAGGGGTGGCTCCGAGAATCAGGCGGACATTTTCTATCGGCATGCTGCCAACGGCTTAATCGACGAAAAATTCGTGCGGTAGGTATCGTGAGCGTCGATGAGGTTGTCGGGGTCGACAAGTACCACAAAGGTGTAGTGGCCTGCGGTTGCATTCCGGCATCCCTGGCGCGGAGTTTTCATTCTCACTGCAGGAAGCAGAAGACTGGCTGGCTAAAAAGGAAAGATAGGTTTCCGAAACAGGTACGTGAGTTCGCAAAATGCCCTTTGCCAAGATGGACGCGGCAGCAATTCACACCTCCGGCCGCATCATCGCGAGTTTGACTCTAAGCTGCCCACCGCACTCTGAGCACGCAATCGGAAGAATTTCTGGCACGAGCCAGTCGTCGCCAAACCCGTCAATCAATCCATCAATATTAAATACATAGAAGCGTCCGCAACCGTCCGTTTCGCAATACCCCTCAAGCGCCATGTTGCGCGCCTTGATTGCGCTCAAGGTCCACGTGGTCTTCCCTCCGTCGTCATCCGCCATGATTACATTTCCTTCGCGCTTCGGTGCACCTCAGATGTAGCGGAACTGACTGTTGTAGACATTCGAAACGTGCGCACTGCGCTCTGTGAGACGGTCTGCTTCGCGCTGGAGGCCCGCTCGACGAGCGGCGGCGATGGCGTGGTCGAAGTTTGCAAGAGCGTCTTCAAACGCAACCTTCACGTTATGATGCCGCGCATCATACATCACTTCGTACGCCTCTTCGGCGAGACGCTCAAATCTCTCTACGTCCTTCATCGCAACTTCTGATTCAGTCGCCATGATGCTCTGTTCACACTTCTAATTCTCTACGCCGCCAACAAATCCTTCTTCTCAAACCCCAACCGCATGACGCGTATCTTGTCAGGGTCGAAACTCCGAACAACCATAGGCTTTCATCGTCGAGCACTACAATCACCGCCGCTGTCACGAGGGCCCCGGCCGACGTCTACTTCGGGTACGGCCAGACAATCCTGTTGCTATTGGGCAAAATGTGCAGCCACGTGGCTCTGCTCGACGCACTTCAAGTGCCTTGCCAACAAGAGGCCGGTCAACGGTTCTTCAAGAAGCTAAATTCTTCGGAGACTGCGATGCCTGACAATGACGACAAAGAGCCTCGTCACCCGCTTGAGCAAATCATTGCCCGGCGCAAAAAAGCGGATCTTCAACAGGCGCAGAAAGAAGCGGCTGCAACGAAGAGTGTGGCAGACAAACTTGCTAAGACTACCGCCATCTGGCCGCAAGTTGAGAAGTTGCTGCTTGAAGAAATCGGCACGGCCAACAAACTGCTTAAGGAAATGAGTTGCGAGTATCGCTTCGAGCGCCGTCCTCAACCTGGGCCCGACGCCGTCGCGACGGGGACTTTGCAACTTCTATCTTCAAAACGTGGAACGCCCGTTACCTGCGAAGTCGTCGTCCTAAAAAACGGGACCATCTCCTGCAGTTATAAGATCACTACCGAGACCGGCAGCAAACCTACTGATACCGAAACTCTGAACATCAATACCGTAACTTCTAAAGAGTGGCGGGACTTGCTGTCTCACTATGTAGACGTAGCCTATAATGGCCCTGCTCATTCGTGACTCTTCGCGTCAAGAAATATACCGCTTCCGCGGCCGCATCATGCCATCCACCGCCAAGGTCCATCCCACCGTCCACAAATCCGCAAACCGCAACCTCCTCTCCGGAGATCGCCTCTTCAACTCCGGAAGTGCTGCAATTGGAAGTAGTCAACGGCAATCCCCCACCGCCCGACGCTGTGACCCGCATGTAATCAAATCCCGCGCGCAATCATCAAACTATTGTTGCGGACAGCACTGCGGGCTCGTGCCGGTCCACCTCCTTGCAGGACGGTATTCGACGATCTCGCCGTTCTCGTACACCGGCTCACTCAGATCCTCGTAGCAGTCACATGAGCTGGAACCGTCAGGGGCATCGGCCGTCGTCTCCTTGGGTGGTGGTGGCCGCACAACTTGAACCGGCGCTGCCGGCGCGGGAGCCGCAGGAGCGGGTGTTATCACCGGAGCTGGGGTAACTGTCACACTTGGTGTCAGCATTTGTATCGTCGG
Organism: Hyphomicrobium sp.; assembly: GCA_031378895.1. Classification (GTDB taxonomy): domain Bacteria; phylum Pseudomonadota; class Alphaproteobacteria; order Rhizobiales; family Hyphomicrobiaceae; genus Hyphomicrobium_B. The sequence goes on from JANNEP010000037.1 coordinate 23,919, forward strand.
GACATTCACGGGAGGCGCCATTGGCACCCCTATGACCGGTGGCGGTCGCTCAACGATTTGCGCAAGCACGCCATCGGCGCATGCCAGAAGCGCTATCGCCGCGGAGACGATTCCGAATCTCATGAGCGTTCTCCCCTTACCTTTCCACCAAAGATTTCTAACGCACAAAAGCAAATCCACCCAGGTTCTTCTCGCTGGCCCCCAGCATCTCAAGCGCGACCATCCGGCCGAGAGCTGGGGCAAGGCCGGATTGCGAATTTTCTGCTGCGACCAGCACAGCAACCTGCCACGACCACCTGGGAGCAACCCCATCCAAACCTCTCAACCCGACCACGCAGCCCCACGCGCCTTTGCAAATACGTGCACACACCTGTGCCGACTACCTCGCCAACCGGTCGTCCCTCGGGCTCGCGGAGAGCTCATTCATTTTGAGCATTGCCGATCACACCCTCACCAAAATCGCAACTGTCCGCCTGCTCTCCTCCGTTTGCGATCTGTAACCACGAGATTCCTCTTCATGCCCCACCCGGCCCGCAACTAGGCCGTGGACTCAATTGATCGCATCCAAATCCTCACCGCCGCAAGCTGGATGAAGGCGAAGTATGTGGCGCCGAGCTTGTCGTAGCGGGTGGCGATGCGCCGGAACTGCTTCAGCTTGTTGAAAAACCGCTCGAT
>JANNEP010000044.1:0-7403 GCA_031378895.1 Hyphomicrobium sp.
CGGAACGGGAGAGGATGCCCGAAGGGCAGGTGAGGGGCTATGACTAGGCGGGATCAATCCAAGCCCCTCATCCGCCCCCCATCCTTTGGCGCTACCGCGCCGGGCGGGGCACCTTCTCCCTTGGGAGAAGGAAGTCATTCGTGACTCACTTCGCCGGAAAATGCTCCAGTCTCTTGTTTTGTCGCATTTTCTGCAACGAACCGGTGCCCACTTCGCCGGAAAATGCTCCAGTCTCTTGTTTTGTCGCATTTTCTACGCCGAACCGGTACCCACTTCGCCGGAAAATGCTCTAGCGCACCACCTTCAAGACGTCGGCATACGAGTTCACTTTGTGGACCTTGCCGTCCTTGATCAGATACAGCCATTGCAGTTTATCGGTCTGAGCTAAATCCTCGGGCGTCACTGCAAAGAGTTCATCGCTCAGGATATCGCGAAAATTTATCGCGGTATCCTTGGCATCCTCGCCGAGGTATTTCCATTGACCGGGTGCAGGTAGATATTTCTCGGCGTCCTTGGTGAATACGACGTCGCGCAGCGCTTCCGGTGAAACTTCACCTCGTTTGATCGCCTCGACAACCGTTTCGACAAAACCGATCTGCACAAGACCGGTGCAGATGTATTCGTTCGGCGGCGTCCAATCGTTCTTGCGATAGGTTTCGACGGTTTTTTGCTTGCTACTCATTTTGGTTTGCACGCCAAACCAGATGTTGCGGGCGACCTTCCAAATGGTCCAGTAATCGTAACGGGCCTTGATCTTATTGAGCAGGACGCCGCGCACGCGGGCCTGACGTTTGGCGTCGAACCAGGTTGCTGATTTGAGACGCTTGATGGCAACGAAATTCGCGTTGTCGCCGCGAGCATAGTCGGAGAGATTGGTCAGATCAACGCCACTTGTCCCGGCCTCGATGACGAATGTTTCGGAAAGGCCTGGATCGAACGGCGGCGACGTGTAGACGAGCGCCGCATGCGAGAAAAGCGAGTTCGTTGCCCAGCGGATGACAGATGACGCGATGTCGCCCGAGCGGCGCGTCAGCATCACGTCGGACATTTCAAGATACTTGCCGGCGAGAAATTCATCGACCGGCTTAGGCCAGACATCATCGAAGGCTTTGCCCGGTGCCTCCGCCGCGGACTTCGATTGCGGGCTGTCGCTCGTGATCGCCAGCGCCGCGCCGGCGCCGGTTACAGCGAGCAGAACCAACCAAAGCCCCAGCCAGCGCGAAACCTGTGATTTTTTCATGCTTTGACCTCACCCCCGGCGCCGCAATGTGGGGGTTCCCGCCCTCCACACTTCAAGACTGGCACGCTTCAAAACTAGCACGCGGCAAGCCAGTTAGGAGTATCGCATCGGCAGCGGTCAGCTTCAAAGGGAAGGTCTGCAAGCAGAGATTGTGGCACAGTCTTTCACGCTCCAAGTGTGGCCCAAGAGCCATGCCGCCGCGTACCATCGAACAATAAATGCCAATGTGATGGCGTAGGGCGGGGGCGAACAGACGGTGCGGAACCAAGAGATCGTGAAATGTCTCCGGCTTGCTGCATTGGCGGCTGCGGCGCTGAGTTCAGGGCCCGTTACAGCCGCAGATTTCTCGGCCCGCGAGGTTACGCTAGCGCTGTTTCAATCCCGCGACCGCGCCCCCATCGACTTCACGGCGAAGGATTTGAGCTTCCTCGATCTGGCAGGCCTCGACTTCAAGAAGGCTACGCTTGCCCGCAGTAATCTCTATGGATCAGATCTGTCGCACGCAAAACTGACTGGTAGCGATCTCTCGGGCGCGCGCCTCGACAGGGCCAGTCTGGCGCAAGCGGATTTGTCGGGCGCCAATCTCAAGGGCGCGACGCTGCTCTCGGTGGCGGCCCACTTGACGACCGAACCCAACCCCGCCGACGCACCGGTGTTTGCAGGCGCCGATCTGTCAGGGGCGTACCTCGCATCGCGTCTCGACGGCGCCGATTTCCACAACGCCAATTTGTCGGGCGCCCGTATGGGCCAACTGATCGCCACCTGGGGCTCCTACCGTCCCCGCGCGATCCTCAATGGCGCCAATTTTTCCAGCGCCACTCTCAAAGCCGCCGACCTCAGCAAGGCCGTGCTTCAGTTCACGAACTTCGAGGGCGCGGACTTGCGCGGTGCCAAGCTCAACGACTGTGACCTGACCAAAGCCAATATGTCGGGGGCTGATCTCACCGGCGCCGACATCACGGGGGCTGATTTCGACGGCGCGACCTTGACGGGCGTCAGGGGCCTGGAGCAGGCGCTCGGTCTCGGCGCTGCCAAAAACCTCGACAAAGCAATCCGCTAGGCAGCGTTACGAGCCGCTGCGACGGAACCGGGGTGCTGCCGCGTTTTAAGCTGTGAAGGCCCTGGCGCACACCCCCCCGAATGCGCCGGCCTCGCAACGAGGAGACACTGCATGAGAAAACTTTCGCGCGGCACTTGGATCGCGCTGGCAGCCGTTGTCGCAATCCCTGCGACTGTTGGCATCGCCAAAACGGTCGAGCATCACCGCTGGCATAACATGAGCCCAGAGACACGGGCCCGCCTCGACGACGGCCGTTTGGCCATGGCCAAGACGGCCCTGAAGTTGACGGCGGAGCAGGAAAAACTTTGGAGTCCGCTCGAGGCGCAGGTGCGCGACGCCTTCAAGGCCCGCGACGCCAAGCGCGCCGAGTGGGACAAAAAGCGCGCTGAGCGAAAAGCCGATCGCGATAAAGGCGGCAATAAGGACCGCGATGATGGCAAGCGTTCTGACCTTGCTGAACGTTTCGACAAAATGAGCGCCAACATGACCGAGCGGGCCGAGCGCATGAAAGCGTTCGCCGGCACGTTCAAGCCGCTCTATGCGTCACTGTCGGATGAGCAAAAGGATGTTCTGCGGCCGTTAATGCGCGACCTCGCACCGGGCTTCGGTCATCGTAAGCATCACGGTCCGCGGTGGGCCTTTGGTGGCTGGGGTCCGCACGGCGGCGGTCACGGCAAGGGCGAGCATCACGGCCACGGCGGCGCGATGATGGACGATGATGGCCCTCGTGGCCCGGATGGCAGCCCGGAAGGTATGGGTGGCCCTGCTGATCGCGGTCAGCCGCCGGGCGGCGTCGACGCCAAGCAGCCCGAGAAACTTTAAAAACCCGAGATCAGATTTTCAAAGCTTACCGCAACCAGAAAGGCCGGGGATGAACCCCGGCCTTTTTTTGTGTCTCAGGTTTTTTTAGTATCTGGCTTCTGAGTATCAAGCGGCGGGCTTGCGGGTCGGCCGCCCAGAACTGGCGCTTGTGCCGCCGTCTTCGCGGCGTTTCAGAAACTTCGGCGGCTGCTGGCCGCTCCAGCTGCTTTCACTCCGCTTGGCGCCATCGGGCTTGCCGCCATCACGATGCGGTTTGCCAGCGGCGTGCGCGGGCTTGCCGTGAGCGTTTGGACGATCGGAGCGACCGCCTTCAGGACGCGAACCTTCAGGACGGGGGCCGTCGTGACGCGGCGCATCCGAGCGCGGTCCGGGGGTGCGTGGCTTATCGCCGTCGCGCTGCCATTCGCGGCGTGGGCCGCGCGCGTCGGTGTTCGTGCGATCACCTCGCGGAGCCTCCGGCCGCGGGCGCTCGCTGCGCGGCGCGTCTGAGCGCGAACCATCTGCACGTTTGCTGTTGCGGTCCAAGGGCTTTCCCGGACGCGAGTCTGGTCGCGAGTCTGAACGATGCTCTGACCGGCGCTCGAGCCGGCGTTCTGGGCGAGGGCCGTCAGGACGGCGGTCTTCGCGGGGCTTGAAAGCGGGACGCGCATCAGCCGCATCAGCCGCATCACGCTGCGGCATCACGCGGTCGGCACGGGCAGGATTAAAACCCTCGCCGCCTTCGCGCAACGACGCGGGCGTGGCTTTGCTATCGGTGCTGGAGCGGAAGTTGCGGCCATCACGGCGGCCTTCGCCGCTGCTGGGCCGTTCGTGCGAACGTCCGCCGCCGCGCGGGCCCTGGCGGTGTGCGCCTTCGCGGCGCGGAGCATCATGGGTATGATGCGGACGCTTCTCCGGCATTGGCAGGTTTTCGCCGCCGACATCCTCGATCACTTGGATCTTTTGCTTCATCAAGCGTTCGATCGCCAGGATCTCGGGGCGTTCCGACGGATCGCACAGCGAGATCGCAATGCCGCTATTACCCTTGCGGGCGGTGCGGCCAATGCGATGCACGTAGGTTTCGGCTTCAATCGGCATGTCGAAGTTGATGACGTGCGAAATATCCGAGACGTCGATACCGCGGGCGGCGATGTCGGTTGCAACCAGCACCCGGACGTGGCCCTGCGAAAAGTCCGCGAGCGCCCGCTGGCGGGCATTCTGGGCCTTGTTGCCGTGCATGGCGATGGCAGCGATGCCGGCCATGCCGAGGCGGTCGGCAACGCGATCAGCGCCACGCTTGGTGCGCGAGAAAATGATGACGCGCGTGCAGGCTGGGTCGGCAAGAATGGTGTGCAGGCGGCTCTGCTTTTCCGCCGAGCGGACAATCATCACCTTTTGATCGATGCGGTCGACGACCATCGACTTGGGGCTCAAATCGACGCGCACCGGTTCGGTCAGCAACTCATTGGCCAGCGCCCGGATCTCGTTGGGCATTGTCGCCGAGAACATCGCCGTACGGCGCTGACGCGGCAGGAGTGCTACGATCTTACGGATGTCGCGGATAAAGCCCATGTCGAACATGCGATCGGCTTCGTCGAGCACCAGCGTGCGCACCGAGCGCAAGTCGGCGTAGCGTTCCGAGACGTGATCGAGTAAGCGGCCAGGTGTTGCGACGAGAACGTGGAGGCCGCGTTTAAGGGCGCTGATCTGCGGTCCCTTGCTGACGCCGCCGAGCACGACGGCGTGGCGTATCTGCATGTTGCGGGCGAGCGTCGCGACTTCCTGATCGATCTGGATCGCAAGTTCGCGGGTCGGCGCCAAGATCAGCGTCGCGACTTCACGCGGGTTCGGGGTCATCGGGTTGGTGATGAAATCCTGCAGGATCGGCAGCACGAAGGCCGCCGTCTTGCCGGAGCCGGTTTCGGCCATGCCAAGCAGATCGCGTTTGAGGAGCTGAGGCGGCAACGCCTGCACCTGGATCGGTGTCGGCGTCGTGTAGTCGCACTGTTTCAAAGCGCGAGCGAGAGGCTCGGCAAAGCCGAAAGCCTCAAAGTTTGTGACTGTCAAAGTGAAAAGTTCCCAAGGGCTTCGCGACCCGGCACTCAGGCTCGGAGGTCTCGTCCCATGGCCCACACCGGCGCTGTCGGGGTGTGGCCGTTTTTGGTCGGATTGTTCTTGAATGCAGGGTCGAGCGCGTTGGTTAAAACGCTTTGAAGTGGCACGAAGACCCGAGCGCCATAGAAGATCAATACCCGTCGTATGCGGGTGTTCGGCCGTAAAGTCAAGGAATTGCTGCAGTGCGGCGTTTTTGCTCGGCGCCTAGTGCTGGCGGCCAGCTCCGCGACAGCGGAGTCGCCAGCGCCGTCAAGAGAGCCTCGCCAACGCTTCCCGCATCGCCTCCATCACACCGGGTTCGGTCATGGCGTGGCCGGCACCTTCAATGATCTGCAGCTCTGCTTCGGGCCAGACCTGAGCCAGCGCATAAGCGCTCTTGGGCGGGCACAGCAGATCGTAGCGGCCCTGCACGATTGCGCCGGGAATGCCCTTGAGACGATACGCGTCAGCCAGCAGCTGGCCCGGCTTCAGGAAGAAATCATTGCGGATGTAGTGGGCCTCGAGGATCGGCGTCGGCGGCAGGCGGGCACCGTCTGCAATGACATCGGGGAGGCGAGTTGACGACGGGGTGAGTTCCGAGAGCGCCCGCTCATAGGCGTGAAATCTGTGTGATGCGAGCGCGCGGATCGTAGGATCGGGATCGGCGAGACGGGAAAGGTAGGCGGCGAGCGGATCGGCGCGTTCGGCGTCTGGCAGACAATCCCGGAACGCGGCAAAGAGTTCGGGACGAAAGATCTTTGGCCCCGTGACAAAGGCCCATTCGACCTCGTCGCGCGTGCCGAAAAAAATCGCGCGCAAGACGAGACCGGTCACGCGTTCGGGGAATTTTTCGGCGTAGGCCAGCGCCAGCGTCGATCCCCACGAGCCGCCAACGACCAGCCATTTGTCGATGCGGAATTGTTCGCGAATGGCTTCGATGTCGGCGACCAGATGCCCGGTCGTGTTACCTGCGCAGGACAAGTAGGGGTGGCTGCGCCCGGCGCCGCGCTGATCGAAGAGGAAAGCGTGATGGCGCTCGGGATCGAACAGCGCGCGATGACTATGCTGGGCGCCGCTCCCCGGTCCACCGTGCAGGAATACGGCCGGCACGCCGCCCGGCTGACCGACTTCCTCGACATAAATCCAATGCCCGTCGCCCAGATCAAGCATGCGGGCATCAAACGGGCGAAGTGACTCGGGTGACATGGGGCGAAGGGCTCACGGGTAAAAGGAGGATGAGTTCCAATGGCGGCGGCATCTACGGGTCGCCATCGCGGCGAAGGCCGGGATGACGGTCAGGGGTCGGTAACACGCGGACCAAATACTCCTCCACAGCATATCCCAGCCCGCCCACAGAGTGGCCGAAATGCACATGCGCAGCCTTTGGGCCGATTCGCGAATCAGTGCAGGTTCTGCCTGCCTTACAGATGAGTCGTGCGGGGAATTGTCATGTCTGCCGAAGCGCCGAGAGCGCCGCTGTCCGTTTATATGCTCGCTGATCACCTGGATGCGGCGCTCGCTGCCGGAGAGGATCTGATGGCGCGCGGGCACGATTGGCGGACGCTTGCCGAAAAGCCCGGCATAGACTCCGACTTTGCCTTAGCCCAGCGCGAGATCGCCGAAGCCGCGCGCGGCTTCGAATTGATGCTGATCGCCCGCATTTTGAAGGCCCGCGAGCATGCACACACGCTTTCGGGCATGGACCCGCGGTTTGCCGCCGTCGCCAACCTGTTTGTGTCCGGTACCGCAATCCTCCTCGATGCCGTGGAAGAATGTGGCGACGCCCGGGACGATGATTTCGAAAACGGCGATGGGCTGGTTGCTTACGTGCGAAGCCGCGGTCTGATTGCGCCCGACGCCGCAACCGTGATGCACCCGGCGCAACTTACGATCGACGACAATTTCCTGGTCGCCAAGCGCATCACGCTCGGACCGCTCATGGACATGGCGGCAGCGTTCCTCGATGCCCTCGACACCCGGTACGACCTGTTTGTCGAGGAAGCCTTTGCCGAGCCGCCGGCCCCGGTGTCACGGACGGAATTTGGACGCCGCGACCGGATGCCGGTGAACTAGGCTGTGTACTCAATTAATCCTAGCACCGGAACGCGAACAGTGATTCAAGATTCGAAACATCGGAGCTTGGATCATGCGCTACGATCTCACGGACTTCGAGTGGAGCGTTATCGAACCGGTGCTGCCGACAGGCAA
>JANNEP010000033.1:0-46744 GCA_031378895.1 Hyphomicrobium sp.
AGACCTCGGCTGTTGGCCGCCCGCCTTCCTGCTCGCCCAGGACCGCGATGATCTGCTCTTCCGTAAACCTGCTCTTACGCATCGTCCGTCTCCTCTCTGGAGGTTACGGACTCTACCCAAATATGGAGGAGTTTATCGGTCGCAGGTCAGATGACGTTCAGCGTGCTGATCCCCCTCGGTCGTCATCCTCGATGCGGCGAGCCCGCCGAGACGCATCGGGGATCCAGCGCTAAGAGCGCCGAAGGCTCGATATTGAGATAGGGAGCTTTGCGCTGGATCCCCGAACGCGCTTCGCCAAGGGGCGAGCACGTTCGAGGATGACGGTGCTATGCGGGAAAAAACGGTACGAGCTTTGTGATATGCGCAAGTAAATTGTACAGAAGCAGAAACATGCCTCCGAAGCCCAGTATCACCGTTGGATAGAAAAAATACGGCCAGATGGCTTGCATTCGCTTGCTGGCATCGAAGTTTTCCAGTGCGACTGCCTCTTGTCGTCGCCGATGCTCTTCAGAGAAACGTATCAAGCCGTTCAAGTCATGCACGTCTGGTCGCAGATTGATGACGTTCAACTGCCTCAAGGCAATTTTTTGCATTGTAAACATCTTCAAAATTTCAAAGATCACGAACATAGATAGAGAGATGCCGACTAGAACACCGACGACTGCGTTTACGCTGGGTGGCACGACGGTTGTGCAAAAATTCCATATTCCAAATATTCCTGCATAACCCAAAGTGACGACGAGGGTTGTGTACTGCCTCGACCGCTCAAACTGTTTTGCGGCGTTCTCTGACTCTAACTTTACAGCCTGATTGAAAAGGTCAAGTGCCGACTTAAACTCGCGATCTTGCGAATGATGGAAGGGTATCTGCGGGGCTACGAACGCCATCGGATTATCTTTCTATCCAAACATTGAAAACTCAACTGCACTCTCATCACGAACACCCACTCGTGCTGCCGCACGTGTCACACTTCAAACACGTGCCGTTCCGGACCATCGTGAAGTTGTGGCATTCGGAGCAGGAGACGCCTTCGTAGCCGCGCAGTCTGGCTTCGGTCATGCGTTGTTTCGCGAGCTCGGCCTTGGTCAATACCGCCTGCGCAATCGGCGCTGTCGCAACAACGGTGCGCTGATACAGCGTGTCGGGCGCGGCCCTCAGCGTGACCGGTGACGCCTCAACCGCGAGCGCGCTTGATCCGTGCGTCGCTGTGATGACGCCGCCTTGTGCCGCCGCTCCCTGCGTGAGTGTCGTGTCGCCGTACAGCCCCGTCACTTCCTGCTGCATCGTGCGCATATCTTCGACGCTTGCGGTCTGCGGGTTTGAGCCCGGCACGTGGGCGCCGCCGCGGCTCGCGAGCCGGACGATCGGATTGCCGCGCAGCAAGCCCTTCGACACCATTTTCGTCACGCTTTCGGGCAGATTGAGATCGAGCTGCTCGTTGGTCGCATCATCACCCGAGCCGAGCCCGGTCTCGCCGACGATTTCGCGCGGATCGACGTGGGCGAGGTCGTTACGGCCAAGGTAGGAGACGGCCAGTTCGCGGAAGATGTAGTCGAGGATCGAGGTCGCGTTCTTGATGGCTTCGTTGCCCTGCACGAGGCCCGCCGGTTCGAAGCGCGTGAACGTGAAAGCTTCGACGTATTCTTCGAGCGGCACGCCGTACTGCAGCCCGAGCGAAATGGCGATGGCGAAATTGTTCATCAACGACCGGAACGCCGCGCCCTCTTTGTGCATGTCGACGAAGATCTCGCCGATGCGGCCGTCATCGTATTCGCCGGTTCTGAGATACACCTTGTGGCCGCCGACGGTTGCTTTCTGAGTGTAGCCCTTGCGGCGGCCGGGGAGCTTTTCGCGCTCCTGCTGCTTGATGTATTCGACGCGCTCGATGATGCGCTCGACGATGCGTTCGGTGACGACGCTGGTGCGGGCTGCCATCGCCGTGTTGGCCATCAGCGCGTCCGCCGCCGACTCAGTGGCGTCATCCTCATCGTCGCCGAGAACCTGCGAATTCAGCGGCTGTGACAGTTTTGAACCATCGCGGTAAAGCGCGTTGGCTTTGAGGGCGAGTTTCCACGACAGCATGTAGGACTGCTTGCAGTCCTCGACGGTGGCGTCGTTCGGCATGTTGATCGTCTTCGAAATGGCGCCCGAAATGAACGGTTGCGACGCCGCCATCATGCGAATGTGGCTCTCGACGGAGAGATAGCGCTTACCTTTGCGGCCGCACGGGTTGGCGCAGTCGAACACGGCCAAGTGTTCAGCTTTGATGTGCGGCGCGCCTTCGAGTGTCATGGCTCCGCAGACGTGCTCGTTCGCGGCTTCGACGTCCTTTTTGGAGAAGCCCAGGTGCGCGAAGAGATCGAAGCCTGCCTCGCTCAGCTTTTCCGGTGGCACATTGAGCGCGCCGGTCAGGAAGGCGTCGCCCAATGTCCAGCGGTTGAACACGAACTTGATGTCGAAGGCGGCGCCTAAACCGCTTTCGATCTTAGCCAAAGCTTCGTCGGTGAAGCCCTTGGCTTTGAGGCTCGTGTGATTGATCGCCGGCGACTGGCGCAGCGAGGCGTGGCCGACGGCGTAAGCTTCGATCTCCGCGATTTTGTGCTGCGGATAGCCAAGCGTGCGCAGCGCTTCGGGCACCGACTGGTTGATGATCTTGAAGTAGCCGCCGCCCGCCAGCTTCTTGAATTTGACGAGGGCGAAGTCGGGTTCGATGCCGGTGGTGTCGCAGTCCATGACGAGGCCGATGGTGCCGGTCGGCGCCACGACGGTTGCTTGCGCGTTGCGGTAGCCGTGGGCTTGCCCGAGCGTCAGGGCCCGGTCCCAGGCGCGTTTTGCAGCGTCGATGATGCGCTTATCGTGGCAACTTGCGTGGTCGAGCGGGACCGGCGCGACGGCGAGCGCTTCATAGCCAGTGGCGTCTCCGTAAGCCGCGCGGCGGTGATTGCGCATCACGCGCAGCATGTCGGCAGCGTTCGGCGCGTAGCCGGGGAACGGTCCGAGCTCAGCCGACATTTCGGCGCTCGTGGCGTAGGCGACGCCAGTCATGATGGCCGAGATGGCGCCGCAAATGGCGCGGCCTTCCATCGAGTCATACGGCGTGCCCGCTGACATGAGCAGCCCGCCGATGTTGGCGAAGCCGAGGCCGAGCGTGCGGTAGCGGTAGCTCAGTTCGGCGATCTGGCGCGACGGGAACTGCGCCATCAGCACCGAGATTTCGAGCACGATGGTCCACAAGCGGCAGGCGTGCTCGTACGACTCTGTGTCGAACGACGCATCGGCGCGGCGGAAACGCAAGAGGTTCAATGACGCGAGATTGCACGCCGTGTCGTCGAGGAACATGTATTCCGAGCACGGGTTCGAGGCGCGGATCTCGCCCGACTGCGGGCAGGTGTGCCAGTCGTTGATGGTGGTGTGGAACTGGATGCCGGGATCGGCGGAGGCCCAGGCGGCGAAACCGATTTGTTCCCACAGATCGCGGGCTTTGAGCGTCTTCATCACCTTGCCGCCGAGGCGCGACGTCAAGTTCCAGTCTTTATCACCGGCGACGGCGTTGAGGAAATTATCCGTCACGCGCACCGAGTTGTTGGAGTTCTGACCGGCGACCGTCAGATAGGCTTCGCTGTCCCAATCGGTATCGTAAGTGTCGAATGAGATGTCCTTGTAGCCCTGCTTGGCGAACTGAATGACGCGCAGGACGTAGTTACTCGGCACGCCGTCGCGCTTGGCTTCGCGGATGGCGAGCTTGAGCTTCGGATTTTTGCTGGCGTCAAAGCACTCGTCACCGTCGGCTTCGCAGTTGACGCAGGCCTTCATCACAGCTTTGAGCCGCTTCTGACAGATCTTGGAACCGGTCACGAGGGCGGCGACCTTCTGCTCCTCGCGCACCTTCCAGGTGATGTATTCCTCGATATCGGGGTGATCGACATCGACGACGACCATCTTGGCGGCGCGCCGTGTTGTTCCCCCAGACTTGATAGCGCCCGCCGCGCGATCACCGATTTTAAGGAAGCTCATCAGGCCCGATGAGCGTCCGCCGCCCGAGAGCTTTTCATTGGCGCCGCGCAGCGACGAGAAATTCGAGCCGGTGCCCGAGCCGTATTTGAACAGGCGGGCTTCGCGGACCCAGAGGTCCATAATGCCGCCTTCGCCGACGAGATCATCGGCAACCGATTGAATAAAGCAGGCGTGCGGCTGCGGGTGCTCGTAGGCCGAGGATGAGTGCGTCAGCTCGCCAGTCGCGTGATCGACATACATATGGCCCTGGCCGGGGCCATCTATGCCGTAGGCCCAGTGCAGGCCCGTATTGAACCACTGCGGCGAGTTCGGCGCCGCCATTTGCATGGCCAGCATGTAGCGGTGCTCGTCGAAGAAGGCGCGGGCATCGTCTTCGCTTGTGAAGTAGCCGCCCTTCCAGCCCCAGTAGGTCCAGGTGCCAGCTAGTCGATCGAAGACCTGGCGGGCGTCGGACTCGCCGCCGAACCGTTCTTTTTCAGTCAGAGCAGCGAGGGCTGCGTCGTCGGGGATTGAGCGCCACAGCCACGAGGGCACCTGTGTCTCTTCGAATTTTTTCAGGCGCCGGGCAACGCCAGCTTTGCGGAAATATTTCTGCGCGAGGATATCGGCTGCGACCTGGCTGAAGTGTTCGGGCACGTCGAAGGCGTCGAGGCGGAAGACAACGGAGCCATCGGGGTTCTTGATTTCGGAAGTTGCCCTCCGGAACGGGATTGCCGCATAAGGCGATTGGCCAGCCGTCGTAAAGCGCCGCGTGATCTGCATAGTGTGTCGTGCCCCCGGATTTGCGGAGGTCTAGGTACTCAAAACGTTTCGTAGACCCGAATGGTTGTTTTAGTTTTGCGCCGCCGCCCGGCCTGTACTCCGGACAGCGTGACGCTTTGTTGGATCAACGCGGAACGCTACGCACTTCTACATCACCCACCCCGAACTGCGGGGCCGGAGCATCGGACATGCCGCGTTCCTCGACGCGCGACCTTTCGAAAACTGCTCGCTGACCACTGCTCGCTGACCTGGGCTGATAGCCCCAATGACACGACAGAAACGCCACAGCGCATAAGGCCGGACAGACTTCACATGACGCGTGCCAGAACACCCCAAAACACCGGTGATGAGCCTCAGTCCCGGTGCAGCGCAAACGCCGCACCACACCCGCACCACCATCATTGAAAGCTAGGACGATTCGAGCCCGCCGTCACGGCGGAACGGCATATATTGTGGTGGCAGCGGCAACTGACACAACATATGGTGGTGTTGGCAACCTGTGACTGAGCGCCGTTCAGAAGCCGGAATTCTTGGGTTTGGCCGCGCCGGGTGCGCGCGAGGGGCTGTGAACAACCGCCGTTTGCGGGGCTACTCAGCCGCTTCCATCCAGAGCTAGCGCGATTCCGCGCCACAGGTGTTGCGCCTGTGCATCTCACTGACGTCGTCTGGACATCGGGGCCACGGCGCAGTTAATCCCACAGGGCGTTAGCGACCGCAAAGGGCCACCACATCATGAGCATGCTCAGTGAGATTTTCAGCTGGTGGGGTGGCAACACCTGGGGCACGCGCCTGTTTACGTGGCGCAAGGGCAGGCTCGTTGGCGAGGACGAGTTCGGCAACCGCTATTATCTGCAGAAGCACGGCGTCGGCCCGCTCGGCGTACCGGCGCGCTGGGTGATTTATCAGTCGATGTCAGAAGCCTCGCAGGTACCGCCCGAGTGGCATGGCTGGCTGCATCATACTGTCGATGAGCTGCCGACGGACGAGGCGTATCAGGCCAAGGCTTGGCAGAAACCGCATCAGATGAATTTGACCGGAACGGCGGCAGCATACCGGCCGGCGGGATCGATCCTCGGCTCGGGTGCGCGCGCCAAAGCCGCGAGCGACTACAAGCCGTGGCGTCCACACTAGAGCGCTTTGCGATCCGATGGAACGGGATCTGCTCTCTCGTCTCTTGCTTGGTCGCATTTTTCTTCGACGAACCGGTGCCCACTTCGCCGGAAAATGCTCCAGGCCAGGCGTGGCAGTCCGCGGGGCCTTGTTCGTGACACCATTGGTGTGGCCATAGGTGTGAAATAATAGATAGCGTTATCCTAATGCGCGCTGCTAAGCCGGAACGGGGAACACGTGCTCGACCACACGATTAAGCAGAGAGGTAATCATGCCCTGCGGACGCGCATGACGCGGCGCATCGGCCTTGCCGCTGTGCTTGGCAGCTGTCTTGCGGTGCCCGCGGCCGCCGAGCGCGTTGAGAACCGGGTTGCGATTTTTTCAGCTCTCGACAAGGTGACGGCGCAAATTTCTAAATTCGAAGTTGGGCTTGGCGAGACCAAGATTTTCGGACCACTCAAAGTGACGCCGCGGGCCTGCTATTCACGGCCCACGACCGAGCAGCCAAAGACCACGACATTTGTCGAAGTCGACGAAGTGCAACTCGACGGCAAGGAAAAGCGGATTTTCACCGGCTGGATGTTTGCCGAAAGTCCCGGGCTCTACGGCGTCGAGCATCCGACCGTCGATGTTTGGCTGACGGAGTGCCAGAAGCCTCTCAAGGCGACAGCGCAGAAAGCGCCAGAGGCGAAAATCAAGCCAGCCGCTGCAGCCGCCACTGCTGTCGATGATGCGGCATCCGCCGATCCGCAGGTGGACCCCACTGAAGCCCCGCTAGAGCCGCGACGGCGGGTGAGAAGGTAGGGCAATGCCCATTGCACCTGCGGTTCGTGCTACTTTGCTATTCTGTAAACGAAGAGCAGAATGGCGACCACAAACAACATTCCCATGGCGCGATGGAACGCCCGATACGCGCGAAGCCAGCGCCGGCACGGAGGTCTCTCAGCGCGCTCGCGTTCGATCCGGTACGTTTTTATAGGGATGAAATTATCGATCGCGTAGATGAGGTCGAACTTGGTGTGGTGTGGGCTAGGCACCAGAGCCAACGGATCGCTGGGGACTGCCGCTTCGAGCGAGGTCCTGTCAAACTTCAACAATAGCCAGAACAAACCGATCAGGATCAGTGAGGCGTAGGCGAGCCGGTGCGGCTCGTGGCCATAAGACACGAGGTTGGCGTAGGTGAACAGACCCGCCGTGCACAGGCCATCAAGGAAGAACTTGCTGGCCTCATCAGTGGTCACTGTAGACATTCGGTCTTTCACGCTTGACCAAGGCAGGTCTTGCCAGTTTTTCATGAGCTGCGAGGACGCGCACAGATTACGGTATTTAAGCTTGCTCAGCGCTTTTTTGAGATGAACCGTGTTGATACCCGACGATTCGAGACTGGTGACGACGGCGGCGAACGGCTGGGCGCTGCCGGATTTGTCATTGCTGAAGAACTTGATGATGCGATTTTGAGCTTCACGGTCTCCGGTCGCATCCGTGTTGTTCGCGTTTGGGGTCACGTCGCAGTGTTTCTTGACGAGGTGTTCGTCGCTGAGCTTGAGGCTGACGGCCGGCTCGACCGACTGATTTGACTTCAGCAGCGTGATGACGCGAACGTCGAGGTTGTCGACGTAGTGGACATTCGGCTGGCTGTTCAGGTTGATGAGAAGATACTCTGTCTTGAAGTTCACAGCCCGCCACTCGGTGTCACTTACAGACGGCTTCCAGCCCAAAATGGTTTTACCCGCCTCTGTGCCGTCGAACGAAATGGTGTTGATCTTCGGCGGCGGGGAGCCTGGGGGAGCCGGGCCTTCGATCTCACCCGTGACGTCCATGACGCAGAGCAGGCCCTTGATCCTCATATCGTGCAGCAGCGCATTGTGCCGGACCGCAGGTTGCGCCGAGGCCTCCATGACTGCGCACACGTTGGGTTCGGGAACGCCGTTTTTGAGACTGCGCTCCGAAACCGTTTCCTTCCACGCGGCGTCAAACATCTGCGGCGGCAAAAGCTCTTTGAGTGAGCTCAGGATATGATCGGTTTCGACAGCCGGGTTCCAATCGCAGTGGCGCGGCGTGGTGCTGGTTTGACGCCCGAACGTCACATCTTGCATGCGGACATCGCCGTCGACGGTCGAGCCGGTGAGATCGATGCCGACGCGAACGTCGGCGAGCCGCATTTCTAGCGACGAACCGATGTGACTGTTCCAGGCCACGAGCGTCGTCAGCCGCGACTTTGTGACAATGACTTTGCCCGCAATGGAGGCGCGATTGAGCCGCAGTTCGCCATTGAACAGTGATCCCGTCGCCTCGAAGCTGGAGCCGATGTGCGCGTCGTTCAAATCAACGCTGTCGAGTACACTCTTTTCCATGAACACGGAGCCATCAATGCGGGCGCGCATCAGAAAGATGGCGCCGCGGATGTTTGAGCCATCGAGAGACAGATTTTTCTCGGATTTGAAGTTTGTCAGGCGCAGCCCCTGGCGCGCCATCGTGGCGTCGAGCACGAGATTGATGGCGGTCGTCACGTTCTCGAGATTGACGGGTTCGCCGAAGTAGGCGCCGAATATGCGCACGCCAACCGGTGCGATCGATTTGACGTAGGCGGGTTGTGTCAGGATCGTGATCAAGAATTTGTCGGAGAGGGCGTTGCTAGCTTTGTATTGATCGGGATCGACGAAAGCTGCGAGGCGAAACAGCTTGCGTGGTGCCGTCGCTTCGCCTTGGCGGGGCTTCAGGCACTGCTTGAGGAAGAGATTGGCTTCTTGCCCCAAGCGGATGCACGACCACACCCACTTTTCACAAGCAGACCACTTGGCTTTTTCCGCAGGTTCGATGCCGATGCCGGTGTCGTCGAGCGGCGCGAAACAGGGGGTGGGTGCGGGAAATTCGACAGGCCCGTCGTCGGCGCGAACATGACCAGCAAGCGCTGATACCACGACGAAAATCGCGAAGGCCAGCGCACGCAACATGGTCGCCCCCAAGCCAACAAACGCATAAACAATGGCTAGACTATAACGCAGATTGGTGACGGCGGAAGATCGGGCGTGCGTGTTGGAGGGGTTAGCGTCCGGCGTTCAGAATTTTAGCGGCTTTGGGCGCGAAATACGTCAACACCCCGCAGGCGCCGGCGCGTTTGAAGGCGAGTAGGCTTTCGAGCATGGCTTTGTCGTAATCGATGCTGCCCTTTTCGGCCGCCGCGACGATCATCGCGTACTCGCCGGAGACCTGGTAGGCCAGCGTTGGGATTTGGAACGTTTCCGAGACGCGGCGTACGATGTCGAGATAGGGCATGCCGGGCTTGACCATAACCATGTCGGCGCCTTCGGCGATGTCGAGCGCCACTTCGCGCAGCGCTTCATCCGAGTTGGCAGGGTCCATCTGGTAGGTGCGCTTGTCGCCCTTCAAGAATCCACTTGAGCCTACGGCGTCGCGGAACGGGCCGTAGAAGGCACTCGCATATTTCGCGGCATACGAGACGAGCTGGGTGTTGGTGTGCCCGGCGGCTTCGAGCGCTGACCGGATGGCGCCGATGCGGCCGTCCATCATGTCCGACGGCGCCAGGATGTCGGCGCCAGCCTCGGCCTGAACCAGCGACTGCTTGATGAGCGCGGCGAGTGTTTCGTCGTTGGCGATCTCGTCGCCGATCAAGAGGCCATCGTGGCCGTGGCTGGTGTAGGGATCGAGCGCGACGTCGAGAATGACGCCGATGTCGAGCTTGGCTTTCTTGATCGCGCGCGTCGCCCGGCAGACGAGATTGTCCGGATTGAAGGCTTCGCGGGCGTCGTCGGTGCGCAGCTTGGGATCGGTGTAGGGGAACAGCGCAACGGCCGGAATGCCGAGGACAAACGCTTCGCGCGCGGCCTCGACGATGAGATCGGCCGAAAGCCGCTCGACGCCTGGCATCGACGTGATGGCCGTGCGCTTGGCTTTGCCCTCGATCACGAACAGCGGCCAGATCAGGTCGCTGGCTGAGAGCGAGGTTTCCGAGACCAAGCGGCGGGCCCACGGCGCCTTGCGGTTGCGGCGCATACGGATGGCGGGGAAGGCGCCTGGGTTGAGCGCGGCGGCCGCCGCTGCCGATGTTGGACGCGCGGGCCGGGATTTATGGGGTGGCATTCACAGGTCCAAGAAGCAAACTGAGCCACCATCATGACGGACGGCGCGCCACCTTGGCAAGGCGCGGTTCGCAGCGTGGTTTCCGGACTGGTTAATCGCAGATTTTGATGGTCTTGCGCGCCGCCATATCGACATGGAAATGGTTGCGGTGGGCGCCGTTGGCTTCCGGGCCGAGGGTGGTGCCGAAAATCCGGCAGGCGGCGGTGTGGGCGGCGTGGAGGAACTGGGCCTTGGGTGTGTGTCCGATCGCGGTGGGAGTGGTGGAGTCTGTGGCTGCATCCGGCAGAGCGGCGGTTTTTCCGGGCACTCGTTTCACGATCGTTTTTGGGCCTCCGAGTTTGTCGGGTTCTGTTGCTGAGTAAGCTGGATCCGTGCCGCGCCCAGGTTTCGCGCTCTGGGACGCACCGGGGATTGTCACAGTCAGTTTGGGGATACCGTCGATGATGGTGCTGCGGGCAATGCCGGCAGCTGGCGCGCCAACCGTCGAGCCTGTTGTGACCGGCGGCGTGGCGGGGTTGGCACCAGCCTTAGTGTTGAGAGCCTTGTTGGCGATTTGATTGGACTGAGCGGCTTTCACGGCAGCGGCAAGTTCGGCGGCGGCGCGTTCTGCGGCGGCCTTTTGCGCGGCGATGCGGGCGAGAATTTCGCGCTGAGGCGTGCCCCAATCTTCGAGCACCAGGGCTGTCTTGCCAGCCGCTGTCGTAAAACCGCGAATATCGAGCGCGTTGGCGACCCCGTGTTCGCTGAGTTTGTTTTTGGTTCGGCCATAGGCGTTGCGGCAGGAATAAGAACTCATGCTTTCGATTTTGATGATCTCGGCGCCGAGGTGCTTCTTGGCAAGTGGCTGCAGATCGGTCTCGATCCAGGCGGCCAGCGCCTCGGCCAGCTCGCAGGTGATGATGGCAGGCGGGGAAATGCTGATCTCAGGCGTCTTGCCAATGCTGATCAGCTGGATCGGTGCCGGCGCACCGCAGGCGCCTTCCTTGATCGGAGCTTCGGGGATGGCGATGGCGCTGATCTTTTTCAGGATCGCGGCGCAACGGGCTTTGGCATCCGTGATCTCGGCCGGGCTCCAAGTCTCAGGCGGCTTGGCTTCGGCTTCGGCCTTGGCTTCCGGAATCGTGGCTTCCGGAACCTTGGCTTCCGGAACCGTGACCGGAAACGAGGCTTTTGGGTTACTAGGGGGGCTATCGTGCGCAGGCAGTGTTTCAGCGGCCTTGTTGGGTGCCCCCTGCTTGGATGCCCCCGGCGTGGGGGTGGCTAGTGCCGCAGCCGGCGGCGCAGACTTATCCGCCGCCGCTGGCGCCGCGACCTTGGGCTCAGGTGGGACTAATTTTTTGGCTGACTTTTTCTTACGGCTAGGCTTCGCAGGCGGCGGCGTCACCGCCTCGACGGCCTGCTGAGCGATATTGGCGGCACCCTTGGCGATAGCGGTCGCGCCTTTGGCCACACTTTTTGCGATATCCTCGGCGCTGGCAGAGGCAGCGCCGCAAGCGAACAACGCGACTGCAAGGGCAACATGGTCGAGTTTTGGAAAACGCAGCGCCAAAGCTCCCCCCAATGTTGCAGCCTGTGGATGAATCCCCATTCACCCTTGACGCCGCTGGACAGGAAAGGTTCCCGAATCAGCCGCGAAAGTGTCGTCTGTCAACTGTGGGGTGTATAGCTGCAAAATGTGGCGACACAATTCATTTCCCGCCATAGGAGTTGTGCGATTGAAACGCGCATCTGTAACATCTCAACCTGGGACACTATGAGTGAGCCTTTGACCGCCGCGGACCTAGCGTCCGGCCACGCAGCAGCCCGCGCCGGTGACTTAGCCGTGGCCGCAAATATCGACGTCCAAAGAGACTGCGCGATGGTCACTTTCGTGCTCAACCGGCCGAAGGCGCTCAATGCCTTTGATGACGAGATGTGCCGTGTGCTCAGCGACGAAATTCCGCGCATCGCCCGCAACCCGGATATTTACGTCGTGGTGCTGCGGTCGGCGAACTCGAGAGCCTTTTGTGCCGGTGGCGATGTGCGCGCTTTGACGGCACTAGCGCGGGCGGATTTGGCCACCGCGAAAACTTGTTTCCAAGGCGAATACAGTCTCAATTGGCTGCTGGATTGTTTTTCAAAGCCGACGGTATCGTTGATTGACGGCATATGCATGGGGTCGGGGGCGGGATTGACGCTCTATAATACCCACCGGGTGGCGGGAGAAAATTATAAATTCGCCATGCCTGAAACGGCCATTGGACTGTTTCCCGATGTTGGCTTGGCGCATCCCTTGTCGCGGCTGCCGTGGCCAATCGGCCTATATCTCGGATTGACGGGGCGGGCGATCGGGCGGGCGGACGCCCATTGGCTCGGGCTTGCAACGCACTGCATTCAGGCCTCTGAGTTTCCTGAGATATTAAAGGCGCTTGCCACCGCCGAACCAATCGATCCCCTGCTCGATAGCCGGCACCAAGCCCAAGGCCGCGGCCCGCTGCAAGACGAAGCGGCGATGATCGAAGACACCTTCTCGGGCCAAAGTCTCACGGACATCCTCGTCAAGCTCGAAGGCGCAAAAGGCACGAGCCAAGCCTGGGCCAAAGCCACGCTCGCTGATCTCAAGACCCGGTCGCCGCTGTCGCTGGCCATCACGGACCGGCATATTCGCATCAGCCGTGGGCTCGATCTGCGCGAAACCCTGATCCAGGATTACCGCCTGGCGGTACGCTGCCTTGAAGCATCCGACTTCTATGAAGGTGTTCGCGCGGCACTTATTGACAAGGACGGTAAGCCGGAGTGGCTCCCGGCGCGGATCGAGGATATCAGCCAAGCAATGGTCGATGCCTATTTCGTGCCACTCGGAGACGAAGACTTAAAGCTTCCGACCCGGAGCGAGATGCAGGCGTCGCGGGTTTAGTGCCCCGGGGGCCATTCATCAAATTCGAAGCGATAGATTTTAGAATTGTTTTCCAAGACAACAGTTTCGCCTGGAATGACCTTAAAAAACCGTTCCGAAACACCCCCGTCACTATTCTTTTACTATATCTATTTAGCCGCCATTTAGTCCTCTGCGTTATCTTTTGGGCAACCCGGAATAAACGGGAAGCGTCAAACAGGTAAGAGGCAGGGTCATGAGTTTAGCGTTCGACGTGTCGCGTCATCGCGCGCCGGTGCAGGATGAGACGTTCCGCTCCGAATATCTTCAAGCATTGCGGCTCATTGAGCGTCTGCACCGCCTTCTCCTTGATGTCATCAAGGACGAGTTCGACCGCGTCGGCGCGGCAGAACTCAACAGCGTCCAGGCGCTGCTGCTGTACAACATCGGCGAAAGCGAGTTGACAGCGGGCGAATTGAAAACCCGCGGTTACTACTTGGGGTCCAACGTCTCGTATAACCTCAAGAAGCTCGTAGATATGGGCTACATCCACTACAAGCGCTCGGATACGGACCGCCGCTCGGTGCGCGTCAGTCTGACGGACAAGGGCATGGAAGCCTGCGATATCGTCAACAAGCTCTATCACCGCCAGCTCGGCTCGGTTCAGGCTGTCGGAGAGATCTCGGGCGACGACGTAAAAGGCCTCAATAAGGCCCTCGTCCGGCTCGAGCGCTTCTGGTCGGACCAGATCCGTTACCGGCTGTAAGTCCTAAGAAGAAACGACACGTCACGTTGGGGAACGGGGCGTTGGGGAATGGGGATGACGTGCAAAAAAGGCCGTCTCGCACAAGCGGGGCGGCCTTTTGCTATTGAGGCGGCTTTGAGCTGCAGGCCCCGGTCTTTGGCGTCACAGATCTTTGCCGTCAGGTCTTTGGCCTCAGGCCTGTGGTGTAGGGCTTGGGGCGTGACACCTGTGGCCGTGAGACCGCGGTTGGGATATTTCGCGCCGCAACACAGGCCAGGGCCTCGCCGGATGACCCGGGAGACCTTAGGTTATGGTAGGTAAATATGTTTCAAGAGTTGCCAGTGCACGAGGGCGGATTTTCCCGCAGACGCTAACTTTTCGTTAAGACGTTTCAGGGACGCCTGTGCCGAGGGTCTCTGGTTCAGCGCGTTGCCCAAAGCTTGAAATTTGGAATTCGGGAGTGACTGTGCGAATTGAGCTGTCAATCCGCGCTTCGACGCGCCGTCCCGGCTGCGATCGCGTGGCCCTCGTGATGCTTGCGCTCGCTGTGTGCGGCGGCTTTGGCGCGACCGTTGAGAATGCCAAGGCTCAAGACATGACCGGCATCCAGTTTGGGCCGGTGGGGAAGGGCACGGGCGGCGGAACCTCGGACACTTACGATCGCGAATTCATCCGCGAATGGGAATCGAACCCGCCGAAAGGCTTCGCCACGCTCTCGAAGATGAATGTCGAGCCGACCAAAGCCGCGATCAAACGCTACACTGAGATGGCCGCTGCGGGCGGCTGGGCGCCCCTGCCGGAACCGCAGGGCAAAGCGAGCGAGCAAACGCTGCTGCAAGCTGGCTCCAATGACCCAGCCGTGCGTCTGCTTAGGGCCCGGTTGGGGATGTCAGGGGAGCTTAAGGGCGACGATGCAGCATCGCCGAGCTTCGATCTGACGCTCGAGAAGGCCGTCAAGCGGTTCCAGGCCTCGAACGGCTTGACGCCGACCGGCATTGTCGACAAGCGCACCGTCGCGGCGCTCAACGTGCCAGCTGATGCGCGGCTGAAACAGTTGAAGGTCAATCTCGGCCGGCTGCAGGATCTCGCCGGCGCCACGGGCAAGAAATACGTCCTTGTCAACATTCCGTCGGCCCAGATCGAAGCGGTTGCGAACGGCCAGATCGTCGCCCGTTATGCCGGCGTCGTCGGCAAGATCGACCGGCCGACGCCGCTGCTGCGATCGTCTATTACCGACCTCAACTTCAATCCCGTGTGGCGGCTGCCGCCGACTGTCGTCTCGGAAGATCTCATTCCTCGCGGCCGCGAGATGCAGAAGAAGAGTCAGAACGTCCTGCTGAAATTCGGCATTGATGCCTATGACGGGGCTGGCAAGAAGGTGAATCCGGAAAAGATCAATTGGGGGAGCGTCAATCCAGGCACTTACTCCTACAGCCAGCAGCCGGGCAAAGAGAATCCGCTCGGGTTCCTGAAAATCAATTTCGACAGTGCTCACTCGGTTTACATGCATGACACCCCGTCGGAGAGGATTTTCGGCCGCAATTTCCGCTCGGCGAGTTCGGGATGCATCCGCGTCCACAACATCCAGCATCTGGCCGCATGGCTGCTCGGAGACCAGGGCGGGTGGAGCCCCGATCGCATCGAGAAGATGAAGGAAAATGGCGAGCGCCTCGACTTGCGCCTGAAAAAGCCGGTTCAGCTGCATTTTGTCTACGTCACCGCGTGGGCCACCGAGGACGGTGTTGTGCAGTTCCGCCGCGACCTCTATCAGCGCGACGGCATCGGCGCCGTGGCCGCGGCGTATTAACGCCGTTGATGCACTGCAGCACCGGCTCCGGCAGCTCCAGGCGCGCGCTTAAACGCAGCCAGGTTTTTAAATAGTCTCGAAAATACCAGGATTGGATGGCACCAACGCGGGGTCGCAGCCGTTTAACCTTGCGCGCGACGAAACGGCACTTTTGCAAGATGCCAATGCCGCGTAAAAGTAGCTGTAAAGGTCGCCTGGGAGTGAAACGCGCTTCATGACTTACGACAAAAAACTCAACGATGCACTTGAGACCGTTAAGCGCGAGGGCCGCTATCGCGTGTTCGCGGACTTAAAGCGCCGCCGCGGCGAATTTCCGAAAGCCATCGTCCAGGCCGGTGTTGCGACGCGGCCGATAACCGTGTGGTGTTCCAACGACTACCTCGGCATGGGCCAGCACCCGAGTGTCATTGCGGCGATGCACGAGGCTATCGACGGCGTTGGCGCCGGGTCGGGTGGTACGCGCAATATTTCTGGCACCACGCACTACCACGTCGAACTCGAAGCCGAGTTGGCGGACTTACACGGCAAGGAAACCGCACTTCTCTTTACATCGGCTTATGTCGCCAACGAAGCGGCGCTCTCGACATTGGTGCTGCTACTGCCGGGATGCGTCGTGTTTTCGGATGAGAAAAACCACGCCTCGATGATCGCCGGCATTCGCAATGGACGCGGGCCGAAGAAGATTTTTCTACATAACGACCTTGCAGATCTTGAAGCCAAGCTTAAGTCTGTGCCGAGCCAGACGCCGAAGATCATCGCCTTCGAGAGTGTCTATTCGATGGACGGGCATGTGGCGCCAATCGCCGCCATTTGCGATCTCGCGAAAAAGTACAGCGCGCTGACCTACCTTGATGAGGTGCACGCCGTCGGCCTGTATGGCCCGCGCGGCGGCGGCATCGCCGAACGCGACGGCGTTATGCACCGCGTCGATATCATCAACGGCACGCTGGCCAAAGGCTTTGGCGTCATGGGTGGCTATATCGCGGCCTCCAAGACGCTGTGCGATGCCGTGCGCTCGTATGCGCCAGGGTTCATTTTCACGACCTCTCTTGCGCCTGTCATTGCGGCGGGCGCCTTGGCATCGATCCGGCATTTGAAGTCGAGCACGACCGAACGCGAACGCCACCAGGAGCGG
Organism: Hyphomicrobium sp.; assembly: GCA_031378895.1. Lineage (GTDB taxonomy): Bacteria > Pseudomonadota > Alphaproteobacteria > Rhizobiales > Hyphomicrobiaceae > Hyphomicrobium_B. The sequence continues at coordinate 16,529 of JANNEP010000033.1, forward strand.
GCACGGACGCTGAAACGCCGCCTCGCCGCTGCCGACCTGCCGGTGATCTCAGGACCGAGCCATATTGTGCCGGTCCTCGTCTCCGATCCCGTGCGCTGCAAGGCCCTGACGGACGTGCTGCTCAACCGGCACGGCATTTACGTGCAGCCGATCAATTATCCGACCGTGCCGCGCGGCACCGAGCGGCTGCGTTTGACACCTTCGCCGCAGCACACGGACGCGGACATGGATCACCTCGTCGGCGCGCTGACGGAGCTGTGGTCGCAGTGCCCGCTGGCCTTGATTGAAAGCCTCAATCAGGCGGCCGAGTGATCGGCCGGCCCTGCTCTGGCGTATGCTTTAGCCTGGTTTCCCGCGCGATTTTTTCGCGGCCAGCTACTCTATCGGGCAGCATTGCTACCCCAATGGGTGTTGAGCGTGGCAGCCGGTCCTTCTAGTATTGTACAAGGTTTGCGAGGGTCGGCGATCTGATGCCGGAGCCATCGCTAGGCGAAGATAATCTATTCAAAACCCAGAGGGAACGATCCATGTCGACCGCACCGGCCGTTGCGAACGCCCAGACCTCGAGATTCTTCAAGTCGCACCTCTCGGAAACAGATCCGGAGGTGTTCGGCGCCATCCAAAAAGAGTTTGGCCGTCAGCAGCATGAAATCGAGCTGATCGCCTCGGAAAACATCGTTTCGCAGGCTGTTCTAGATGCAGCCGGGTCGGTGCTGACCAACAAGTACGCCGAAGGTTATCCCGGCAAGCGCTACTACGGCGGCTGCCAGTACGTCGACATCGCCGAAGAGCTGGCGATCGAGCGGGCTAAGAAATTGTTCAGCTGCGGCTTCGCCAACGTCCAGCCGAACTCGGGTTCGCAGGCCAACCAGGGTGTGTTTCAGGCGCTTGCCAAGCCGGGTGACACGATCCTTGGTCTTTCACTTGCAGCCGGTGGTCACTTGACGCACGGCGCACCCGTCAACCAGTCGGGTAAGTGGTTCAAGGCCGTCCATTATATGGTCAAGCCTGACACGCACCTGATCGACATGGATGAAGTGCGCACGTTGGCGCATGAACACAAGCCGCGCATTATCATCGCCGGTGGATCGGCGTATCCGCGCAAAATCGATTTCGCGGCGTTCCGCACCATTGCTGATGAAGTCGGCGCCCACTTCCTCGTCGACATGGCGCACTTCGCCGGTCTCGTCGCAGCTGGCATGTATCCAAGTCCGATCCCGCACGCCCACGTTGTCACGACGACGACGCACAAAACGTTGCGCGGGCCCCGCGGTGGCATGATCCTGACGAACGACGAGGATCTGGCGAAGAAGTTCAACTCGGCGATTTTCCCCGGTATCCAGGGCGGTCCGCTCATGCACGTCATTGCTGGCAAGGCTGTGGCGTTCGGCGAAGCCTTGAAGCCGGACTTCAAAATCTACATCAAGAACGTCATGGATAACTGCCGCGCCATGGGCGAGGTACTCGTCCAAAACGGCTTCGCCCTCGTCTCGGGTGGCACCGACACGCACCTTATCCTCGTCGATCTTCGCCCGAAAAATCTCACCGGCAACATCGCCGAGAAGTCGCTCGGGCGTGCCCACATTACCTGCAACAAGAACGGCATTCCCTTTGATCCGGCCAAGCCCATGGTAACGTCGGGTATTCGCCTCGGCTCGCCCGCCGGCACGACACGCGGCTTCGGCGTCGCCGAGTTCCAGGACGTCGGCCGCTTGATCACGGAAGTGCTCGAAGGCCTTGCCAAGAACGGCGAAGAGGGCAACGCGGCGGTGGAAGCATCCGTCAAAGCCAAGGCCATCGCGCTGTGCGACCGCTTCCCGATTTACGCTTAAGGCCGGAATTCAGGCTAGTGTTCAAGGCGCTGGGGCCGATTCCCGGCGCCTTTTCATTTTTGCCGGGAGCAAAGACGCGCATGCGCTGTCCCTTCTGCGGAAGCGAGAACTCACAGGTGAAGGATAGCCGGCCGTCGGATGAAAATTCGGCGATCCGGCGGCGCCGCGTGTGCTCCGATTGCGGCGGCCGGTTCACGACCTTCGAGCGCGTGCAGTTGCGCGATCTGACGGTCGTCAAGAAGTCAGGCCGCAAAGTGCCGTTCAACCGGGACAAGCTTTCACGCTCGATCGAGGTGGCGTTGAGGAAACGCCCCATTGAAGATGAGCGCATCGATCGTCTCGTCACGGGACTGGTGCGCCAGCTCGAAAGCTCGGGCGAAAGCGAAATCACCTCAGCCGAGATCGGCGAACTAGTCATTGCCGCGCTTCGCGAGCTTGACCCGGTCGCCTATGTGCGCTTTGCCTCCGTTTACCGCGATTTCAGAGATGCTGCCGATTTCCAGGCGGTTTTGCGAGAACTCGCGAGTGAGGGCGATACGGGCCGCGAGCCGCCGGAGTCATTCGTGGACGACGCTGGCGACGTGGCGAACAAGAAGAAAAACTAAGTCAGATGACGACAGAGGACCGCAGTGCTTTCGATCGCCACATGATGGCGGTCGCGTTGACTATAGCGCGCCGCGGGCTTGGGACAACGGCGCCGAATCCTTCCGTGGGCGCGGTCATCGCGGATGACGCAGCGAGTGTTGTCATAGCGCGGGCCGTGACGGCGCCGGGCGGACGTCCACACGCCGAGACAATCGCGATTGCCGAAGCCGGCGCGCGTGCACGCGGGGCAACTCTTTACGTGACGCTCGAGCCGTGCTCGCATCACGGTCAAACAGGGCCATGTGCGGACGCCATCATCGCCGCAGGACTGAAGCGGGTCGTCGTCGCCATCGAAGACCCAGATCCGCGCGTTGCGGGGCGTGGGCTCGATAAGCTCAGAGCCGCAGGGATCACGGTCGTGCGCGGATTTGGCGCCGAGGCCGCACGCTGGATCACGCGCGGACATATTGTGCGCGTCACGGAACGTCGACCGTTCGTGACGCTCAAAATGGCGCTGGGCGCCGATGGCGGTGTGCCGCGTGGCGCAGCTGGCCAGCCGAACTGGGTCACAGGAGAGATAGCGCGGGCTCACGGACAGCTGCTGCGCGCCAGAGCAGACGCCATTCTGGTGGGTGCGGGCACGGCCAGGGACGACGATCCAGAATTGACGTGCCGTCTGCCGGGGCTCTCGGCCCGCTCACCGGTGCGCGTGGTGCTGTCGCGCGATCTCAGCGTCGCGCTCGACAGCACACTTATCAAGACTGCCGGGTGCGTGCCGCTGTGGCTCGTTTGCGGTGACGGCGTTCATCAGACACGCCGCGAAGCTTTTGAAGCCAAAGCTGCGCACGTGATCGCGGTTGGCGAGGTGGGCGGCAAACTCTGGTTACCGGCCGTCATGGAAGCACTTGTCGCCCGCGGCATCACGCGGCTGCTGGTCGAGGGCGGCCCAACGATCTGGCGGTCCTTCGCGGAGGCGTCTCTCGTCGATGAGGTCGCGCTTTATATGGCAGGGAATTGCGCTAACACGGCCATGGCCGCGCTTGCCCAGCACCTTGGCGATGCGCCGCTCTCTGTTATTGAGGAAACGCAGCTTGGGCCTGATACTCTGTGGCGACTTCGCCGCACAGCCGCAAACCTGAACCTATGACACAACAGCCTAAACAAGGACCACAGGTCATGTTCACCGGCCTTATTGCAGACATCGGCGCCGTCACCTTAATCGAACGCGGCATCATTACGATCCGCACGAAGTTCTCAGCGGCGATGATCGCGCCCGGTGCATCGATGGCCTGCGATGGCGTATGTCTGACGGTGACATCGATTAAGCCAGACTGGGACGGCGAGGCTGATGGCAGCGTTTTCAAGGTCGATGTTTCGAACGAAACGCTTTCAAAAACCACGCTCGGCAGTTGGAAGCCAGGCCGCCGGATCAACTTGGAGCCGGCCTTGTCGGTCAGCGACCGGCTCGGCGGGCACGTGGTCAACGGTCACATCGATGGCTTGGCCAAAATTACCGGCATCCACGACGACGGCAACAGCCGGCGTTTTTCCTTCGAGGTGCCGGATCACTTGGCACCCTACATCGCGCCCAAGGGCTCCGTGGCGCTCGATGGCACGTCCTTGACGGTCAACGAGGTGGCCGGAAACCGCTTTGGCGTCAATCTCATTCCGCACAGCTTGACGGCGACGACCTGGGGCGCGAAAAGCCAAGGCGATACAGTCAATCTCGAAGTCGATGTTTTCGCCCGCTACGTTGCGCGGCTCATGGAGTTCCGTCCCTGATGAAGGGCACTTCGCAAACGCAAGTGATCAAGACCAATTCGGCGCTGTCCCCGATCGAGGAAATCGTCGAGGAGATTCAGAACGGCCGCATGGTCGTGTTTGTCGATGCGGAAGACCGCGAGAACGAGGGCGATCTCATTATTCCGGCGCAGATGGCGACGCCCGACGCCATCAACTTTATGGCGCGACACGGGCGTGGCCTGATTTGCCTGACGCTGACGCAGACGCGCGCCGCTGAACTTCGTCTACAATCTCAAGCCCGTCCTGGTGTTGGGCGCGCAACCGCATTCACGCAATCGATCGAGGCGCGCGAAGGTATCACGACCGGCATCTCGGCGTTCGACCGGGCGCGCACAATTGCAACGGCCATCGATCCGACGAAGGGCGCCGCCGGCATCGTCTCGCCGGGCCATGTGTTTCCGCTGGTCGCACGCGAAGGCGGCGTGCTTGTGCGTGCCGGTCATACTGAGGCCTCCGTCGATCTCGCACGATTGGCTGGGCTTCTTCCCGCCGCGGTCATTTGCGAGATTATGAACGACGACGGCACGATGGCGCGGATGCCCGACCTGGTGCCGTTTGCAAAAACGCACGGGCTGAAAATTGGTTCGATCGAAGACTTGATTGCCTATCGCTTGATGAACGACCGCATCATCAAGGCCGTCGCCAGGACAGATGTCGAAACCAAGTGCGCAGGCCGCTTCGAGCTCCACGTCTACGAGACAACCGTTGAGCCGGCCGAGCATCTGGCGCTCGTCAAAGGCAATATTCATGCGGGCGGGCCCGTGCTCGTGCGCGTCCACGCCGTCAACGTGCTCAATGATTTGATCGGCGTCGGCGGCCTTGGCGAAGGCGGCACGGCTGTCGAGCAGTCCATGCGGGCGATCGACAAGGAAGGCCGCGGCGTTATCGTGCTGATCCGCGACTTGCGGGCGAAGTCGGTATCGGATTGGGTTCTGCGGCAATCGGGCCCCTACGGCAACGCAGACGCAACCAAAGAACGCCGTCAGGTCGAAATCGGAATTGGGTCGCAAATTCTCGCCGATCTCGGCGTCAAGGACATGGTCCTGCTGACAACGTCTCCGGCGCACGTCTATGTCGGCCTCGAGGCCTTCGGGTTGCGCATCACCGGCACGCGCCGCATCGAGGTGGCGTGATGGTCGAGCGAAGCAATTTGGCGGCTACCCGAAGTATCAATGATCTGTCGTTGGCGCGCGAGGCACGCGTGCTCATTCTCGAAGCGCCGTACTATGCCAACATTACGGCTGGCCTGATTGAGGGTGCGACGGATGTGTTGCGACAGAATGCATGCTCCTTCGATCGGTTTGCCGTGCCAGGCGCATTGGAATTGCCGCAAGCGCTGGCCGCCGCCGTCAAGTCCGGCTTGATCGGTGGGCCAGGCAACACCCAGTATGCCGGGGCGATCGCGCTTGGTTGCATCATTCGCGGCGAAACCTCGCATTACGACATTGTTTGCAACAACACCAACCACTGGCTGATGGAGACCGTCATTCGCCACAATATTCCGTTCGGCAACGCGGTCCTGACCGTTGACAGAGAGGCGCAGGCAATTGCGCGCAGCGAGGGCGGCGCGTTGGGCAAAGGCGGTGATGCAGCGCGGGCCTGTCTGCGCCTGATCTGGTTGAAAGCAAATTTTTTACGCCACGCGGCGGCGGCCGCATCATGACATCGGCTGACAACTCTCCAAAGCCAAATCCGATTTCAGCGCGGACCGCGGCGCGTGTTGCGGCCGTACAAGCGCTGTATCAAATGGATCTCGCCGGCACAGATCTCAACGACGTGATCGCCGAGTTTTTGCGCGTGCGGTTCACCGAAGAAGGCCGCGAGGAAACTATTGAAGGCGCCGACCGCATTTTCTTTGCCGACATTCTGCGTGGTGTCCTGCGTCTTCAGCGCGAGATTGATCCGCTGGTTGACGAACAGCTCGCAAGTGGATGGCGGCTCGTGCGCGTCGATGCTATCCTGCGTGCCGTGCTCAGGGCTGGCGTTTGCGAACTCCTAGATCGTGCTGATGTGCCGGTGCGCGTTGTTATCAACGAGTACGTCAACGTCGCGCACATCTTCTTTTCCGATGATGAGCCCCGTGTCGTTAACGGCGTGCTCGACAAGATCGCGCACAAGGTCCGGGCACCGGAGTTCGAAAAAAAGCGTGGCGGGTGACAGCTGTGAGTGATCGGATCAGTAATGAAACAGAGCTGATTCAGACGTATCTCGCGCCGTTGGCGATGGGTGCGCCCGGCGCCTTCGGGCTCAGAGATGACGCGGCGCTGATCGCGCCTGAGCCCGGGACTGATCTCGTCATATCGACCGACCCGATCATCGCCGGCGTGCATTTCATTGCTAGCGATCGCGCTGACGACATTGCCTGGAAGGCGCTGGCCGTGAATGTCTCTGACCTGGTGGCCAAAGGCGCCGAACCGCTGGCATATACTTTGGCGCTGGCCTTTCCTGAGCCGCCGGAGCGGGCCTGGATGGCGGATTTCGCAAGCGGCCTCAAGTCGGCTCAGACCGCTTTTGGCTGTCATCTCATCGGCGGCGATACCGATCATACGACGGGTCCGCTGTCGATTGGCGTCACGGCGATTGGGGTCTTGCCGCGCGGGTCGTTTGTGCCGCGAACGGGGACCCGCGCAGGCGATCACATCTTTGTCACCGGGACGCTCGGTGATTCAGCACTTGGCCTGGCCTTGCATCGCAATCCGGCATTGTATGACACCGTGCTGACCGAAGGCGATAAAAGCTTCCTCATTGGCCGCTACCTGCGCCCGAGCCCGCGCCTCGCCATGATCGCCGTGCTAAGGGCCTATGCCACGGCGGCGCTCGATGTCTCAGATGGGCTTGGGAAGGATCTGGCGCGCCTTGCCGGGGGGAACGGGGTCAGCGTCCGTGTGCAGGACCTGCCGCTGTCGTCGCCGGCGCGCGCCGCGATGACCGCAGATGCAAGCGTGATGGATGCCGTCGTGTCTGGCGGCGACGACTACGAGGTGCTGTTTGCCGTTGTTCCCGAGCGCCTCGCAGCCTTCAAAAAGGCAGCAGCGATCACGGCGGTTAGTACAACACATATCGGCGTGCTCAGCGTCACACCTGGAGTGTCGTTCGTTGATCAGGACGGCCGGCCAATCGCGTTTAAGCGCAGCGGCTACGATCATTTTAGTTTGCTGTGACTTGGTTGCAAGTGACTGGCTGGCGGCGTGTGGCAGGCCGGCGACGTGTGGCAGGGTTGACCACGACAATTGCTCAAGCGGCGTGCACGCCGCGACCAGGATGCAACACAGGCCTGCGTTTCCGAGCCTAGCGGCGTTGTGACAGGGCTGTTATTTGGCCACCGTTTGGCCATAACCGTCACAGTACCTATGTCTAAGCAGATGCTTCTCTTTTTAGGTGCTGCATGACATTCACTGCCAAAGCGGGATGAACCCGAAACCAATGAATTCTGACAGGGGCGCCGGGCAAGCGGAATGAGGGAAGTGGCGGTTCTGAGAACGATGCTGGCCGTGAGCCGGCCACTGGTTGTGGCGGTTGCTATCATGGCGCTTGCCGCTGCGGTGCTCGGCGTTACAAATCCCGCCGCGGCCCAGGATAACTGGTGGGAAAGCATTCAAGGCGGGGGTGCTCCGGACTTCACGGGGAAGCGGAAACAGAGCACTGAGCGGCCAGAGCGCAAGGCCGAGGTTCTCGAGGACCTTAGGCCTGACGCCACGCCGTGGCGTAGCGACGTCATGCTCGACGCGGCCGGTGCGGCGATCGAGCGCTACGAGAAGATCGCCGCCAGCGGCGGCTGGCCTATGGTGCCGCAGGGCCGCATGATGCGTGCTGGCGACGACGATCAGCGGGTGCCGATCCTGCGCAAGCGCCTGCGCATCAGCGGCGATATGCCGGCCAAGGGCCAGTACTTCGATAGCCAAACATTCGACTCCGAGCTTGAAGCGGGTGTCAAAAGATTTCAGCAGCGGCACGGCATCCGGCCGACGGGCCGCATTGAGCAGTCGGTCTATGCGGTCTTGAATGTAACGGCAGCCGAGCGGGTCGACCAGTTGAAGCTCAACTTTGACCGCTTGCGCGCCCTCATGACCGGCATTGAAGATCGCTATGTGCTCGTCAACGTGCCAGCTTTTCAGCTCGAAGCCGTTGAGCGTCACGAAGTGCAGTTGCGTCACCGCGTCATCGTCGGCCGTGCCGAACGGCAAACGCCGGATGTGCACGCGACAATCAAGGCACTCAACTTCTACCCGTTCTGGCGCGTGCCCGACAGCGTCGCGATGCTGGACCTCGTGCCGCGGTTGCAGAAGGAACCGGAATATCTAGAGAACGAGGGCATTCGCGTCTTCAACGGCGTCAATGGTCCCGAAGTTGAGCGGCGCTCGATTGACTGGTATTCGCCGCAAGTCGCCAGTTACAAATTCAAGCAGGATCCTGGCGATAAGAACGCGCTCGGGCTTGTCCGGTTGGATATGGCCAACGAGCACGGCGTCTACATGCACGACACGCCGATGAAGAAACTGTTCGACCAGCGCAGCCGCCCCTTCAGCGCCGGCTGCGTGCGGGTTCAGGATGTGTTTCAGCTCGCCGAATGGGTGGCGAAATTCGAGGCGGGCTGGGATCAGCCTGGCAACGTCCGCCAAGTGCTCGACAGCGGGCAGGCGCTCGATCTCACTCTGACGCGGCCGATACCGGTCTACTTTGCCTACATCACGGCCTGGGCAGAACCGCAGTCGGGTCTTGTGGAGTTCCGCCCCGACATCTATGGCCGGGACGGCGCCGCTGCCCGCCAGGGTGTCGAGACCGATGCGGGGGATGCGCCACCAGCCTCGGCAGCATCCGCTTTGGCGCCCTGATTGGGTGCCTGCGTAACCGGCGATTAGCCCGCGTTAACCTCTTGTTAACCAATCACCGTCTACGGCTCAGGTTGGTGGACGCTGCCGCACAGTGCGCGAGTGGCGCACCTATGGCTGAGGCGGGCGCAGGGCATGATCAGGCTTAGTCTTGCCGTGGCTATGATATCGTTTGGCATCGGGATCGGCACTGCTGCTACGGCCGCAAGTGGCCGTCCGGCCTATCGTGTCGTCAGCGAAGATTTAGAGGGCGAGGTGCGCAAGGTTGCCGTGCGCCTCGATGGGCGCGCTGGTGACGCGGACCTCACGGCCATTGCCGGGGCCTTACGGGCAAAGAAGACTGCAGGGAAAGTTCCGCAGACCGTCGCGTTCTATCTGCCGGGCATGTCACTCAGTGAGGCGCCGTGGGCGGATGTGCGCTTCGATCCAGCGGCGAAGGTCGTAATCCTGGGACTTCGCTTCGATGAAGAACTGGCTTTTCGCACTGAGGCGGCAAGCGATCCGCGCCCGCTTGCCGGTGTGTGGCTGACGTCGCCGCCGGCGATCCCCGGCAAGCTCAGTATCTGGCGGGAGAGAAGCGGTAAAGCCTTTGCTGAATGGCAGTTACGCAACGGCCAGAAAACGATCGACGAGCTTATCGAAACGCGATCTCAACGCGGCCGCCGCTTCGAGATCAAGGGCTCGGATGGCGGATACTACCTCGCCCTTTGGAATGGGGCGCTGGAACTTGGAGACAAGGCCCAGGTCATCGCAGTCGCCGAGCGACTAACGATCGATGCGCCGCAAGTCGCAAAGTCGCCAGCAGTGACCGGACCTGTAGCCCCTGCAATCATCGCGCCCGCCGCGACTACAGGGGCGGCTGCGGCCGCTGATCCCGTGACGGCGGTGGCTGCCCCGCTGACGCAGATCACAAAGCCAGTCGCCGGTCAGAAATCGAAGGCAACGGCCGCAAAACCCAAGGCTCCGGCGTCGAAAACCGTGTCAAACCTCGGTGACGCGATCTCCGGTGTATTCGGCAGCAATTGAAAATGCGGATCGCGTCAGCGGGTCAGGCTGGACGCTGGCAGCGGACGGCTGGCGACCTCGCGCAGCGCAAAGCTCGATCTCAGCCGAACGACGCCCGGCAGCAACGAGAGTTCTTGCTTGTGGATGTGTTCGTAGTCGGCGAGATCACGCGCCAGTACGGTCAGGATGTAATCGTCCTCACCTGACATCAGATGACACGAGACGACCGAGGGCGCCGCAGCCGCTGCCGTCTCGAACGCCTCGAGCACGTCTTGGCTTTGGCTCTTCAAGCTGATTTGCACGATGACCGTCATCGTCAAGCCGAGGGCGCGGCGGTTGATCTTGGCCTGATAGCCTTCGATGACGCCGGCGTCTTCCAGCGCCCGGATGCGCCGGGCAATCGCGGTTGGCGACAAGGGGACTCTCTCGGCGAGCTCGACCTGGCTCAACCGGCCGTCGGAGACGAGGGCTGTCAGGATGGCCCTATCGAGCGAATCAAGGATCATTAGCGATGATTTACTGCAAAGAATTCGTGATTACGCAGATATTCTGCGTTTGTGTGACATTTTGCAAGCCAATTTGCGCGGAAGCGGCGGCAAAATTCGGCTATTCTACATCGTAGAGTTTGACGCACAACCGCGACAGGAGATGGCCATGCGCATCGGTGTTCCAACAGAGATCAAGAGCAACGAGTTCCGCGTCGGCCTCGTACCCGGTTCGGTGCGTGAGCTGACGGCACGCGGGCATGAGGTGATCGTTCAGTCCGGCGCCGGGGCCGGCATTTTCGCCGACGATGCCACGTATGAGAAGGCTGGCGCGCGGATCGTGCCGACGGCCGAGGCTGTGTTCAGCGATGCCGAGATGATCGTCAAAGTGAAGGAACCGCAGCGCAGCGAGTACACGCGGCTCAAGCCGCACCAGATCTTGTTTACGTACTTGCATCTTGCGCCCGACCCGGAGCAGGCGCGCGGCTTGATGCAATCTGGTGCCGCGGCCATAGCTTATGAGACCGTGACCGATGTCAACGGCGGTCTGCCGCTGCTGGCGCCGATGAGCGAAGTTGCCGGACGCTTAGCGATTGAAGCCGCCGCGATCGCGTTACGCCGCCCGACCGGCGGGCGTGGTGTGCTGATGGGTGGCGTTCCGGGCGTGCGCCCGGCAAAGGTCGTCGTGCTCGGTGGCGGCGTTGTTGGAACGCACGCAGCCCGCATGGCGGTTGGCCTTGGCGCCGATGTGTCAATTCTTGATCGCTCGCTGCCGCGTCTGCGTCAGCTTGATGAGTTGTTTGAAGGCCGCGTGCGGACGCTGGCATCGACCATGGAGTCGGTTGAGACCGAGGTTCTCGGCGCCGATGTCGTTGTCGGTGCGGTACTCGTTGCGGGCGCTAGCGCGCCGAAGCTCGTCACGCGGGCGATGCTGAAACACATGAAGCGTGGCGCCGTGCTCGTCGATGTGTCGATCGATCAGGGCGGATGTTTTGAAACGTCCAAGGCGACGACACACGCCGACCCGACGTTCGAGGTCGATGGCATCATCCACTATTGTGTTGCCAATATGCCGGGCGCGGTGCCGGTGACGTCGGCGCAGGCGCTGAACAACGCCACGCTCCCCTTCGTCATCAAGCTGGCGGAGCGCGGGCTTGCAGCGTTCGACCGCGACCCGCATTTGGCGGCGGGTCTCAACGTCCGCGATGGCCGCATCATGCATTCGTCCGTCGCGGCCTCGCTCGGCTTCGACAATCTGCAGGGCACGCGCGGGTTTCCCGTTGCGGCCGAGTAACGATTAGACCAACCCCCGTGCAACCCGGTGCCGGCGGCCGGCTCCCCAAAGGGGAGTCGACGGCACCAGGAAGAGTAACGCTGGTCCCTAAAAGGTGACAGGCCTCTCCGTCATCCTCGCGTACGTGAGCCGTCTTGCGATCGTGCTCGGGGATCCAGCGGAAAGAGTGCCAAAGGTTCAAAATATTTTGTGTCTGCGACGAATTTTGCGCTGGAACCCCGGCCTTCGACGCGCAAGTGCAATGCGAGCTCGGCCGAGGATGACGATCAAATTTTATTTCAAACTCGGGAAATTGAACTCGGCGCCGCCGCGTATCCCCGTGGGCCAGCGGGCGGTGATGGTCTTGATGCGCGTATAAAAGCGCACGCCCTCGGGCCCGTAGATCGCATGATCACCGAACAGCGAGCGCTTCCAGCCGCCGAACGAGTGATAGGCTACCGGCACCGGGAGTGGCACGTTGATGCCGACCATGCCGACTTGAATCTTGTCAGCGAAGGCCCGAGCCGTATCGCCGTCTCGCGTGAAAATCGCGGTGCCATTGGCATATTCGTTGGAATTGATCAGGTTTGCAGCTTCGTCGTAGTTCTCAGCGCGCACGACGGACAGCACGGGCCCGAAGATTTCCTGTTTGTAGATAGTCATGTCGCGCGTGACGTGGTCGAACAGCGAACCGCCGAGGAAGTAGCCGTTCTCGTAGCCTTGCAACTCCAGACCGCGGCCATCGACGACGAGCTTGGCGCCTTCCGTGACGCCGAGATCGATGAGGCCTGAAATGCGCCGCTTGGCGTCGCCGGTGATGACCGGGCCCATCTCGGAGTCGGTGTCGCTCGCCGGTCCGACTTTCAAGGCGCGAACCTTTGGCGCGAGGGCTTCGACCAGCCGGTCCGCCGTCTTCGCGCCAACGGGAACGGCAACCGAGATCGCCATACAGCGTTCGCCGGCTGAGCCGTAGCCAGCCCCCATCAGCGCATCGACAGCCTGATCCATGTCGGCGTCGGGCATGACGATCATGTGGTTCTTGGCGCCGCCAAGCGCCTGCACGCGTTTGCCTGTCGCCGTGCCCCGCGTGTAGATATATTCCGCAACCGGCGTCGAGCCGACAAAGCTGATCGCCGCGACGTCGGGGGAATCGAGAAGCGCATCGACAGCGGTTTTATCGCCGTGCACGATGTTGAACACGCCCGGCGGCAGTCCGGCCTCCTGGAACAACTCCCACAACATCATCGTTGCCGACGGGTCGCGCTCGGACGGCTTGAGGACAAAGGTGTTGCCGCAGGCGATGGCGACGGGGAACATCCACATCGGCACCATGGTTGGAAAGTTGAACGGCGTAATGCCGGCGCAGACGCCAAGCGGCTGACGGTCCGACCAGCTGTCGATCTCCGGGCCGACGTTGCGGCTGAATTCGCCTTTCAGCAGGTGCGGGATGCCGCAGGCAAAATCGACGACGTCGATACCGCGCTGGAGTTCGCCAAGCGCATCCGAGTGGGTCTTACCATGTTCCGCCGAGATGGCGCGGGCAATGGCGTCGGCGTTGCGCTCCAAGAGATCCTTGAATTTGAACATAGGTTTTATGCGCTTCAGCGGCGGGGTCCGGCCCCAGGCCTCAGCAGCGGCTTTGGCGGCAGCGATAGCGGCATTGACGTCGTCTGCGGTCGAGAGCGGAAGGCTGGCCGTCTGCTCGCCGGTCGCGGGATTGAACACGGCGCTCGAACGTTTCGATGACGACGTGATCTTGCGGCCGTTGATGGCGTTTTGAATGGTATGCATCAGATCAGACTCGCTCTTTTACGAATAGGCAGCTACCCCCTCTCCCCGCCCCTACGCGGGGAGTGGGTTGGGGTGAGGGGCGGCAACAGGCACCGGTGCAAGCGGCCGCCCCTCACCCTAACCCTCTCCCCATTGCGCCATCGGGCGCGATGGGGAGAGGGGACTCGTTAATTCGTCGTCTTCAAAACCATAGTTAGTGTATCGAACAGCTGATCGATCTCGGACTTGGAAATGATCAGCGGCGGTGACAGCGCGATGATGTCACCCGTGGCGCGGACCAGCAGGTTGTTTTCGAAGGCTTTGATAAACCGGTCGTAGGCGCGCTTCGTCGGCTCGCCCGGGATAGGATCGAACTCAATGGCGCCGACGAGGCCGATGTTGCGGATGTCGATGATGTGCGGCAGGCCTTTGAGTGCGTGCAGCCGCTCTTCCCAGTAAGGTGCGAGTTCGCTCGCCCGTGTCAGTAGGCCCTCCTCCTGGAACGTGTCGAGCGTGCCGATTGAGGCCGCGCACGCCATCGGGTGGCCCGAGTAGGTGTAGCCGTGGAAGAAATCGATGACGTGCTCAGGCACATTCATGAAAGCGTCGTGGATGTGGGCCTGCACGAACACGCCACCCATCGGGATGGTGCCGTTGGTGATACCCTTGGCGGTGGTGATGATGTCGGGCATGACGCCGAAATAATCGGCACCAAACGCCGTTCCCATGCGGCCAAAGGCGGTGATGACCTCGTCGAAAATCAGCAAAATATCGTGCTTGGAGCAGATTTCGCGCAGCCGCTTCAGGTAGCCCTTGGGCGGAATAAGCACGCCCGTTGAGCAGGCAACGGGCTCGACGATGAGGGCGGCGATGGTGGACGCGTCATGCAGGGCGACAAGGCGTTCGAGATCTTCTGCGAGTTCGAGGCCGTGCGTTGGCTCACCACGCGTGAAGGCGTTGCGGGTGATATCATGCGTGTGGCGGATATGATCGACGCCGGCGACGAGGCTGCCAAACATCTTGCGGTTGTTGGCGATGCCGCCGACAGCGGTGCCACCGAAGTTGACGCCATGATAGCCACGCTCGCGGCCAATCAGGCGGACCTTGGTCGCGTTACCCTTGGCGCGGTGGTAGGCCAGCGCCATTTTAAGTGCGGTCTCGACCGACTCCGACCCTGAGTTGGTGAAGAACACATGGTCGAAGCCCTTGGGCGCGACGTTGACGAGGCGTGAGGCACACTCGAAGGCGAGGGTGTGGCCCATCATGAAGGTGCCGGCGAAGTCCAGCGTCGCCGCCTGCTTCTGGATGGCTTCGACGATTCTGGGGCGGCAATGGCCGGCATTGACACACCACAGCCCTGAGGTGCCATCGAGCACGCGGCGGCCGTCGTCGGTGATGTAGTGCGTGCGCTCGGCGCCGACGAACAGGCGCGGCGCTTTTTTGAACTGCCTATTGGCTGTGAACGGCATCCAGAACGCCGCGAGGTCGTTGGTTTTGAGCTGGAGGTTCATGCGGTAGTCCTTTGAATTGAACGGGGCCTTACTTCAAGTGCTGATCACGCGGTGTGAGCCACGGCATCTGCGAGGCTGGCTTCGAAAATATCCATGCCTTCGCGGACGAGATCATAGCTGGCGGTCAATGGTACCAGGAAGCGGATGACATTGCCGTAGGTACCGCACGACAGCAGGATCAGTCCGCGGTCGCTGGCGGCTTTGAGCAACGCTGCCGTTAACTGGGGGGCGGGCTCGCCGCTTGATCCGTCCTTGACGAGTTCGATGGCACACATGGCGCCGAGGCCGCGTACGTCACCGATGCAGTTGAGGTTCGAGCGCTCCTTCAATTGCGTGCAGCGATCGAGGATGATTTTTCCGATAGCGTTGGCGCGGTCGCAGAGCTTTTCGTCTTCGATGACGTCGAGGACGGCATGGGCGGCGGCGCAGGCGACCGGATTTCCGGCATACGTGCCGCCGAGGCCGCCAGGGTTTGACGCGTCCATAACATCAGCTCGGCCGGTGATGGCCGACAGCGGCAGGCCACCGGCGAGACCTTTCGCCAGGGTCACGACATCGGCGTTGATGCCGTAGTGTTCCATCGCGAACATCTTGCCTGTGCGGGCAAAGCCGGTTTGAATTTCGTCAGCGATGAGCAGGATGCCGTGCTCATCGCAGAGCTTGCGCAGTGCCTGCATGAAGTCGTGCGGCACAATATTGAAGCCGCCTTCGCCCTGTACAGGTTCGATGATGATGGCGGCAATGCTGGACGGGTCGGCTGAGTATTTGAACAGGGCCTTGAGGCTCGCCAAACTCTCTTCCGTGCTGACGCCGTGATAGGGGTTGGGGAATGCGACGTTGTAGACGTCAGATGGGAACGGGCCGAAGCCCTTTTTGTAGGGGATGACCTTGCCGGTCAGCGCCATTCCCATGAGGGTGCGGCCGTGAAATCCGCCGCTGAATGAAACGATACCGGGCCGCCCGGTGAAGACGCGCGCGACCTTGACGGCGTTCTCGACGGCTTCGGCGCCGGTCGAGGCCAGCATCGTCTTCGCCGGGCCGGCGACAGGGGCGAGGGCATTCAATCGCTCGGCGAGGCGGACGTAGTTTTCATACGGCGTGACTTGGAAGCAGACGTGGGTGAACGCCTGCATCTGTTCGGCAATCGCCGCGACCAGGCGCGGATGCTGATGTCCGGTGTTGACGACGGCGATACCGGAGCCAAAGTCGATATAGCGGCGACCGTCTTCGCTCCAAATCTCGGAATTTTTCGCGCGCTTGGCGTAGATCGCCGTGACGTTGCCGACGCCGCGCGGGATGGCGGCTTGGCGGCGGGCATGGAGCTCTGCAGAGGTGGGCATGGCAGACTTACCGTTGGGTTCAGGGGCTGCATTTCAGACCGTTGCACGCGTCCTCGTTTCTAGCACTGATCAATACTTTAAACAACATGCTCAAAATACTCATGTCCCTAAATGACGCGCTCTGCCTTCAGCCGGTCGATCTCGGCACGGGGAAAGCCCAGGCGTTCGGCGAGGACGGTGGCTGTATGCTGGCCCAGCGTTGGCGGCGCGGATGGCATGGCGCCGTTGGCGGCTGAAAAGCGGATGGGCGACGCCACCGATGGCACGTGCCCGGCGGTCGCGTGGGGGAGATTGAGAACTAAGCCGCGAGCCTGAACCTGGCCGTCGGCGAACACCTGGTCGAGCGAATTGATCGGTCCACAGGGCACGCCCGCTGAGCCGAGGGCGTCGAGCCAGTCGCGCGTTGTGCGATCCTTGAGAATGGCGGCGATCATCGGCACGAGCCCGCCCCGGTGTGCGACGCGTGCCGGGTTGGTCGCAAAACGCGCGTCGGCGCAAAGCTCAGGTTGACCGGCGATGCTGCAGAAGGCGGCAAACTGCGCGTCATTGCCGACGGCGAGAATGAGATGGCCGTCGCGCGTGGCAAAGGCTTCGTAGGGCACAATGTTGGGGTGGGCGTTGCCAAGCCGCTGCGGAGCCTTGTCCGTCGTCAGGTAATTCATCGCCTGGTTGGCGAGCATGGCGACTTGGACGTCGAGCAATGCAATGTCGATGTAGTCGCCGGTGCCGGTCGCGTGCCGCCGGTTCAGCGCCGCGAGTATAGCGGTCGCCGCATACATGCCGCTGAAAAGATCGGCGACGGCGACGCCGGTTTTCATGGGACCCGCTCCGGCTGTGCCATCGGAGTGGCCTGATAGGCTCATCAAGCCGCCCATGCCCTGGATCAGGAAATCGTAGCCCGGAAGGCCGCTGTAAGGCCCTGTCTGGCCAAAGCCGGTGATCGAGCAATAGATCAGACGCGGATTGAGACTGGCAAGCGTGCCGTAGTCGAGATTGTATTTCGCCAGCGCGCCGACCTTGAAGTTTTCGATGACGACGTCGGATTGCTCGGCAAGCGCCGAGACGATGGTCTGTCCCTCTACGGACGCGAGGTCGACCGTCACGGATTTTTTGCCGCGATTGGCTGCGAGAAAATAAGCCGATTCCGTGGTCGCGTTGCCGTTGGCGTCTATAGCGTAGGGCGGTCCCCAGGCGCGTGTGTCGTCCCCCGACCCGGGGCGTTCGATCTTGATGACGTCGGCGCCGAGATCGGCGAGCGTCTGGCTGGCCCAGGGGCCCGCGAGCACGCGCGACAAATCCAAAACCTTCACGCCGTACAGCGGTCCCGCCATATGTGTTTTAAGTCCTCAATTAAAGGCTTGAATGCCGGTCTGCGCCCGGCCAAGGATGAGCGCGTGAATGTCGTGCGTGCCCTCGTAGGTATTGACGGCTTCGAGGTTCATGAGGTGACGCATGACGTGATACTCGTCCGAGATGCCGTTGCCGCCGTGCATGTCACGCGCCACTCGCGCAATGTCGAGGGCCTTGCCGCAATTATTGCGTTTGAGCAGCGAAATAGCTTCGGGCGCCAGGCGGCCGTCATCCTTGAGACGGGCAGCATGGAGACAGGCCGTCAGCCCGAGCGTGATCTCGGTCTGCATGTCGGCGAGTTTTTTCTGTATCAGCTGGTTGCTCGCCAGCGGCCGGCCGAACTGTGAGCGGTCGAGCGTGTATTGACGGCTTGCGTGCCAGCAAAATTCGGCGGCACCGAGCACGCCCCAGGCGATGCCGAAGCGGGCGTTGTTCAGGCATCCGAACGGACCCTTGAGGCCTGCGACGTTGGGAAGGCAGTTTTCGTCCGGTACGAAGACGTTGTCCATGACGATTTCGCCGGTGGTAGAGGCGCGCAGCGCGCATTTGCCTTCAATCTTTGGCGTCGATAGGCCGTCCATGCCGCGATCAAGAATGAAGCCGCGAATGATGGCGTCACTGGTCTTGGCCCAGATAATGAAAACGTCGGCGAGGGGCGAATTCGTGATCCAGGATTTAGCGCCGCTCAGACGGTATCCGCCTGCGACGCTGACCGCGCGCGTGGTCATGCCACCGGGATCGGAGCCGTGATCGGGTTCGGTGAGGCCGAAACAGCCGATGAGTTCGCCGCTTGCAAGACGGGCTAAATATTTGCGGCGCTGGGCTTCGCTGCCATAGGCGAAGATAGGATGCATGACGAGGCTCGACTGCACGCTCATGGCCGAGCGGTAGCCGGAATCGACGCGCTCGATTTCGCGGGCAATGAGGCCGTAGCAAACTGTGTTGACGCCGGCGCCGCCGTAGTCTTCGGGGAGCGTTGGACCGAGGAAGCCCATGGCGCCCATGTCCGACAGTATCGAGCGGTCGAAGGCTTCGCGCCGGTGATCGTTGAGCACCCGCGGCATCAAGCGATCGGCGCAAAATTTCCGCGCGCTATCGAGGAGGGCGCGCTCGTCGTCGCGCAAACTGTCTTCGAAACAGAGCGGATCTGACCACTCGAAATGCGTGTTTTCCGCCGCATTTTTTGAGTGTTTTTGCATCGTCTGAGAGCCTTTTTCGACGGTTTTTGATGTTATTTCGACGGTTTTGGATGTCATCTCGAGCGGTTTTTCATGTCTGGTCATCACAGCGCTCCCCCTTGAGCTGGACACGGGTGCGTTATCCTTACCCGGCCGCGGTCGCTCAGGACTCTAAGCGGAGTGTTCAACATTCTATCAAACGTATGGTAGGAATGCTGCGAAACGTGTGCAACCCGGAGCCGCTTGCTTTGACTGCTATTCGAAAACTGACGCACGCGTCCCAACCGCCACGGCCGAGCGTCGATGTTGGCGTGCGGCTGAAAGCCATGCGCGCGGCGCGGGGTTTCAGCCAACGCGATCTCGCGGCCCGCGCCGGGGTCACCAACGGCATGATCTCGATGATCGAGCAGAACAAGCACTCGCCGTCGGTCGCGACGCTGAACCGGCTGACTGACGCGCTGGGGTTGTCGTTCGCCGAATTCTTTTCGCTGCAACTGCCAGCGGCAAACGAGGTGTTCTACAATAAGAACGACCTTGTGAAATTGACCGAGGGTAACGTGACGTTCCGCGTGGTCGCGGGCGAGAAGCCTGGCAAGGCAGTTCAAATCTTGCATGAGCTCTACGAGCCGGGCGGTGACACGGGCGCAGAAATGCTGACGCATCGCGGCGAAGAAGGCGGCATCGTCGTCGAAGGCGAGATCGAGCTGACGGTCGGCGAACAAGCCCGCGTGCTCGGTCCCGGCGATGCCTACTACTTCCAGAGCACGACGCCGCATCGCTTCCGCAACGTGAGCAAAAAGCGCACGGTACTGATCAGCGCCTGCACGCCGCCGTTCCTTTGAGCGCCGGCGATTGGCGTTCCCCCGCAAGGGAACTTCCAATTGGTCGCGCGAGCCGGCCCCCGCAAGGGGGCTTCTCCCGCAAGGGGACTCCCAAGTGGTCGCAAGTGGTCGCGCCGGCGCGGGCTTGTGGCCATGCCGGGCGCACGGCGCGGCCGGTCCGGTCGAAGACCTCGCTCGCTCATCGCACTGCCTTACGACAGCAGCACCATGGAGCTTGAACCCGCCGGGCTGACCCGCACCGGTACGGAGCCGAATACAACGACGTCGTAGCCCGGGTTGCTCAATGGTCATTGCGACACGCTCATGGCTTCGCTTGTTATAATTCATTCGATGACAGGCTTCGACATCCGCGCCGGCAAAGTCCGCTACTTGTCTGCGGCACTGGCGCGTCGCGGCAGACAAGGCCGTTGGCTGCGTTGGCGCTGCGCCCTCACGCGGTGATGCCTCCGAGACAGATGTATTTAATCTCCAGATACTCGTCCAAACCCTCGGCAGCGCCCTCACGGCCGAGGCCCGACTGCTTGACCCCGCCGAAGGGCACGACTTCGTTGGAAAATATGCCGTCGTTGACGCCGATCATGCCGGCGTCGAGCTGTTCAGCAACGCGCCAGGCGCGGCTGAGGTTTTGGCTGAACAGATAGGCGGCCAGGCCAAACGGCGTGTCGTTGGCGAGTTGGATGGCGCCGGCTTCGGTCTCGAAGCGCATCAGGGCCGCGACGGGGCCGAAGATTTCTTCCCTGACAATATCCATGTCCGGTGTCACCTCGGTCACAACAGACGGTTGAAAGAAGAGGGGGCCGTGGCTATCGGGTGCGCCGCCAGCACGAAGTTTTGCGCCTTTCGACAGCGCGTCGGCGAGCAAGGTTTTTACTTTTTGTGCCGCATCGCTGTTGATCAGCGGGCCGATGCTGGAGTGCGGATCAGTGCCGGGGGCAACGCGAAGTTTGCCGACGGCTTTGACAAGCGCATCGGCGAAGCGGTCGTAGATGCCGGATTGCACGAGGATGCGATTAGCGCAGACACAGGTTTGCCCGGCGTTGCGGTATTTCGAAGCTATGGCGCCAGCGACGGCTTGGTCAAGATCGGCGTCGTCGAAGACGATGAGAGGGGCATTGCCGCCAAGCTCGAGCGTCAGTTTTTTGACCGTGTCGGCACACTGGCGATAGAGCGCCTTGCCGACGCCGGTGGAGCCGGTGAAGGTGAGTTTCCGGACGCGATCGTCGGCGCAGAACACTTTGCCGACGGCGGCTGCGTCCGTTGTCGTGATGATGTTGAGAACACCAGCCGGGACGCCTGCGTCTTGGGCGAGCTTGGCGATGGCGAGGGCGCACAGCGGCGTTTCCGCCGCCGGCTTGACGACAATGGTGCAGCCGCTGGCCAGCGCGGGGGCAACTTTGCGCGTGATCATGGCGATCGGGAAGTTCCACGGCGCGATGGCCGCGACGACGCCGACCGGCTGCTTGATTGTCAGATAGCGGCGGCTGCCGACGGTCGTCGGGATCGTGCGGCCGTAGGCGCGTTTGCCTTCCTCCGCGAACCATTCAACAAACGACGCGCCGTAGGTCACTTCTCCGCGGGCCTCGCTGAGCGGCTTGCCTTGTTCCGCCGTCATCAGGCGGGCGAGGCTTTCGGTTTCCGCCGTCATCAGGTCGAACCAGCGTTTGAGAATAATGGCGCGGTCCTTGGCGGTTTTGGCAGACCAGGCTGGAAGGGCGCGGTAGGCTGCATCAATGGCGCGGCGGGCGTCTTCGGCGCCGAGATTGGGTACGCGGGCAATCTCTTGGCCGGTCGCCGGGTCCATCACCGCGAACGTCGCCGCCGACGTCACCCACTGGCCGTCAATCAGTGCGGCGGCCGGATACGTGGTGGGTAGTACGTTCATCAGGTTCTCCGTCAACGCAAGGTGATCGATACCGATTTGAGGTCGGCATATTTGTGCAGCGCGTGCAGCGAGCGGTCGCGGCCGAAGCCGGATTGCTTGAAGCCGCCGAACGGCATGGTGATATCGCAGCTGTCCCAGCCGTTGACCCAGACGAGGCCGGCCTTGATTTCGCGCGCGGCGCGATGAGCGAGGGAAATGTCGCGGGTCCACAATCCAGCGGCAAGGCCGAATGGCGTGTCGTTAGCCAGCGAAATCGCATCGTCCGGGGCTTTGAAATGCGTGACTGCAAGCACGGGCCCGAAGACTTCTTCGCGTGCCAGTGTGGCAGCTGGGGCGACGTGATCGAACACGGTCGGCTCGATGTAAAAGCCGCCGCTGTCCTGGCGCACGCGGCTGCCGCCGAGCTGTAGGGAGGCGCCTTCGCGGCTGGCCGTATCGATGTAGCGCAGCGCCGTTTGCATCTGCTGGGCCGAGACCATGGCGCCGAAGTTGGTCTTCGGGTCGAGCGGGTCGTTGGGCAAAATAGTGCGGGCGACGTTCAGAAGGGCTTCGAGAAATACGGGTGCGATGTCTTCTTGCACAAGCAGCCGTGAGCCCGCGGTACAGACTTCTCCCTGATTGTAAAAGATGCCCCAGGCGGCTTCGCGCGCCGCGGCTTTGAGATCGGGGCAGTCGGCAAAAATGATGTGCGGAGATTTGCCGCCGAGTTCGAGGCTGACGCGCTTGAGGTTGCTTTGCCCGGAATACTGCATCAGCAAACGGCCGACCGGGCCCGAGCCCGTGAAGGCGATCATGTCGACGTCCATATGCAAGGCGATGGCTTTGCCAGCGTTAGCGCCCATGCCCGGCACGATATTCAAGACGCCGGGCGGGATGCCAGCTTCGAGCCCCAGCTCGCCAAGCTTCAAGGCCGTCATCGGCGACTGCTCAGCGGGCTTGAGAACGATTGAGTTGCCCATGGCAAGGGCTGGCGCGACCTTCCATAGCGCCATCAGCAGCGGGAAGTTCCATGGCACGATGGCGCCAATCACGCCGAGCGGCTCGTGAACCGCGAACGAGAAGCGGTCGGACGTTTCGGGTCCGACTTCGCCGTACACCTTGTCGAGCGCTTCGGCGTAGTAGCGCAAGCAGCGCACCGATTGGGGGACATCGCCTTTGAGCGCATTGGTGATCGGCTTGCCGACGTCCAGGCTTTCCAGAACAGCGAGCGTTTCGGCATCGCGCTCCATGAGATCGGCGAGTTTGAAGAGAATGCGTTTCTTGTCGCGGTAGTGAAGATTGCGCCAGCGGCCGTCTTGGAAGGCGCGGCGTGCGGCCGTGACGGCGATGTTGACGTCGGCCGTGTCGCATTCCGCGATCTGATTGAGGACGCGGCCGTTGCGCGGCGACACGTTATCGAAGGCGCGCCCTGAAAGGCTTGGCACCAAATGGCCGTCAATCACCGCCTGATGCGGCAGGGCTATGCGTCCGGCTATCGCTTCAAAATGCGCCAGCGATGTCATCGGTCTGATCCTTACGCAACTTGTGCATACCATTGGTGATCGACGGCGGTGACGATGCGTTCGAAGTTCACACGTTCCGTTTGCTTGAGCCGCAAATAGACATCCTGGAATCCGGGACCAAAGGCATTGCGCACCACTTTCGATTTTTCAAAGTGATCGAGCGCATTGACCCAGGCTGTCGGCAAGGCCGGCGCCTCGCAGTTGCCGCCGTCGCCTACGGCAATCGGGCCCGGTTCGATTTTATGAGCGATGCCATGGCGGACGCCAGCGAGAATTGCGGCCATAACGAGGAATGGATTGGCGTCGGCGCCGGAAACGCGATGTTCGACGCGGGTGCCGGCAGCAGAGGCACGCGGGATGCGCAGCGCCACGTTGCGGTTGTTGACGCCCCAGTGCGCCGTCATCGAGACGTAGGACTTGGGGACATAGCGGCGGTAAGCGTTGGCGGACTGGGCCCAAACCGCCATGAAGTCCGCCATGGTTGACTGCAAGCCGCCAATTGCATGCCGGAACAACGGCACCATGGGGTCGCCGGCGAACAGGTTGTTGCCGGCCTTATCGACGAGGCTGGTGTGAATGTGCATTCCCGAGCCCGACCAATCGTGGTGCGGCTTGGCCATGAAGGTGGCGTCGAGCTTGTGCGCCTTGGCCGCGGCCTTGACGGCGCGCTTCAAAAGCAAACCGTCGAGGGCGGCGGCAACAGGATCAGCGCGGTGCTTGAGATTGATTTCGAATTGTCCGGGACCAGATTCCTGCATGACGGCGTCTATTGGCAAGTTCTGGGCGTGAGCGACCTTGTAAATGTCGTCAATGAATGGCGCCAGGGTGTCCATTTCATCGAACTGAAACGTCATCGGGAATTCGGGATTGTCGGCAAGGCCGTCGGGCGTATGTAGTGTGAAGGCACCGTTGGCGGCGGGCTTGGTGACATAGAATTCGAGTTCGACGGCGACGACCGGCGTTTGCCCCGCCTTTTTGAAGGCGGCCACCTGAGCCGCTAAGATCCCGCGCGGATCGAGATCGTCTTTTTCTGCAACGACGATGACGGCCTGCGCGTGGCGCCCGGCGCCAACTGGAATTGGCTTCAGTGTGCCGCTTAGTATGCGGAACAGAACATCAGGATCGCCGGTTTCCCAAAGCCGGCCAGTTTCCTCGATGCAATTGCCCCGCGCGTCCATGATGAACACGGTCGACGGCATCATCACGCCGGATTTGGCGAGGGACACGATATCCTCGCGGCGGAAGCGCTTGCCCCGCGGAATGCCATTCAGGTCGAACAGGATGAGGTCGATCCAGGTCACAACCGGATGCGCTGCGAGGAAGGCTTCCGCTTCGCCGGTTGTTAGATACGTGTCGGTCATAGGGCCTTGCCTCCGGCAGCCGCACCGAAGCGGCGGAACAGTGAAATGGAAACGGGGTTCGAGCCGGCCTGCCACTCGGGGTGCCATTGCACGCCAAGACAGAAGGCGTGGCCACCGGGTGCGCGCACGGCTTCGACCAGGCCATCATGAGCGAAGGCTTCGGCGACGAGAGGCTTGGCGAGGCGCGAGATTCCCTGCCAGTGCAGCGAATTGACCATGATTTCGTCTTCGCCGATCCAGTCGCGCAGTTGCCCCTTCAGGGACACCGGGTGCACGGGGCCAAATTTCTCGTCCATCGACGGAGCCGTGCGCTCGCGGTGGTCCAAGTGGCCGCCGACGTCATGCACCGCTTGATGCAGGCTGCCGCCGAGCGCCACATTCAATTCCTGAAAGCCGCGGCAGATGGCGAACAGCGGGATCTTGCGTTCAATTGCCGTGCGGATCAGCGGCAAGGTCAGCGCGTCGCGGTCGCGGTCGACCGAGTCTTGGTTGAGAGGCTGCTCGCCGCCATAGTGTGAAGGTTCGACGTTCGACAGGCTGCCCGACAGCAAAATGCCATCGGCAATATCGAGCACGGCGCCGATGTCAGCCATGCTCTGCCCGAGGGGGGCGAGCAAGGGCTGACATTCAGCGACCTCCGCGATCGCCGCCGAATATTTCCGGCCGACCGCGTCGAACGTAAGCCCGCCGATGAGCTTGCTGCAGGCGGGAATGACGACAATCGGACGGCTCATGCCGCGAGCTCTCCCGCCACATCGTTCAGCGTCTTATCCAAGGCCTTGCGCATCACCTGCTCCGCCTCTTCGAAGTGGGCTTCCGTCCAAATCAGCGGCGGCGAGCAGACCATGGTGTCGTACACCGCGCGCATGATGAAGCCGTTTTGGAAGAAGTGGTTGCGGCAGATGAGGCCGACGCGGCCTGGATCGGCAAAGCGCCGCCGCGTACGCTTATCGGCAACGAGTTCGATGGCGCCGAGGAAGCCGACGGAGCGGACTTCGCCCACAAGCGGGTGATCCTTGAACTTGGCGAGCAGCTTGGCGAGGCTCGGGGCGAGCGTATCATTGACGCGCTCGCGGAGGCCCTCGCGTTCGATGATTTCGATGTTCTTCAAGCCGACAGCGCACGCCACAGGATGACCCGAATAGGTGTAGCCGTGATTGAAGTCATCGTCGTTGGCCATCAGGGCGTCCGAGATCATGTCGTCGATGATCACGCCGCTGAGCGGCAGGTAGCCCGAGGTGCACGCCTTGGCGAAGGTGATGAGGTTAGGGCGGATGCCATAGTGTTGCGAGCCGAACCACTGGCCGACGCGGCCAAAACCGCAGATGACTTCGTCGGCCAGGAACAGAATGCCGTACTTGTCGATGATGGTCTGCACCGCGGGCCAGTAGCTCGCCGGGGCAATTTTGACGCCGCCAGCGCCTTGCACAGGCTCTGCTGCGAAGGCTGCAACGTTTTCCGGGCCGAGACGCAGGATTTCGTCTTCCAACGCTTGCGCCGCGCGCAGGCCGAAGGCTTCGAGCGTTTCACCATCGCGGCCTTCACCGAACCAGT
The DNA here is from genome assembly GCA_031378895.1 of Hyphomicrobium sp. Taxonomy (GTDB): domain Bacteria; phylum Pseudomonadota; class Alphaproteobacteria; order Rhizobiales; family Hyphomicrobiaceae; genus Hyphomicrobium_B. The sequence continues at coordinate 42,631 of JANNEP010000033.1, forward strand.
AGGGGTCCATGATGTGGCGGAAGCCGTCATAGACCGGGTAGCTATGGGCGTGGACGTGAGACATGCCGCCCATGGACCCGGCGGCAATCGTCGAGCCGTGGTAGGCCATGTTGCGGCTGATGATAATGCGCCGTTTCGGTTCGCCCTTGAGATGCCAGTAGTGGCGGATGAGACGGATCGCGGTATCGTTCGATTCCGATCCTGATGACCCGAAGAACACTTGATTGAGGTTTGCGGGCGCGATTTCGGCAAGCTTCTTCGACAGCGCGATCACGGGCGGATGCGTCGTGCGGAAGAAGGTGTTGTAGAACGGCAGCTGCAGCATTTGCTCGTACGCTGCGTCGGCCAGCTCCTTGCGGCCATAGCCGACGGCAGTGGTCCACAGGCCAGCCATGCCATCAAGAATCTTGTTGCCTTCGCTATCCCAAATGTAGGCTCCGTCGCCCTTGACGATGACGCGGGCGTCGCCGGCGTTACGGAGATTTTTGTGGTTCGTGAACGGGTGAAGGTGATGCGCCGCATCGAGCACTCGCGATTGCGCAGTCGGAATTGTGTTGGACATATTGGACATACGAAAACCTCCAGCAGTGTGTGAGCCCATAGGGCCGGCGTGATCGAGCTGGTGGTGTCAGTGCGGCGTGTAGCCGATGCGGGCACATAAGCGGAGAAGATCGCTTTTCCGGTTGGCACGGGGCGATAGAGCGGGACATTGGGCGCGCGCGACGTTAGCGGCCCTGTGCCGCCAAGCTTTGGTCGCGTACGGCACCGAACCGGTCACGCTTATCTCCTTATCCCGGCGACTACATCCCGGCGGCTTGATCCCAGCGGATCGGGGCCAGGTGCGCCGCTGCCGCCTTACGAAAGTGCAGGCCAACGGACGAGCCCTTTACAGGGGCTCGAAATGCAGTCAGAACTGTAATGTCTACGGTGTAGAACTGTCAAGGGGTGTCGCAGCTATGCCCAAGCCAAATCCGCGCAGCCGCCGCGGGATCGACAAAAACGCCATCCTCGATGTCGCCTTCGACATGTTCGCTGAGGGCGGCGAAGCCTCGTTTTCTGTACGCAAGCTTGGCCAGACCGCCGGCGTTGATCCGATGACCGTGCTGCACCATTTCGGCTCAAAGAATGAACTCCTTCGCCATATTGCCGACCGGGCTCTCAGCGCCGTGAAGCTGCCAAAGCCGTCTGGCGACTGGCAGGCCGATTTGCGCAACGTCGCCCATGCCTACCGCAATCTCGCCCATCGCCATCCTCGCCTTGTCCACTTGCATTTCCGCTTTCATGCGACCGGCCCCGCCGATCATGCCTCGAGCGAGGTTGTCTATCGCGCCATGCGCAGCGTCGGGCTGCGTGATGCCGACGCTGCCGGTCTCGGCCTTGCCTTTTACGCCTTCATTCTGGGCTTCGCTTTGGCCGAGGCCGAAGGCCTGCTGCGCCCAATCAACGAAGACGACGAGGTGGAACTCCTGGCCCTTGATCCCGGCGACTGCGCCGCGACCCGAGCTCTCGTTCCGGCTTTCAAGGCGCTCGACCCCGATGCCGCGTTCGACGCCGCGATCAATGCGTTTATCAGTGGCGTGGCGCAGCAAAAGAGTTTGCCAGGTCCGGTCCGCTCCACCCGCAAGACGGCGCCTGCGATCCGCGTGGTGGGCGGTGCCCGGCGGGCGCGAACCTGAACGTCAGGCGGCCGCACCGGGACTTTGCATTGGATTGCGATGGGAGCATGATGGAGGCTGGCGCAGTGGTTGCATTGCCTTGAGCTGTAAGTGTCGTTCTCGAAGCCCATCCTTCGGAGCCTAGACCATGTATCGTGTGCAAACTGGCGGAACGTCGTACGCCTTCGCCGATCTTCGCGAACTGCTGGCCAAGGCGTCGCCGCCGCGATCCGGCGACGTGCTGGCCGGTGTTGCGGCGCGGTCCGCTGCCGAATGCGCGGCGGCAAAGATGGCGCTGGCGGACGTGCCTCTGAAGCGGTTCTTGACCGAGACCGTCGTTCCCTACGAGAGCGACGACGTCACCCGGCTCATCGTCGATACCCACGACGCCAACGCCTTCGCCGCCATCTCCCACCTCACCGTCGGCGGCTTTCGCGATTGGCTGCTGTCGGACGCGGCTGGCACGGCCGAACTTGCAACGATCGCGTGGGGTGTGACGCCGGAGATGGCGGCGGCGGTGTCGAAGATCATGCGCAACCAGGATCTCGTGCTCGCCGCCCGCAAAGTCACCGTCGTCACCAAATTCCGCGACACGATCGGGCTGCCGGGCCGCATGTCGGTGCGGCTGCAGCCGAACCATCCGACCGACGACAAGAAGGGCATCGCGGCGTCGATTGTTGACGGCCTGATGTACGGTTGCGGCGACGCCGTTATCGGCATCAACCCGGCGAGCGACAACGTCACGGCCATCACCGATCTCCTCGCGATGTTGGACGAGGTGATCAGCCGGTTCGAGATTCCGACGCAAAGCTGCGTGCTGACCCACGTCACAACCTCGATTGAGGCCATCAATCGCGGTGCGCCGGTTGATCTCGTGTTCCAGTCCGTTGGCGGGACGCAGGCGGTCAACGCCTCGTTCGGCGTCACGCTGAGTGTTTTGAAAGAGGGCCGCGAGGCAGCGCTGGCGTTGAAACGCGGCACGGTTGGCGACAACGTCATGTACTTCGAAACCGGCCAGGGCTCGGCGCTGTCGGCGGATGCCCACCACGGCGTCGATCAACAGACAATAGAGGCTCGCGCCTACGCGGTCGCCCGCCAGTATAAGCCGCTGCTGGTCAATTCCGTCGTCGGCTTCATCGGTCCTGAGTACCTCTACAACGGCAAGGAAATTATCCGCGCCGGGCTCGAAGACCACTTCTGCGGCAAGCTGCTCGGCCTGCCGATGGGTTGCGATATTTGCTATACCAATCACTGCGAAGCCGATCAGGACGACATGGATGTGCTGCTGATGATGCTGGGCGCCGCCGGCATCACCTTCATCATGGGCATTCCCGGCGCCGACGACATCATGCTCAACTACCAGTCGACCTCTTTCCACGACGCGCTCTATTTGCGCGAGGCGCTGGGGCTTAAACGGGCGCCGGAGTTCGAAGCCTGGCTGGCCAAGATCGGCGTCACCGATGTCAGCGGCCGGCTCGCCAGCCACCACGCGAGCAATCCGCTGCTGGCGCACGCGCGAGGGTTAGCTGCATGACAACGCAAGATCCCTGGAGCAATCTCAAACGTTTTACCGACGCCCGCATTGGCCTCGGACGCTCGGGGGCCGCCATGCCGACGCGGGAAGTTTTGGATTTTGCGTTGGCCCACGCCATGGCCCGCGACGCGGTAACGACGCCGCTTGATTGGGGTGCAATCGAAGCCAGCGCCAGCAGCCTCGGGCTGCAGACCAAACGCGTCGCCAGTGCGGCCGGTGACAGGAGCGAATATTTGCGCCGTCCCGATCTCGGGCGGCAGTTGAGTGCAGATTCGCGCCAAGTCTTGGCGGAGCACGCTGGCGCGACGCCCTATTTGCGGCCTGACCTCCTCATCGTCATCGGTGATGGTTTGTCGTCGAAGGCTGTTGCGGCGAATTTTGCACCCATGCTCGCGGCCTTGCTGCCTTTGTTGCGCGAAAAATCCTGGAAACTTGGGTCGGTCTTGCTGGCCAATGAAGCCCGCGTGGCGCTCGGGGATGACGCTGGAGAACTGCTGGCCGCGAAGGCCGTTCTCATGCTCATCGGCGAGCGGCCGGGTCTGTCATCGCCAGACAGCCTTGGCGCCTATCTCACCTACAAGCCGCGCGTTGGCCTCAAAGATGCCGATCGCAATTGTGTCTCAAATATTCGTGCACGCGGGCTGAGCTATGGCGAAGCCGCGTTCAAGCTGACGTGGCTGCTGGATCAGGCCTTCAAGCGGCAGATGACCGGCGTCGCCTTGAAAGACGAAGCCGACTACGGCGGGTATCTTGCGGCGCAAAGCGCAAAGCAGATCACGTAATCCTAGAGCATTTTCCGAACACACGGCACTAGTTTCAGGATTTTCCTCTCCCGGAACGGGAGAGGATGCCCGAAGGGCAGGTGAGGGGCTTTGACTAGGCGGGATCAATCCAAGCCCCTCATCCGCCCGCCATCCTTTGGCGC
>JANNEP010000046.1:0-4066 GCA_031378895.1 Hyphomicrobium sp.
ACATTATTCTTGTCATCCCGGCCGAGCCCCTTGCGAGAGCCGGGACCCAGGAGTTGAACACGCGATGTCTGAGATTGAATTGTCTGGGTCCCGGCTCTCCGAGATTGTGCCGCCGCACAATCTCGAAGAGCCGGGATGACAGCCAACATTAAACCGGCCCCTCCCGCCCGTTCGCAATCATGCTAAAGCCACCGGCGAAAGAAACATCGGATTGCCACGCCAAACATGTTCCTCAACCACCTCTCCCTGATCACCTCATCCGGCTTCGCCGATTATGCGCTGCTCGACAGCGGTAGCGGGCGCAAGCTCGAGCGCTTTGGCAAAATCATCGTCGATCGCCCCGAGTCTCAGGCGCTGTGGCAACCGCGGCTCACAAAGCAAGACTGGGCCAAAGCCAACGCCGTGTTTTCAGCATCCGGCGAGGACGACGAAAAGGGCAAGTGGCGCATCGACAAACCGGTGCCAGAGGCGTGGCCGGTGAGGATTCCCGCAATTTTCCCTCTCCCTGTGCCGCCTTCGGCGCGGGGAGAGGGTCAGGGTGAGGGGCGGCAAAATACTCCGGCGCAAGCGGCTGCCCCTCACCCCAACCCTCTCCCCGTGAAGGACGGGGAGAGGGAGCAAATCACCATGCTCTGCAAGCTCGCCGGGTTGTGGCACCTCGGACTATTTCCCGAGCAGGAGCCGCATTGGCAGTGGATGCTGGAGACAATCGCCAAAGTGCAAGGCGAGACGCCACGCGTGCTCAATCTCTTCGGCTACACCGGCGCGGCCTCGTTGCTCGCGGCCAAAGCCGGCGCCGAAGTCACGCACGTCGATGCGTCGAAAAAAGCCATCGCCTGGGCACGCGAAAACCAATCCGCCTCCAAACTCGACACCGCAAAAATCCGCTGGATCGTCGATGACGCCGCAAAGTTCGTGGCCCGCGATGTGCGCCGGGCGAAGACCTATCATATGATCCTCGTTGATCCGCCGAAGTTCGGCCGCGGTCCCGAGGGAGAGGTCTGGGATTTGTTTACGCATCTGCCCGCACTGTTGAACGGCTGCGCCAAGCTGTTAGCGCCCAACAGCGCCGCGCTTGCGCTGACCGTTTACGCCATCCGTGCCTCTGCATTGGCCTTCGATCAGTTGATGCGTGATACGCTTGATGCCAGGAGCGGCACATACGACACCGGCGAACTCGCAATCGAGGCAAAAGGCGGCCACGCGGTTCCAACATCGCTGTTCGTCAGATGGAGGGCTGGGGCATGACGTCAATGGTGTCATCCCGGCCGAGCCCACTTGCGAGAGCCGGGACCCAGGAGGCCAAGCCTTCCAATTTGCAGAGCTGGGTCCCGGCTCTCCAACATCGCGCACGCGCGATGTCTCCGGCCGGGATGACAGTGAGGGGCTGGGAATGACCGCGCCCAAGATCATCACCTCGCTGACCAACGATCGCGTCAAAGCCATCCGCGCGCTTGAGATGCGCAAGGTACGCAAGGAAACCGGGCTGTTCGTCGCCGAAGGCACGTCGCTGCTCATCACCGCGCGCGATAACGGCCATGTGCCGGAAACACTGGTCTATCAGGCTGGCGCGGCGACAAGCGGAATTACGCGCGGGCTTGTCACCTGGGCATTGAAGCAAGGCTGCGAGGTGCTCGAAGTTTCCGAAGCGGTGCTTGGGAAGCTCGCGTCGAAGGACAATCCGCAAACGACGCTCGGCGTGTTTCGCCAGACGTTCGCCGCTGCGCCCGCGCCGAAATCCGTCGCCGCTGATGCAACCTGGCTGGCGCTGGAAGACGTGCGCGACCCCGGCAACCTCGGCACCATTATTCGCACAGCCGACGCGGTGGGCGTCGCCGGCGTGCTCCTCGTTGGCACCTGCTGCGATCCTTTTGCGCTTGAGTGCACCCGCGCCACGATGGGCTCGATTTTCGCCGTGCCGCTGGTGAAATTGGAGCGCGGCGCGTTTCTCGCACTCGCTAAAGACTGGCCGGGCGACGTCATCGCGACGCATCTCGACGGAAAAGACGATTTCCGGACTGTGGCCTATCGCGGACCGGAACTCATCGTCATGGGCAGCGAAGGACCGGGTCTGTCGGATGCGGTGTTCAAAGCTGCAACGCGGCGCGTCAAAATTCCGATGTCGGGCCGCCTCGATTCCTTGAACCTCGCCATCGCGACGGCGCTGACCCTGTATCAGGTCCGCGGCTCAAGATTGAAGCTATGAAGCAGTGCCGGCGGCCGGCTCGACGAAGGAGAGTCGCCGGCGCCAAGAGGAACTCATGCGCATCGAATACCACCGCACGCTGATCGCTGACAAAGTTCGCAACGACGCGTTCTACGCGGCGCTGAAAGCTGTCATCGTTCCTGGGAAATCCATCGTCGCGGATATCGGCGCTGGCACAGGTCTGCTCGGACTGATGGCGTCGAAGCTCGGCGCGAAAGATGTCTATCTTTTTGAGACCGCCGGGGTCGCGAGCGTCGCCGCTAAAATTCTCAAGGCCAATCGCGCCAAAAACTGTCACCTCATCCCCTGCCACTCGACGGAATTTTCGGACAAGCTGCAGGCTGACGTCATCGTTTCAGAAACGCTCGGCAACTACGCGTTCGAGGAACATATTATCGCCACGCTGGCCGACGCCCGCCGCAGGTTTCTGCGCCCGGGCGGCGTGGTGATTCCGACGCGCATCCGCCAAGTCGTGGCGCCGGTGATCACACCGCGCATCCACGACGAACTGACCGCCTGGGATCGCGTCGGCCGCGATCTCGACATGTCGGCCGCCAAAACGATGAGCCTCAACAATGCCTACGTGCGCACGCTGAGGCCGGCTGAACTGCTGGACGGTGGCCGCAGCGCGCAGACATGGGACGACGTTGACCTGACGCGCGAGACGAAATCAAATCGCAAAGGCGAGGTGCGCTGGACACTCAAGCAACCCGCAACCATTTACGGCTTCGCTTGCTGGTGGCAGGCCGAGCTGCAACCCGGCATCGTGCTCGCGACGGCACCTGACGCGCCGCGCACGCATTGGGAGCAGCTGTATTTTCCGCTGCTCGATCCTATCGCCGCTAAGCCGCGCGAGACGATCCAGCTGTCGTTGCGCTCAGCTACCTCGGAAGCGGCGGGCACGCACCTCGCCTGGACCGCGACGCAAATGGACGCGCGCGGCAAGCACGTTGCCCGCCAAGCCCTCGATCTCGACAAGGGCTTTCTGCCGTAATTCGTAGAATAATTAAAAATCCATGATTTCCGTAAGAGTGACACGGCCAGTTCCAAGGCCAATTGCCGGCAAGGCTTGCCAATGAGATGCTATCCGCCAGACCGCGCAAACCCGAGGAGCCTCACCCCATGATGCTGCTGATCGTTGGCCTGATCATTTTCCTAGGGCTGCATGTGCTGCCGACGATCCCCGAGGTCCGCGACGGCTTTCGCGACCGTCTGGGTGCGGCCACCTACAAAGGCCTGTTCTCGGTGCTGTCGCTGATCGGCTTTGCGCTGATCATCCTCGGCTACCACAAAATGCAGCTTCACCCGGGCAAGAACCCGGTTTTGTGGGACCCGCCGGTGTGGACGCGGCACATCGCGGCTTTGCTGATGCTGCCGGCGATGATTTTGATTGTCGCCGCCAATGTGCCGTCACGCATACGCTCCGCCGTCAAGCATCCGATGCTTCTGGCAATCAAATTGTGGGCCCTGGCGCATCTCTTGGCCAATGGCGATGTGGCGTCGCTGCTCTTGTTCGGCTCGTTTCTGGGCTATGCGATCTATGACCGCATTTCGGTCAAGCAACGCGGCGCGCTGGGTCCGCTTGGTGACGCACAGCCGGCGCGCGTCCTCAACGATGTGATCGTTGTTGGTGTGGGGGTGGTGCTCTATGCGGGCCTGCTGTTTGGCGGCCACGAATGGCTGATCGGCGTTGCGCCGCTCAGCTAAACTCAATGCGCACTAGAGCATTTTCCGAACACACGGCACTAGTTTCAGGATTTTCCTCTCCCGGAACGGGAGAGGATGCCCGAAGGGCAGGTGAGGGGCTTTGACTAGGCGGGATCAATCCAAGCCCCTCATCCGCCCGCCATCCTTTGGCGC
>JANNEP010000015.1:0-71305 GCA_031378895.1 Hyphomicrobium sp.
CTTGCCTGTCGGCAGCACCGGTTCGATAACGCTCCACTCGAAGTCCGTGAGATCGTAGCGCATGATCCAAGCTCCGATGTTTCGAATCTTGAATCACTGTTCGCGTTCCGGTGCTAGGATTAATTGAGTACACAGCCTAGTACGGTGGCGGAGCGTGCCAATCTTGAGCCAAACGTTGGTATCTTTGCAAACCTTGTGAAAATAATCGATGACGTCTGCTTGGTCGGATGACCGGATGTGATAGAGGTCGTCAAGTATTATGTATCCATGAGATGTGGACAGATTTGCAATGTCGGCGATGAGTTTTTTAAAGCGAATTACAGAGCGCTGGAGATATTCTATCTTTTTTGAAGTGTAAATTTGATTGACTGAAAAACTTGAGCTCTCTGATGTCTGGTTTTTAGCTTTGCCTGCAACGCCCGCCCTAACTTGTGATAAGCCCGCGCTTGCATTTGTATCGACCTGCAGATCTAGAGACGCTTGATCCTTCAATTGGTAACTTGATGTGCGCGTGGCCTTTTCTGCTTCATGAAGTAGGCCTTCCAATTCCGCTTGGACGGTCTTGATTTCACCGCGCAGCGCAGCCGCTTTGTCTTTGTTTATAGGGGCGCGGGTTGGCCCGGTGGCTACAATTCGGCTCCAGAATGATGTTTTTGAAGCCGGTGCCGTCGCTATGGTGTCGAGCCACGTTGCGAGCCCATCCATCGTTCTAATTAATACGCTAACTAAAACATCTGGGTAGCTGTGAGCCTTAAACTGCTCCATATCGACGTATACCACTGGGCGGCGATCAGTACTCGCGTCGGTTTCGAGCTTGCGAAGTAGACTGGATTTTCCAGATCCTCGACGACCGAACACAATGTGATGTCGCTTAGTTAGAGCGCGTTGGAGGACGCCAGGGGCAGGTTCGATAAAATATTTTACCCCCTCGCGCGTGGACCGAGTTGCTTCCTCGACAACGGTCGAAAGTTTTTCAAGTACATGGTCGAGATTGCGATCCAATTTTGCCTCCGGCAAGATGGAAGGGACAAAAGTCTGTCGCCGGACTTTCGAGTTGCACCTTATACAGCGGTTGCCTTCTGTTCTAGAGCTGATACGAGAAGCAAGTTGATCACGAGAGAAATGCACAGTTTCGTCATCCCCGCGTAGGCGGGGATCCGTTCAAGTTTGTAATTTAGCGCTTACCATCGGCCTGGGTGGATCCCGGCCTTCGCCGGGATGACGATGTTGAACGTGCGGTGCGCACATCCCACACCCGTCATGGCGCGCGACCACTTGCAAGTCCCCAGTGGGAAAGGCGGCCACCACGACAAAGGTCCACACGCGCAGTGAACGCGGTGCGGCGCGGTCTCGACACGTCGACGAAATCCGTCCCGTTGCAGCTTGTCGTGGATGGCCGACGGCTACGCGATGCTCCGCATCGCCTCGGCCATGACGGTGCGGAGTTTTACAGCGCGCGCCCCTCACCCACCGTCATCCTCGCGCGAGTGCGGCTGAGCCGCGTCGAAGCGCGGGGATCCAGCGTCAAATGTGCCGAAGGCTCGATACGGCGTCTGCGACGCACCTTGCGCTTGATCCCCGACCTTCCCCCGGATCAAGTCCGGGGTCGGCCGAGGATGACGCCGTTCAAACGTGACGTGTCGAAACCACTACCCCGCTGACACGTACAACATCGCCATGATCACGCAGATCAGCGCGAACTGCGCGGCAACGCGAAACCGCATAAAGCTCTGGCTGCCGTTCTCGCTACGCCCGGACATCAAATTCCAGACCCCGAGCACCAACCCGGCGCCGATAGCACCCGCGAGCACGATCGCCGCATTGGGGGCGAAGGCGCGCAACACGTCCGACGGGTTCTGCGCCAGCGCGGCGGCAAAATTGGCTTGCAGGCGATCGAAACCGAAATAGATGGCGATGAGCGCGAACGCGGCGATGACGCCGGTCATGCCGAACGCCAGCACGTAACGGACGTTATGTCCCGTGACGCCGCCGCGCGCGTCCTCCTCGGAGATGACGATGCGGTGCGTTTCATCGAAGTGAGCAGCCATGAATGCGTTCCTTCTCAAAGGCCCATGGATCAGAAGCGGATATGTCCGGGCCTTAACTTGGCCGGCCCGGTCGCGCCGGAAAAATCCTAACCATTAGATTATACTACTGCTAAGCCCCGGCTGGCGGTCCTCTCTTTTCACGCTTTCGCGATCACAGGCAACGCGGAGCGCGCCACCCGCCACCCAAACAAAAACGCCGGCTCGCGAAACGAACCGGCGTTCTCTTTGCCCATTTTGGCAGCTTACAAAAATAGCACAAATGAGCGTCGCGCTCCACAACAATCAGCCTTAACGCGCGCAAAAAATGGAGTTTGGGGTCTGACCCCATCGCACGCGCACCCCCAACAAAAAAGGGAAGCCTCGCGGCTCCCCTCGGGAAACGTGTGTCTCAGCTGCGCCGAACGCGCGGTCAGCCGTCAATGGTGGTGATGATGGTGCCGATGATGCCGATGCCACCAGACATGCCGATGATACCAGACGTGGCGATGATACCAAACGTGGCTATGCCGCCAGTGGCGATGGCGGCGATAGTGGGCCTGCTCCACCGTGCTCTGCTGCGTGATTCCAGACTTCAATGTTCCGGGTGACACCGGCGCCGCCGAGGAGGTGAGCGCTCCCGTCAGCGCAAATAATGCCGCACACGCGGCAAGAGCGAAAACTCTAAAAAGTTTCATGACGCAATCTCCCATGATCGGCGTCGTCGAGCAGCGAAGGAATGAGCCGCCGCCACCGTTGGACGCGAGCCTACCGAACTTGAACTCAATGATGATACAACAGGCGTTAACCAACGCCAAGAACACAGTTCTTTACTGCTTCGCAACCGCCTGCGTTGCGCGCAGTCGCATTTTGCACTGCGGAATAGCAGCTGGCCCATGAGGCGCAGAGCGCTGCAACAAAAAAGGGAAGCCTTGCGGCTCCCCTTCGCGCACGATGCGCAACACGCATGACGCCTTCAGCCTCAGCGCCGGTACCAGGCAAGCCCGCGATACCAATATCGATGGTGCGCCCGGCAGCGCGTGCTATTTGGACGTGTGTCGCGCCGCCAGACGCCGCGGACCTTGTGGCACGCGCGGCCGCCCGAATGCACTTGCACCACGGCCGGTTGCGCACCACGCAGTCCCGATCCAAGTGATCCCGGCGACAGCGCGCTCGCCGTCGTCGCGATCGCCGCAAATGTCAAAACGCCCGCGAAGGCAAATATCAGTTTACGCATCTTGCCTCTCCCTTATCTTACGTCGCCCTGGATACCGCGCCTGGCGGCCCCCGGTCATGCTAGCGCAAAGACGGTCGGTGTGCATACAAAACAAGTGTCCGGCCGGCCGGTTCGGACCGGCGTTGCCAACCCACAAGCGACAGCACGTCCGCTTGTGTGCGCTGCAAGAAAGGCGTGTCATGGACGCTGCCGCGATCAGGAGCGACCGTGACGCCCGTTCACTACAGCTATCGCAACGACCCCTCGGTGGCATCGTTCGATGACAGCCAGCCGCTGATCATCTTCGACGGGGTCTGCGTGCTGTGCGCGACCGGGGTGCAGTGGATGTTGAAACGCGATGCCGGCGGCACCAGCCGCTTTGCGGCGATCCAAGACCCCTTGCCGCAAGCGCTCTATCGCCACTATGGCCTCGACGCGCAGACCTTCGATACGTTTATGGTTCTCACCGGCGGCGTGCCGTACACGAAATGGGCTGGCGTGCTGGCAGCGAGCCGGACGTTGCCGCCACCGTGGCGCTGGCTCGGCAGGCTTGGCCGTGTCATGCCAAATTTTGTCGGTGATCCGATCTACGACTGGGTCCAGCGCAATAGGCTCAAGTGGTTCGGCAGCAGAATTGAATGCCTGATGCCGGACGCCGCTCAGCGCGCCCGGTTCCTGCAACTCAGCGACACTCCGTCCGCCGCGCGCAGCGTCAGTTGATCCGCGACCAGGTATCGTCTTTGCAGATGATGCCGCCGAGCACGCAACCCGACAGCGTCAAGCTTCCGCCGTTGAGCGTGACGTAGCCCGAATACTTTTGACCGTCATCGAGATTGAGGACGGTGCCTTTCCACTTGTTCTCGGCCGACTTCTTGGCGCCGCACATGATCGTCTTGCCGACCTTCGCGGGCTCCGGCGACTTCACGACCTTCAAACCGAGGCCGCCGCCGCAGTCGAAGGCTTGAATGTGGGCGCCGTTGTCGCGCAGCCATGTGCCGTTCGGCGATCCCGCTTGGGCGGCTGGCACAAACGACGTGAGCGCGATGGCTGTCAGGGCGGCGCACGCCCCTGTTTTGAGACTTGTCATGCGGTCTGCTCCCTCCATGTGACTGCCGTTGCGCGACGATCAGCAACGCACGCATGGCTATCTGATCGGTGGTCCTGGCTAATCGCCGTTCAGAGCGTAGCAGGGTGAGCGATTGCCTCAATGCAAAAGCACTGATGCAATGCACCAAATCTCGAAGTGGCCGCTTTTTTCTGGGCCGGTTAGCCGCGCCCGCGATACGGGGCGACGCCCTGGCCGGGCAACCAGACGTCCTTCGGCAGCGTGCCGGTCTGCCAGAAAACGTCGATCGGCATGCCGCCGCGCGGATACCAGTAGCCGCCGATGCGAAGATAGTGCGGCTCAATCAGCGCCGCGACGCGCTTGCCGATGGCGACCGTGCAGTCCTCGTGAAAGGCACCGTGATTGCGAAACGACGCGAGATAGAGTTTCAGCGACTTGCTCTCGACCAGCCATTTGTCCGGCACGTAGTCGATGACGAGATGGGCGAAGTCGGGTTGCCCCGTCACCGGACACAACGAGGTAAACTCCGGCTGCGTGAAGCGGGCGACGTAGTGCGTATCGGGATGTGGATTTTCCACCCGTTCGAGGATCGCCGCCTCGGGGCTGTCCGGCAGTGCCGTCTGGGTGCCGAGCTGGCGGACGCGGGGCGATTTGCTGGCCATGGGGGATGTCTTACTCCGCCGCCAGGCGCGAGGTCCGGGCCGGGCCGGAATAGATCACGCCTTCGTGGCAGCTGTCACGGCTGACGTGAACCTCAGCGAGACCCGGGACGCGGTTGGCGAGCCGGTTCCAGATCCACACGGCGATGCGTTCGAGCGTCGGCGCGCCCAAGCCTTCGACCTCATTCAGCAGCCGGTGATCGAGCCCATCTTGCGTCTCGGCGATGGCTGCCGTCAGGTCATCGAAATGGAAAACGTAGCCGGTCTCGGCATCGGGCTCGCCATCGATGATCACCCGGGCGCGGAACGAATGGCCGTGCACACGCGCGTTCGCCGTTCCCGCAGCAGCAGAGGGGAGAAAGTGTGCGGCCTCGAACTGGAAGTCTTTGTAGATGCGCATGGGGGTGGAATAGGGGAAAGACGGGCAGCAGGCAACGGGTAGGCGCAGCCTCTCATGGTTATCGGCGCATCACGGCCTGTTCCTCGTCTGCGTCATTGCGCTGCGGGCTCAATGCAGCGCCAGCGAAGGGTGCCAGAAACGGTTGGGGCTTGGTCCGGAATGCTGCCTGCCGCCCGCAGCCCTTCGAAGGTGAGGCTGCCGGAACCGTCGGCTTTGGTCTCGTACGCTGCCGGCTTTCCGTCCTCGTTGCCCCATTTTGCACCTGCGATGACAATGCCGAATGGTGCGCCAAGCGCCGAGAGTTTGGACTGATCGTAGAGGCCCGGGCCGCTGTATCCAGACGCGACCAGTTCAATCGAGAAGTCTGTGCCGGAAACGGGCGCAAGATCGAGCGGCAGCATCATTCGTATCTTGCCGGCGCGCTCCACGCCTTTGCTCCAGGCCGCGCAGGAGCCGGCCACTGCTGCTAATCCGAAGGTCGATCCCTTCAAGGTTGCGGCGCCGTGAATATCGACATCGATACAGAGTGTCGGAGCGAACCCAGGCCGGCAAGCTTCGCCGGCCGCACGTGCGGGCGAGAGAGCGCAGGCCAGCGAACCCAGGACCAGCAACGCATACGAAATGATTTTGACAGGCATTGGAGCTGCTCCCAACTAACGAATCCCCAGCACCTTATGTGTCTGTACCGACAGCCGCCACGGCGGGTTGGCCTTGCAGTAGGCAATCGCCGCCAGCGTATTGGCATCGCGCGCGGGGCCGTCCATGGGCTGCAGGAAGCGGTGTTCGAAATCCAGGTCCAGCAATGACGCTGGATCGAGGTCCGCTTGCGGATAGACGAGCTTCAGTTCGTCGCCGTTTGTCTGCTTCAAAGCCACACCTGCCTTCGGCGAAACGCACACCCAATCAATCGTATCCGGAACCGGCAGCGTGCCGTTGGTCTCAATCGCGATGTTGAAGCCGCGCGCATGCAGCGCATCGATCAAGGCCTGATCCACCTGCAGCATCGGCTCGCCGCCGGTGAGCACGATCAGGTTCGGGCCATGCGCCGCCGTGCTCGATGCCCGGCACGCCCGCGCCAAATCATCGGCCGTTGCGAACTTGCCGCCGCCCGTCCCGTCGGTTCCAACGAAATCGGTATCGCAAAATTGGCAGACGGCGGCGCTGCGATCGTCTTCGCGCCCCGACCACAAATTGCAGCCCGCAAACCGGCAGAACACGGCTGGCGTACCAGCATTCGCGCCTTCACCCTGCAGCGTGTAGAAAATTTCCTTGACGTGATACATGACGGGTTTCTGGTTCCTTCCCTCTCCCCATGCCCCTGCACTTGGGCGATGGGGAGAGGGTTAGGGTGAGGGGGGGCTGATTGCACCGTAACATGTTGCCGCCCCTCACACGTCATGTCGAGGACATGCCAATGGCATGAGCCCTCTCCCCCCAGCCCTCTCCCCGTTGGGTGCAGTAACGGGGAGAGGGGGCAATTAAGGCTCCGGAGAATTGCATGACGAACACCTCGCGCAGTTACCGCTACTACGACCTCGTCATGGTCGCGTTCGTCGTGGTGCTCGTGTGCTCGAATTTGATCGGCCCGGCCAAAGCGGCGCAGCTTGATCTGCCGCTGCTCGGCCCCGTCACATTCGGCGCGGGCGTGCTGTTTTTCCCGATATCCTACATTTTCGGCGACGTGCTGACCGAAGTCTATGGCTACGGCCGCGACCGCCGTGTCATCTGGACCGGATTTGCGGCGCTGGTCTTTGCCTCCATCATGGCGGCCATCGTCGTCGCTTTGCCGCCCGCGCCCACATGGCCCAATCAGACGGTCTACGAAATCGCCTTCGGCAACACCTGGCGGATCGCGGGCGCGTCGATGATTGCGTTTCTGTGCGGCTCGTTCGTCAATTCCTACGTGCTGGCCAAAATGAAAGTCGCGAGCGCGGGGCGCCAAATGCGCACACGCTTCGTGGCGTCCACGGTCGCGGGCGAAGCCGTCGATAGCGCGCTGTTCTATCCGCTGGCCTTCTACAACTCCGGCATCATGCCCAACGAGCTCGTGGTGACGCTGATGCTCAGCCAGTTCATCGCCAAGACCGGCGTTGAAATCGTGATGCTCCCCGTTACGACGCGCGTCGTCACCGCGCTGAAGCGGGCCGAGAACGAAGATCACTTCGACCGGGGGACAGACTTCAATCCTTTCAAGATGGGGGCTTAGGCCTCGAACTAGGCCTGCGCCGTAGCGATCACGGTGCGGAAGGCTGACTGCTTCTTGGTGATGAGTTCGAGCGCGGTGCGCACGCCGGCCGGCTTTTCAGGAAGCTTGCCGTGAAGCGGGAACAGCATGACCAGCAAGGCAACGCCAACGGTGAAATTCACCGTCTTGAGCGTTGTGCTGGGTTTCATCTGGGTCACGGCGGTCTCGCTGGTTTGGTGCTCTTGAGTGTCTGTCGCAGGATGGGGGCATAAAGGTTCAAGGTGAAATATCGCCTGCGTATGGGTTTGATAGCGCGCGGCGCCAAGGCCCGCAGTTCCCTGGGGAACAGGGGGTGGGGAGCCCAGCTCAGACCGCCTGTGGATTGGCCCTTGGGGCATCCTGTGCTAATCTCAGCCCATGAACCTGCACGTCCAAAAGCGCATGACGGTGGATGAGTATCTGGTCTGGGCCCTCGGCCGGCCGGGGCGGTTTGAGCTGATTGACGGGGTTGTCCGCCACATGTCGCCAGAAACCGTCGGACACGCCGAGGCCAAACATGCAGCGGTCGTCGCGCTGAAATCAGCGATCAAGAAATCTGGCCTCGCATATTTCGCCTTGCCCGACGGCGCGACCGTGCGTGTGGCGAAAGATACGGCGTTCGAGCCCGACGCTCTGGTCTATGCCGCTCCGAGGGTTGATCCTAAAGATGTCGAGATCACGAACCCGATCATTATTATTGAGGTCGGGTCAACTTCGACGCGCAAGTATGACGCTGGCTTCAAGCTCAATGGTTACATGAGCTTGCCGAGCGTGCATCACGTTCTGCTGGTCAACGTCGAAAAGAGGTTCGTCTTGCATCATCGCCGCGAAACCGCGGCATCGTTCAATACGACATCCGTGACGGGAGGCATCCTGCACCTGGATCCGCCGGGCCTCGAGATACCAGTTGCCGAATTTTTCGCGGTCGATTGAGGCCAAGGCTTAGCCCTTCGTCGCCTGCCACTGCTCCCATCCCTTGGCGCGCAATTCGCATGCCGGGCACGCGCCGCACCCATATCCCCAGGCATGACGCTTTGTCCGGTCGCCGAGATAGCAGGTGTGGGTGTGCTCGATGATGAGATCGACGAGGGATTGACCGCCGAGATCGAAGGCCATCGCCCACGTCCCCGCCTTATCGACGCGCATCAGCGGCGTCGCAATCTCGACCGGCCTATCGAGCCCGAGCGACAGCGCCTTCGCCAAGGTCTGCAGCGTGTCGTTGCGGCAATCGGGATAACCTGAATAGTCCGTCTCGCACATGCCGCCGACGAGCGTGCTAATGCCGCGCCGGTAGGACAGTGCTGCAGCATAGGTCAGAAACAGCAGATTGCGCCCTGGCACGAACGTCGTCGGCAGACCGGTTTGCGAAAATGCGATCTCCGTTTGGCGCGTCAGCGCCGTATCGCTGATGCGGGCCAGGGCTGGGAGTTCGAAAACATGATCGTCGCCGAGCTGTGCCGCCCAATCGCGCCGTGCGCTGCGCATTTTCGCCAGCACACGTAGCCGCGCTTCAAGCTCAACCCTGTGCCGCTGACCGTAGTCGAAGCCGATCGTCTCGACGCGCCCATACCGCTCCAGCGCCCACGCCAGGCACACGGTTGAATCCTGACCGCCGGAAAAGAGGACGAGGGCAGAGGTGCCGGTCACGGACTACAGGCTCTTTCCGTCAAAAGGCATGGGCGTGATGGATGATAGGTCGATATCGTCGAGACAACGCACATTGATGGCCACCATCTCACGGCCATCAGGACCCATTCCACGCCCATACGAGCGCACGCCGCAGTTGCTGCAAAAGAGGTGATGAATGACTTTCTTGTTGAACTGGTAGTCAGCGAGTTCAGCCTCGCCGCTGATCAGCGTGAAGTCCTGCGCCGGAACGAACGTCAACCAGGCCCCGCTCTTCTGGCAGATCGAGCAATTGCATGAGATAACGGTTTCAAGGGCGGTCTTGACCTCGTAGCGCACGCGGCCGCAGTGACAACCGCCGTTGTGTGCCTTGCTTTCCGTCATTCCAGCCTCCTCTTATGCCGCCCCCGCCGTCCGGCCGGGTAGGGCCAAACCGCCCTTCGGGTCTTCCGGGTTGGGATGATCGGGGCTACAAGGCGGTCAACATGCCACGGGGCTCAGCGCCTCTGCAACTTATCGCAACCTCAGGACCACCCATGACCGCCATCGTCGACATTATCGGCCGCGAAATTTTGGATAGCCGGGGAAATCCGACGGTCGAGGTCGACGTGGTGCTCGAAGACGGGTCGTTTGGCCGCGCCGCCGTTCCATCCGGCGCCTCGACCGGCGCCCACGAAGCCAACGAATTGCGCGATGGCGACAAGGCCCGCTACCACGGCAAAGGCGTGCTCAAGGCCGTTGATGCCGTCAACAGCGAACTCTTCGACGCGCTCTCTGGCATGGACGCTGAAGACCAGCGCGGCATCGACGCCGCCATGATCCAGCTCGACGGCACCGCCAATAAAAGCCGCTTAGGTGCCAACGCTATTCTTGGCGTCTCGCTCGCCGTCGCCAAGGCCGCGGCGGACGCCAGCAACCTGCCGCTTTACCGCTACATCGGCGGCGCCAATGCCCACGTCTTGCCGGTGCCGATGATGAATATCATCAACGGCGGGGCGCATGCCGACAACCCGATCGACATCCAGGAATTCATGATCATGCCGGTCGCTGCCGAGACGGTAGCCGACGCCATCCGCATCGGCGCCGAAGTGTTCCACACCCTGAAGCAGAACCTGAAAGACGCGGGCCACACCACAGCTGTCGGCGACGAGGGCGGTTTTGCGCCGAACCTCAAAAGCGCCGACGAGGCGCTGACCTTCATCATGCGCGCCATCGAAAAGGCCGGATACAAGCCAGGCCACGACGTCATGCTGGCGCTCGACTGCGCGGCGACCGAATACCACAAGGACGGCAAGTACGTCCTCGCCGGCGAAGGCAAGTCGCTCGACAGCGCCGCCAACGCCAAGTACCTGGCGGACCTCGCCGCGCGCTTTCCCATCGTCTCAATCGAAGACGGCATGGCCGAAGATGATTGGGCTGGATGGAAGACGCTGACCGATATGATCGGCGCCCGTTGTCAGCTCGTCGGCGATGATCTGTTCGTCACCAACACCAAGCGGCTAAGCCAAGGTATCGCCACGGCAACCGCTAACTCGATCCTGGTCAAGGTCAACCAGATCGGCTCGCTGACCGAAACGCTGGATGCCGTCAGCATGGCCCAGCGCGCCGGCTACACCGCGGTCATGTCGCATCGCTCGGGCGAAACCGAAGATTCCACCATTGCCGACCTCGCGGTCGCGACCAACTGCGGCCAGATCAAAACCGGGTCGCTGTCGCGTTCCGACCGCTTGGCCAAATACAACCAGCTGATCCGCATCGAAGGCGAGCTTGGCGATATCGGCCGCTATGCCGGCCGCTCGATACTTAAAGTGGCGTCGGCTTAACCACATCGCATCGTGCCAAGATGGCTCAAAAGGGGTTCTTTGCCCGCCATGGGGCTGTATTTGACGGCGCAGCCCTAGAAATGGCGGGTTGAGCTGCGAAATCGTCGCAAGAGCCCTGCCCCCGGATGTGCTATGCTTATGCTTTGAAAGATAGGTCAGATATGGCGATCGTGAAGAAGAAGCCACCGGTGGCCCCTAAGGTCACCCGGGCCAAGAAAGTCGTTGTGGTTGAGGCGCCGGTACCCGTTGTATACGTCAGCGCCTTCAGCGTCGGCAATCGTGTGACGCATCCGGTGTTCGGCGATGGCAAAGTGACTGCAATTGTCCGCGATCAGCTCTCGATCCAGTTTGCGTCGAGCGCGAAGGTCGTGCTCGACAGCTTCGTCAAGGCCAGCTCTAAAGGCTAGACGGCTGTCACCAAGCCTTCGGCCGCATCATCGATCAACGTCGCGCGGCTTCTTTGGATACATGATCGCTTCGATCAGTTCGATCAGTGCTTTGATGGCCAGCATCATGGCTGTTCTCCTGAACACGTGATGTGTACCTGAGAGCAAGTATGGGTACTGCGTGCGGCTAAGACAAACGCCGTTGCTTTACACGCCGTGTAAGTTTTTGTTATGTGCGCCATGGCACGGCGGCTCCCTTCCCTGAACGCTTTGAGAGCATTTGAAACTGCGGCGCGGCACGTGAGTTTCTCGCTTGCGGCCGCCGAGCTGAACGTCTCGCATGCCGCCGTCAGCCGTCACATCCGTGAGCTTGAAGCCTGGCTCGGCGCCAAGTTGTTTCATCGCACCGGTCGCGGTGTTGAGCTGACAGAGGCGGGGGAAGGTTTCGCGCGCGATTTAACGCCCGCCTTCGATCTCCTGGCGCAAGCAACGGAGCGGATTGCTGCCCCGCGTGGCCGCCATCACCTTGTCATCAGCGCCGAAGTTCCCTTTGCCGCGCTGTGGCTGGTGCCGCGCCTCGGGGGCTTTACCTCAAAGCATCCTGGCATCGATCTGGTGCTGGATCCAACCAACCGCTTGGTCGATTTTTCCAAGAACGAAGCCGATCTCGGCATTCGCTACGGCGAGGGTCAATGGCGCGATGTCACCGCAATCAAGCTCGTCGAGTCTTGTTTTTCACCGGTGTGCAGCCCTGCACTCCTGAAGCAGCTACCCATCCGGGCGCCGCGCGATCTCGCAAATGCGACGCTGCTCCAGGAAGATACCAAGCAGCATTGGCGCGACTGGCTCGAGGCCGCGAACGTTGCAGACGCTGTATTGCCGGCGGGACCAACCCTCAAAGGCCACCTGGCGATCGCTGCCGCCGAAGCCGGGCAGGGGTTTGCCCTTGCCGACGATATTCAGGCGGGTGACGCGCTGCTTGCGAAGCGGCTGGTGCGGCCCTTCGGCATTGTCGTCCGCCACCATGCCTACTACCTCGTGCGCAGCGCGGCCGCCAAAGAAAGCAAAGCCGCGTCCGCCTTCCGCACCTGGCTCACAGTTGAAATCGCGCAGTCCATCTCAGCGCTCCGGTCGCTCAACAGTGAGGCAGCAGCGTCGGCACAGGCGGCAGCGAAAAAAAAGCCGCGCCCATCAGCCGTCACGAACGCGCGTTAGCATGTTGACCCATTAACGCGCCTTTACAAAGAATGTGACGAAATCGAACAGCGTTTTACTGAGCCTTAAGCTGCCCCCGGTACAACAGTTTTGTTCTCCCGTTCTTCCCTCCCGGAGAGACAACGAAAGTGTTGCGTCAGTTCCCCCATGATGAGCGAAAAAGGCCACGTACGCGCGTGCGGCAGGTTCTGGTGTTGCTTGCCTGTCTGCTGGCGACGGCCTACTTCGGTCATCATGCCCTCTTAGGCCGCCACGGCCTCGAGGCTCGCAATCAGTTGATCGAGCGCGCCAATCTTCTGGCGTTTGAGATCAAGAGCCTCGAGGCCGTGCGCTCCAAGCTTGAGCGCGATGTCGCCCTGCTTGCCCCCGAACTCCCCAATGCCGATCTCGTCGAAGAGATTGCCCGCGATGTCCTGGGCTACGTTCATCCGGCTGACCGGATCGTGACGCCGCGCTAGAGCATTTTCCGGCGAAGTGGGCACCGGTTCGTCGCAGAAAATGCGACAAAACAAGAGACTGGACCGCCGATCCGATTCCATCGGATCGCAAAGCGCGCTAGGCGTTCAGCCGCCACGTTCGAAAAATTCGGTGCCGATGGTGCGTGCGCGATAACCTGCGTCTGCAACTTTGCGCCCGCCCGGCGTTGTTTTTCATCGACGAGAGCCCACCTAAGGCGTCAGGATGCAAGGCCGAGCCGAGTACCTGTTTCGCGAGACCTGTGATGAGCAACCCCCGTAAAACCAAAGACGATCCTATCGAACTCGACATTCCGGATGGGGTGCCGGAAGCGGAGCAGGCGGTCGAGATCCTGCGTGCCTGGATCGCGGATGGCTCGATGATGCTCTCGCTCAGCGCTGACGCCTTCGCCGATCGCGTCGTCGACTGGGGCCGTTTGCTCGGCGAGATCGGCCATCACATCGCCCGCTCGGCCGAACTGCAAGGCCACATGAAAGAACACGAAGCCCTGCAGGCCCTGCGGCAAGGCTTTGACGATACCCTGCCGCGCCACCAGCCGGCGATGTCGGGTAAGGTCCGCGGCCGGGTGAACCACTAGTCCGCTTTGTCCCGCTCCGGCCCCGAACCAGCTCTGGACCACCCCCGGAACTGGCGGCCTGCGCGGCGTCTATGGCACTGTTGCAGACAGGCACCAGTACTAGTCTTTCCACAATTTCTCGAATCACACGGTGCTTTGAGCGTGGATGAGCGGGGTCTAAGCTCTTGCTGCGGTCTGAGAGCGCTCGCTAAGCATCGAGGTTAGAAGTGTGCGTTCATTCGAAAAGTCTTGTCTCGGGGGACGTCTCATGAAATCGCGCACCATTGGAATGGCAGCATTGGCTCTCACTGGCGTTTTAGCCGGGGGCTGCGCCCAAAACGGCAGTCCGCTCCAGACGGCATCTGTGGCGCCGGATAAAATGGC
The DNA here is from genome assembly GCA_031378895.1 of Hyphomicrobium sp. Classification (GTDB taxonomy): domain Bacteria; phylum Pseudomonadota; class Alphaproteobacteria; order Rhizobiales; family Hyphomicrobiaceae; genus Hyphomicrobium_B. The sequence continues at coordinate 14,057 of JANNEP010000015.1, forward strand.
CGCAACGGCCCAGCCCAAAGTTGATCCAGCCTGTGCGTCGCTCGCAAGCCAGATCGACACCTTGCGCAAGGAAGGTGCTGTCGAGCGTCTTGAAAAAGCCGCGACCGGCAAAACCGCGAGCGTGCAGGTCAAACGTGCGTCACTCGTCAAACAGGCCGAGTTGAACAAAGCCAACGCTGACTTCCAGACGCGTTGCGGGCCTCAGCTTTTACGTCCGCAGAGCGCACAGGCAGCTCCTGCAGCGGCCCAGGTGGCGCCCATCGCGACCGCCGCGTCAGCGACGACGTCACCGGGCGCCGCGAAATCACAGGCGGCTGCAGCATCGACTGCCGCTCCTGCGGCAGCCGCTGCGGCACAGGCCGTCGCCAAGCCGTAGCGTAGAGCCGCCGTTCCTGCCGCTGCATGGGATGATCTTACTTCTGTGAACGGGTGCGGCGGATGCGCCACACCGGCGCCACGAGGGCTTGCGAAGCCGTGTGCCCTATGATCATAAATCGGCTTTGGTCGCGTGCGTTTTAAGTACGCAACGGGTTCGACCCCGGCCGGTTCGAGAAGATGGAAGATTGCATGCGGCGATTGAGCGGGTTCGGTGCTGTGGCAGGGATCGCGGCAGTCCTTCAGGGGTGCGGAGCTGGTGCGGGCAATGATCCCGGCGCCAGGTCTTTGCCGCTCGGCCAGTCGTGTCAGTCGATCCGCGCCGAACTCAACAGGCTCGACGCCAGGGGCATTCAGCCGATTGTCGAACGCGCGAGCAATGGCGGCAAGCTGACACCGGCCCAGCGTGCCGATGCCGACGCTTATAATCGGCTTCTCAGCCAGTACCTCGGATCGCGCTGCCACGTGTAGCTCGCCTGCAGCTGGCTCTCGCGCAGGCTAACCCCGGTCGATTAGGCCTTTAGACGTCCAGGCCTTTTCGTCCAGATCCACTAGAGCATTTTCCGATCGCAGTGAGTCGCGAATGACTTCCTTCTCCCAAGGGAGAAGGTGCCCCGTACGGCGCGGTAGCGCCAAAGGATGGGGGCGGATGAGGGGCTTGGATTGATCCCGCCTAGTCATAGCCCCTCACCTGCCCACCATTTTTAGGCGCCTTCGCGCCGGGCGGGCATCCTCTCCCGTTCCGGGAGAGGAAAATCCTGACGCTGGTGCCGTGTGTTCGGAAAATGCTCTAGCGCGCCGATCCCGTTCCATCGGATCGCAAAGCGCGCTCGTTTCAGTTGACGGCGCGGCGGGGAAGTGCCGCCGCTTCGTCAGCGCTTACTTGTCTTCGCCAGCGCCTTCGGACGGGCTCATGTCCTGGGCGGCAGGTTCTGAACTGGCCTTGGGTGCAGTGTCCGCTTGCGGCGCAACTTCTGGCACTGGTGCCGCACTCTGGGTTCCAGCAGCCTCAGGAAGTGCCATGGTCGGCACCAGCTGCGGCAGGGTAGCTGAATCTTTTGCCGCCTCTGAGGGGGCGGGCTCAGCGGGCATCGCCGCCGCAGCCGGCGCAGCGTTGATCACAGTCGTCGCGGCAGGCGCGGCTTTGACAGGCTCAGCACTAGACTTTTCGGCTGCAGCAGACGGCCCCGGTTTGGCGGCTGGTGCCGCGTCCGCCATCGGCTGTTTCGGAGCCGGTGGCGGCGTCTCGACCGGTTGAGCGTAGATGATTTTATCGCGATGCGAGTAACAGCCCGCGACGCAGATGATCAGATCTTCGCTGGGCCGGGCGGCCATGATTTCGCGAACGAAACGGGTCGCGGCCGGAGGCTGGTCCGTGGCCATGCCGTCTTCTGGGATCGTATGCAAGCGCTTGTGGGTGGGGGTTGCAGCAGACGGCTGTGTGACCGGCTGAGCCGGAGGCGGCGTTGCAGACGCCTTAGAGTCATCCGCCTGAGCCATGGCAGCAGCCATAGCGAACAACGGCACAGACAGAACAACGGCCCCGTAGGCCGGAGCAAATAAACGACGCATCACGCATACCCTCAACGCTGAACAAAGCTGAAAAGAGTGTGCCGTGACAGAGTAAAGAAAGTGTTACGCGCCTGCCCGCTGCGGATCAGCGGCGCGTGGTGGCCACGACGCGCGCCAAGGTCATAGACTTTGATAACCGCCGGACTTTCAAAGCTGTGACTTTCGAGGCGATGCCTTTGCGCCGTGGCGCTGCCTTGAGCGTCGCAGCATGGACAGGCTTGCTATCGCCGGGTGCAGCTACTTTTTTGACTGATGTGCGCCAGCCTGTGACTGCCCCGAGCCGCGATGCGATTGTTCGCGTGATGGCGTTGCGAACGGCGGCATGCTTCGACGCGGGGTCCGGTCCGACGATCGCACCGTTGCGGCAGATCTGAGGTCCCCGCTTCTTGAGGCTAGCTGCCTTGACAGGGACCGCTTCTGCTTTGGGCGTAACTGCGCGGCTGGCCTGACGCGCGCGATGTACCTTCGGGGAATCATAGCATCCGGCGAGGCACTGAATTGTGTTGGGGTCCTGGGTGGCCACCGCCGCCTCAGAAGTTGCCGCACCTTGTTGGCTCGCGTCTGTCGGCACGTACTGGCGTGGCGCCAACGTAGCAGCTTCGCTTCTGACGACTTGGTAGACGATCTGTTCTGGCGCACCGCGGCAGCCGGCTTCGCAAACGATGACGAAACTGCCGGGGTTGGCCGCCGCCAGCGGATGCTCATGTGGCGTCAGGACCGACTTTTCTTGTTTCAGGCGGTCGTTAGCCTGGTCTTGCCACTTGCCGAAATTGGGATCGGCGTCTGCAACCATAATGTTGCGTTCTGGGATTGCCGCAGTGATGATTTGTGAGGGGTTAAGGTCAGCGCCGGCGGCTTTTTTTGCAAACGGGCGTAGGGCTGAGAACAGACGCTTGAAGAATTGCGATGGGCTGCCAGACTGCGCTTCAACAGCGCCAAGTCCTGCATCACCAAAACCTTGTAACTTGTCTGTCCCTGGACTGCCGGGATTTGACGTTTGCGCGAGAAACAACACAGAGCGGCCGCCCGCACTGGTTTCGGACGCGGCGGCAGTGTGCACGGACACTGCGAAACCAAATATCAGCAGCAACAGTCCCTGATGCCGCCCTATCACTCGTCGCATCTCACACCACTAACGCTATGTTAAAAAATATCTTTCATGCGCGTCTGTTCAATGCCCGCTCGCGCCGCATTATTTCGAATGCAGAAACCACATACTGTCCGGGGAAGACGCATTCAGCACGCGAATGTTGCGATAATCCGTGCCGGGGGCGGCGTGAGGAGCGACAAGCAGAGCGTGCTGCTCCCGGCTCGCACGAACCCTTTCGGGCACGTCGGACGCGGTCAATGTCTTGAGCTCAGCTAATATAGTCGTGGGAGCAGATGCAGCGGCCTGGGGCGTTGCTTCCGCCGCTGTCTTTATAACGGTATCTACAGTCAGGCCATAGTAGGCTGCAATGCACGGATCGCTGCGCTTCTTGGCCTCGAGATCCTCGACGGCGACGTAGACGATTTTATCTGGGCCGCAGACGTAGGCGTCGTCTGCCCGCGCTACTCCCGTAGCGCCGCCTAGTACCAGCGATGCCGCCGTTACCGCAAAACCGACGCTTATCCGCCACGCCATGACCCAACCCTCAAACAAATCAGAATAACTCGAGTGTCAGACTATGGGACAGACGTTGATAAATCGTTGACCGTTGGAAGCGTGACCTTCAGGAGCGATCAGCGCAGCGGAGGATAACGCCAGAACGGTCCGCCTGGGGTCTCTACCTTCTTCAGGATCGGAATGCGCTTGTCGGGTGGGCGCTCGCCGGTTTGGATCAGCAACCCGATATCATTCAGTAGCGTTGTGTTCTCGGCATAGCCCGAGTGGTTGAGACCAAGGCTGTCGGTTGAGAGCGCGGTCACGTCGATGGTGTCGACCCCGGGGAGAACGAGCGGACCGGTCGATGGCACATCGCCGGCGCGCGGCACGCCGCCCCAGAATCGCGCCGAGTAGTTGAGCGCCCGGTCGTTGGAGGCAGCGTAAAGGGTCACACCCTTGGCGAAGTTGGCGATCTCGCGGGCTATAATTCCGAACTTGTCGCGGTCGACGTCGGGCGCGGCCAGGATCACCTGGCTGATGACAACTCCGCTCGGCGTCGAAGATCGCATCTGCTGGAGCACGCGCAGCAGTAACTCGTTGCCCATGGAATGGGCGATGAGGCTCACCGACTTGGCGCCGCTTTCCTTGACCACGAGGTTCAGGAACTCGGCCAAGTGCGGCTCGGCCTGCTCGGCGCTGCCACGGTCATAGGTGTAGCTCGCGACTTTGCCGCCCGACGGCCAGCTGTAGACGAACGGCGCGCCGTCGAACTTCATGTCGTAGGCGATCTGTGCCGTGCGGTAGAGGCTGGCATCGAACGACGTGTTGAAGCCGTGCACGAAAACCAGCGCATGGTCTTTATAGGCAACGGACTTCGTCAGCCGCTCTTTGACGTAAGCCAGCATCTGTTCTTTGGTCAGCGCCGAAATTTCCTGCATCGTGAAATGCTGGTTTGGGTCTTCTTTCTCCTCATAAACCTTGACCTTGAAGTACGGGATCTCGAGCGACCAAGGCCGTTCGACGTTCGGCACCTTGTGGGCATCCGGCACGGTGATCAGGGCCCGTCCAAGTTGCAGTTTATGAGCCCGATCGGCGCCGTAGTGCAGACGCTTGGGGTCCGGCTCGACGGCTCGATCGGTGCCATAGAACACCGGTACCACGTCGTAGGTTTTGGGCTTGGCTGCTGCAGCTGCAACGGGCGGCGGCGGGGCTGGTGCCGGTGGCGCGGCGGCCGACGGGGCTGGAGCGGGTTGGGCGCTGCCAATGCCACGGCCGGCACCGCCCGCGGGGCTTTCGTCATACGGGCTCGCCCCGTTTTTACTTTTGCTGTCGGCTTGTGATTGTTGTCGCGCGCGATTCGCGGCGTCGTTGGCCGCGCGCGCCGCCTCATCGGCCCGGCGCTGGGCTTCGGCGGCGCTTGCGGCTTCGACTTCAGCGGACGGGGGCGGGGGCGACGCGCCGGCGCCCTTGTCATCTCCGTCGTAGACGTTGGGGCCCTCGTAGACGTTGGGGTAGGACTCGCCGGGCTTTGCGTCCCGTGCGGCGCCCGTACGCTTACGTGGCACGCTGGCGCTCTTCTCCTGCTCGAGCGGTTCGCTCTCAACTTTTTTCTGCGCCGAGCCAGCAGGTGCACCGTCTGGCTTGGTCGCCTCAGACTGTTCGGACTTTGGAAGTTTTGCTGAGTCTCCGCAGCCCGTCAGAGCCAGCGACAACGGTACAAGCCCGGCAACGATGAGGGCGGCGATCAAACGGCGCATGGCAATAACCTTGGTTATGAAAATCATTGGAAGCCCCCTCCCGAACTGAGGGCGAAGCCCTAATGCCCAGCACTCTACGGACCGGGGCGTTGCCCGGCAACCGTGCTGGCATGACAGCTAACAGCGGCGAAATCCCGGCTTGCGGGATGTGCCCTTCCTGCTCATGGTCGCGCCAGCCCTGTCATCTGGATGAAACCCGCCCATGTCCGCCGTTTCCGCCCCCGCGCACCGCATTGCCGTCGAGGACTACGTTGCGGGCATCGCCGGCGGCGACCGGGCGCTGCTGGCGCGCGCCATCACGCTGGTCGAAAGCACCCACCCCGAGCACGGCCGCCTCGCCCAAGCCGTGCTGCAGCACCTGCTGCCCAAAACCGGCAACGCTATCCGCCTCGGCATCACCGGCGTACCCGGCGTCGGCAAATCGACGACGATCGATCAGCTCGGCATGAACCTGGTCAATGCGGGCAAGCTCGTCGCCGTGCTGGCGATTGACCCGACATCGAAGCGCACCGGCGGCTCGATCCTCGGCGACAAGACCCGCATGAGCGACCTGGCCAGTGCGAAGAACGCCTTCATCCGGCCGTCGCCATCGTCGGGCACGCTCGGCGGCGTCACCAAGAAAACCCGCGAGACCATGGCGCTCGTGGAAGCTGCGGGCTTCGACGTTGTCATCGTCGAGACGGTCGGCGTCGGCCAATCGGAAGTCGCGGTCGCCGACATGGTCGATTTCTTTGCCGTGCTGCTGCTCTCGGGCGGCGGCGACGATTTGCAGGGTATCAAAAAGGGCATCATCGAACTTGCCGATATGATTGCCATCAACAAGGCCGATGGCGACAACATCAAGCGGGCAGAGGCCGCAGCCAATGAGTATCGCGGCGCGCTGCAGATTTTCACGCCGCACGGTGCCATCTGGCACCCGCCCGTCGTGACCGTGTCGGGCCGTGACAATCGCGGGTTGACGGAATTGTGGGACAAGGTGCTGGAGCATCGCGCCATCATGATCAAGACCGGCGCCTTTGCGTTGCGGCGTCAGGCTCAGGCGGTGTCATGGATGCGCGACATGCTCGAAGCCCGGCTGATGGGCACGCTCAAGGCCAATCCGCGCGTGGCCTCAGAGCTTCCCGGCATCGAAGCCGCCGTCCGCGACGGGACTTTGTTGCCGACCCTCGCCGTCGATCGAATCATGGGGATGATGGGGGCGTGAGCCCTGCGCCGGTGTTCCAAAAACGTCCGTCATCCTCGAATGGGCGAGCTCGCGAGACCATTGGGGGATCCAGCGTAATAAGTGCCGAAGGCCCAATATTGCGAAGGGAGCTTTGCGCTGGATCCCCGGCCTTCGCAAGTGCTTGGCCGAGGATGACGGGGCCCCCCTACTCCGCCGCCACCTTGTCCCCATAGCCAAGCTGCACATTCAGCTTCTCAACCAGATCCGCCGCCGCTTCGGGGATGTTGGTGCCCGGCCCGAACACCGCTTTCGCGCCGCTCGCGAACAGCTCGTCATAATCGCTCGGCGGGATGACGCCGCCGACGACGATCATGATGTCGCCGCGGCCTTCCTTGTCGAGCGCGGCTTTCAATTCCGGCACCAAAGTCAAATGCCCCGCCGTCAATGACGACACGCCGACGACATGCACGTCGTTCTCGACCGCCTGGCGCGCGGCCTCATCAGCCGTTGCAAACAACGGCCCGATGTCGACGTCGAAGCCCAAGTCCGCGAACGCCGACGCAATGACTTTCTGGCCGCGGTCGTGGCCGTCCTGGCCGAGCTTGGCGATCAGGATGCGCGGCCGCCGCCCGTCGTTCTTGTCGAAGGCTTCGACCAGGACACGCACGCGATCGACGTTCGGGTTCATCGCCGCTTCCTTCTTGTAGACGCCGGAGATGGCGCGGATTTCCGCCTTGTGCCGGGTGAACACTTTTTCCAGCGCAAACGAAATTTCGCCGACCGTCGCCATTTTACGTGCGGCTTTGACCGCGAGGTCGAGCAGGTTGGCATTGCCCTTGGCGCCTTCGGTCAAATCGTTCAACGCCGCCTGAACCTCGACCTCGTTGCGCTCGGCCCGTAGCCGCGCCAGCTTGGCCAGCTGCTGCTCGCGTACGCTCTTATTATCAACCTTCAAAAATTCGACGACGCGGTCGCCCTTGATTCTAAACTTGTTGATGCCGGTGATGGTCTGGCGGCCGCCGTCAATGCGCGCTTGCGTCCGGGCCGCGGCTTCCTCGATGCGCATTTTCGGGATGCCAAGCGCGATGGCTTTTGCCATGCCGCCCTGCTCTTCGATCTCGGCGATATGAATCATGGCCCGCTGCGCCAAATCATACGTCAGGCGCTCGACGTAGTGACTGCCGCCCCACGGATCGACCGTGCGCATCGTGCCGCTTTCCTGTTGCAGCAGTAGCTGGGTATTCCGCGCAATGCGGGCCGAAAAATCGGTCGGCAGCGCAATCGCTTCATCAAGCCCGTTGGTGTGCAGCGACTGCGTATGCCCCTGCGTCGCGGCCATCGCCTCTAAGCACGTGCGCGTGGCGTTGTTAAAAATGTCCTGCGCGGTGAGGCTCCACCCGCTGGTCTGCGAATGCGTCCGCAGTGACAGTGAGCGAGCGTCTTTGGGATCGAACTCCTGCCTGATGAGCTTCGCCCACAGCAGACGCGCGGCACGCATCTTGGCGATCTCCATGAAGTAGTTCATGCCGATGGCCCAGTAAAACGACAGCCTCGGCGCAAAGGCGTCGATGTCGAGACCGCCAGCAACGCCGGCGCGGACGTACTCGATGCCGTCCGCGATGGTGTAGCCGAGTTCGAGGTCAGCCGTCGCACCGGCTTCCTGCATGTGATAGCCGGAAATCGAGATCGAATTGAACTTCGGCATGTGCGCGCTGGTGTAAGCAAAAATATCCGAGACGATGCGCATCGACGGCGCAGGCGGGTAAATGTAGGTGTTGCGGACCATGAACTCTTTCAGAATGTCATTCTGAATGGTGCCCGCGAGCCTTGCAGGCGGCACGCCCTGTTCTTCGCCCGCGACGATGAACAGCGCTAAGATAGGCAGCACGGCGCCGTTCATGGTCATCGACACGGTCATCTCCGAGAGCGGGATACCGTCGAACAGCGTGCGCATGTCGTAGATTGAATCGATCGCAACGCCGGCCATGCCGACGTCGCCTTTGACGCGCGGGTGGTCGCTGTCGTAGCCGCGATGCGTCGCGAGGTCGAAGGCTATCGAGAGGCCCTTTTGCCCGGCGGCGATGTTGCGGCGGTAGAAGGCGTTAGAATCTTCCGCCGTCGAAAACCCGGCGTACTGGCGAATGGTCCACGGCTGCAGCGCGTACATCGCCGGGTAGGGCCCGCGCACATAGGGCGCGATGCCCGGCAGCGTGTCGAGGAAGTCGAGGCCCGCAGTATCGGCGCCGGTGTAGACGGGCTTCACCGGAATGCCCTCGGGCGTTTCCCAGACGCTACCGGCCGGGATCGCAGGCGCGGCCGCGGAAATTGGCGCATCGAGACTTATCTTGGTGAAATCGGGGATCGTGGACATGAGGTCGGTTCCGGCGGTTCGTGATAGCTCAGCGGGGAGGATTTTCTGGGCTTCTGCCTAACACGCGCCTCGGGCTTTGGCGATGCGGCGAAGGCTGCGAATGGCCTCGTCATCCTCGAGCACGTGAGCCCCCTTGGCGAAACGTGCTCGGGGATCCAGTGTTAAGACAAGTCGTAGACGCCAAATATCGTGAGCCTTCGGCACTTTTTACGCTGGATCCCCAAATGGTCTCGCGGGCTCACCCATTTGAGGATGACGAACAGGGGCTCCGTCCGGGATGACAAGCTCAGTATTTGGCGGCAAAGGTGTCCGCGGCGAGTCGGTTTAGCGCGCCGTTGGGTCAGGGAAAACCATGGACTACGAAGCCCCGGCGCGCCTGGACAGCGCTGCCCGCATTTGGGCACCGCTCGCGCAGTTCATCGATCGCGAGCAGGCGCTGGGGGCATGGGCCGAAGCCAAGGGCCCGGTCGCGCACTTCGCCTACGAGTTCGTGCGCTTCGGCGTCAAGCAGGCCTGGGCATGTCTGTTCGGGGCGTTGATGCTGGCTTTGCTGATCGGTACGCACCTCTACTATCCCAAGGACGCGAGCCTCGCGCGCTACGACTTTCTCGTGCTCGCGGCAGTCACAATTCAAATCCTAATGCTGACGTTTAAACTCGAGACCTGGGAGGAGGCGAAGGTCATTTTTATCTTCCATGTGGTCGGCACGATCATGGAGATTTTTAAAACGTCGATGGGCTCGTGGATCTATCCGGAGCCGAGCCTGCTGCGCATCGCCGGTGTGCCGCTGTTCACGGGCTTTATGTACGCCGCCGTCGGCTCGTATATTGCGCGCTGCTGGCGGCTGTTTGATTTCGAGTTTACTAAGCATCCGCCGATGCCGGCGCTGGCACTCCTGGCAGTGGGCATCTACGCCAATTTTTTCCTGCACCACTATGGCCCCGACGGGCGCTGGGTGCTGTTCGCTTTATCGGCACTTCTGTTCGGGCCGTGCTGGATTTATTTCAAGGTCTGGAAGGAGCACCGCCGCATGCCGCTGCTGCTCGGGCTTGTCCTGGTGGCGCTGTTCATTTGGTTGGCCGAGAACATCGGCACGTTTACCGCCGCCTGGGTCTACCCGAGCCAGAAGAACGGCTGGCACTTTGTCGGCATCGCCAAGCTCGGATCGTGGTTTCTGCTGATGATCATTTCCTACGTTCTTGTCGCAGGAATCAACCGGCCGCGCACGCCTCTCGCTGCATTCCCGGCAAGAATTGGGGCTTGAGCACCACTGTCGCCCCAAGCCCGCGCGTGCGGCCGGCTCCCCGCAGGGGAGTCGCACGCGCCAACCAAAAAGAAAAAAGCCGGCTCTGAGGGGGAGCCGGCCAAGTCACGGGGGAGGGAGCAAGGGGCAGTGAACGTGGAGGGCTTGCCGATGGCGCGACCACTTGGAAGCCCCCTTGCGGGGGCCGGCTCCGCGAAGCGGAGTCGCCAGCGCCAAAGAGAAATTTTTACTCGCGGGACGATCCGGCGATCACGGTCAGGACCGCGAGGATTGGGAATGAGATGAGCATGCCGACCACGGCGGTGGCGTATTCGGAGCCGCCCTCGGTCAGGGGCGAGATGAGCGCCTGTGCTTCGGGGAGGCTCGCCACGATGACGGTTGCGGCGGTGGTGAGGGCGGCGGCGGCAGAACCGATGATCGTTGCGGACATTGGGGCATCTCCTCGTTCAAGCGTTAAGACCTCACTTGCAGGTCTGTCGTCTTGAGGAGGAGAATGGTTCAATGGGGGCTGGGCCGCTGTTCCCGAGGTTACACCCTTTCTGGGCGCCGGCGACTCTCCTTTCCCTAAAGGGACTTCTAAGGAGTCGCGTCGAGCCGGCCGCCGGCGCCGGGATTGTTGCGGCGCCGGGCTATTCGCGCGCCAGCCGCCAAGCGCGGGGAGCATTTGGGGCTATTGCACTCTACAAGTGCGCAAATTTCATTGCGGGATCGCCTGTTCGAGGATGACGGGCGCGTGAGAACGCCCGCTGTTTAACCCAAACGCCCCTGCAGCCCCTTCAGCGTTGCGACGGCATCGCCACCAGCGGACAGAAACTGATCGACGCCCGCGGATGTCAGCGTGGCTTCCTTGTCGCCGGAGCGCCCCGCCATCAGCACGAGTTTCGCGCCCGCTCGCTTCAAAGCCTTCGCCGTGGCTTCGGCGTGGGTCGCGTTGACGGCGTCGGATGAGCAGATGCATGCCGCCCTTGCGCCGCTGGCTCTGAAGGCGGCCGCCGCGTCTTCCGCTGATTGGTAGCCGTCGCTGATCAGCGTCGCGATGCCACCTGCCGCCAAATAATTCTTGATCCACGTCGTGCGCACGTTGTGGTCGACGATCTCGCCCATGCTGGCGAGGAACACCGTATAGCCGCCGTGCGCGTCGGCGGCATCGCGCAAGGCCTCAAAAGCTTCGCCCAAGCGCTGCGGCCGCAAGGCCGTGACTTCAATCGCGGCTTTGCCAGCAGCGCCGCCAGCAGGGCGCGGCCACGGTTCGGTCTTGACATTGTCGTCGCCGAGGATCGGATACGCCGACACGCCGGTGACTTCGAGCTTGCCCGTGGCGATGGCCTTGGCCCGCGTCTCCGCGCTCTTTGCGATCATATCCTGGACGTAGCCCGTGGTCAGGCCCACGAGCATGCCGCCGCGGGCTTCGATATCCTGGAAGATTTCCCAGGCTTTTTTGGCGAGCTCGTCGGTCAACTGCTCGACGTACCACGATCCACCTGCCGGATCGGTGACGCGTCCGAGGTTCGATTCTTCCTGGCAGACGATCTGGATATTACGCGCAACGCGGCGCGCGAAAGCATCCGGCTTGCCGAGCGCGAATGTGAAGGGGAGCACGCAAATCGCGTCGGCGCCGCCGAGGGCTGCACCCGTGCAAGCAATCGTCGTGCGCAGGATGTTGGTCCACGGATCGCGCTTGGCCATCATGCGGTATGATGTCGGGCAGGCGAAGCGAACTTTTGCGGCGGCGTCACCAGCGCCGCAGGCGTCCGCCACGCGCCATACGAGACGCCGGGCGGCGCGCAATTTGGCAATCGTCGAAAATTCATCGGCGTCGGCGGCGAGGGCCACGGAAATCTTGGGCAGTGCATCGTTGGGGGCGATGCCGCCGGCCTCACAGGCGCGCAGGTAGGCGACGAGCGTCGACAACATGCACGCCAGTTCCTGCGCTTCGCTGGCGCCGCCGATGTGGTAGCCGACGCCATTTGCGGCGAGTGCCGTGACATGCGGCATGGGCAATGCGATTTTGGCCAATGCTACGGCGCGGGCCAGGGCCGTCTCTATAGTTTCCGAAAGCCGCCCGGCCATGGCGAGTGTGCCCAGAGGGTCGGCACCAAAGGAGCCGCGACGCTTCTCGTTGGGAAGGTTTCGTGAGTCCCAGACAGCGATCAGTGCGGCGGCGGCATCGAACGCCTGCTCACCAGCGATGAGCGCAATCGGGCAGACGTCGAGCAGCACGCCATCGAGGGCGGTTCCAAGCGCTTCCTTGGTCGCAGGTAAACCGGCGCCGGCGATTTCCAGCACAATCGTGTTCACGCCGCCTTCGAGGTCTTCGAGGATCGCAGCATTGGCAGTTTTGGGATCACTCTCGATGTGAATGGCGCAGATATCCCAGCCGAGGCCATCGCGCACCGGCTTAGTACCGCGCGTATAAGGTGCCGCTCCCGGCATCGCGCCCTCGGCGGCGACCAGCGCATCTTTGCGCGTATAGAGCGGGTCGACGCGGATGCCATCGGCGGTCTTGGCGACGAGGCGCTTGTCGAAATCGGCCCCCTTCAGCGCCTTGTCGACCATGCCGCGCCAGTGCGCGTGGGTCGGCGCCGGAAAGCCGCTCGCAAGGGTCTTGTCAGGCGTCGTATCGGTCATCGGTCGCTAAGTCCTTGCGGCTCGGGCTCTGTCTGGCTCTGTCTGGCTCTGGACTTTATCTCGTATAGCTGGGCGGATGCCTATTTGGAGCGTTATTCCTGACCCATAGGACGGCCCAATTGCCGCGCCATACACCGGTTAAACTCATCCCGTAAAACTGTTGTCGCGCGCACAGTGGATTTAGGCCCAGCTTTTCGCAAGTCGGCTCTACAACCGGGTTTGCAAACAGGGGACCGCCATGTCAAGACGGCTGCCAATCAAGGTGCCATGCGAGTCGGCAGACAGTGACGCATGCTCGCGGCGCAAACGAGCGGAGAGCCTCATGAGCCAGTCGGTCCTTCAGGACGGTAAGATCTTCCTCGGCAAGAGCGGCAAGCCCGAATATCTCGACCTGCGCCTCGCCAACCGGCACGGGCTGATCACCGGCGCCACCGGCACCGGCAAGACGGTGACGCTGCAGATCTTGGCCGAAGGCTTCTCCAACGCCGGCGTGCCGGTGTTCGCCGCCGACATCAAGGGCGACCTTTCAGGCATCGCCGCAGTTGGCGAGCCGAAAGACTTCCTCGTCAAGCGGGCCCACGAGATCGGTCTCGAGCCGTATCAAAATCAAGCCTACCCGTCGGTCTTCTGGGATGTGTTCGGCGAGACCGGCCACCCGATCCGCGCCACAGTGACGGACATGGGGCCGCTGCTGCTGTCGCGGCTGCTTGAGCTCAACGAAGTTCAGGAAGGCGTTTTGAACATCGCCTTCCGTTTGGCGGCGGACGAAAAAATGCCGCTGATCGATCTCCAGGATTTGCGCACGCTGCTGAACAACATTGGCGAGCGAGGCAAGGAGCTCACCACCAAATACGGCAACATCGCCTCGACGTCGGTCGGTTCGATCCAGCGCCGTCTGCTGGTGCTTGAGGAGCAGGGTGCCGAACACTTTTTCGGCGAACCCGCCCTCGAGATCATGGACTTCATCCGCGTCGCACCCGATGGCCGCGGCGTGATCAATCTCTTGTCGGCCGACAAGTTGATGGAAAAGCCGCGCCTCTACGCCACGTTCCTGCTGTGGATGCTGACCAAGCTGTGGCAGACGCTGCCCGAAGTTGGCGATCAGCCCAAGCCGAAGCTCGTGTTCTTTTTCGATGAGGCGCATCTGCTCTTTAGCGAAGCGCCCAAGCCCCTGCTCGAGCGCATCGAACAGATCGCGCGGCTCATTCGTTCAAAGGGCGTCGGCGTCTACTTCATCACGCAAAACCCTATGGACGTGCCGAACACGGTGTCAGCGCAGCTCGGCAACCGCGTCCAGCACGCACTCCGCGCCTTCACGCCGCAAGAGCAGAAGACTGTCAAAGCTGCCGCCGAAACATTCCGCAAGAATCCGGCGCTCGATACCGAACGCGTCATCCTCGAACTCAAGGTCGGGGAAGCCCTGGTGTCGATGCTGGAGAACAAGGGTGAGCCGTCGATCGTGCAGCGCACGCTGATCCGTCCGCCCGACGGCCGTATCGGCCCGGTGTCAGCAGAAGAGCGCCGCGGCGTCATCGAATACAGCCCCTATTATGGCAAGTACGAAGAACGGCAGAACCGCGAGAGCGCCCACGAAATGCTGGGCAAGCGGGCCGGGGACAGTGCTGCGGAAGCGGACGCCGGTACGGGCGGCGGCGGCATTGGCGGCTGGCTTGGTGGCATACTCGGCGGCGGCAAGGCCGCGGCGACTGGGCGCAATCGTCAGGGCATGGGCGGCATGATCGGCCGCGAATTGCAGCGCTCGATTGCCCGCACTGCCGCGACGACGATCAAGAACATCATCGTCAAGTCGATCACCAAGCGGTAGGCGCTCGCACAGCTGAACCCCGGCGTTCTTCCACTTCGCACCGAAACCGGCTAGGTTGCCGTCGTTTACGGACGGGTGGGCCATGGCTGGCGTCTATTTATGTCATGTGCGCGAGGACCGGATCGCGGCGAGGACGCTCGCAGCCGCGCTCGCTGGGCGGGGCTATCGGCTCTTTATAGACGATGATCTCGACGACGCGCAGCGCGCCAGCCTCGCCGGCGATCTGAGGCAATTCGATGCCATCATTGTTCTGTGGACCAGTGCTTCCGCCGAGTCTCGGTATGTTTTCACGATCACGGCCGAAGCCCATCGCTTGCTTCGATTGGTCCCTGTGCGCGCGGCAGGCCTTTCGCCGGCGGAAATGGCACCGGACTTCGGCCAACAGGTGACCTTCGACTGGAACGACATCGACGGCATTTGCCGCGCCATTGCGGGTCTTCAGCCCGGCGCTGTCTCCGGGCTTGCCGCTCCACCGGCGCCGCCGGCTCCGAGCCCCGCTGGCGCCGCAGAGCGCGTCCCCGGCGTGGGCGCCGCCGAACCGCCCCTTTCGCTAAGGCCAAGCAGCGTCAGGGACTATTCACCTCCGCGAGAGGGCATTGGTGCCGCCGCTGAGCCGCCTCGTCCTCCGCTGTTGCGACCAACGAGCCCGCCGCAGGACGGCACGTCGATTACGTTTGGCCAACCCTCGCACAATAAATACAGCGCCCGCAGCCGCGTTGAGGGCGTAGGCTCCGCCGCCGAGCCGCCCCGTTCCTTACCAAAAAACTTCACTATAAACTTTGATGATGACCCAAGAGGCAGAGTTGAGGGCGTCGGCGCCGCAGCCGGCGCAGCGCGGGCCGCCGCCGCCGCCGCTGCCGCGGTCGGCGCAGCGAAGATCGCCGCCGCTGCGCCGCAACAAGTGGCGCTGGCCGCGGAGGCAGGCCGCCTCGTGCACAAAATCCCTGAGAAAATGTGGGTCGGCGAGCAGGAGACGGTCGAGGTGCGGCTCGGCCGTGCGGCAGCCGAGGGCTTGACGCAGGGACTGGTGGGACGCGGCGCTCTGTCTAGTCAGGATATTCCCATCCTCGAGACCATGTCGGTCAGCATTTATGCAAAAGGCGGTGCCTTCGACATCGAGCGCCAGTCGGAAACGACGCAGCTGGTCTCGACCGCCCAGCTGAAAGGCACGGCGTTCGAGCAGGCCGACTACGGCCGCTGGGTCTGGCAGGTGACGCCGCGCAAAACGGGAGCGCACCAGCTGTTCGTCAGGGTCAGCGCTTCACTCAAGGACAGCCGGGGCCTGCCGACATCGACGTCGTTGCCTGATCGTGAATTTCCCGTGTCTGTGTCGGTTCATACCGGCAAGACCGCTGTCCGGATCGTGCGCCGCGGGCTCCTGGCAGCCGGTGGGGCCATTGGGGCGGGCCTCCTCGGCGCCATCACCCAGGAAATGTGGTGGCCGGAACTCAAAATCCTGCTGCAGGGCTGGGGCTGGCTCAGCTGAGCTGCAATCAGCGAAAACTTCGCCTCCGGCCGCGGCGGTAATGGTCTACGCCGCGTTGCCGCGGGCCGCGATTTCAGCCAACCCGTAGCGGTACGCCGTCTCAACCAGTTCGCTGTGACGGCGCCAGTCGAGCGCGCCCATCTCCTTCGGTACCGGCGGCACCAGCAACCAGTCGTCCGGCTCCAGGTGGCGCTCGAAGTGCGTGCGGTTGGCCATTAGGCTGCGCACCAGCACGGTCGCGGCCGATGGCGCCTTTGGCAACGCATCCGTTGCGAACGGGTTGAGCGTCCGCCAAACCAAATCGCGCCGCGCGGGCAGCGACGCGTAGTCGACGTCATGGCGTTGGCCCTCGGGCGGGGAAAAGCTGACAACGATGTTGGGGCCGCGCTTGAGGCTGTGCATGGTATCGATCGGCACATTCGAGACGACGGAACCATCGACCAGCATGCGCCCGTCCTTGGTGTAGTACGGCGGCAGCAAAGCTGGTATCGCCGCGCTGGCGCGGATCGCGGCCCACAGCGGACCCGAGCGATGAACCTCGGTGCGCGTGTTCGTCAGATCGGTCGAGACGGCGAAATACGGCTTCCACATATCTTCAATCAGCACGTCGCCGTATTCAGCGACCAGATGCCGGTCGAAGTGTGTGTGGTCAAGCAGGCTGTAGCGCGGCAGGGTGTAGCGGCTAAGCGCCTTGCCTTCGATGAACATGCGATGCACGCGGGCGTCGATGTCATCGGCCGGCACATCTTGCACAAACGCCGCCGTCATCGCCGCGCCGCCCGACGTGCCGCCGAACATGTCGAGTTCGGCGCCGGTTTCTCGCAGCGCTTTATAGAGTCCGATGTGGGCGGCGCAGTAGGCACCTCCACCGCAGGCGACGAACCCGAGGGCTTCACCGATGACGAACCGCCATAGCCGCGCCACGTCGCTGGCATCGCCGAGGGCTGCGTGGTGGTGCATCCCCGGATCGCGATCCTGCAACCAGAAGCGCGTGCCCTGCACAACACGGGCGCGTGAGTGCACGAGCACGAGGCGGTGAGCGGCTTTGGCGTGCATCGCCTGGGAAAAACGTTCGAGCGTATTGAGGGCGACAGGTGCTGCCAGCGGCGCATCGAGCTGAGACCCGACGAGCAAGATTTCGTCGGCCTGGCGGATTGCTTTTTCGCTCCACGGTGTCAGCTCGGCATCGGCCACGAACACAATGGTATCGAAGCGGGCTTCGAGATCGTTCAGCGCCTGCGTGGCGCTGAACGAATTGAGCCCGTCCCCCGACACGTGATCGCCCACCGTTGCGGACGAGATTACGAGTGTCCGGGGCCGGTGCCGCGCAGCCTCATCGAACGCCGTCAGAAACACCGGCGGGATGGGCGCGGGGCCGGCACGCACCAGCGCAATCGTGCGCGGCCGCGGCCTGGCCCGCGATTGCGCGGCATTGCGCCAGGCGCTTCCCTTCCGGGTCTCGTCAGCAAGGCGCCGCGCTAGCGTTGCCGTCACCGATCGCCAGATCGCGGGGGTATGCGCGGATATGGCGTCGAAGTCGTCGCGAGTGAGGCGCACGACAACGCTGTCCCGGATGGCGGTGACCGTCGCGGTACGGGGACCATCGGTAAATAAAGCGATCTCGCCGATTGTTGCGCCTTGCGCAATCTCGGCGACCGGCCCGGCACTGCCCGCGACCGTAACGGCGAAGCGTCCCGACACGACGACATACAGCGCATCCGCCGCGGCGCCTTCGGTGACAAGGCACGCGCCGCGCGCCACCGGGATTGGCGCAAGGCGGGCTTCGAGCGCCGCGCGCTCGTCCGCGGACAGCCCCTTGAAAGTCTCAACGGTTGCCAGATGCAGCGGCGTGGATGACATACTGGGCGCCCGTGGGATGCTTTGCCCTGCATCTATACCACGGTGCGCCTCAGGAGCTTAGTCAGGCCGATTGGAAAGGTTGATGGCTGTTAGCCCATCATCGTTTCAACGTGTTCCCAGTTGACCAAGTTGTCGAACCAGGCCTCGAGATACTTAGGCCGCGCATTGCGGTAATCGATGTAATAGCTGTGCTCCCAGACGTCGCAGCCGAGGATCGGCATAGCGCCGTGCATCAGCGGGTTTTCGCCGTTCGGCGTTTTTGCGGCTTCGAGCCGGCCGTCCTTGATCGTCAGCCAGGCCCAGCCCGAGCCAAACTGCGTCAGACCGGCGTTGATGAAATCACCACGCACCTTGTCGAAGCCACCGGCAGCTTCCATGAGCGTTTGCAGCTTTCCCGGGATCTTTTTGCCGCCGCCGCCCTTTTTCATCCACTGCCAGAAGTGCAGGTGGTTCCAATGCTGGCCAACATTGTTGACGAGGGGGGCATTCTTTTCGGCATAGGCGTTGCGGCATATGTCTTCGAGGCTCTGGCTGTCGAATTTCGTGCCAGCCAGCGCCTTGTTGCCGTTGTCGACGTAGGCGAGGTGGTGCTTGTCGTGGTGGAACTGCAGCGTCTCAGCCGACATGAACGGGCCAAGTGCATCATATGCATAAGGAAGATCGGGGAGCTTCAAGGTCATGAAGGAGGTCTCTTCGGTTGGTCGGGATGAGCGGAGAGGGTAGCCAGTGCCTGAGCCATTAACAAGCGCGCGCCTGCTATCGTTCCAATGTGCCTCAATTGGCCAACCAGACTCTGCTGTCCTCGATAGGCTGGGGGCTTCGGTGTCACCACTTTCGCTGTATTCAGCCTCTGGTCTTAGACCTGGTATATACTGTCCCGACGGAAGTGATTTGATCCGCCGTTCGTTACGTATCAGCTTGCGAGTCAAATTAGGGAGTGTGCGCGATATCCATGGCTAACCCATTGAAATATCTTTTTACGTTGGGTCTGCCAATCGCTGCGCTGGGCTTCGGCGTGCTGTGGATGGTGGGACCGAAAGGCGCTGGGCCCGCTGGCCTCGTCTATGACACCGTGCCGGCGGCCAAAGGTCAGATACGCAAAATCGTCGCCACCTCGGGCCCGGTCCGGGCGCTTGTCACGGTCTCCATCGGCTCGCAGCTGTCCGGCCAGATCGATGCCCTCAATGTCGACTATAATAGCGAAGTCAAAGCCGGCGATGTTCTGGCGACCATTGACGCCCGCACCTTCGACGCCCGCGTGGCGCAAGCCAAGGCCGATCTCGTGGCGGCACGCGCCGGTCTTACCAACCAGGAAGCCGCGCTCAACAAAACGCTGTCGGTGAAGACGCTGGCCGAGCTGACCATGAAACGGCAGGACTCGCTGCAACAGAAAGGTTACGCCTCGACCGCGACGCTCGATACGGCCCGGCGCGATGTCGAGGTTGCGGCCGCCGATATCGCCGTCTCAAAAGCCCAGATCGAGAGCGCCAAAGCCGTCATCGCTCAACGTGAAGCCGCGTTGAAGCAGGCCGACGTCGATCTCGAGCGGACAAAAATCATCGCACCGATCAACGGCACCGTGATTGCACGCACGATTGATCTCGGCCAAACCGTGGCGGCAAGCTTCCAGGCGCCGGAGCTATTCAAGATTGCCCAGGATTTGCGGCGCATCCGCATCGAAGCCCAGGTCAACGAAGCCGACGTCGGCTCGGTGGCGGTCGGCAATGCCGTCGCCTTCACGGTCGATGCCTACCCGGACCGGTCATTCGAAGGCAACGTCACGCAGGTGCGTCTGTCGGCCACCGAGTTGCAGAATATCGTCACCTATACGGTCATCATCGAAGCCTCGAACGAAGACCGCAAACTGTTCCCTGGCATGACGGCGAACGTGCAGATCGAAGTTTCCAAGAAAGACGATGTGCTGCGCGTGCCCAACGACGCGCTCCGCTTCCGGCCCCGCGGCGAGGCGGCGGACCAGCAGGGCAACGGCAACGGCAACCGCGGTGAGCGCCAGATCGCCCGGCTCAAAACCGATCTGCAGCTCACCGAGCCGCAGGAAAAAGCGATCCGCGACGTGCTAGCAAAATTGTTTGCCGCCCGCAGCGCCGCTCCCGGCGGCATCGATACCTCGATTGCCGATCCGGCAGCGTTGCGCCAACGGGTTCAGGCGGCCATCGAGCAGACTCTGCCGCCGTTGTTAAGTGACGAGCAGCGGCCAGCGTTCGACAAATGGAAGCGCGGGCGCGAGAACACCAAATCCGGCGCGGTCAATGTTCTCGACGCTGGCGGCACGCCAGAGCGCCGCTTCGTGCGGCTCGGCATTTCGGATGATCAGTTCAGCGAAATCATCAGCGGACAGCTGACAGAGGGCGAGCGTGTCGTGGTCCGCGCCCGCGACGCCCAGAAATGATCGCTGACGCCCAGACTGTCGGCCAGACTGTTGGCCAGCTTGACGCTACCAAGCCTGACGCCACCAAGCCTGACGCCAAGTCAGACAGCAAGGCTGGCTCGGCACAGCCGCGGGGTGCAGCTCTCATTCGGGCGACGAAGGTCTCCAAGATCTACACCATGGGCGAGCAATCGGTTCGCGCCCTCGATGCCGTCTCGCTCGAAATTGCGGCAGGCGATTTTGTTGCCATCATGGGCGCTTCGGGCTCCGGCAAATCGACGATGATGAACTTGATCGGGGCACTTGACCGGCCAACATCGGGCACGAT
This sequence comes from Hyphomicrobium sp., assembly GCA_031378895.1. Lineage (GTDB taxonomy): Bacteria > Pseudomonadota > Alphaproteobacteria > Rhizobiales > Hyphomicrobiaceae > Hyphomicrobium_B. The sequence continues at coordinate 34,662 of JANNEP010000015.1, forward strand.
GTCCATTGATGGCCGCGACATTGCTGCGATGACATCGGACGAGTTGGCCGAGATGCGCAACGCCAAGATCGGCTTCGTTTTCCAGCAATTTAACTTGCTGGCGCGCACGCCGGCGCTGCGCCAGGTAATGTTACCGCTGCAGTATGCCCATCCGCGCCCGGCCAACCTCGAGGCCATCGCCCGCCAGCGTCTGGAGCAGGTCGGCCTTGGCAGCCGCTTGGATCATATGCCGAGCCAATTGTCGGGCGGGCAGCAGCAGCGCGTCGCCATCGCCCGCGCCCTCGTCAACACGCCGAAAATTCTCCTCGCCGACGAGCCGACCGGCGCGCTCGACAGCAAAACCTCGGAAGAGATCATGGTCCTGTTCAAGGATCTCAACCGCGATGGCATCACCGTCATTCTGGTGACCCACGAGCTTGATATAGCGGCCTATGCGCGGCGTAAAATAACCTTTCGTGACGGCCGCATCGTCGACGATAGCGATCAAGCGGCCAACCGCGTAGCAGGTGGAGTTCCGGCATGACCTTTCTCGACAGCCTGCGCATTGCCTGGACGGCGTTGCGCTCAAACCTGCTGCGGTCGATCCTGACAACGCTCGGCATCGTCATCGGCGTCGCCTCCGTCATCATTCTCGTGGCTGTCGGATCGGGGGCGCGCAGCGAAGTTGAAAAGCAGATCGCCTCGCTCGGCTCCAACATGCTGGTCGTCTTCTCAGGTTCCAGCCGCATCATGGGCCGCGCCGCTGGCGCTGGCACCGAATTGCCGCTCTCGGAAACCGACATGGCGGCGATCCGCGATAAGATCTCTGGCGTCGTTGCCATCTCCGGCCAGCTCAACGGCTCAGGCCCGGTCGTGTACGGCAACGCCAACTGGACGACGACCATCAGCGGCATCCATGCCGACTTCGCCACCGTGCGCGACTGGCCGGTAGTTTCTGGGCGTGATTTCAACCCTCAGGATTTGCGCGCGACCGCCAAGGTGGCGCTGCTGGGTCAAACAGTTGTAAAGCAGCTATTCCAGGGTGAAGAAGCGGTCGGCGCCACCATTCGCGTCAAGAACGCACCGTTTCTGGTCACCGGCGTGCTCGCGACCAAGGGCCCGTCGAGTTTTGGCCGTGACCAGGACGACCTGATCTTAATGCCCATGACGACGGCGCGCGGCTATATCGTCGGCAAGAGCCAGGTCCAGAACGACCAGGTCGGCCAGCTCTATATCAAGTTCGACAGTTTGACCGATCTCAAGGACGCGCAGGAAGATATAGAAGCGCTGCTGCGTCAGCGCCGCCGCATTCAGCCAGGCGAAGAAGACAATTTCAACGTCCGCAATCTCGCGGAATTCATGAAAGCCCGCACCGAAGTCCTGAACACCATGACCTATTTGCTGGCCGCGACGTCGGCTATTTCGCTCATTGTCGGCGGAATTGGAATTATGAACATTATGCTCGTTTCCGTCACCGAGCGCACACGCGAGATAGGACTTCGTATGGCCGTTGGCGGGCGGCGCGGCGATATTATGCGGCAATTCCTGGTTGAGGCCGTAACTCTTTGCCTGATTGGCGGCCTGCTTGGAACGGCGCTTGGGGCCGGCGCTGCCGCCGTGATCGCAAATGCGGCCCAATGGCCGGTGCTGATCGCGCCGAGCGTTATTGCACTCGCATTGGGTGCTGCCGCCGCAACCGGGGTCATTTTCGGCTTTTTCCCGGCGCGCCGGGCGGCTGGATTAAACCCCATTGAAGCCTTGCGCAGCGAATAAGCAGCAGAATTGACCGCGTACGGCTGTTAACGACAATTGCCGGCAGTCTGCATCATGGCCTCAGAATCCGGGTGCATGCCGCGCCATTCTCCGCTAAGCGTGAGGAAATCAGCTAATTGGGGTTTGTAATCGTGAAGCAGAAGGCGAAAAAAATGGCGAGCGTAAACGTCGACAAGATGTCTTTGAAGGATCTTGTTGAACTTGAAGCCAAAGTGCAAAAAGCAATTGCCGCGGCGCGGGATCGCGAGCGCAATGATTTGAAGAAAAAAATGGCCGAAATGGCCCATATCCACGGCTTTTCCGTCAATGAACTCTTCGGCGGCGGCAAGGGCAGCCGCGGTGCCGGCAAAGGCAAGTCGCTCGGCGCCGCCAAGTATGCCAATCCCGAGAACAAGGCGGATACGTGGACCGGGCGCGGCCGCAAGCCGAATTGGCTGGTCGACCGCTTGAAGAAGGGCGCCAAGCTCAACGACTTCGCGCTCTGAGATTTGGCTTAAGAGCCACCCGCTCAATCAAACGCTCGCGCAGGACATGCGCGGGCGTTTTCATTTGGCCGCGCCTGCGGCCTTTACGATTTGAGGCCTTTAACGCTTTGAGGCCTTAAAGACCGCGCCGCCGTCGTCAGCAGGCCACGCGGCCAGCGCCGCAACGATGCTGGCACTCAGAGCTTGACACTGCTAGCAGCCGCCCGCATATACCGGGCGCGTGTGGGTCAGACCGGCTTTGCCGCTCGTGTTCCTTCGCTCATGTCTGGCGCTCCCTGTGCCAGCCGAAAAAGTTCAAAAAATAGAAAAATTCCAAATCTTATCATGAGGTTGTTCCCATGAAGTTCCGTCCTCTCCACGATCGCGTCGTCGTCAAGCGCATCGAGGAAGATACCAAGACCGCCGGCGGTATCATCATCCCCGACACCGCCAAGGAAAAGCCGCAACAGGGCCAGGTGGTCGCTGTCGGCCCCGGCGCCCGCGACGAAGCCGGCAAGATCAACACCCTCGACGTCAAGGTTGGCGACAAGGTGCTGTTTGGCAAATGGTCGGGCTCAGAAGTCAAGATCGACGGCGAAGAGCTGCTGATCATGAAAGAGAGCGACATCCTCGGCGTGCTCGACGCCGACGCGAACACCAAGGCCAAGGCCGCTTAAAGATCGCAGTTATCTGAACCCCCGAATTTTAGGAGTTGCTTCAAATGGCAGCTAAAGACGTCAAGTTTTCCCAGGACGCGCGCGAGCGGATGCTGCGCGGCGTCGACATCCTCGCCAACGCCGTCAAAGTGACGCTCGGCCCCAAAGGCCGCAACGTCATCATTGAAAAGTCGTTCGGTGCGCCGCGCATCACCAAGGACGGCGTCACCGTCGCCAAGGAAATCGAACTCGAAGACCGGTTCGAAAACATGGGCGCCCAGATGCTGAAGGAGGTCGCCTCGAAAACGGCTGATCTCGCTGGCGATGGCACCACGACGGCAACGGTTCTGGCTCAAGCCATCGTCCGCGAAGGCGCCAAGTCGGTTGCGGCCGGCGCCAACCCGATGGACCTCAAGCGCGGCATCGACATGGCGGTCGCTGCCGTCGTCGAAGCCCTGAAGGCGATGTCGAGCAAGATTAAATCGAACGACGAGATCGCCCAGGTCGGCACCATCTCCGCCAACGGCGACCGCGTCGTCGGCGAAATGATCGCCAAGGCCATGAAGCAGGTCGGCGCCGAAGGCGTGATCACGGTCGAAGAATCCAAGACCCTTGATTTCGAACTCGATGTCGTCGAAGGCATGCAGTTTGATCGCGGCTACCTGTCGCCGTACTTCATCACCAACGCCGAAAAGATGACCGTCGAACTCGAGAGCCCCTACATTCTCATCCATGAGAAGAAGCTGTCAGGTCTGCAGGCCATGCTGCCGGTACTCGAAGCCATCGTGCAGTCGGGCAAGCCGCTGCTGATCATCGCCGAAGACGTTGAAGGCGAAGCGCTCGCGACCCTCGTCGTCAACAAGCTGCGTGGCGGCCTTAAGGTTGCAGCCGTCAAGGCGCCGGGCTTCGGTGATCGCCGCAAAGCGATGCTCGAAGACATCGCCATTTTGACCGGCGGCACGGTGATCTCGGAAGACTTGGGCATCAAGCTCGAGACCGTGACGCTGAACATGCTTGGCCGCTCCAAGAAGGTGCACATCGACAAGGAAAACACCACGATCATCGATGGCGTCGGTAAGAAGACTGAAATCGAAGGCCGCGTGAAGCAGATCAAGGCGCAGATCGAGGAAACCACCTCGGACTACGATCGTGAGAAGCTGCAGGAGCGTCTGGCCAAGCTCGCCGGCGGTGTTGCCATCATCAAGGTCGGCGGTGCCAGCGAAGTCGAAGTCAAGGAACGCAAGGACCGCGTCGATGATGCGCTGCACGCAACCCGTGCCGCATATGAAGAAGGCGTTGTGCCGGGCGGCGGCGTCGCTCTGCTGCGCTCGATCAAGGCGCTCGAGAACCTCAAGTCGGAAAACGAAGACCAGAAGGTCGGCATTGCGATCGTGCGCAAGGCGTTGCAGACTCCGGCCCGCCAGATCTTCACCAACTCGGGCGAAGATGGCTCGGTGATCGTCGGTAAGATCCTCGAGAACAAGAGCAACTCCTTCGGCTACAACGCCCAGAGCCACGAATATGGCGATCTCGTTGCCCAGGGCGTCATCGATCCGACCAAGGTCGTGCGTTGCGCACTGCAGGACGCGGCCTCCGTTGCCGGCTTGCTGGTCACCACGGAAGCCATGATCGCCGAAGTGCCGAAGAAAGACTCCGGCCACGGCCACGGCGGCGGTGGCGGCGGTATGGGTGGTATGGGCGGCATGGACTTCTAAGAAGCATCCGGGCCACCCATACTTTTTGCTGCTGAACCACGGGCAAGCCCGGGTTCAGGTGGCGGCATGGGCGGCATGGACTTCTAACCGGCATCCGGGCCACCCATACTTTTCGCTTCTGAACCACGGGCAAGCCCGGGTTCAGGTGGCGGCATGGGCGGCATGGACTTCTAAGGTCCGTATCTCTCACGCATCAGAAAAACAAAGGCCGTCGCGAGGAATCGCGGCGGCCTTTTTCGTTGGGTTGATTTGTACAAAAAAATGGTCCCGAAAACGGGGCCACTGAGTGGGATGGAATGATCGCCTACATTTCTTCCGGCGGCGGCGCGGGCGGCGCTGACGGATTGCTATCATGATGGGAGAGAGCGATCGCGGCAAATCCGCCGACGATCGCCAAGCCGCCAATGATGCAAATCCACTGCTGCTGCACATTCTGACTGCAGTAGGGTTGCGGCCCTGCGTCGGTCGCGCCCATGCGCGGCGCGTTCAACTCGACACCGTTGACGGTGCCAATCGACGAGCACGCCCCGAGTGAAACGCAGCTCGCAATCGTCATGGCCCGTTTGGCGATTTTCATTTTTTGATCCCCGAATCGAAATGACCTTCGATCGAGATTATCAACGGTTCGCCGTAGGCCAGTCTCTCTTGAGTAACATGTTCCAGAGATCGGCGTGCGCGGCTTCTACCCGCGCTGAGCCTTGGGATCGCGGTCTGAGGCCCTACATAAAAGCCTGACGCAGGGGCGCGTACCATTAAGTCATGGAGACTATGATCATGAACGCTGTTGAAATCCAAACCCATGCCCAGAAGCTCTTTACGGCACACGGGCCAAAGGCGCTCGCCGAAGCGACGCAAAAGGTGCGTGAGTTCGAGCAGAAGGGCGAAAAACAGCAGGCTCAGGATTGGAAGCAGATCGAGTCCGCCCTGCAGCACATGCGCGGACCGAACGCGAGCTAGGCAATACAAGCTCACGTAAGCTCACGTGCACAAGAAAAGTGGTCCCGATTTTCGGGGCCACGCTTGTGTAACCGGCGAGCGATGACGGGCGCGTCGCCGCCCCGTTACGTGTGCATGCGCTGGAAGATGCGTTCCCACACGAACAGCAGCGCCGTGTCGACAGCCCCGACCAGCAGGAACGCCAGCGCGATCGTGTGGGTCGAAGCTTCGGGCAGACCCAGGTCTTCACCGCGAAGGACGACGAGGAGGGCTGCGCAGATGCTGAGGAGGGCCAAAACGGCGAAGACAACTTGGACAAATTTCAGCGAGCGAGAACGCTCGCGAGCGATGTGGTCCATAGGGGAATTACCTCGACGCGATACTAGCTGTGCACCCCAGCTGTTTTGAAACTAGCCTGAGTAGAAGCCCGCGTGAAGCAAATTTTAAGGTTTCGTTAATCTCGTTTCGCAAGTGCGATGAGATGGCCGCGTTGCGCTGCGGTATCGGCGGGGAAATTTTGGCCGATCCACCAGTCTTCGAAGGCCTTAAGGATAACGCCGACGCGCGGTCCGGCGGCGACGCCGAGGGCGAGGACGTCGCCACCGCCGAAGGGCATCGCAGGCGCCCTCCAGAGCTCCGCCAGCCGGTATTTTGACTTCCAGGCTGGATCCGTAGCAGCATCGCTGGATCGCGCCCAGGAGGCCAGTACGGCCCGCCTGTAGGCGTCGGGTCCAAGACGGTAGATTGCAACCTTTGCTTCCAACTCCGGCACTGCCGGATCGACTCCAGGGTTAACGGTTGCGGCGCTCTGCAAAGCATCTGCATCCGCTTTCGCCAAGCGCAGGCGGCGGGCGAGACCGGCGGCATCGCTGGCATCGTCCAAGGCAAGTGCTGCGAGCCGCGTCAGCGCCTCGGCTGTGACGCCAAGCGCGGCTTCGATCGCCTGCAAATGCATCAGGCGATCGGGATACGTGGTGCCGCCCAGCACAAGCCCGAGAAGCCCTGCGCCGTCCATGATGGCGCACATCTCACCTGCACGCGCGGCTGAGAGTAGCTTCATCATCTCGGCGCCGGTGCGTTCGGCCGAAAGGCTTGCAAGCCCGTCCTTGAGCGCCGTGCAGGCCGCGAGACCATCAGCGTCGGGCGCGCCGTCCGCGTACTCGGCTGTAAAGCGGAAGAAGCGCAGGATGCGCAAATAGTCTTCGCGGATGCGCCGATGCGCGTCGCCGATGAAGCGGACGCGGCGCGCAGCCAAATCCGCGAGCCCGCCCACGGGATCGAAGACGGTGCCATCCGCATCGCTAAACAGCGCGTTGATGGTGAAATCGCGGCGCCCGGCGTCGGCGCTCCAATCGGTCGTAAAGGCGACCACGGCGCGGCGGCCATCGGTTTCGACGTCACGGCGCAGCGTTGTCACTTCATACGGTACATCGTCCGCAACAACCGTCACCGTGCCGTGGCCGATGCCGGTCGGGTAGACGCTCAGGCCCGCAGCTTTGGCCAGCAGCATCACATCTGCGGGCTGTGCCGTGGTTGCGAGGTCGATGTCGGTGACGGCGCGTTCGAGCAGTGTATTGCGCACGGCGCCGCCGACAACGCGCACCCCGGCCCCCCCCGCCGTCAGCGCCGCGAACACTTTGCCCAATGGCGCGGCCTTGAGCCACGCTGCGGTGATGCGCGGCGTGGCGCGTGATGAAGATGTGGAGCCCGGCATCACGCACTCATTTGTTGGCTGGAACCTTGTGGCCCGGCTCCAGGCGTCCGTCCTTGAATATGGCCGGTTCGTAGGCGTCTCCCGGCGTGTTGCGCGTGCGCGTGGAAAACGCCACGAGCGTCGTGAGCATCAAGGCCGCGCCGAGCACGAACAGCTTTAACAGCGGGGCCTCGCGAAGGACGGTGCCGAGGCCGGGCCAGTCGTTGCGCTGGAAGGCGACCCAGGCGATGTAGACCAAGGCCGGCAGCAGGAAGAAAAAGATGTTTTCGATGACAATGCGGATCATGCGGTGAACAGTCTCCGGTAAAGCGATGCGATGATTCCCGCCGTAGCCCCCCAGATATACCTCTGTTCGTAGGGCATGGCATAGAAGTGCCGGTGAGCACCGCGCCAGACCCGGCTGTCGATTTTATGGTTGGCGGCATTCATCAGGAAGGCCAGCGGCACTTCAAACACATCCGCGACTTCGCTCGCGTCGGGCACCACCTGAAAGTCCGGCTGCACCAGGGCGACCACCGGCGTGATGAGATAGCCGGTGCCGGTGCGGTAGGGCTCGAGGTAGCCGAGGGGTTCAACGAAGCCCGGCGCAAGGCCGATTTCCTCGTGCGCCTCCCGCAGCGCTGCCGCCAAGGGTCCAGCATCGCTCGTCTCGATTTTGCCGCCCGGAAAGGCGATCTGCCCGGCGTGCGCCGCGAGCTGGTCCGTGCGCTCGGTCAAAAGCAGGGTCAGCGGCGTCCGGGCGAGGATCGGCACCAGCACCGCCGCAGGCTTCAAGGTGTCTAGGGCAGCGGGCGCAGCATCCGGGTTCAGATCGTAGTCGCTGGGTGATCGTACCGGCTCTGATGCCGGTCTTGGGCCGGCGAACAGCCGCGCCCGCGCCAAGCTGCGGAACGTGCCGGCATCGGAGGCGGACGCCAGGGGTGTGGGTGATAGGGGTGTGGGTGATAGGGGTATCATGGGCTGCGTTTAGCACCCTTTCAGGCCGCCGCCGCTCTATTCCCGCCCCGCCCGGCACATGAATCATTATACCGTCAAAGTCTCAGGCCAGCGTCGCCAGGGGTCTACGGGCATTTACAGCCGGCATTGGAGATGAGATTGCGATTGCGCGAGACACAGGCTTTGGTACTGGCGGCGGCGCTCGCGTGGGGGCTGGCGGCCGTGGTGGTGCCGCAGCCGGCTGCTGCCCAAACCGTCTTCGCCCTCTCGACAGTCGAATTTCTCGGAACGCTCACCGCCGCCGAAGTCAAGAATTTTCAAGAGTGGAAAGCCGCACGGCACGACTACGAACAAAAGCTCGACGTCTATTGGGACGCGGTCGACACAAAGCGTCAGGGGCGCAAGAAAAAGCGCGCGGCGAAAGTGCCGTTCGACGCCAACGACTACGTCATGAGTTTCCCGCCGCTGTATACCGGGCCGAACCTCGGACCTGAGCTGGCGAAGAAATACGAGGCGTTTGCCGCCGATCAGGAAAAGTCTCAGCCGTCGCCGCCAAAGCAGCTCGCCGTCGTCGCCGACTATCTCGATGCCGCCAAGCGCGTCTACAACTTCGTGCCCGAACGGCTGTCGGAAAAAGAGTTTAAGCGGCGCTATGCCGAAGAGGCGGTGGCGCTCGGCCTTGCCAAGGATCAGGTGGTGCGCATCTACGCGCTCGAAACCGGCGGCATCGGCACCTACGACATGCAGGCCGGCATTCACCCGATCAAGAAGACCGGCCGCGCCATTTCCAGCGCGCTCGGATACGCCCAGCTGCTGGACGCCAACTCAGTCAACGAGCTGTCGAAGAGCGGCGAGATTTTTATTCAGCACTTGCAGAAGAAGGCGCGCCAGCCGAACGCCACGCCCGAGCGCCGCGCCGCGCTCAAAGCCAAAATCGCGGCGGTGCGCAAGATGCACGCCAACGTCAAGCGCGTACCGTTCGAGTGGGAGGCGCATCAGGCCTACGCCAAGACCACCGAAGGCATGGGCCCGCACACCCTCAATATCGACGGCGACGTTGGCCCGCTGCTGCAAGCGATCAAACTGCGCAGCCTGAAGGACATTGCCGGCAAGGCCGGTCGCTCGCAGCTCTCTGGCGCCGAGATGGAGGCCATGAATTTGGCTGGCCCGGTGACCGGACTGGAGATGATGCAGCCCGCGGGCAGCAAAGCCCCAGTGACGAATTTCTTTGCCCGGCGCGCCTACTACGTCAACAAAATGGTCATCGGTCTCAACGGCGGGCAATTGGTCGCCGAGCTTGACCGGCGCATGACCGTGAGCGTCAAGACGCCGGGCTCGGTTGAGTTCGCCGAAGCCTTCGACAGCGTCGTGCAGGGCAGCAGCGCCGGGCGGTGAGCGGGGCCATGCGGACGCCGTATCCGCACAGCCCCATTTCATGTAAAGTTGCGCTCTGCCCATGGGAGCCAGCACATGACCAACACGCAGGAAAAGCACGTCACGCGCTTGGCGCTCGGCAAGGGCTACACGCTGGAGAAGGTCGGCAAGGGCCCGCATCACGGGCGTTTCGCTATTATCAATAAAGCCGAGGGATCGCGCGCCCACTCTGGCGTCCCTGACGCCGAGTTTTCATTTTCGCTCCAGGAAGCCGAAGACTGGCTGAGCAAACTCGAAAAATAAGTTCCGGCCGGGCGCGTGCCGGCGATTTTGCCTAAGTTCGTTTTAGGAGCAACATGATGGAATACGTCGATGGATTTGTTCTCGCCGTGCCGAAAAAGAACCTGGCTGCCTACAAGCGCATGGCGCAGAAGGCCGGCAAGGTTTGGAAGGAGTACGGCGCGCTCAGCTATCGCGAGTGTGTCGCCGAAGACGTCAAGAAAGGCAAGCTGACGTCGTTTCCGCAGAGCGTGAAGCTCAAGCCTGGCGAAGTCGTCGTGTTTTCGTGGATCACCTACAAATCGCGGTCGGATCGCGACGCCGTACTGAAAAAAGTTATGGCCGACAAGCGCCTCGCCGGCATGATGGACGCGAAAGACATGCCGTTCGACGCCAAGCGCATGATCTACGGCGGGTTTGAGACGTTGGTTGAGATTTGAGGCGGCAGTCGCAATCACGCGCGACCGTCATCCTCAAACCGCGTGCGGCCCTTTCAGCCGCATCGCGGGCGCTTCGCCATTATCAACAAAGCCGAGGGATCGCGCGCCAACTCTAGCGTTCCTGACGCTGAGTTTTCGTTTTCGCTTCAGGAAGCCGAGGACTGGCTGGCGAAAGCCGGGAAATAGATTTCGGCCAGCCGCTTTGGATTGCTCCTGCTGGGCTACCGCCGCGTCGACGACTGCAACGGCTGGCCAGGAATTTTCGAACACTCCGACCAGCACACGCCGCCCAAGCAGACGCGCTTGCATTCCCTGGCATAGGCTGAACTTTGAAAGGCCACGAGCGCGACCGCGGTCGTCATGAGGGCCGCGGATAGGATCGTGGACGCCCGCGGCGTCCTGCGGACGGTTTCGCGGCGAGCAGAGTTTGCAGCTGTGATCATGTCGTTGTCTCCAGTTGATGGGTGCCGTGCCAGTTGGTATCGAGCCTTGACTCGAGCCTGGCTGTGCCACCCTGACGTCAATGGAACCGACGCGCTGTTACTAAGGGGACAAGCGGTAGCGGCACTGAAAGTCTTGCGAGGCACTTTGGGCCGTCATCCTCAAATCGTGTGCGAACGTCATCCTCGGGCGAGCGCGCACTGCACTGGCGTGCGAAGGCCGGGGATCCAGCATATGACTCGTCGTAGACACAAAATATTCAGAGCCTTCGGCAGTTCTGCGCTGGATCCCCGTCCTCGCAAGGGCTCGGCCGAGGATGACGGGATACTCTAAGGCCACTTAACCAACGGCGGCAGGGACGACAGGATCGACTCCACATTGCCGCCGGTCTTGAGGCCGAATGTCGTGCCGCGATCATAGAGCAGATTGTATTCGACGTAGCGGCCACGGCGGATCAGCTGTTCGTCGCGCTGGGCCTCGGTGTAGGGCAAAGTATAATTCCCGCGCACCAGCATCGGGTAGACGCGATTGAAGGCGCGGCCGACGTCTTGTGTCAAAGCCAGTGCGGCGTCATAGCCGCCGTCCTCGGGCGTGGGCGTGACGTAGTCGTAAAAAATGCCGCCGATGCCGCGCATTTCATTGCGATGCGGCAAATAGAAATAGTCGTCGCACCAGGTCTTGAATTTCGCGTATTCGGCGATTTTATGCGGCGCGCAGGCCGCAAACATCGCGGCGTGAAAGGCCAGCGTATCGGCATCCTCTTGCGTGCGGCGCTTATCGAGCACCGGCGTCAAATCGGCGCCACCGCCGAACCACCACTTATTGGTCACGACCATGCGCGTGTTCATATGCACGGCCGGCACGTTGGGGTTCCACGGATGCGCGATCAGCGATACGCCTGAGGCCCAAAAATTCGGGTTGTCTTCGGCGCCGGGGATTTGCTTGCGGAACTCGGGCGCGAACTCGCCGTGCACCGTCGACGCATGTACGCCGACCTTCTCGAACACGCGGCCATGCATCATCGACATCACGCCGCCGCCGCCGTCTTGCGTTTGTCCGCCTGCGGCAGAACTCCCGCCCGCGTGACCGGTGCGGGCCCAGGGCGTGCGGACGAATTTGCCGGCTGCCGCATCGCCGTGTGGTGCGCTCGAAGGCAGATCGGCTTCGAGCTTTTCAAGCGCCACGCAAATCTCTTCGCGCAACGTCTCGAACCACGCGCGCGCGGTGGCTTTGTATGGGTCCAAGGTCGTGTCGGGAGCGTTCATGCGGAGAGGTCTCTGCTGCTTGCCTTGTTTTTGATTGAAAAGACCCTTACCTCTAAGTGCGATCCACGATCAATATAAAGCCGCCGCCGCTCCCCTTGAGGTTTCGACCCAGGAGCGCGGGGGCACTCCGTTTGAAATGCCCCCGTTTGAAAGCCGCATTTGATGTTTGGCCGCCTCTATACCTGGTTTGAAACCCGCATCGACGCCTTCGCGCGGCCGGGCATCGTGCGCCCGCCTGCGAGCCTCGGCGCGTTTTATTGGCACTACGTCAAGCCGGTGTGGCCGGCGTTCGCGGTGCTGCTCGTCGTCGGGTTTCTCGGTTCGATTACGGAAGTCATGCTGTTTGCCTTCATCGGCAAGCTCGTTGATCTGATGCGCGCGTCGCCCAACCCGGCGGCTTTCTTTGCGGATAATTCCGGCCTGCTGCTGGCGATGGCGTTCCTGGCGCTCGTCGCCCGGCCCATCATTTTCCTGTTCCACGACCTGATCAAAAGCCAGGTGGTGGCGACGACGTTCACCAACCGCGTGCGCTGGCAGACGCATAGTTATGTGCTCCGTCAATCCATGGGCTTTTTCCAGAACGACTTTGCCGGCCGCATCGCCAACAAGATCGTGCAGACGGCTCCGGCACTGCGCGAAAGCGTGGTCCAGTCGATCGATGCGATCTGGTATGCCGCCGTACAATTTTTCGGCGCCGTCGTGCTGTTCGCAACTGCGGACGTGCGTCTCGTCGCGCCGCTGATGCTCTGGTTCGGGCTGTACATTTTAGCGCTGCGTTATTTCGTGCCGCGCATCAAGGCGCTATCGACGGCGACGTCGGAAGCCCGCTCGATGCTGGTCGGACGCATCGTCGACAGCTACACCAACATTTTGACCGTCAAGCTGTTTGCCCACGCCGACCGCGAGGACGGCTACGCCCGCGTCGCCTTCCAGGAACAGATGCAAAAGTGGCAGGCGTCGCTGCGGCTCATCACCACGATGGAGCTGTTTTTATCGTGCCTCAATGGTGTCATGATCGTTGCCACCAGCGCGCTGGCCTTGTGGCTGTGGAGCGAAAACCAAATCTCGACCGGCGCTATTGCAACGGTCATCGCGCTCGTCGTCCGCATCGATACCATGTCAGGCTGGGTCATGTGGACCATATCGAGCATTTTTGAGAACATCGGCGTCGTGCACGAGGGCATGGAAACCATCTCGCGGCCGCAGACCGTACTCGACGCTGCAGACGCCAAGCCGCTGCTCGTGCAGAAGGGTGAGATCAAGTTCGACGCCATCCGCTTTCATTATGGAATCGCGAAGGGCACGCCGGACGGCAACCCCGACCGGGTGATCGACAACCTGTCGCTGGTCATCAAGCCTGGCGAAAAAGTTGGGCTCGTCGGCCGCTCGGGCGCGGGCAAGTCGACGCTCGTCAATCTGCTGCTGCGGTTCTACGACCTCGAAGCCGGGCGCGTCGTCATCGACGGTCAGGATATCGCCCGCGTCACGCAGGATAGCCTTCGCGCCCACATCGGCGTGGTGACGCAGGACACGTCGCTGTTGCACCGCACGGTGCGCGATAACATCCTCTACGGCCGCCCCGATGCGAGCGACGCGGAAGCCATCGCTGCGGCGCACCAAGCCCAGGCGCACGGGTTCATCCTTGGGCTTGAGGATATGAAAGGCCGCAAGGGCTACGATGCCCACGTCGGCGAACGCGGCGTGAAGTTATCCGGCGGCCAGCGTCAGCGCATCGCCATTGCCCGCGTGCTTTTGAAGAACGCGCCGATCCTTATTTTGGACGAAGCCACGAGCGCACTGGATTCCGAAGTCGAAGCCGCGATCCAGGAGAGCCTGCGCACGCTCATGGACGGCAAAACCGTCATTGCGATCGCCCATCGACTGTCAACCATTGCCGCCATGGACCGCCTCGTCATCATGGACGAAGGCCGCATCATCGAAGAAGGCAGCCACGCCGGGCTTTTGCGCCGCGGCGGGCTGTACGCCGATTTGTGGCAGCGTCAATCCGGCGGGTTTCTCGCACGTGAGGCGGCGGAATAACCCAACGCTTTCGGCCGGCTCCGCGCAAGCGTGTCGTCAGCGGCAACCAAAATGCATTTGCAACGAAGCTGCGGAGTTGTTTCTTTAATATTGAACGGTTTGGTTACCGCAGCATTCAGGATGTTGGCGGACAGATTATTTTGAACCGTTTCCAGCACAACTTTTAAAGGTGCCCCTCGTATTGCTTTGGACAGCAGAAAACAACATCTGCTGTATAAAACCGGAGTACGAAATGCGTAAAATTTTATCGAATTCTTTGGCCGCCGCAGTGCTGGCGCTTTCAGCCCATGCCGCAAGTGCTGTAGATTCCATCGTCCCCTTCACCGGTGTCGTGACATCGACCTGCGTTCTGACCGTCGGCACGCCGGGCGTCATGTCCGCGAGCACCGACTTCACGAACCTCAGTTCCACCAACGCCGGCGGCGTAGCCGGCACGGTCGCCGTTCTCAGCACCGGCGCGAGCTTCAAGGTCAGCGCCATCTCCCCGACATCGTTTACAACGGCACCCGCGGGTGGCGGCGATGCCGTGTCGTTCAATGCTCTGTATCAAGGGTCAGGCGCCACCAGCATTGGTTCGACACCGGGCGCCACGCCAACAACCGTCAACACGGGCTTGACCAATCTCTCCGTCAATCTCAATGCCCAAAAATCCACTGGCACGTTTCCCGCTGGGGCCTATGCATCGGAAGTGATCGTGCGATGCGAGTAGGCGCACGCGCCGCCGCGATGTGTTTTGCGGCGGCGGCTTTTCTTACCGGTACTGCGGGGGCTGCGCCGGCGCAGGCCCTGACGCCGATGCGTGGCGAGGTCAAGAGCTTCACTGACCAGTTCGCGATCCGGGTCTTTCCGGCCAATCCGTATCAGCGCCGGATCAAGGTTGAAGTGAAGGTCTACGACGAAACGTTCGCGCCGATTGCCGCGTTGGTCCTGCCGCAAGCTGCAATGCTCGCACCGCAGGACAACCGCAGCGTCATGGTGCTCGTGCCGTTCGATGGCAAAACCGTGCGTCGTGTCCGCATTTGCGCGGAAAGCATTCCGTTCGAAAATAAATCAACCCGTTTGAGGACACAGGTATGTGGTCGCTTCCTGGCAACGCGCGTGCGCTGACTCCGATTCTGGCGTTGGTTGCTCTCTTCGTCTCTGCACCCGGCGCGCAAGCGCAGTTTTCGGGCGGCTCCAATAACCCGTACTACATCAACAACCAGAGCTACAGCTACGGTCTGCAGCTGCCACAGGTGCCGCAGCCCAATGGCCAGGATGAGATCCGCGCCGCTGACGGCACGACGTGCCGCTCGAATGCGGCATCCAACGGGGCTTATCTCGATGTCGGCGGCATTGCCGGCCAGGGCATCGATGGCTCGTTCGATTCCGGCACCGTCTACGGCCGCTTGATCATGCCGCTTGGCGACATTCCGAAGCGTCTCGACTGCAGCGCGCTGTACGGCCTCGAAATCGAACGCTTGAAGCACGAACTCGAACTTGTGCGCGCCGGCCTGAATGGCGGCGGCGCAGGTTTGGCGTCCGCGGCGCCCAGCGGCAAGGCGGGT
Source organism: Hyphomicrobium sp. (assembly GCA_031378895.1). Lineage (GTDB taxonomy): Bacteria > Pseudomonadota > Alphaproteobacteria > Rhizobiales > Hyphomicrobiaceae > Hyphomicrobium_B. Next base: position 50,221 of record JANNEP010000015.1, read on the forward strand.
AAGGCTTGGGCTGAAGACGGCTGGAGCAACAAGGGCTGGAAGGCCGCTGCGAAAGCCGGTGCAGCTGGTACTGCGCGCACGTCCCCCGCGGACGCCCTTCCGGCCGCGACGATTGTGCCGATGCGGCTGCAGCCGCAAGGCGCCGTCAGTGCCCTGCAGCCGCCGTCTGCAGCAGCGCCGGACGTCGAAGTACTGCCATGGTCCAACGAACCGGCTGTGGGGGCACGCGCAGCCGCGGAGTAGCCAACGCTGGCGGCCGGCTCCGCGCAGGCGGAGTCGCCAGCGTCAACCAAAGAGCGCCCCCGTTACGGCTTGCAATCGGTCAGCTGATCGGCTTCGAGTGAAAACGAATACGGTCCGCCTTCCTTGAGCTCGACGCCCTTGACGAGGCAGCTACGGCCATCCTTGTCCTTGACTCGGACGTCATACTTTCCTGCTGTAACGTCTGTCAGCGGCAGGCGCTCATCGTTCTCGGCCTGAGCGTTGTCATCGTTCTTGGTCTGGTTGTCGCCGAACTTGTCCGTCCCGGCAGGCGCCAACGACACTTCCGTCAAATCGACGCCGGTTATGTTCCAGAATTTCATTTTGGACGCCTTCTCACCCTTGTCGTCGTCATCGTCAGCGAGGGCGGGGCTCAAAAGGGCGGTCATAAAGCAGGCGATCAGAACTTTGCGCATCGTCGGGTCGTCTCCCAGTTTTTTGCTGCTATTTTTGCCGGGTTTTTCACCCGCCACTTGATGTAACATAGTTGCGTTATTAGGCAGGTCAAATTTTCGTTAGCGCGGAAAACCGCCGGTCTGACGGAGGGCTTCGCCCAGCACCAGCGCTGCCGCTACGGCGATGTTGAGGGATCGCAGCCCAGGCTGCATGGGCACGCGGATGCGGGCATTGACGGTGGCGTGGACGGCGTCTGGCACACCGGCACTTTCCCGGCCCAGGAGCAGGGTGTCGGCGGCATGAAAAATGAAGTCACAATGGAGCGTGGTGGCGTGCGCGGTCAGCAGCACGAGGCGGCCGGTTTCAGGAGAGCGGGTGGCCTGAAAGCTGTCGAAACTCTCGTAGCGGCTGAGATCGACATGCTCGAGGTAGTCGAGCCCGGCCCGGCGCAACGACCGGTCGCTCATATCGAACCCGGTTGGGCCAATGACATCGACGGCAACGCCCAGGCAGGCGGCGAGCCGCAGGATCGTGCCTGTGTTCTGCGGGATGTCGGGTTGGTAAAGGGCGAGACGCATGGCGCCAGAGTCGCAGGAACGGCGAGGCTGTCCACAATGTTCGATGCGCCAAATTGCCTCTAGATTGCGACTTCGCGCGTCCTTGAGAGGCAAGCCAAAGGCTGTCAAAAGGGCGCAGCTGGGTCTCTGCGGGATGAGTCTCGAGATGTGCAGCGCGATGGTGGTCAGCGCGCGCCCTCGAAGCCCAAATCCAGGCTTCGAGACCTGCCAACTTTATGCATTCGGAGGCATCCGTGACAACTCACGCTGACGACGCTGATCGCCGGGATTTCTTGGTGTTGGCTGGCAACGCATTCGCGGCCATCGGCGCCGCGTCCCTGATATGGCCATTCGTTCAACAGATGAACCCGGACGCCAGTGCCAAGGCCCTCGCCTCGGTCGAAGTCGATTTGACGCCGGTCAAGGAAGGCCAGGCGATCACGGCTATGTGGCGCGGCAAACCGCTGTTCATTCGCAACCGTACTAAAAACGAGATCGATGCAGCGTCGAAGGATGATGCAGCCGAGCTTCCCGACGCTTCGGCGCGTAATGGCGCTCTACCGGAAGGACAGCCGCCGCTGGATGCTAACCGGGTCAAGAAGGGACACGAAAATTGGCTGGTGCTTGTCGGCATCTGTACGCACCTAGGTTGCATCCCCAAGGGGCAGTCGATGGGTGACGCGCGCGGCGACTTCGGCGGCTGGTTCTGCCCGTGCCACGGCTCGCACTACGACACGTCAGGCCGCATTCGCAAAGGTCCGGCGCCGCGCAATCTCGAAGTGCCGCCCTACGAATTCGTCTCGGACAGCAAGATCAAGATCGGTTGAGGACTTTACGCTATGAGCGGCCATACGTCGAGCTACGAACCAACTTCGCGCTGGGGCAAATGGTGGGACGAGCGCCTGCCCATCGCTCGCCTGATGCACGGGTCGTTCGTCGCCTTTCCCACACCGCGCAACCTGAATTATCTTTGGACCTTCGGCGGCATCTTGATGTTCTGCCTCGTCGCCCAGATCGTCACCGGCGTCATCCTCGCGATGCACTATAACTCGAGTGATGTCGCGGCCTTCAATTCCATCGAGCACATCCGCCGCGATGTGAACTACGGCTGGATGCTGCGCAACATGCACTCCGTCGGCGCCTCGATGTTCTTCGTCGCCGTCTATATCCACATTTTCCGCGGGCTTTATTACGGGTCGTACAAAGCCCCGCGCGAGGTGCTGTGGATCCTCGGCGTCACCATCCTGCTTGTGATGATGGCGACGGCGTTCCTCGGTTACACGCTGCCGTGGGGCCAGATGAGCTTCTGGGGCGTTACCGTCATCACCAACTTATTCTCGGCGCTCGACACGGTCTATTCCGGCCTCGGCACCGGCGTCGTCGAGTGGCTGTGGGGCGGATATTCGGTCTCGGGCGTGACGCTCAACCGGTTCTTCTCGCTGCACTACCTGTTGCCGTTCGTGCTGACGGGCATTGTCATCCTGCATGTCTGGGCGCTGCACGTCGCCGGCCAGAACAACCCGACAGGGCTCGACATTAAAGAGCCTTCGGAATCGGTGCCGATGCACCCCTATGCAACCTCGAAAGATGTCGTCGGGCTGTTCGCGTTCCTGATCGTGTTTGCCTGGTTCGCGTTCTTCCTGCCCGATTACCTCGGCCACGCCGACAACTACATTGAAGCCAACCCGCTGGTGACGCCGCCACACATCGTGCCGGAATGGTACTTCCTGCCGTTCTACGCCATCTTGCGCGCCTTCACCGGATCGTTCCTCGGCATTCCGCTCGGCTCGTATGCCAAGCTCTTGGGCGTCGTCGCTATGTTTTCCTCCGTCATTATCTTAGCCTTTGCGCCGTGGCTCGATACCTCGCGTGTGCGCTCGTCCAAGTACCGGCCGGTCTTCAAGTGGTTCTTCTGGCTGTTCGCGTTCACTTGCGTGGCACTCGGCTATCTGGGTGCCAAGCCGGCGGAAGGCATCTACACGGTCCTGTCGCAGATTTTCACGGTGCTGTATTTCGCGCACTTCCTGATCATCATGCCGTATGTCGGTTTGCGCGAGACGCCGAAGAAACTGCCGCGGTCAATCAACGAAGCGGTGCTCGGCGATGCCGGGTCTCGAGGCGGATCCGGTGGAATGTTTGCTGGCGCACCTGCCGCTCCCGAAACGCGCTGAGGCGAAGAGAAAAGTCATGATCAATCGTCACACATTTGCGCTCGCCGCAGCTGTCGCCGCAGGCCTCGTTCCCGGTGTCACGATGGCAGCCGGCAGCAGCCACGGTCCGGAAATCGAACGTCAGACCTGGATCTTCGGTGGCGTCGGCGGCACCTTCGACAAGGCTCAGCTGCAGCGCGGCTTCCAGGTCTACAAGGAAGTCTGCTCGGCCTGCCATGGCCTCAAGCGGCTATCGTTCCGCAACCTCGTCCAGCCCGGCGGTCCAGAGTTTCCCGAAGATGCCGTGAAGGCGCTGGCGGGCGAATGGCCGAACCAAATTCCGGAGATGAATGACGCCGGAGATACTGCCATCGCCACCAAGGGCAAGGACGGCAAGCCGAACGGCTTCAGCTACGTGATGCGGGCGCCGAAACTGTCGGATCCGATCCTCGGTCCTTATGCCAACGACAGGGCCGCACGCGCGGCTCAGAACGGGGCCCTGCCGCCCGACCTGACGCTAATCGCCAAGGCCCGCAGCCTCGAGCGCGACCCGAAGTGGTTCGTGCATCCGTTTTTGATGCTCGGTGATATCGTCCGGGGCTATCAGGAAGGCGGCGCAGATTATACCCACGCGCTTCTGACGGGCTACGTTGAGGCGCCCGCCGATGTCAAAGTCAATGACGGCATGTATTACAACACCGCTTACCCAGGGCGTCAGCTGGCGATGCCGCCGCCGCTCGCCGATGGCGCTGTGACCTATCAGGATGGCACCGAGCCGAAGCTCGAGAACTACTCCAAGGACGTCACGGCATTCCTGTCGTGGGCGGCGGACCCGACGTTAAACCAAAGGAAGCGCATCGGTTGGCAGGTTATTCTCTACCTGCTCGTGACCACCGCGCTGCTGTATCTCGGCAAGCAGCGCATCTGGGCGAAGATCAAGCACTGATTTGTTGCGCTTTGCCCCGCAAGGGGACTTCCAAGTGGTCGCGACTCCCCTGCGGGGAGCCGGCGCGCAAAGCGCGGAAGCGATCACCTCAATAAAAAAGGCCCCGTCGCAGGGGCCTTTTTCATGTCGTTTGTCTGAGGCTGCCGTTACTTCGACAGGGCCTCGAGGTTGGCGACGACAGGCCCCAAGACTGGGGTGAGGATGGCGCCCACACCGGGAATGCCGACCGCTTTCTCGACTGACGACGTGATGCCCGGAAGCGCGGCGGCAATGAGCATCGCGATCGATTTCCTGGCATCGCCCGACAGTGCGCCTGCAGCAATCTTTAGACCGTCGATCTGCTTGGCTGCGTCCTGGAGGCCAGGCACTGCAGCCTTCGCGGTTGCTTCATCCTTGATAGTCCCGAGCGAGGCCATCAGCCCGCTCAGAGCCTTGGTGGCGACGCCGCTGAGATCGGCCGCTGGTGCCGGAGCTGTTGCGGCGGGAGCGGGAGCCGTTGCGGCAGGTGCTGGCGCGGTCACGGCGGGCTTTTCAGGCGCCATGGCTTTCTCTGGTGCCCGGTCGCAGCCGTAGCTGCTGAGCAGATAGAGACCGGCCACGCCGAGCGCCAACGGCAGCAGCCACTTCGAGAGTGAGGAGCCTTCGTCCACCACGGCCTGCGGCATCGGCGTCGCGGTGCCTGTTGCAGTCGCCGCGCCGGATTTCAGGTTTCCCGCAATCGAGTCGAGCAGGCCCGTGCCCGCGAGCAGATTGGAGAACCCGGACGGCATCGCCGCGGCGATGTTGTCCTTCTGGCCGTTGAGCAGACTGGCGAGACCGCCAGCATCAAGTCCAGAACTCTTCTGCGTCTGCGCCAGCTGCCCCATGACCACGGGCGCGAGCATGCCAAGCAGCGAGCCGCTTTGGCCACTGTCGATGCCGGCGAACTTGCCGACGGCGCCGGCAAGCGCGTTGGCCGACGATCCGCCGAGCAAGGATGACAGGGCGCTGGTGCCGCTATTGACCATAGCTTGCTGACCCGAGCCGCCGAGCATGCTGGCGAAATTTCCGAGTAGCCCCGGGTCCTGCTTCGACAGCACGTTGGCGAGTTGTGCCGCGCCGCCGCCCTTGGATGCCGAGCCCGCGAGCGCTGCGAGAATTGCCGGAATGGCGGCGGCAATGGCCTTGCCAGCGAGACCCTGGTTCATGCCAAGGCTGGCGGCGATCTTGTTGATGATGGCCGGCGCTAAAAACTGCATAATCGTGGAAACAAGATTCATGGGGAGAGCCTTTCCTGTACGGTCGTATCGAGATGTGCTGCGGCGGGTGGCGTATTTTTTTTTACTCCGGCACGACGTGCGCGGAGAGATGGGCATTCGCAAGCCCATTGATTAGCCCACAGAAGAAAGACACTTTTCTGGCGGAGTGCATAATCGACTGGTGCCAAGTCATTAGGTATCGGGTGCACGCCTTTGCCGCCGGGTGAATATCCAGTAGGTTCAGGGCGTTCATACGTGCCTAAACGGCAGTCACGGTCTTTGGGGGCGTATATCGAGATGACGGCATCGGTGCTCGGCATTGTGGGGGGCAGCGGGTTTTACAGTCTCCCTGGCCTCGTCAACGCGCGCTGGGAGACGATTGCTAGCCCTTGGGGGCCGCCGTCTGACGACATTCTCTTCGCCGAGATCGGCGGCTTGCCGGTGCGGTTTCTACCGCGCCATGGCCGTGGCCATAAGATCTCGCCGACAGACATCAACTACCGCGCCAACATCGATTGCTTGAAGCGCGCCGGCGTCACCGATCTGGTTTCGATCTCGGCGTGCGGGTCGCTGAAAAAGACATACCCGCCCGGTGACTTCGTGCTCCCCGACCAATTCATCGACCGGACGTTTGCGCGTGAGAAATCATTTTTCGGCTCCGGGTGTGTGGCGCACGTGGCGATGGGCGATCCGGTCAGCCCGCTGCTGCTCAAAGCCATCGACAAGGCGGCCAAGGCCGAAAAGATCAAATGCCACAAGGGCGGCACGTACCTGGCCATGGAAGGTCCGCAATTCTCAACGCGGGCCGAGAGCAATCTCTACCGCTCTTGGGACTGCGATGTCATCGGCATGACCAACATGCCGGAAGCCAAGCTGGCGCGCGAAGCCGAGCTTTGCTACGCCACCGTCGCCATGGTCACCGACTACGACTGCTGGCACGAGGATCATGCGCAGGTTGATGTTGCAGCCATTATTGCGGTGATGACGGACAACACCGAAAAGGCGCAGCGGCTTGTCCTTCGGCTGGCTCAGGATTTCCCGCGCGAGCATGAAGCCTGCCCGATCGGCTCCGATCGTGCCCTCGATGTGGCGATCATCACGGCGCCGGCTGCGCGCGATCCCGCGCTGGTCAAAAAGCTCGATGCGGTGGCCGGGCGGGTGTTGAAGTAGAAACCGCGGCCGGGGTGCTATTTACACGGCCGGGATTCGATGGACGCGCTCCAGCCGTCGGCAGCCTTCGCGTAGTTGACTTTTTTGCTCGCCGACTTGCCCCAACGGGCCCAATCGGAGCCGTATTCGCCAGCGGTCGTGTCGTACCAGATTTTCATCGCGGCGGTGTAGGCAACCACCTTGCTGCCGCCTTCGGCCGAGCCGCCGTGCGTGTGATCGGCGAAGCACGTCCGTCCGCCTTCCTTGCGCAAGGTATGGGACGAGGCGAAGCCCGTGTCGTTGGCCATGGCGCTTGCTGCTCCAGCCACAACAACGCCAGCGGCCAGCCCGGCGCCTATCAATCGTGTCATGAGTGTCCCCGTTTTTAAGCGCCCGTTTTTAAGCGTATGACCGTAGAGGCACAGACTACCGCGCGTTCCGCAGCGGAACAATGCTGCAAGAACCCAAAGGTGCAGGCCGCGTCAGCCCTGGAAGCCGATCAGGATCTTCATTTTCATGAGGTCAGGGTACAGCAGCTGCAAGCCGGCGCCCAAGAACCACAAGATGACGCCAAGCAGAATGAGCGCCGGAATGGCGGCGACGACAGCCTTCAGAAAGAAACGCATCAAATGGAAAAACGGTACGTCAAAGCGTTTGATCACCGACGGGTAGGGCATGTCCTCAATGGCTGGCAGTGTATCGGCAGCGGCCATAACTTGCGGAGCCAGCCCCTGAGAGGCATGTCCCTGAGAGGCCAGCCCCTGTGTGGCATGTGCGGGACGGACGTCCGGGCCCGTCGACAGGCTGGGAGCGGCAGCGCGTTCCTGGGCCGCCCGCTCGCGGGCTTCCCGGGCGCGGGCTTCCTTTTCGCGCCGGAACGTGCGCGGCAGGTCGTCGGTGGACTCGTCGCCGAGCGGGCCAAAATTTGGTTCCGACATTGCCATCGGGCCTTGAGCCATGAGTGCCGTCCTTCAGGAAACAAAGGCGCTGAGCCGAATCATTGGTCAGCGGCCAACCGTGGTATCGTTCTACCCTGACCGGCAGGGTATTGCTATTTTGCGCCGCGATTTTGACGGCAGCGCACGATCACTCGAAAACTTGGCTTGGAGACCGGGCTTTGAAGACCCTCGAACAGTTGATCCGGACGATTCCCGACTACCCTAAGCCCGGCATCATGTTTCGTGACATCACCACCCTTTTGGCCGACGCCAAAGGCCTAAAGAAGGCCATCAAAGGCATGGCCAAGCCGTTCGAGGATGCCAAGGTCGATGCCGTCGCCGGGATCGAAGCCCGCGGCTTCATTCTCGGCGGCGCCATCGCCGACCGGCTGGAGTGCGGATTTATTCCTATTCGCAAGAAGGGTAAGCTGCCTTGGAAAACAATCGGCCAGGAGTACACGTTGGAATACGGCGTCGATGTGATCGAGATGCACGAAGACGCGGTCCGCGCAGGCCAGCGCATCCTGATCGTCGACGATCTGATCGCGACCGGGGGCACGGCGGAGGCGGCCGCCAAGCTGATCCAGCGCTCGGGCGGCAAAGTGGTGGGCGCCACCTTCATCATCGATTTGCCCGATCTCGGCGGCGTCAAGCGGTTGGCGGCTCACGGCGTCGAAAGTCACGCGCTGATAGCCTTCAAGGGGCATTAAATTGAGCCAGCTTTTGCCGCCGGAAAAACTGCGGATGGCGCTTGCGACCATAGCCAGTTGGCGCGCCGCTCCCGAGGTTCCCGTCGCCTGCCCTGTGTGTGGCGCTCTCGGCCTATCGATTGTCGACCACTCGGCGCGGCCTTATGCCGAGTGGTATGCCTTGAGCTGCGGCGCCTGCGGGCTCGATCACACACTTCACATTCCGCTTGGTCCAGCGGTCATCGGCAGGATGGACTGAGAGATGAACCTCAACGGCAAGCCGTCACGGACGATTTGGCTGCGCGCCGATGGCGCGTCGGTCGAGATCATCGACCAGACGCTGCTGCCGCATCGCGTTGCCACCGTGGTTCTCAAAACGGCCGACGATGCGGCGTATGCCATCCAGGCCATGCTGGTGCGTGGCGCGCCGCTGATAGGGGTCACGGCGGCCTACGGCGTGGCGCTGGCCATGACGGCGGATGCGTCGGACGCCGCGCTCACCCAAGTCGTCGCCCATCTCGCCGGACAGCGCCCGACTGCCGTGAATTTGCGCTGGGCGCTCGATGAAATGCGGACAGCGCTGAGCCATCTCCCACCTGCAGAACGTGCCGCCGCTGCCTTTGCCCGCGCCGCGAAAATCGCCGAGGATGACGTCGAGATGTGCCGCCGCATCGGCGTTCATGGGCTCGAGATCATCAAAGACATCGCCGCGAACAAAAACGGCTTAGCCGTGAATATCCTGACCCACTGCAACGCCGGGTGGCTGGCGTGCGTCGACTGGGGTACGGCAACCTCGCCGGTCTATCACGCCCATGATGCGGGCATTCCGGTGCACGTCTGGGTCGATGAAACCCGGCCTCGCAATCAGGGCGCGGCGCTGACAGCATTTGAACTTGCCCAGCACGGCGTGCCGCATACGTTGATCGTCGATAATGCCGGCGGCCACTTGATGCAGACGGGCGCGGTTGATCTGGTCATCGTTGGCACCGATCGCGTCACCGCGGCGGGCGATGTGGCGAACAAGATCGGCACGTATTTGAAGGCGCTCGCCGCGCACGATAGCGGCGTGCCGTTCTACGTCGCCTTGCCATCCTCGACGATCGATTGGGCGCTGGACGATGGCTTTGCAATCCCGATAGAGGAGCGCAGCGCGAGCGAAGTCCTGAAGATATCAGGGCGTCTCAGCGATGGCCGAGTTGTGGCTGTCGATATCGCTGCACCCGGCACACCGGCTCGTAATCCCGGTTTCGACATCACGCCGGCCCGCCTCGTGACCGGCCTCATCACCGAGCGCGGCGTCTGCGCGGCGTCACGCGATGGCTTGGCGTCGCTGTTCCCAGAGCGCAGCGCACGGGCGGCGTGACAGGTCTGGGCGCCTCACCCCGCCATAAAATCGCTGATCAGTTTGACGTTCAGCCCGATGATGATGGCGGCGACCAGCGCGGCGATTGCGGTCAGCCAGCGCGGCGCCACGAGATCTCCCATCTTGACGCGGCTGGCGGTGAACTGCACGAGGGGCACTATGGCAAAGGGCAATTGCAGGCTCAGCACTACCTGCGTCAGGATCAGCAGCTTGCCGGTTTGCGCTTCGCCGTAAAACAGCGTCACGCCCGCCGCCGGAATGATGGCGATGGCGCGGGTGAAGAGGCGGCGCATCCACGGCGCGATCCGCATTTCGATGAAGCCTTCCATCACGGCTTGACCAGCCAGCGTCGCCGTCACCGTCGAGTTCAAGCCGCAGCACAGCAGCGCGATGCCAAACAGCGTCGGTGCGATGGCCGAGCCGAGCAGGGGGGCCAACAGAGAATGGGCTTGGCCGAGTTCAACAATATCCGTCTTGCCGGTCTTGTAGAACGCTGCGGCAGCGAGGATCAGGATCGAGGCGTTGACCAGCAAGGCCAGCATCAGCGCTACGGTTGAGTCGATGGTCGCGAATTTCAGCGCCTCGCGCTTTTCCGGTGTCGTGTCGCCATAGGCCCGCGTCTGCACGATCGCCGAGTGCAGATAGAGATTATGCGGCATGACGGTAGCGCCGATAATGCCAAGCGCCAGATACAGCATGTCGGGGTTGGTGAAGATGTCTGTCGTCGGCGCGAAGCCGCGGATGACCTCTCCCCACTGCGGATCGGCGAGCCCGATCTGCACGGCAAAGCAAATGGCGATGACGCCGAGCAGGGTCATGATGAAGGCTTCGAGATAGCGGAAGCCGAGCCGCTGCAGCAGCAGCACGACGAAGACGTCGAGCGCGGTCAGGATGACGCCGATTTCGAGCGGCATGCCAAACAACAAGTTGAGACCGATGGCCGTGCCGATGACTTCGGCTATGTCGGTGGCGATGATCGCGGCTTCCGCGAGGACCCATAAGGGTGTGGCGGTCCATGCCGGATAGCCGTCGCGGCAGGCCTGGGCGAGGTCGCGGCCCGAACCAATGGCGAGGCGCGCGCACAGCGCCTGCAAAATGATCGCCATGATGTTCGACATCAGCGCGATGAACAGCAGCGTGTAGCCGAACTTCGATCCGCCCGCGATCGAGGTCGCCCAATTGCCGGGGTCCATGTAGCCGACGGCGACCATGTAGCCGGGGCCGACGAAGGCTGCGAACTTGCGCCAGGAGGCGCCGTCGCTGCGGACGGGAATAGTGCGGAAGACGTCGATGAGGGCGGGTTCGGTGCGGGCCCGGCGCCAGCCGGATTGCGGGAAGGCCTGGCCGAGTCCGGCCGTGGCGCCCGTTTTGGCCGTCGAGGTCAAAGTGTCCATGGGCCCCATTCGCAAATGCTAATCATTTGCAACTAGAGCAGGGCCAGCGCCGGGTGTCAACCCTCCTTTGGCGCAATCTGTATGGGACGACGCGGCGTTCCCCAAGAAAAACCACGCGGCAGCCGTTTTCGAAGGCTAGCAATTTTGCGGCCGTGGTTCGACAAGGATGCCTGGGCCGATGATGTGGTGGATGTACGATGTGGGGTTACAAAAAACGGCTGACTCGCGACCTTCAGCACTGGAAGAGTGCGGGCTGGTTGACCGATGAGGCCGAGAGCAACATCCTCGCCGAGCTTGCAAGGAGCGGGCGAGAGGTGGGGCTCGCGTCTGCGCTTGGTATCCTTGCCAGCGTTCTTCTCGGCTTTGCCGTCATCTCGTTCGTCGCCGCACATTGGCAGGAGATGCCGCGCGGCGCCCGCCTTGGTCTCATTCTGTCGCTGATCTGGGCCGGTTATGCCGCCGCCGCTTATTTCGCATCGCGCGGGGCGGCCAAAATGGCCGATGCCGCGATCCTGTTCTCAAGCGCCGTGTTCGGTGCCGGCATAGCCCTGATCAGTCAGATGTATCACATCGACGGCCATCCGCCCGACGGCGTGCTGCTGTGGGGGCTCGGCAGCCTGCTCGCGGGCGCGGCGTTGCGGTCAAATCCGGCGCTGGCGTTGGCGATGGTTTTGTTCGCGCTGTGGACCGGCCTGGAAATGGGCGGCAGCGGCCGTGTGCATTGGCCATTCCTGGCCGTCTGGGCAGCAGTTGCGGCGGCGTTCGCATGGCAGCGCTGGCATCCGGGCGTGCACCTGTCGGGGGTGGCCATGACGGTGTTTGTCATCAGCCTCGGGTTCTTCATTGGCAAGGGCCAGGCCCACCACGTCGTCGTTGCCATCGGCTTACTGACAGCGGCGCTCGCCATCGCCGCGATGAACTCCTGGCCCGACGGCGATTGGGTCACCGCGCCGGCGCTCGGCTACGCAATTGCCGCGACGTATGCAGGCCTGTTCGCGTTGCAGTTCATCGATGACGTCTCGACGCCCCGGCTGATCCTGCTGGCGGCCATGACGCTGCTGGGGTTGCTCGGCGCCATCGCCTACGGCCTGGCGCAAGGCCATCGCGGCGCGTTGTGGCTCGGCTACATCGGCTTCTCGATCGAGATCCTGGCACTGTACTGGAAAACAGTCGGATCGATCCTCGACACGTCGCTGTTTTTCCTCGTCGCCGGTCTCATCGTCGCTGGCCTGGCGTACATGGCCTGGCGCCTTGCTGGCCGCGGCGACACCCGGAGGGCCGCAGTATGACCGCCAACCGCACGTTTTTTGCTCTGCTCGCCGCCGTCGCGCTCATTCAAACGGCGTTGCTCGGCAAAATCGTTTGGGACCGCCACACGCTGCTCAAGACAGGCCGCGAGATTGTGATGCAAGTCGTGCCCGTTGATCCGCGCGATATTCTGCGCGGCGAATACGTGACACTTGGCTACGGCATTTCGCCGATGCGCCGGGCGTCGTTGCAGGGTGGCGCAACGCTCGATGGCGCGTCACGCGGCGATGCCGTTTTCGTCACGATCCGTCCCGGCGCTGAATCCGCCTGGACACCGGTTGCCGTCGCGACCAGCTACCCGAAGGACGTCGCCACTGGCGAGGCCGTGCTCAAGGGCCGCGTTCAGTACTTGTGGGACGAGGCCAGTAACGAGGCCAGTAACGCCGACGCCAACCTCGCCGTGAGGTTCGGCATCGAGAGCTATTTTGTGCCCGAAGGCAGCGGTAAACCGATCGAGGAAGCCGTGCGTGACAAAAAAATCCAAGCCATCGTTGTTGTCGGTAGCGATGGAACGGCGGCGCTCAAAGGTTTGGTTATCGGCGGCCAGCGTCACGAAGCCCCAGCCATCTTTTGAGGCTATCAAAGAGCTACGGCTCCTTGCTATTAGGGCGGCTCGAAATCAGGAGAACCCGTCCATGGCCATCACGCGCCACGAGTCCACCGCCGTCTACTCTAAGGTCACGGAAGCGGGCGGCCTCGTTTTCACCGCCGGCGTGATCCCAACCGATCTGTCGCGCGACGTCGAAGGTCAGACGGCCGAAGTGCTGGCCGAAATCGACCGCCTGTTGAAGCTCTGCGGGACGGACAAGTCCAAAGTCGTTCAGGCCAGCGTCTGGCTCAACGACATCCGCCACCGCGACGGCATGAACAAATCGTGGAGCGCCTGGCTCGGCGGCAAGGACGCGCCCGCGCGCGCCTGCGTCGAAGCCAAGCTCATTGACCCGCGCATGCTGGTTGAAATCTCGGTCGTCGCGGCGAAGTAGTGGCTCTCGCCTGGCGCTTCCGACTCTGCTCCGCAGAGCCGGCCGGAAGCGCCGGGGAACCGCATCTAGCAGGCTTCGGTATCGCCTCTACAACGCGGAACTGCCATCCGCCGCGTCAGCACCCCTGTGACTCGTTTGCCGCGCCCTGGGATATATTTTGGCAGCGCGGGTCCCGGCCTATCGAGTGCGCCGTATGAATCTGCGAGGGTCGCCTAATTGGTGGGTCCAATAGGTTGTCATTGGCGGTTGTCACAAGAATTTCGAGGATTTGCATCATGGCATTGAAAAGCGGACTTCAGTTCGTCGTTGCGGGCGTCTTAGCGGTCGCGGTGGCTCAGCCCGCGTTTGCCGCACGCAAGCGCCATGCACCTCAGCGCGTTGCCACGGCAGCGACGGCGGCGGTGTCGGGACTGGCAGCCAGCCACGACTTGCGGCGGGAAGGCAACCGTCTGTGCTTCGCCGATCATTTTCACTACGGCTCGAGCGCCGGAATGCCGTCGAAGCGCGCCGCCGAGGGCTCGGCGGTCGCCTCATGGGCTGGTTTCGTCGATTTCGAATACGGCGGCAGCTGGGCCAACTTCGGCCGGTCGTCGAGCAAAGACATGAAGTGCTCGCAGTCGGGCGGCGGCTGGGGCTGCGATCTTAGCGCCAGGCCCTGTAGGTAGGGTGGCCATGCAGATAGAGTGGCCCTGCAGGTAAGAAACTCAGCCGAATTTAATTGCAACAGCCGGCCCTGTGATGGGCCGGCCGTTTTTGTTTTTTAGCGCCCGGTCACGACGCGTGAGAAAATGCGCCGCAGTATGCCCGGTAGAATGCGTATCAAAAGCAGCTGCAACAGTGAGCCGAGAATGCCTCGATTCTGAAATCCCAAGAGGCCGCCGAGGATCGAGCGGATCAGCCCTTCCAGTGTTCCCCCGCCCGGCGCGGGGGTTCCACCCTTGCGGATCACCTCGCCGAGATCGTCATAACGGTTGCGTTTGCCGACGCCGGGAATGTTGTCACCCGGGACCGGCAGCGGGCTGCCGCCACTGATGGTGCCGCCCATGCCGCCGCCTGATCCCCCCGAGGGCCTTGGCAACTCAACGCCCCAGCCGCCGGTGCTGCCCTGATCCATGGGAACGTCGCCCGGCAGCGGCAGCGGGCTTCCCGCGCGGGCGCCGTTGGTCAAGCCGCCGAGGCCCGGTACGTCGCGCAGGCGCTCGGAAAATATACCTTGGGTTTCTTTCTGTAGTCCCCCGGCCATCATGCTGGCGACGACGGGCAGCATTTTTTTCAGCACATCTTCGCTGAGGCCAGATTGTGCGGCAGCGCGGGCGGCAATGCCGCGGCTGATGTGTTTGTTGCCGATCAGGACATCGAGAACGCCGTTGCCGGCTTCAGTAATTTGCGGCGATGCCAGGTTGTGCGGATCGGCAAGGGCGCGTCCGGCGCCGGCATTGCCCAGCATTGTGACAATGTCAGCCAGCCCGCCGCGAGACAACGTTGCGCGTTCGACGCGCTGCGACAAATCTCCGAGCATCGATTGAACTGCGGGCGCGGCGCCGTCAGCATCGACGCCGAACGCCGCTGCGAGATTGGGTATAGCGGCACCGCCCTGTGCATTTTTCACGATCGCTTCTATAGTCACGTTCGTCTCCTAGGGCTCGGCATTGTCAGGGCCGCATGATGTGTGGCGCTTATATCAACGGCTGTCTTTTGCGCAACAGGGCGGCTCGCAACAGGGTGGCGAGCACCAGGGTAGCGCGCACCAGGACGCGCAAAAGTGCGCGCGCTCGTGATGCCCGGTACATATGTGCCAGACAGCGACGGAGACCAGCAAGCTGCACCGTTCATAGGTGGTTCATGTGGCCGCGTGTCTTGTGGGCGCAGGAACCAAGAGACGCCCTCAAGCGTATCTTGATCAGCACGTCGAAAGAAACGTGCAAACGCCACAACTTCTCCGGAGGTCTTAGATCCTCCGCGTGCAAACGCCCTCGTCATTGAGGGCAGCTTTAGAGGAGGCAGCGATGCGCAAGCTCGTCATGTCACTTTTCGTTCTCGCCAGCGTTTTTCTCAGCGGGTCGCTTCCGGCGTCAGCCAACGCCGCATCCGGCCTGGCTGTGAAGCCCGCCGTCACGTCAGAAGCCATTGTCGACAAAGTCGGCTGGGGCCACCGTCGTCACGGAGGACTCTACTTCGGTTTCGGATATCCGGCCTACTACGGGTACAACTCGCATTACCGGAACCGGTACTACGACGATGACTACTCTTACCGCCCGCGGTACTACCACCGGCGCCACCGGCACCTTAATTTCTTCAGGTTCCACCATCGACGCCATCACGGGTGGTAATCGGCCGCAAGGCCCACGCCCTGTAAGTCCCCAAATCCGGCCCGGTGTGCCCCCCGCACCCGGGCCGGACCCTTATTTGCACCTAAAGACTGAGGAAAGACCTGGGCCCCCGTGTTGCAACGCGGGGGCTCTTTTGGCATGGTCCGCCGCGACTCTCACCCGACGGGTACTTTAGGGGCGAGTCGGGGGCCGCTAACGACTAGCGTCGCCCGCAATCATCCAAAAAATTCGGGCCAAAAAGGACCTCGTAATGACCAATATTCTTTTGGGGATCATCGCCTGCGGGGCGCTGTCCATCCTCTATGCCATTGTCACGTCGCAAGCCGTCATGAAAGCCGATGCCGGCAATGCCCGGATGCAGGAAATCGCCGGCGCCATCCGCGAGGGCGCGCAGGCCTATCTCAATCGCCAGTACCGCACCATCGCCATGGTTGGCGCCGTCATCTTCGTTCTCGCGTGGGCGCTGCTTGGGCCATTGCAGGCCATTGGCTTTCTGATCGGCGCTGTCCTGTCAGGTCTTGCCGGCTACATTGGCATGAACGTGTCGGTACGCGCCAACGTCCGTACGGCCCAGGCCGCGACCGTGTCGCTCGCCAAGGGTCTCGACATCGCCTTCAAGGCTGGCGCCATCACCGGCATGCTGGTCGCGGGCCTCGCCCTTCTCGGCGTCGCGGTCTATTATTTGATCCTCACCGGTCCACTCGGTCTTGAGCCGGCCAGCCGTGAGGTTGTCGACGCGCTGGTGTCGCTCGGTTTCGGCGCGTCGCTGATCTCGATCTTCGCCCGTCTCGGCGGCGGCATCTTCACCAAGGGCGCCGACGTCGGCGCCGATCTCGTCGGCAAAGTCGAAGCCGGCATTCCCGAAGATGATCCGCGCAACCCGGCAACGATTGCCGATAACGTCGGCGACAACGTCGGCGACTGCGCCGGTATGGCCGCCGACCTGTTCGAAACCTACGCCGTGACGGTTGTTGCGACGATGGTTCTTGCGGCGATCTATTTTAGCGCCCAGCCGAACCTAGCGGCCTTGATGGTCTACCCCCTCGCCATCTGCGCCGCGTGCATCGTCACCTCGATCATCGGCACCTACTTCGTCAAGCTCGGCGCCAACGGCTCGATCATGGGCGCGCTGTATCGCGGCGTCATTGCTTCAGCCGTGTTGTCGATTGCCGGGCTCTATGCGGCGACGCACTACGTGCTCGGCGGCTTCGGCGAAGTTGGCAAGGTCGGCGATCTCGTGATCACCGGTTGGAACCTGTTCCAGTGCGGCCTCGTCGGCCTGGCGCTCACGGGCCTCATTGTCTGGATCACGGAGTACTACACCGGCATTGGTTTCCGCCCGGTGCGGTCCATCAGCCAGGCATCCGTGACCGGCCACGGCACCAACGTCATCCAGGGCCTCGCTGTGTCGCTCGAATCGACCGCGCTGCCAACACTCGCCATCGTCACCGGCATCCTGTTGACGTACAACTTGGCTGGCCTCTTCGGCACCGCGATCGCAACGACCACCATGCTCGGTCTCGCCGGCATGATCGTCGCGCTCGATGCCTTCGGCCCCGTCACCGACAACGCCGGTGGCATCGCCGAAATGGCAGGCCTGCCGAAGGAAGTGCGGCGCTCGACCGACGCGCTCGACGCCGTTGGCAATACGACGAAGGCTGTCACCAAGGGCTATGCCATCGGCTCGGCCGGTCTCGGCGCCCTGGTACTGTTTGCCGCCTACAACTCCGACCTGCAGCACTTCATCGCTGAGGCCAACAAGGCGGGCGCGACCGGCTTCCAGTACTTCAAGGGCGTGACGGTCGACTTCTCTCTGGCCAACCCCTACGTCGTGGTCGGTCTGCTGCTCGGCGGCCTGATCCCGTTCCTGTTCGGCGGCATGGCCATGACGGCGGTTGGCCGCGCCGCGGGCTCGGTGGTGGAAGAAGTTAGGCGTCAGTTCAAGACCAAGCCCGGCATCATGAAGGGCACGGAAAAGCCCGACTACGCCCGCGCCGTCGATTTGCTGACGCAGGCGGCTATCAAGGAAATGGTGGTGCCGTCGCTGTTACCGGTGCTGTCGCCGATCGTGCTGTTCTTCGCCATTAGCGCGGTAGCCGGCAAGGGTGCGGCGTTCTCCGCCGTCGGCGCCATGCTGCTCGGCGTCATCGTCACCGGCATCTTTGTCGCCATCTCGATGACCTCGGGCGGCGGCGCTTGGGACAACGCCAAGAAGAGCTTTGAAGACGGCTTTGTCGACAAGGACGGCGTCAAGCACATGAAGGGCTCGGAGGCCCACAAGGCATCCGTTACCGGCGACACCGTCGGCGATCCCTACAAGGACACCGCCGGTCCCGCCGTCAACCCGGCGATCAAGATCACCAACATCGTGGCGCTGCTGCTCCTCGCCGTGATGGCGCGTCAATAAGCAAACGCTGACGATCAAAACGACAAAGGCCCCGGAGAGTGATCTCCGGGGCCTTTGTGTTTGGGCGAAGGGCTGCAGGACACTGTGGCCGCGCCGGAGATGAAACAGTCACGGCCGGCCGATTGATTGATCCGGGATTGCAGCCTGGAAATGCAGGCTGGGCACGATAAATCCTATAACCCGCATTAAGGCTTACTCAATATCCGCCGATCCCAGGAAATATAAACGACATCCTACAATTAATTCACAAATTTTATCTACCGTCATGCAATTGGCATTAGGAGTACATAGGATGTTGACGTTAAGGACTCTTTTAACACTCAAGTCACAACGGCAAACCCTTGACGATAATCCGCTTGGCTTCGATCGGTCGCGATTGTCGTTCCAGCAGGAGATACTACTTCGTTCATTGCTGAACGAGTTCTATAGCTCCGCTAAATTAACGGTGGCATTCGCCAGTATTGTCAGCGCGCGTGCGCATGGAATAAGGCTGCAAAATGTCAGCCGGCCAGTGGCTTATATCCCAACCGACCCCCTGATATTCCCCGCGGTGGCGGCAGGCTTAGCTCCGGCCCTCGGCCATTCCGGCCTGATAAGCGGGTTGCACGACTATTATACCCGTGTAGCCTTCGCTCGTGCCCTTTCAGAAATACCGGCTCTTGTTCAGGACGACGGCAATTCAGGACACCGCGAACTCGTTCAACTCGCTGATGTCTGGCAGCGGGTCTGTGCACTCGCCAGCATTGTGGCGCATCTGCTTTACGACGTGGAACACGCTGGCGATCCCGTTCGGAAAAATCAGCTCATATCGATCCACAAGTTGATCAACGCCGCGAAAAGCGGCAGCAGTCCTTGCGTGCGCAACGATGGCACAGTGTTCGTGCCTGGGTGGCTTGATCATCGGCGTGACGAACGGCGCGCTGTCGGCTGGCAAGTCTGGCTCGAGGGTGGCGGCAAGCGTGACCGCGCGACACTCAAAGATATTTCATCAGGCGGCATGGGGTTGACGTGCTGTCACAGCCGTTCCGTTGGAACGCAAATCTCGGTGCAACTAACCGATGCCCGCTGTCTGGTGGGCGTTGTCACATGGTCCCAAAATGATCGTATGGGCGTCAAGTTTTTACAACCGCTGTCTGCCACCGACCCACTGCTCACGGCTGCTTATGACAGCACTATCGGGTCATCGACATTAAACTGATTAATGCAAATTGAGTCCGGCCACCATGCTCAAGGGAATTCATAGGCTCCACGATCGCGTGCTTGTCGAGCCGCTGATGATAGCGCTCAATCGTCGCGTAGGATTTCTCAACGGTTTAGGGTCCGCGATAGCGGCAATTGTTCGCCAAAGAATAGGTCCTCTGAGTGAAGTCCGCTTGGTGGCTGCGACAGTCATCGCCTACGGATTGGCCATTGCGATCGGCACAGAGCTGACGCGGGAAGCGGGAAATGCGGCGGCTATCTGGCCCGCCAACGGAATTTTATGCGCCGCGCTTCTGTCCACGTCCCGGTCAGGATCAAGAGTTGCCATGCTCGGGTTTGGCGCCATCATCAATTTTGTGGTGATGTGCTTGATGGGAGATGTGGTCGTTGCATGTTTGGCATTTGCGATCGTAAATGCCACTGAAGCTTACTTGACATGCCGGCTTATTCAACGGTTTTGTCCCGCTGGGTTGAATTTCACTTACGGCCGCAGCTTGCTGCAATTTTGCCTGATCGCCGGCTTTTTCGGACCCTTTTTTCCGTCCGTCGCTGGTGCGGCTGTGATTCACTCGGCATATGGGTTGGATTTTCTAACCGTCTTCTGGACCTGGTATTGTGCCGACGCGCTTGGCCTTCTCATCATGATCCCAGCATTGTTTCTGCTCGCTGACAAAGATGAGTGGGCGACGCAGAAAAGATCGCAAGCTGAAACCGCAGGTCTTTTCCTTGCCCTTTCCGTCACCTCCACGCTGGTATTCGCCCAAAGCAGCTATCCACTCTTATTCCTGATACCGGCGATTATTGTCAGGATCGCATTCCGTCTCGGTCCGTCGTATACGGCTGCCGCAGTTCTCGCGACCGGATGCATCGCGATCACGTACACCATCGCGGGGTTGGGCCCCGCGACTCTCGGTGCCGGCACGCAGCTCCCGGTGCGGATCGAGATTGTGCAAATTTTTATTCTAGTGGCGTTTTTCACGGCGCTGCCGGCCGCCAACGCGTTCGCCGAACAGAAGCGCCTTCAGCACGGGCTGGATGCCCAAATCAGGGCACGTGATGAGTTGGCGAATGAGCTCAACAAGAGCAAGCAACAGCTTGATATAGCCGTCAACAACATGTCACTCGGGCTGTGCATGTACGACGCCGAGGAACGGGTGCTCCTGCGCAATGATGCGTTCGCGCTTGTTTATGGCCTGTCGCCCGATCAAGTCACACCCGGCATGACCCTGAAACAAGTCATCGAACTCCGCATCGCAAACGGTATTTTCGCTGGAGAAAACCCGCAGCAATACCTCGCCGAGCGGCTAACGCCTGTGACGTCGGATGCTCGCAAAATTCATCATCTGAACGATGGCCGCTCGATCGCGATTTCGCAACGGCCTCTGCCTGGTGGCGGCTGGGTGACGACGCAAGAAGACATCACAGAGAGCTGCCGTGTTGAAAAACGCCTTGCCTTTCTGGCGCACCACGACGCATTGACCGGTTTAGCCAACCGGGCCCTGCTCAACGACCGTATTGAGCTTACCCTGACGCGCGTGCGCCGCGGTGAGGAGGCGGCGGTGTTGTTTCTTGATCTTGATCACTTCAAGAGCGTCAACGATACCTTCGGCCATGCCACAGGGGATGAGCTGTTAAAAATTGTTGCGGGCCGGCTGCGTGGCGGTTTGAGTAACCTGTCTGTCACCAACTTGCGGGGTCATGAACTCAAGCACCTGGGCCTGGACTTCTCGGCAGACACTGACTCCGTAGATGACCATCATGCTGGCAAGAAGAAAT
>JANNEP010000036.1:0-163309 GCA_031378895.1 Hyphomicrobium sp.
ACATTATTCTTGTCATCCCGGCCGAGCCCCTTGCGAGAGCCGGGACCCAGGAGTTGAACACGCGATGTCTGAGATTGAATTGTCTGGGTCCCGGCTCTCCGAGATTGTGCCGCCGCACAATCTCGAAGAGCCGGGATGACATGGGTTGGCAGGCCGTGCTATCGGCTCAGACAAGAAAATGAGCACAAGAGCGAACGAAAAAATGACCAAGACCCGCACCGAGACCGACACCTTTGGCCCCATCGAAGTCGCCGCCGATCGCTTCTGGGGCGCGCAAGCCCAGCGCTCGCTCGGCAATTTCAAAATCGGCTGGGAAAAGCAGCCAGCATCCATCGTCCGTGCGCTCGGCATCGTCAAGCGGGCCGCAGCCGAAACCAACATGGCGCTTGGCAAGCTCGACAAGACAATCGGCGAAACCATCGTCAAGGCCGCACAAGAGGTCATCGACGGCCGCCTCGATGACCACTTCCCGCTCGTCGTCTGGCAAACGGGGTCGGGCACGCAATCGAATATGAATGCCAA
This sequence comes from Hyphomicrobium sp., assembly GCA_031378895.1. Lineage (GTDB taxonomy): Bacteria > Pseudomonadota > Alphaproteobacteria > Rhizobiales > Hyphomicrobiaceae > Hyphomicrobium_B. The sequence goes on from JANNEP010000036.1 coordinate 523, forward strand.
CGAGGTGATCTCGAACCGCGCCATCGAGATGCTCGGCGGCGTCATGGGCTCGAAAAAACCCGTGCACCCCAACGATCACGTCAACATGGCGCAATCGTCGAACGACACCTATCCCACCGCCATGCACATTGCTTGCGCCGAACAGGTGACACACGAGCTGATGCCGGCCCTCGCGCATCTGCATACGGCGTTGAAAAAGAAAGTGGCCGCGTTCGACCACATCATCAAGATCGGCCGCACCCATACACAAGACGCGACGCCACTCACACTCGGCCAGGAATTCAGCGGCTACGCGGCACAGGTGTCGTCTGCCAACCATCGCCTCAAACAATCGCTCGAAGGGCTTTACGAGTTGGCCCAGGGCGGCACCGCGGTCGGCACCGGCCTCAACGCACCGAAGGGATTTGCCGAAGGCGTCGCTGCCCGTATCGCCGCCATCACGCATCTGCCGTTCGTCACCGCGCCCAATAAATTCGAAGCCCTCGCGGCGCATGATGCCATGGTGTTCGCCCACGGCGCCATCAACGCCGCCGCTGTGGCCCTGTTCAAGATCGCCAATGACATCCGCTTCCTAGGCTCCGGTCCGCGCTCAGGCTTGGGCGAACTTGCACTGCCCGAGAACGAGCCGGGCTCCTCGATCATGCCGGGCAAGGTCAACCCGACCCAGTGTGAAGCCCTGACACAAGTCTGCGCCCACATCTTCGGAAACAACGCCGCGATCACGTTTGCGGGCTCGCAAGGCCACTTCGAATTGAACGTCTACAATCCCGTTATGGCCTACAACTTCCTGCAGTCCGTGCGCCTGTTGAGCGACGCCGCCAATTCCTTCACCAGCAACTGCATCGCCGACATCGAAGCCCGTGAAGACAACATCAAAGCCGGGCTCGACCGTTCGCTGATGCTCGTGACGGCGCTCGCGCCCAAGATTGGCTACGACGCCGCTGCAAAAATCGCCAAGACCGCCCACAAGAACGGCACCACGCTGCGCCAGGAAGCCGTTGGCGGCGGCTACGTCACGGACACGGAATTCGACGACATCGTGGACCCATCGAAAATGCTCGGGCCGGATGCGTGAGGGCAAGCTTTGACCGCATGGTCATGTTCGTGTAGTATGCGCATCGGACATGCGCATTGCCTATAGGGTCCCTTCGCCATGCAAGACCGGTCGCCCCGCACCAAGAAGGCCGTCAACGTTTCTCTTGACCCTCAGTTGATTGCTGAAGCTAAAGAGTTCGGTACAAATCTTTCTCAGGTACTAGATCAGGCCGTGAGAGACGCGCACAAAATAAAACGCTGGGCCAAATGGCGCGAAGACAACCGGGAGGCTACAGAGTCGATGAACGACTACGTAAAAAAACATGGCCTTTGGTCGAAGAAATACCGGGTCTGGTAAATGCGCCAGTTCGACATTGTCCGGCTCCACGACAAGCAGCTGGCCGTCATTCTGCAGAGCGACTTGCTTGATGAGCGTGTGACCCGCGTGGCCGCACCTCTCATTCCCAGCAAGCGTATCAAAGCGACACCAAAGCTTCACATCTCTATTCGGGTAGGCCGCCAAACATTTATATTAGCGCCCGAAAAACTTTCAGCGATCGAGCGCTCCGAAATCAAATCTGTTGTTGGTACCGCAGCAGACCGCGACTATGAAATTCGCTGTGCCCTCGACCTCGTGTTTATAGGTGTGTAGCCGCCATGACCGCCGAGATCGTCAACCTCAACAAAATCCGCAAAGCCCGCGAGCGAGCCGAAAAAGCAAAGCTGGCGGAACAGAACCGCGCCAAGTTCGGCCGCACTAAGCTGGAGAAAGACTTAACAGCCAAACAGCAAGAGCAACGTGATACAGTCCTCGACGGCGCCCAGCGCGAACCTGCCCGCCTCGACGGCAATCACGACGACCTCGATCCCGGAAACGTCTCGTGAGCCGGCCCGTCAAGCGCTCATTCTCGATCCACGGCCACCGCACCTCGATCTCTCTCGAAGCCGAGTTTTGGACAGCGCTGAAAGACGAAGCCAGCAAAAGCGGCCAGACGCTGGCAAGTCTGATCGCTGCCATCGACAAGGGCCGCGGCAGCTCAGGATTGTCGAGCGCGGTGCGCGTGTGGCTGCTGCACCGGCTCACATCGCGGGCGCGCAATAGTTAGGATACGGCCATGCGCGAATGAATGCAGCTGAGCAAGCGTCAGGGAAATCCGCCAAGCGGCCGTGTGAATTCGTCCTGCGTCGTGCGCCGGGGGCGCGCCGGTCGCGGTTGAACCGTGGCGCGCGGCTGTGCCTCGATCTCAGGCGCTGCAGCCGGCAATGGCTGAGCCGCTTGGCCGTCTGTTTGCGAACCGGCAGCATCCGGATCGGCAGCAGCGCCGCTCGCCGTACCAGCGACAGGCGGCAGATCGCCCGCCGCCTCAGGTGACTGACCAGCGCCAGTCCCAGGAGCTTGGGCGCCATTCGACAAAGGAAGTATAGGTGGCAACGGCGCGCCCCGCTTGGCGGCCCGTGCCGCAGCGGCGGCGGCGACGCGTTCCGCTTCGAGCGTCTTGCGCCGCTCAAGCTCGAGCCGGGCGCGCTCCTCGTCCTGACGGCGCAGGCGCTCCAGTTCTTCGACATTGCGCTCCAGCTGGCGGACCACGAGCTCACGCTGCAGTTCGCCGGCATCGACGCCTGCGTTGAGTCCGCTGAGATTGTCCAAGCTGCCGCTGTAAACAACAGCAGCTGCCGGCAGTGGCCCCTTTGCAGGTGGCTGAACCCAACCGGCGATCACACCCGGCGGTGGCGGCAGCGGCGCCACAACAGGGGCAACCAGCCAGGCGCTATCGAGTGCGAGCGTTGTGAGATCGACGGTCGCCGACACCAACAGCTTGCCATCGGGGGTTTCGAGCGACGCCGGCTCGAGCTTGGCGACCCCATCGGCAAGCGTGACGGCAATGGACCGCGTCCCGGCATCGAGTGCGGCCTCGCCGAGCGACGCCTCCAGCGCCGCCGCAATTGGCCCGGACTCGTTGGGAATTTCGTTCTGGAGTACGGCGTCTACGACATCCGCTGCTGTGCGCGGTCCCGGCCCAGGAATGCGCGACTCCTCAAGCATCAACTGACCCGTACCCGACAGCACGGCCATCAGGCCCGCCGGACTTTGGGCGCGGCTGCGCGCCGTAACGTCAAGTCCTGCGCGGCCTTTGCCCAAGGCGCTCAAGGTGCCAAGCTCCATGGCATCGAGTTTGAGACGGCTCGTAAATGCGACGCCGCCTGTGGCCTTCTCAAGATCACACTGCGCGTCGAGCTTGCCGCCCGCCGCCTGATCGGACAGCACGGACATGGAGATCTTGCCGGGAGCAAGCTGCACCGACATCACGCCATTACGCGCTGTAAGCCCGTCTCCCAGCTGCAGGCTTGCAAATTTTACGCGCACGCCGCCGCGAAGATCGCCGAGACTATCGAAATTAAAAGAGCTCTCTGGCCACAAGCTACGCGCTGGTGCTGCTTGCACATTTGGACCCAGGGTTGCTTCTGATTGGGTAACGACAGCTGTTGACCGGTCGATGACTGCGGCCAGCAAAGACGTTACGGGAACGCGATCGGCAGCGAGGTCGGCGCTGACGATGGCTGCACCTTGTGCGTCGCGCGTGAGAGTTGCCGAACCGCTGACCGTCGAGTCCCCGAGACTGATTTGCCGCGACGCCAGTGTCCATGCTCCGTCTTTGTATGTGACCCCGATACGCCCAGCGGCGCCAATGCCTGTAAGACCTCCCGCACTATCGGCACCTGCAAGCGCAAGCACATCGCGGACTTCGCGAGCTTTGACGTTCAACGACCCTTCTGCAAAAGACGGCTTTGCGTCCGGCCAGTGGGCTGTGCCGTTGAACACGACGTTGAGACCCTCCGACGACACGTCAAAAAGTGTGGCGGCGCCGGTGGCCAGGGCACCCGATGTTGCGAACACGAGTTCCACAGGCCGTACCGGTGCGCTCGCCCTGACACGCTCCGGGGCGCCGAGGCCTGCAAGGATCGCGCTAAGATCAGCCGATTTAGCCGCAACTTGAATCTTGCTCGCGGCGGTGCGCCAGGCACGCAGGCCGTTGTCGAACTCTGCGTGTCCCACAACTCTTGCGGCGGCGAGCGTCCCATCCAGACTGACATCGGCTGTACCTTTGCCACGCTCACCGAGTCGAATGAGCCCGGCGGCCTTGCCCGAACCGAGTGCCGCGAGGCGATCTGGAGCAACGGCAGCATCCAGCCCGAACACGCGGGCAATGTCTTTCATCGCGTCAGGCGTGCTGCCCACAACCTCGTAGGCAATATGACCAGTGTGCTGGCCATTCGCGTCCTTGATGCGTCCTTCGAGCATGACGGCAAGCCCGCCGCTGGTTGTAAACCGCGCCGATGGAACCTGGATCTCGCCGCCTTCGAACCCGAAGGCCGCGTCGACGTTGCGAAACGTCTCGACGCCGTGTTTAAGCTCTGCGGTGAGGAGGCGAAGGGTAATTTCGCTCTCGCCCTCAGCGGCAGCAGCTACGGCATCAGTGGTTCCGGATTCGGCTGCTACACCCAGTCCAAACGCTTTACGAACTACGGCTTCAAGAGCACGTGCGGTCTCGGGGAAAAGCTCGGCGCTATCGAGGCTCGCGCCTTCCAGCATAACGGCGACACGGCGGCGGCCGTCGTCGCTCATTTTGAATTCGCCTGAAAACGGCCGGCCCGAAATTTCGGCGGTGGCATCGATCAGCTCAAAATGCGTCTCGCTGATTGAAAGCCGCCCGCCCGCCGCGAACGGACCATCGGCCTTGACGTCGATGGCTGCTCCCGACTTTTGCGCCCAGGCCAGGAGCCGCGCCAAGCCTGTTCCATGTACATAACCATTGCCTGCAAACCTCAGCCTGCCTGCCTCATCCTTGACCTCACCCGCCATATCGAGACGGGAGCCACCCGGCAAACCAACCTTGAGGTCTTTTAAAAGCACCGAGCCGCCCCGGCGTTCCGCATCAATCCTGAGGCCACCTCCTGTCTCGCCGCCGATCTTGATCTGCTCGATATCGATTCTTGCTCCAGCCGGTCCGTCGCCGGCGACGGCCTTCATGACTCCGAGGCCGAGCTGCTTGATTTTGGCGAATGATGCGCTGTCCTGGCCAGCGCCCGCCAGCCGGTCGAGATCGAGCGACTTGGCGTTGAGTGCGAGATCGAAGCGCGCCTCATTGGCCCAAGAGGCTTTGGCGCCGCCGGTTATAAGCTGCGGCTCTGCGGCATTTTCGAGCGACATGGCGATGTCGTCGAATTTCGCGCCCGCCGCATCCGCTGCGATGCTGGATTTGAAATCCATCACCAGCGCGTCTGCATCATTGCCGTCTGTGGATTTCGGCTCGGACCCCGGCACGGCCAGCTTGGCAGCGAGTTCGCCGGTAAGACGCGGCTTGCCTGAGAAGTCCTCGATTTTGCCATCGAGCGTAAAGGTGTTGGTGGAGTTCCCGGCGCGTGAGGCCGCTTTGATCCGGACGCTGCCATCAGCCTCTGGTGCCGTTGTCGCGAATTTGATGTCGTGGGTTTCACCAGACCACGTGGCGCGGCCTTTGAACTTGAAAGGCCCATTGAGCGCTTCGGCTGAGAATTCGCCGTTGATGGCTTCGACCCGTGCCACGGGCTGAGCATCCGGATTATACAGCGCCAGCACACCGTCGATGAGCTTCACCGAATGCAGAGCCACGTTCTGCGGCACGAACGGCAAGGCGCCGGGCTTTATTTGGATACTCGACCAGTTGCCGCCGCCTTTGCCGTCAAGCGCGAGGGTCAAAACCGGACGCGTCAGCTCGATCTCATTGGCCTCGAGCACGCCGCGTAGCAGAGGCGTCGCGGCAAGCCGCATTGTGAAGCTTTCAACCCGGACAAAGGGTTCTCCCGTCTGCCCCGTAAGGTCGGCAAGCCTGACCTTCTCGAACCGCACATAGGGTGTCGGCAGCAGGCGGACGTTGACGGCCCCACCGACGCGAACATCCCGGCCGAGGACCTTAGACGCCTCCTCCTCGAAGACGCCGCGATAGCCGTTCCAATCGATGAATGTCGGCACGGCAAAAAGGGCCGCAAAAACAACGACCAGAAACCCACCGAGATACAGGAGCGCGTTATTCATTTAGCGTGGTATCCTACCGTCGCACACGCCCTTCGAATGTGCGTGCGACCCCGCATCTGTCTATCGCACAGTGCAGGCCTACGCTGAACCGGAAATTTGGCGTATTTCCAGCCTGTTGAACACTTTGTGGACGACTTTCAACATCTTGCTCCGGCGCGCTGAGATTTACAAAATCCGGATGGTTGTAGGACCTGCCCCGGTAGGCTACCTCAAGACCATGAGAGAGAGTCGCAAACCGGCCGGGCCGCAGCCCTCGAATTTGACCTCAAACCCGGCTTCAAACCAAGTTTCGAAGCTAGCTTCGATCCCAGGCCCTGACCCAGGCCCTGAAGACCCGCCGTTCGATCTGCCAGAAGCGCCGCCGCATCAGGCAGCGGTGCGCGCGGGCGCATCTACAGGCGCAGACAATTTTCAGGAAAGACTTCCGATTTCGGCCCGGGCCGTGGCCGCCAGCCGGGCCGCACCCGCGTACCTCGACGGGCTCAACTCCGAACAACGCGACGCGGTCGCGACGACGGAAGGACCGCTGCTGGTCTTAGCAGGCGCCGGGACAGGCAAGACCCGCGTTCTGACCACCCGCATCGCCCACATCCTGGCTTCGGGGCGGGCATATCCATCACAAATTCTCGCTGTTACCTTCACCAACAAAGCGGCGCGCGAGATGAAGGAGCGCATCGGCTCACAGATCGGCGGTGCTGTCGAGGGCATGGCATGGCTCGGGACATTTCACGCCATCGGCGTCAAAATTCTGCGCCGCCATTCTGAACTCGTCGGGCTGAAATCCAGCTTTACGATCCTCGACAGCGACGATCAGTTACGTCTCCTCAAGCAGGTGCTCGAAGTCGCCAACATCGACAAGGAGCGCTGGCCCGCCCGGCAGCTCGCCGGCCTCATCGACGGCTGGAAAAATCGCGGCCTGACACCGGACAAGGTGCCAGCCAGCGACGCTTTCGCATTTGCCGCTGGCAAGGGCCGTGATCTCTACGCCGCCTATCAGAGCCGCCTCAAAGATCTCAACGCCTGCGACTTCGGCGATCTGCTGCTCGAATGCCTGCGCCTGTTCCGCGAGCACCCGGACGTTCTTGCCGACTACCACCGGCGCTTCCGCTACCTCCTGGTCGACGAGTACCAGGACACCAACGTCGCCCAGTATCTGTGGCTAAGGCTGTTAGCGCAGGGCTCGCCTAATATCTGCTGCGTTGGCGACGATGATCAGTCGATCTACGGCTGGCGCGGCGCCGAGGTCGACAACATCCTGCGTTTCGACAAGGACTTTCCCGGTGCCAAGGTCATCCGGCTCGAACGCAACTACCGCTCGACCGGAAACATCCTCGCCGCCGCATCGGGCCTTATCGCCAAGAACGAGGGCCGCCTCGGCAAGACGCTATTCACCGACGGGGCGGCAGGCGATAAAATCTCTGTCGCCAATTTCTGGGACGATGAAGCCGAAGCCCGCAGCATCGGCGACGATATCGAAAACCTGCAACGCGCCAAACACCGCCTTAACGACGTCGCGATCCTGGTTCGAGCCTCCTTCCAGATGCGCGTCATCGAAGACCGCTTCATCACGCTCGGGATGCCGTATCGCGTCATCGGCGGTCCGCGTTTCTATGAACGCCAGGAAATCAAGGACGCCATCGCCTATCTCGAAATCGTCGCCAATCCGGCAAACGATTTAAAATTCGAGCGCATCGTCAACGTGCCGAAGCGGGGCTTGGGCGACACGACGGTCAAACGCATCCACCAACTCGCCCGCGCCCGCTCCATCCCGATGTACCAAGCGGCGCGCGAGATGATCGAAACTGGCGAACTCGCCAGCAAAGCCCGCCGGTCGCTGTTCGATCTGATCGGGTCGTTCGAGCGCTGGCGAAGCCGCATCGACGGCATGCGCCACACAGAACTCGCCGAATTGATCCTGGATGAGTCTGGCTACACGGCCATGTGGCAGAGCGACAAGAGTCCGCAGGCCCAGGCGCGGCTCGAAAACTTGAAAGAACTCGTGCGCTTTATGCACGACTTTGAAAGCCTCGCAGGCTTCCTGGAACACGTCTCGCTGGTCATGGACGTTGACCAGGGCAGCGATATCGACCGCGTGTCGCTGATGACACTGCATGCCGCCAAGGGCCTCGAGTTCGCAACCGTGTTCTTACCGGGGTGGGAGGAAGGCCTCTTCCCCCACCAGCGCGCACTGGACGAAAGCGGCAAGGACGGGCTCGAAGAGGAGCGCCGCCTCGCCTACGTCGGCATCACGCGCGCCAAAATATTCGCAAAAATCTCGTTCGCCCAGAACCGCCGCAACCGGGGCCTCTACCAATCAGCAGTCCCGTCACGGTTCGTCGATGAACTTCCCGAGGCCAACGTCGATGTCCTCGATAGCCAGATGCCGTACGGAGGAGTTTCCCAAGGCTATGGCTTTTCGAACGCCTATGGCGGCAGCCGCTTCGACAAAGGCGCGGCGGCGCAGCCTTTTGCCTCGACCTATCAGACGCCCGGCTGGCAGCGCGCCCAACAGAATTGGAGCCGCAGCGACGAAAAAAAGAAATCACGCAGGCCCGTCACGCTTGATGGTGAGCTCGTTGCCTCTTCCAGCGTCAGCGCGCCCGCCTTCATGTCCGGAACGCGCGTCCATCACGAGAAATTCGGCGGCGGCACCGTCACCATTGTTGATGGCAATAAGCTCACGATTGCCTTCGATGACGGCACCAGCCGGCGCGTCGTCGCGAGTTTCTTGGACCTCGCATAGCCCTGCGACCCGCTTAAGCGGCCGCGCGCCGCTCCTTGATCATATCCCACGCCGCGTTGATCTGCTTCATGCGGTCTTCGCGGCGCAGCCGGTCCGGCTCATCGCGAGCGTAGTCCGGGTGCCAGCTCATGCGCAGGGCATCGACGAGTTTCTTGACGACAGCCGGGGCCGCATCGGCGTTGATCCCCAGCAATTGGTAGGCTTCGCCAATCGATCTCGGCATGCCGGCCTCGTCGCGCGTCTCGCGGGCTGCACCCTGCGTGACACCATGGGCAATACGGCCAATACGATCGAGCTCCCGCAGCAGGACCCTGATCACCACAGCAGACTTTTCAGACGAGCGCCGGAGCAACATTTTACCGGCATCGGCAGCACGTTCCCGGACCCGTTCGATCTCCGACTGCAGCACATCCCTGAGCAGGAGATCGCCCGGCAACGTTGCGATTAGAAGCTCCGTTTCAGCAAGACGGACGTGAACCATCGCAAAAGCGTTTGTCAGGCTGTCATCGCTGTAGCTATCGGTCGAACGCCGCCAAGCCCGGTATTCGTGACGTGCACGCTGTTTGACAAATTCAAACACGGCTGTGGTCTGACCCAGCACTCGGGATTTGAATTCAAGGGCGGCACCCGGCAGTTCGACCAGCGCAACGGCTGGAAGGCGCCAGCGTCCGGCTGCAAACATGCTCGCTGCAAAGAGGAGAACAAGCAGGGATGCGACCGCTCCTGCAACGCGCAGCGCGGCACCGTTGGCGTCGGCACGCATGTCGGCTTTGACCGTCGTAACCCATGACGCGCCGGAAGCTCGCTCTTGCCTGTCGTTGCCCTCGACGACACTGTCAGGAGAAAGGTCCTGCATGGCGACACGGGTCACTTGAGGTACAGACCGGGTCAAGGCCGGAAGGATGAAGCGGCCTGCTAATGAACTGACTGGCGCAAATCCTTGCGGCAGATCGCCTGGCAAAACGACACCGATGGTTTTGCCAGCAGCGGCGACGCGCGCCCAGGACGTACGAACGCCATCGCACTCGACCGCGAACCGATGCACCATGAGTGTCGCGCAACGGTCGCCTTGAGACACTGCGCAGGCAGCGAACGGTTGCTCCTCGCGCCGCCCGATGACCCTGTAGTTGGTTTCATTCGCAGCCGTCAGACGCGGCTCACCGCGTTCCAAGCTGCACGCGAACGGCATGACCAGCTCTTCCGCGCCCGCCTTAGATCCGAAACTGAGTGCAACCAAAACGAATATGGTAAATCGCTGCAAAACCCCCAACACGACCGCCCCCTTACACATTCCCCCTCGACGCACGAAACTAAATCTTAGCCGAACAAGGGCGCGACTGTGGCAACGAAGCGAGTTATGAACGTCTTTCAACTGTGCGCTGCAGTTGTGCTCGAAGCGGGCTAAAGACGCTCACATTTTGGGCCTATTATGCGCGCGGTTCCGATGCGAGTGCAGTAGCGATTGCGGACGAAGGCCTCAAAGCAACAGAATGATGTAAAATGAAGGGGTTAGGCTCGACAACGGTCTATGCGAGCCGCTAAAAACTCAGCTTCAAAGATACCTGGGTGGGCGCTGACGCGTGGGAGTACGAGTTATGTCATTGGCGGATATTACGGCAGCAGAATCCGCAAAGGGTGAGCGCCTCCGCGACAGAGTCCGCGCGCTGTTGTCGTCAGATAACGCACCAAAGCCGATGGACAACGCGGACGCGGCGGACAACGCCTCAGGCGACGTCCTCAAACCCGACAGCCAGCGCAAGCGCGAGCGCTACATCCCGGTCACGCGATTTGCCATTTTGGACCGGTTGACGTTGCCACATACTTGGAAGCCCGGTCAGGCGGTGGAGGCACGCCGCTTTTTCCGTTACCTCGATTACTGGCGTCAGCAGCAATATAACGCCCGCCTGCTGGACCTCGAGCAAAGCTACGAACCCTTCTCGCCCGATAGCGAACATCTGCAGACGCGTGGCTTTACCGATTTAGAAAAAGCAACACTGCAACGCCGGGTTTTGAGCGGGATTGAGTGCCTACTCCAACGCGCCAACTACGAGCCCATCGACCCCCGTGACGTGAGCCTCATCCTCACGCGAGACAGCCACTATGGTCTCGACTTTAACGTCGATATGGATGCGTTCGACGAGATCCTGATTTATTACCGCGGCGCGTCAAACCAAAAGTATGAGCGGCGGCGGTTAAGCAAATTCATGCGCAAGGAAGAGTTTGATGTGCCGATTTTCCGGCGGCTCTTCATGCTCTTTAAGCTTAAGCCGTTCCAAACACGCGTTGAAGAAATCATGCGCGATGAAAAAATGGACCGCGAGCATGCGGAAAAGCGCATTAAAAAGCTGCGCGCCAACATGCCGCCGGGTATCAGCGATGGAAATATCTATCTCAAATTGTTCAAGAATATCCCTCGCGCCGACCTCGAGATGGTGTTCCCGAATACGCAGGTCAAATTCCGGATGCGTGACAAGCTACGCCTCGGCATCACGGCGGGGGGCGGTCTAGGCGCAGGTGCTGTCGGCGCTGCCGGTAAACTCGCGTTGATCGCGACAAACCCCATCGCCGCCGCCACCGCGGCCGTTGGCGTCGGATCGATTGCGTTTCGCCAAGCCATGGGTTTCGTCAATCAGAAGCAACGCTATCTTATCGTCATGGCACAGAAATTGTACTCCCACACGCTGGCCGACAACCGCGGTGTAATTCTCCAGATCGCCGCCGGCGCTGTCGAGGAAGACATCAAGGAAGAAATGCTGCTGTACAGCGTCCTCTCGAAGGAGAAGGCAACGCGTAGCGATTTGCCAGCCGTCGACCATGCCATCGAGCAGTATCTGACACGAATCTTCGGTGTGAGAGTCGACTTTGACATCTACGATGCACTCGACAGGTTGATCCGCGACGGCATAGTCACGGAGGCTCAAGACGGCACGCTGGTAACGCTGTCGCCGCGCGACGCCGCCCGGCATGTTGATGGCAAGTGGGATGTCTTCCTAGACCAGTTGCCTGATCCCACCAGCGGCGAGGGATCTGAGGTTGACAGCACCGCTGGCCACATGACCACCTGACGGCGATGATACTGCAAAAACTCACCGCTGACTTCAGCGACCGCGATTTGGCTTACAGGGCTGGTGGCGCCTTGCAGGACTTGATCGAACCAGCGCCGGATGCCTTGACCATCTTCGAAAACGGTCCGGGCCGCTGGCGGATTGAAGCCTATTTCAATGGCAATCTCGATGGGCGCGACATTGCAGGGGAAATTGCGCCACTGATCGAAGGGCCGCTTCCGCCCTTCATCACCGAGCCTGTGCCTGACCTCAATTGGGTGGCGATCTCGCAAGCCGCCCTGCCGCCAGTGAGTGCAGGCCGTTTTGTTGTCCACGGAAGTCATGATGCCGGCCGGGTGCCGCGCGGTCCGGGCGCCATCCTGATCGACGCCGGCGAAGCCTTCGGAACCGCCCATCACGCAACCACCCTCGGTTGCCTTCTCGCAATCGACCGCCTGACTCGGATCGAGGCCTTTGATACCGTGCTCGATTTGGGTTGCGGCTCGGGCGTTCTGGCCATCGCTGTTGCCAAAGCACTGCCGCGCGCCGTCATCATCGCAACCGATATGGACCCACAGTCGGTTAAGGTTGCTTCCGAGAACATGCGGCGCAACGGCGTCGGGTCTCGTATTGCAACGGCCACGGCCGCCGGCGTTGACCACACGTGGCTCCGCCAATCCCCGCCTTTCGATCTTCTCATCGCCAACATTCTAGCCGGCCCGCTGATCCGCCTTGCTCCGCAACTGGCCCGAACTGTCGCGCGCGGAGGAACGCTGCTGCTGTCCGGCATTCTCATTCCACAGGCGCCGCAGGTGCTGGCGGCCTACCATACGGCGGGGTTCCGCCTTGATCGTCACGATAGGATCGTGGGCTGGTCGACGCTGACGCTGAGGCGCAAATAAACCGCCGTTGCCGCCGGGGCGCGACGCATTTAGAATCGAGCTATGTTCCAGAGCTTCGATACAACAAACGGATCAGACCACGTCGCCGAGCGGGTCAAGGCGCTTCGCGCGTTGATGGCCGGCGCCAAAATCGATGCTGTTCTGGTTCCGCGCGCCGATGAGCACCAGGGCGAGTATGTGCCCGCGTGTGCCGAGCGTCTCAAATGGCTGACCGGGTTCTCGGGTTCGGCTGGCATTGCGATCGTCGGCAGAAAGTCGGCAGCACTTTTCATCGACGGGCGCTACACGGTGCAGGCGAAGGCCGAGACGGATACCAGCCTCTTCGACATCTCGCAGCTCGCCCGCCCGCGCCTCGCCGAATGGCTGACTGATAAACTCTCTAAAGGGCAGACCGTTGGCTACGATCCGTGGCTGCACACCGTCAGCGAGGTTCACCGCCTCACAGCGGCTCTCTCCGCCAAGGGCATCAGGTTGAAGCCCCTGGCAAAAAATCCGATTGACCGGCTCTGGGGCAAGGCACGGCCGGACCTGCCTGAGGGACGCGTTGTACCGCACCCGTTGCATCTCGCCGGAAAATCGGCTGCCGGCAAAATCGCGGACCTCCAGGCGCGTCTGAAAGCGGAAGGCCAGCACGCTGTCGTGTTGACGTTGCCTGACAGCATCTGCTGGCTGTTGAATATACGCGGTAGCGATGTCGCCCACAATCCGGTCGCACTTGCATTCGCGATCGTACCCGCCAGCGGCAAGGTCGAGCTGTTCATCAGCGGCGATAAGATCGACCGCGAGGCGAAATCCCACCTCGCGCCTATCGCAAAGGTCCTGCAACGTGATGATCTCTTAGCCCGCCTAAAGGCATTGAAGTTGCGGGGCAAGCGTTTCCGCCTCGATCCCGATACCGCCGCAGTATGGTTTGAAACCGTGATCGGCGGCAAAAACGTATCGCGTGGTCAAGACCCGTGTATCCTGCCGAAAGCTATCAAGACGGACGCTGAACTCTCTGGTGCCCGTGCCGCGCATATTCGCGACGGCGCGGCCGTCGTGCGCTTTCTCGCCTGGTTCGATGAATGGTCGGCTGAGGGCACGCTCGATGAAATCACCACCGTCAAGAAACTCGAAGACGTGCGCCGCGAAACCAATGCCTTGCGCGAGATCAGTTTTGCAACGATTTCAGGCTCAGGCCCGAACGGTGCGATCGTTCACTATCGCGTCACCGAGGCGACCAACCGCACGCTCAAGCCCGGCGAGCTGCTCCTGATCGACAGTGGTGCGCAGTATCAGGATGGCACGACGGACATCACACGCACGGTCGCGATCGGCACGCCGAGCGAAGAAATGCGCCGGCACTTCACGGCGGTTCTCAAGGGCCACATTGCCATCGCCACGGCGCGCTTCCCGAAGGGCACGCGCGGCGTCGACCTCGACCCCTTCGCCCGCCGCGCGTTGTGGGAGATCGGTGCCGACTTCGACCATGGCACGGGACACGGCGTTGGCAGTTATCTTTCGGTGCACGAAGGGCCGCAATCGATTTCGCGTGCCGGCATGGCTGCACTCCAACCCGGCATGCTGATTTCCAACGAGCCAGGTTACTACAAGGAAGGCGTCTACGGCATTCGCATCGAAAACATCGTGCTCGTGACGGAACTCGCGAAGATCCCCGGCGGCGACCGCGAGATGATGGGCTTCGAGACGCTGACGCTTGCTCCCATTGACAGCCGCCTCATAGATCAGGAAATGTTGACAGCGGCTGAACGTGCCTGGCTCAACGCCTACCACGCACGCGTCTTCGAAACGCTGGCACCCCTTATCGACCGAACGGCGCGCGATTGGCTCAGCGTCACAACTGCAGCGATCTGATCACTGAACAGACCCCTGTCCCGGACGGAACAGCATGACTGATGCATATCGGCCAAACGTCTCTTGGAACCCTTTAGCTTCAAGGAGACGTGACGATGAATCCCATTTTCGAATTTAGCGCAGCGCCGCATATGCCCTACATGCTGAGAACCGCTCGAACGCCTGACATGCGGCCTGAGGCTTTCGTATCCGCACTGATGGTTGCCGCTGAGGATCGCGGCGATGTTCAAATCACCGAACGCAATGGCGAGATTTTTATCGCATTCGCGGACATGAATTGACAAAAATACCGCGCACAGTCCGCCGTCAGCCTTGGCCGATGAGCTCAAGCCACGCGTCTTCGGTGAGCACCATAACGCCCAGTGCGCGGGCATTCTCGAGTTTGGAACCGGCTTCCGTACCGGCGATGACGTAGTCGGTCTTTTTCGATACCGAACCCGCAACCTTGGCACCTAGGCGTTCAGCTAGTGCCTTGGCCTCGCTGCGTGTGATGCGCGTCAGCGTTCCCGTGAACACGACCGTCTTGCCTGAAACCGGCGACGCCGTTGGCACAGCGCGCACGCAGGGCTGAACATCGACTTCGGCGAGAAGAGCATCGAGCACGCCGGCATTGTGCGGTTCGCCAAAAAATCCCACCAGCGCATCGACAACCGTTTTGCCGATGCCCTCGATATTATCGATCTCCTGATAGGCCTCGCTCTCTCGCCCACCGCGGACCGCGCCCTCGACCGCGGCCCGGAACTCTGCAAGCGTTCCAAACGTTTTTGCTAGGTCCCTGGCCGTGGTCTCGCCGATATGACGAATACCGAGCCCGAAGAGAAAACGGTCGAGCGGAGGACTACTCCGCGCATCGATCGAGGCGAACAACTTGTCGATGGACTTTTTGCCAAAGCCCTTGAGGGTCGCAAGTTGTTCCATACTGTCAGCATCGCGGCGCGCCAGCGTAAAAATATCGGCGGGGGTGCGAATACGGCCCGAATCGAAAAATAGCTCGATCTTCTCGTCCCCCAAACCCGCTATGTCGAGGGCGTTACGTGACACGAAGTGCTTCAAGCGCTCCTTGGCCTGGGCCGGACAGATCAACCCGCCCGTGCAGCGGCGCACCACGTCAGCCTCGCCGGATTTCTCATCGGTATCACGCACGGCGTGGCTGCCGCAGGCCGGACACACCACCGGAAACTTGAATGGCACGGACGATTTCTGTCGCTTGTCCAACTTGACTTCGACAATCTGCGGGATCACGTCGCCGGCGCGTTGCACGACGACAGTGTCACCGATCCTCACGTCCTTGCGCGCAATCTCGTCCTCGTTGTGAAGCGTCGCATTCGAGACCACGACGCCGCCGACGGTGACTGGCTCGAGTTTGGCGACCGGCGTCAGTGCTCCCGTGCGGCCGACTTGAATCTCGATATCGCGCAGCACCGTTGTCGCTTGTTCGGCTGCAAATTTGTGCGCAATCGCCCAGCGCGGAGACCGAGACACGAATCCGAGGCGCTCTTGATAGTCGAGACGGTTGACCTTATAGACCACGCCGTCGATGTCGTAGCCGAGCTTTGATCGCCGTGCTTCAATATCACGATAGAATGCCAGAAGCCCCCCCGTGTTTTCCACCACGCGCATCAGCGGATTGACTGGCAAACCCCAGCGCTTGAAAGCGGCGACGACGCCGTCCTGGGTCTCCGCAGGGAGCTTCGATGCCAAACCCCAGGCGTAGGCAAAAAACCGCAGTGGCCGCCGCGCCGTGATCGAGGGGTCGAGCTGGCGCAGCGACCCCGCAGCCGCATTGCGCGGATTGGCGAAGATCTTGTCACCGCTTTCAGCCTGCGCTGCATTCAGCGCCGCGAAATCAGCGTGGCTCATATAAATCTCGCCACGCGCATCGATTGTTCCCGGCACACCCTTGCCTTTGAGGGTGTGCGGAATTTCACGGATCGTCTTGACGTTGGCGGTGACGTTCTCACCCTCCGCGCCATCACCACGGGTTGCGGCCTGCACCAGCTCACCGTTCTCATATCGGATTGAGATAGAGAGCCCGTCAATCTTAGGCTCCGCAGTAAGGCTGAGCGGATCGAGATCGCCGAGCATCAAGAACCGGCGCACGCGATCGGCAAACTCCGTGACATCCTCGTCTGCGAAGGCGTTTGACAGAGACAGCATCGCAACGTCGTGGCGGATCTTGCCGAAGGCGGTGAGCGGTGCGGCTCCGACTTTGAGCAACGGACTTTCAGAAGTCGAGAGTTCAGGATGCGTGGCTTCGAGAGCCGCTAGGCGACGGCGCAGTGAGTCGTAGTTGGCGTCGGAAATTTCCGGCGCATCCTGCTGATAGTAGAGCTTATCGTGCCGCGCAATCTCAGCCGACAAACGCAGCATTTCGGCAGCAGCATCTTCAGGTTTCCCGGTCTCCTGGGTGCGCCGCTCCGGCTTTGCATGTTTCTTGATTTGCTTCGTCATCGCGCTCGAACGTCTCGCGGGCTGCTAGAAATGCAAAACGCGGCGGGAGGCCCCGGCCGCGCTGGAATCACTACCATATCGTCCGCCGGAGAACCTCAGCCGCTGCCGAGGCTCAATTTAGGTACTGACTTCCAGGCTTTCGATATCCACGAGTCGCCGTCTTCGCGCGGTGCCAAGCCACCGGACTGCAGCAACGCGTAGCTATCTTTGTACCACTTGCTGTCGGGATAGTTGTGACCAAGTACCGCCGCAGCATTCTGCGCTTCTTTGGCAATCCCGAGCGCCATGTAGCACTCGGTCAGGCGGGCTAAAGCCTCCTCGACATGCGCGGTGGTCTGATAATCACTGACGACGGTCTTAAACCGGTTGATCGACGCCACGTAGTTCTTCCGCTTCAAATAATAACGGCCAACATCCATCTCGGATGCCGCGAGATTATCTTCCGCAATACGGATGCGATTGTCGGCGTCGCGCGCATACTCGCTTTCGGGATAGCGCGTTTTCAATGTTTTCAGCTGATCCAGGGCCCTGCGTGTCGCGGTCTGATCGCGATTGGGTCCCTTGATGTCGTCGAAGTAAGCCGAGGCAATGATGTGGTGCGCCAGCGGCGCTTCCTTCGTGCCCGGATGCAGCGTGACGTAGCGCTCAGCAGACGCGATCGCCTCGGGTGATTTTCCTGCCCGGTAATAGGCGTACGCTGACATGACGATGGCGCGCCGTGCTTCCGGAGAATACGGGTGCTCGCGGTCAAGACTTTCGAATTTCGCGGCAGCATTTTCATAGCTGCCCTTGTTCATGAGGGCATCGCCGTCAGCAAACATCTTGGATGGCGGATCGGGGTTGAGGGCTTGGGTCGCATCTATCGACGTTGATGCGCAGCCACCGAGGCTTACGAGTACAGCCACCGCGGACGCACGTGCCCCCACGATGATGCCTTGAACCAGAACTTTAGCGCGCGGTGACATGGGTCGAATTTGACTTCTCGAATTAGCGCGAAACGCCGCGACATTCCTGACTGTACAAAACGATAGCACCCCAAGAGCCAGTGCGGTAGCTAACCAACGCCGAAACTGCCCGGTCAACAAACCGCCCACAACGCGATTTCCCAAGTGATTAACCGCGAAATGTGGTTCCAAGCAGGCAATGACCACGCGGCCGGAGCGATGACCGCCCCGGCTGTCGCTCTATTCCGCAGCCGTGATGACCGCAGCCGTTCCCATCGAGACCGGGTTGCGCGCAGAACGGGTCTTCGGGGCCTGCACCATCGACCAATTTGAGGCATCCGCAAACAGGGCTTGCAGTACCATCGAATTGAGGCGGTGACCGCCTTTGTAGGATTTGAAGGCACCGAGTAGAGGCGCACCGGCAAGCGATAGGTCACCTACAGCATCCAGCATCTTGTGGCGAACGAACTCCTGCGGATAGCGCAGGCCTTCGCGGTTCATCACCTTGCCATCGCCGATAGCAACCGTATTTGTTAGGTCGGCACCAAGCGCCAGTCCAGCTTTCCAGAGCTTTTCAACATCGGCCATAAAGCCGAAAGTCCGGGCCCGCGACAGCTCGTGGCGGAACACTCCAGGGCTCATCTCGAAGCTCAACCGCTGGCGGCCGATCAGGGGAGTCGGGAAATCAATTTCGACATCCATGCTGAAGCCCGAATGCGGTGCGAGTTCGCCCCAGCAATCGCCTTCCTCGACACGCACAGACTTTAGCACTTTGATGAACTTGCGCGGCTCGGAAAGCTCGCGGATGCCGACGCGATCAATAGCGTCTACAAAGGCCGCCGAGCTACCGTCCATGATCGGCACTTCTTTGCTGTCGATCTCGATATAGAGGTTGTCGATCGACAACCCGCGGACCGCAGCCAAAAGATGCTCAACGGTGCTGATCGTGACGCCATTGTCGTCCCCGATAACCGTGCACAGCGTGAGATTTTTGACGTTCGCAACGTTCGCCGCAATTTCGGCGAGCACTCGTCCACGCTTAGTCACAAGAAAGCGGAGCCCAGTATCAGATTCTGCTGGATGCAGCGTAAGTGATACCGGTGCTCCGCTGTGCACCCCCGTGCCTGTCAATAGAACTTCGCGTGCAAGCGTGGTTTGCCGCGCACCGATGAATCGATTCGACATTCTGCGCCGTCCCTCGTTGCCATTGGTGACCGCTGCTCCCCAGCATTAATGCGGTCAACCACCCCCAAACCTTTTCGAGACCCTTCTTGCTTTTGCCCCCACCCGGCAGTCTTTTCGACCATCTCAAGGTGCGGACCGGGGTTCTTCAAACCGGTTCGTTAATTAGACGCTAACTGCTTCGCCTCTCAGCGACAAATCACGCTTTCTTACGTTCTGTTACGCTTAAGCAACCTATCTTGACGCGCCCTTTTGCATGTTGCAGGCCGCTCGCTAACGCCGTTCACGGCCGAAAAAAATGGGTAGCGGCGCCTCATCCTCTGGCACGACCCGCTTATCGTTTCCTTGCCCACGATCAGCCCCCTGCGAGTCTGGTGGACGGCGTCCAAGACCGCTGATTCGGCCAAAGAATCCGCGGTTGCGACGGTCTTCTAGAACACTACCGGATGCGGGCGGAGATCCTGACTGTTTAGCGTGCCAGTCGCGCTGGCCAACATCTGGAAAATCTTCAACAGCTGGCATGCGTCGCGAAGAGCGCTGGAATTCGGCAGGCGGTGCCGGCTGAAATGCCTGCGCGAAGCCATTGGCCTCCGGCGAGAAGCCGTTGCCATGCGGCGGCAGAGCTGGTGTTCGATCAAGCGCGGCACCCGACAATTGCGGGAAATGCGCTAAGCCATCTTCGATCATGACATTGCCAGGCGCAGCCCAGTTCGCGCGCGGGGGTTGCTGAGCAGCGGGGTTGCCATCACCGTAGTACGATGCATTCCCAGCCCTAGCCTGTGATCCTTGCGCAGCCTCCAGAGCCTCGGTGAGGCGGCGGTGGACGTCTTCGCTTGGCCCCTGCGCGTGAGGTGCGTGTGCTGTGGCAGCCTGCTGGCTGGCGAATGGTGGCACGCTGGTCTGTTGCTGCGGCGTCTGAAATTGCGGCCAAAACGTCGGCGCCGATGTTGCGGGATACATCTGGGTATTTGATTGAACTATCGGTTTCTGCGCCGGCTTTGACTGTACCTGTTCACCGAGCCGCCCCATCCCGGAGGCGACAATCGACACCCGGATCCGGTCGCCGAGATTGTCGTCGAACGTTGCGCCGACAATGATGTTGGCATCTGGATCGACTTCCTGACGCACGCGGCTTGCGGCTTCGTCGACTTCATAGAGCGTCATGTCACGCCCGCCGGTGATCGACAGCAGTAATCCTTTGGCGCCCTTCAGGGTCACATCGTCGAGCAGCGGATTGGCAATCGCCTCTTCGGCGGCCAGGATTGCGCGACGATCGCCCGCCGCTTCGCCCGTGCCCATCATTGCCGTTCCCATGCCGCTCATGACGGTGCGGACGTCGGCGAAATCGAGGTTGATCAGGCCCTCCTTCAGGACCAATTCAACGATGCAGGCAACACCCGAATACAGCACCTGATCGGCCAGCACGAAGGCTTCCGCGAAGGTGGTACGCTCGTTGGCGATGCGGAACAGGTTTTGATTGGGGATGACGATCAAAGTATCGACATGCTGTCGCAGCGTCTGAACCCCGCCTTCAGCGATGCGCATGCGGCGCGCACCTTCAAACTGGAAGGGTTTGCAGACGATGCCGACGGTGAGAACACCGAGTTCACGCGCGGCCCGTGCAATGACCGCAGCGGCGCCTGTGCCTGTGCCACCACCCATGCCGGCTGCAATAAACACCATGTGAGCGCCAACAATATGTGAGCGGACTTCCTCGAGCGCTTCTTCTGCGGCGGCTTCCCCTATCTCGGGTCTAGAACCGGCCCCGAGACCCTCCGTCAAATTGGCTCCGAGCTGAATGCGATGTTCGGCGCTCGAGGCCGCCAGGGATTGTGCGTCCGTGTTAGCGACGACAAAGTCGACGCCTTGAAGGCCGGCGGCGATCATGTTGTTGACCGCGTTGCACCCTGCACCGCCAACCCCGATCACTGTGAGCCGCGGCGTGACGTCGACCAATTTCGGCAATTGCAGCTTGATGCTCATAGCGCCCTCGGGATTGCCCGTTGTTGAGGCTCGCCACGACATCTCGGGCGATAGCCTAGTCTTTACCAACAAACGCGATGCTTACCGAAACGCTTAAAACCCAGTTTTGAGCCACGACCCGACGCGGCCAAAATAGCCTTGTGGCGAGGATACGCCGCCGTGACTGAAGCCGTACTCGCCGTCACCTGTCGCAACTGCGGTCGCTAAACCGGCAAGTGTCGCAAACTGCGGGCCAGATAGGCTCTGAGACAGCCCAGCCACGTGCTGGGGCAAGCCCGTCCTCACGGGCTGACCCAAGACATTCGCGGCGAACTCCGCAGCGCCCAACAGCTGGCTTGCGCCGCCGGTCAGAACGATTTTATCTCCCGTGTAAGCACTGGCACCGGTCTGGGCCAGGCGCTCGCGCACAAGGCCCAAAATCTGCGCGACGCGGGGGCGGATAATGTCCGCAAGCCGCGCCTTGTTGGTCTGGTACGCCGCGCCGTCTTCCTCGCCTGCTAGGGCATAGGTAAACGACTCATGTTCGTCCGACTGGGCAGACAGCAGTGTGCCATAAAGCGTTTTGATTCGCTCGGCCTCGGCGAGTGGTGTCTGCAACGCCTTGGCAATGTCGAATGTGATGTGTTGCGATCCGACGGGCACGACATCCGCGCCCATGAAGCGGCCGTCGGCAAATTGGGCAATCGACGTGGTTCCAGCCCCTAAATCGATGCATGTGACACCGAGTTCGCGCTCTTCTTCGGTTGTCGTTGAAAGGGCGCTGGCGTAGGGGCTGGCGACGAGCCCGTCGCAGGCCAGATAGCAGCGTTCAATCAGCACCAATAGATTGCGCAACGGGGCTTCGTCGGCGGTTACAGCGTGAAGTTGCGCCGAAATCTGATGCGCCGAGAGCCCCTTGGGATCACGAACGCCTGATCCACCGTCCAACCGGAACCCCAAGCGGTTCATATGGATCAGCATCCGGCCGTCGCGCTCGGCATAGGCTCTGCCGCCAGACAAGACGCGGGCGATATCGTCATCGCTCACAACGCCATGCTCGACGCTGGCGTTGGCGGCGAAATGCAGCGACTTCAAGCGTCCGCAGGACACAGAGACACTGACACCCTCAACCGTAACGCCCGCCCCGCGTTCGGCTTGGCTGATCGCGGCGCGAACCGCCGTCTCGGCGTCATCGAGGTTGGTCAAGACACCGGCTTTGACGCCTTTCGAGCGCTGCAGCCCGATGCCGGAAATGCGGAATGATGGTACCCCGGCACCGTCGGCATCAGCCACCACGATGGCCGCTGCGACCTTGCTCGTGCCAATGTCGAGGACCCCAAAAATGCGCTGTCCGCGCCGCTCTCCCATGCCCCGCCCCATCATGGCCGCTGTGCCAATCCCACGCTGGCCTTAGCCTGTCGCGCGGCGGTTTGCGTGTCTAGCGGTCGGACCGCAATCCGGCCTGGAGTCCGAACGTCTATGACAATGGGCCGGGCCGCATAGGCGCGGCGCAAGTCGCTGTTTGCGGCGATTTGATCGAGGCCTTCGACCTCGCGGTCGGGGCTCAGTTCTATCCGTGAGCCGTTCTTAAGCACGATCGTCCACCGCCGCTCAGCAACGCGTTCGGCGTGATCAACCTGAGCTTCGAGGTCCTTATGCCGGCCCAGGGCTATCAATACGGCCATAAGCTCGGTATTGGCGCCTTCCCCCGCGACCCGCGGCAGCACCCAGCCGCTCGTCTCCGGCACGGGGCCAAGGATGCGGCCTGTCGCATCGATCAGGTATGTTTTATCTCCGCGCGACCAAATCGCCACCGGGGGCCGTTCGCGGATCTCTATACGCAAAGTGCCTGGAAAGACGCGCATGATCTGAGCCGTATCGACCCAGGAAATCCTTTGGATGCGTTTCAAGGCAGCACCAGCATCGAACGCCGCAAACGTCGGAACGTTCGGCAAATCGAGCGCGTCGAACACGTCTGTGTCTGCCGTATAGCGGTGACCACTGACGCTGACCTGATCGATGCCAAAGCCAAGCCCGATGAGGGCTAGGGTCGTTCTCATAGACCAGGCTGCGGTGATCTCCGTAGTCGAGACGCGCGGCGCTATGGCTGCGATCGCGCCCGCGGCGCACATAACTGAAAGGGCCGTCAATGCAGCGAGGCTACTGCGCCAACGCGCAGACGCGCAGCGATGCGAACGCCGCTGGCTGCGATGAATCTGCAGGGTGAAGCCTGATCGGGGAGAAGGAGCTACAGTTCGCGAGCCGGGGCCGGAGGAAGCGCGCGACGGAAAATGCCAGCTTGCCAACCCATGAGCGGTAAACGCGGCGGGGTCTGGCGTGTGCGCATCGAGCGCTCGCCACCAAAACCTCGAACCGGTCTCTACCTGTTGCAACTCGCGTCCTCGACCATCCATCGGGCAAGTTCGCCGAACGACCATCCGGCGTAACTTGCAAGTTCTGGCACCAGCGACGTGCCCGTCATGCCAGGCTGCGTATTCACTTCGAGGCAGATCAGCTCACCCGTTCCACCGGGTGTGTCGTCGAAACGGAAGTCGGCACGCGATACGCCACGACAGCCGAGCGACTGATGCGCCTTAAGGGTTAGTGAACGGACTGATTGGTAAATATCTGGTAAAAGTTGTGCAGGCAGCTCGTGCTGCGAGCCGCCTGGGGCGTATTTTGCCTCGTAATCGTAGAATTCGAGACCCTTTAAAGGCACGATCTCGATGACGTCGGTCACAAAATCACCGATTACGGCGCAGGTAAGTTCCCGGCCGGCGATAAACCGCTCGGCCATCACCATCTGGTCGAGATCGCCCCCGGCGGCGATTGAATTCGGCGGATAGGCAGCGCCTAGCGGCACGATCACCACTCCGACGCTCGAGCCCTCGGCGATCGGTTTCACAACGTAGGGCGGTGCCATAACATGGTGCCTCAAAGCCTCGCGGCGGGTCACAAGCCGCGCATCCGCCACCGGTACGCCAGTCTTGGCCATAACCTCCTTGGCCCGCTCCTTGTGCATGGCGAGCGCCGAGGAGAGCACACCCGAATGCGTGTAAGGAATGGCCAGCATTTCGAGGACGCCCTGCATGCAGCCGTCCTCGCCAAACTTGCCGTGCAGGGCGTTGAAGCAGACATCCGGTTTCAACATCGCAAGCTGATCGGCGACATCGCGGCCAACATCGATTTCCGTGACCTTGTAGCCCTCGCCGCGCAGCGCCGCAGCCACTGCCGCGCCAGACCTGAGGCTGATCTCGCGCTCGGCTGACAGCCCGCCCGTCAAAACGGCAACGTGTTTGTTCGTGCGCTTGGGAACAGGGCCGAGTTTGCTCATGTCGTCTCAGCCAATCCTTCGCCTGTCGGGCGGCCGGCGCGTGGGAGACCGAGCCGGATGATTTCCCAGTTCAGCGTCACGCCCGACGCCGCTTTGACGCGCGCCCGCACCGTTTCGCCCAGCGTTTCGACGTCCTCCCCCGATGCCTGGCTGTCGTTGATGAGAAAATTGCAGTGCATGTCGGAGACTTTCGCGCCGCCAACACGCAGCCCCCGGCAGCCCGCGTCATCGACGAGTTTCCAGGCGCTATGTCCCGGCGGATTTTTGAACGTCGAACCACCGGTGCGCTCCTTAATCGGTTGGTTCTTCTCGCGATATTCTGCAACCTCATCCATCTCTTTCAAAATCGTCGCAGGATCCCCAGGCGTTCCTTGAAAGGTTGCTTCGGTAAAAATCCAGCCGTCCTGCACCGCGCAATGGCGATAGGTAAAACCCATGTCGGCCAGCGACAGCACATGGATGTTGCCTTCGAGATCGATCGCGCGTGCGCCAACGAGACAATCCTTGGTCTCGCGGCCGTGGGCGCCCGCGTTCATGCGCAAGGCGCCGCCGATTGAACCTGGAATGCCGCGATAAAACGCCAGGCCTGAAATTCCTGCCTCCGCCGCAGCCCGCGCCACTTTCACATCCGGCACAGCCGTACCAGCGCGCAGTTTATGCCCTTCTACAACCTTGATCTCGCTGAAGCCACGCCCGAGCCGGATCACGACACCCGGCACACCGCCATCGCGAACAAGTAGATTGGAGCCGAGCCCAATGATATTCATCGGCACGTCATCGGGAAGGGCTTTAAGAAAATACGCAAGGTCGGCTTCATCGGCGGGTGCAAACAGCACTTGCGCTGCGCCGCCGACGCGAAACCATGTGATCTCGTCGAGCGGCGCGTTCGCCGTTAGGCGTCCACGCAACTCTGGCATGATCAGCTTGAGTTCGGGGCACAGGTCTTCGAACATCACGCCGCTCCCCCGGCACGCTTTGACTCACCGGCGAGCCAGTCTGGCAGCGCGTGTGCCCACTCGGTTGAAAGCCCGGCACCAAGACAAACGACCATGTCGCCGGGCTGGGCCTGCAGCTTGATCGCGGGAGCGATATCATCCGGCTGATCCACCGACTCGACCGAGCCGTGACTGTGATCGCGAATGCCTTGCGCGAGCGTGTGGTGATCGATGCCGGAAATCGGACTTTCGCCTGCGGTATAGAGCGGCGCGACTATGACGTGGTCGGCGTCCTTGAAACAGGCGGAAAAATCGTCGAAGAGATCACGAACTCGGGTATAGCGATGCGGTTCGACAACTGCGATGACACGACCCTTGGTGCTACGGCGCGCCGCCGCCAACACGGCTGAAATCTCAGCCGGGTGGTGGCCGTAGTCGTCGTAGATAGAAACGCCGTTCCATTCGCCCGTCAATTGAAAGCGCCGTTTGATACCTGAGAACCCCGCCATCGCGGCGCGAATTTTTGCGTCTTCAAGACCAGCCTCCGTCGCAACGGCAATCGCCCCGAGCGCATTCAATGCATTATGAACGCCCGGAAGCGGCACCGACCAACCTTCAAGTGTCCGCGCGCCTCCCTTCACGACGGCGCTCAAAACAGCATCAAAATGCGTTGAATTACCATCAATGCAGACGTTTTTTAGAACAATATCGGCATCCTTGCTCTGCCCGTAGGTCAGCAAGCGCCGTCCATCGCAGCGCAACTGCAAACGATCGACCATCTCTGCGACCACTGGGTGATCGACACACACCACCGTCAGACCAAAAAAAGGAATATTCTTCAGAAAGGCTTCGTACTCGCGATGCATTGCTTCGATCGAGCCAAAGTAATCGAGGTGCTCGGGATCGATGTTGGTAACGATGCCGATTTCTGTCGGCAGCCGCGTGAACGTACCATCGCTTTCATCGGCCTCGACGATCATCCATTTGCCTTGACCGAGGCGAGCATTCGAGCCCCAGGCGTTGATAATGCCGCCGGTGATCACGGTCGGCTCAAGTCCGGCTTCGGTAAAAATGTGCGACAGCAGCGACGTCGTCGTGGTCTTGCCATGCGTGCCGGTGACGGAGACCGTCGAATAGAGCCGCATCAATTCAGCCAGCATCTCGGCGCGGCGGATAACGGTCAGGCCTTTCTGGCGGGCGGCAGCCAGTTCGGGATTGCTGGCTTTGACCGCCGTTGAAATGACGACATAACGCGCGCCGATCAGATTCACCGGATCATGCCCGACGAACACCCGGATGCCCTTGGCGCGCAGCCGCTTGACGTTGGCGCTTTCTTTCTGGTCACTACCCTGGACCGAGTAGCCTTTGGCGACCAGGATCTCGGCAATGGCGCTCATGCCGATACCGCCGATGCCTATGACGTGGAATGGGCCGATATTCGCCGGCATTTGCATAGGGTGATCAGTCCTCATCTCGCTGCCGAACTTGTGATACGCCCTAGCTTGCCGTGGCCTGTGGCATGGACACTGACAACGCCAGCACAAAATCCGCGAGCCGGGAAACTGCGTCAGGCCGTCCGGCCCTTTTAGCGGCCTCTGCCGCCGCCGCAAGGGTCTCCGGCGCAGCGATCAGCCGTTGTATCTCCGATGCCCATCTGTCCTGCGACAAGTCCTTCTGCTCGATACACCAGCCACCCCCCGATTCGGCAAGGCGCCGGGCGTTGTTGAGCTGGTCGTTGTCGAGCGCGTGCGGTAGCGGAACTAGCAGCGACGGCCGGCCGATGACCGCTAACTCTGCTACCGTCGACGCACCCGCCCGGCCAATGACAAGGTGTGCGCTGGCCATACGTTCGGGCAGGTCTTTGAAGAAGGCCTGAACGTCCGCGGTGATGCTGCATTCGGCATAGGCCCGGCGCACACGGTCGAGGTCTTCGTCTCGCGCTTGCTGCGTCATGCGGAGACGGCGGCGCACGTCCTCAGGCAAAGAGGCAAGTGCCGGCGGCACAACATCGGAAAAATACCGGGCGCCCTGGCTACCGCCGAACACGAGCACGTTGAACGGTGAGCCAGGCTGTGCCGCCTCATACGCACGCGCTGCGGCGGCGATCACAGACTGACGCACCGGGTTCCCCGTGAAATGCGCTTTCGCAATAAGGGCACCTTCGAGCAACTTCGTGCGCTCGAACGACGTTGCAATCGCCGTCACCTGTTTCGCCAACAGCCGGTTGGCGCGTCCGAGCACCGCATTCTGCTCATGCACCGCCGTTGCGATGCCTCTGAGACGCGCGGCCACGAGCGGCGGATAGGTCGGATAACCGCCAAAGCCAATCACAACTGAGGGCCGCACCTTGCCGAGGATGGCGTGCGCGGCTTTGGTCCCACGCGCCAGCGCCAGCACGGTCTTCGCCGCATCAACAGGCGACCGGCTCGCAAGCGTCGCAGCCGCCACCTGATAAACGGCACGGGCTGGAAAACCGGAGCCATAGCGATCGCCGCGCATATCCGTGATGAGATCAACCGTTGCGCCGCGCCGATGCAATTCCTCGGCAAGCGCAAAAGCCGGAAACAAGTGCCCGCCGGTTCCCCCGGCTGCCAGCATGACGGACGTCTCACTGCTCATCTGATCCCGGTGCTTCCTTGAACGTCCATGACTTCGATGGTCGGCACCAATCGCGGCTTTTTGAGGCGCTGAGGGTCGGGCCGCCGCCGCGTCAACGCAAGCAGCATCCCAGCCGTGAGCGCCAACGCTAGCATCGAAGATCCACCTGCCGATATGAAAGGCAATGTCATGCCCTTCGGCGGCAAAAGCCCGATGTTGACGCCCATATTGATCAACGCCTGCAACCCGAACACGATGGACAGGCCTTGAATGGCGAGCCGGTCGCTCGCATTCGGTTCTTCAGCCGCGCGCACGAGGGCGCGAAGCACCACAAACGCAAAGATGCCAAGGATCGCCAGGCACGCGATGATGCCGTATTCTTCGGCGACGACGGCAAAGATAAAATCCGTGTGTGCGTCGGGCAGCACGGACTTGATTGTGCCCTCGCCCGGTCCGCGCCCGAACAAGCCGCCTTCGGTAAAAGATTGTATGGCGCGATCGACCTGAAAATTCTCGAAGGGCAGAGGATTAAAGAAGCGATCGAGACGCATATGCACGTGTCCGAAATTATCATACGCTAGCCAAAGGCCCACACCGCCAACAGCGGCCAGAAGCGCAGCACCGAGGATCGGTAAGCCAGCGAGCAAATAGAGTATGCCCGCCGTAGCGCTAACTAGAACCGTCTGACCAACATCCGGTTGCGACACAAGAAGGCCAGCAAAAAACGCCCACAGTGCAATCGCGAGCGGCGTAGCGGGCACGTCACGGCGCTCGGCCGCTTCCGCAAACAGCCAGGCCATCACCACAATGAAGGCTGGCTTGGCGAATTCAGACGGCTGCAGCGAGTACCCGCCGATCGAGAGCCAACGCTGCGCACCGTTCAATTCGGTACCCGACGATAGGACAACCGCCATGCCCGCAAACGCGAACATCAGCAGTACGAGGGCCATCCGCCTCACGCCCGTAGGCGACAACAACGACACCGCAAACAACAAGGCGGTACCCAGGCCCGCGAAGACCACATGGCGTTCGACGAAGTGATAGGTCGACAACCCTTTCTTTAATGCAACCGCGGGCGACGCGGCCAGTGACAGCACGACACCGAGCACGATGAGGCTCAGAAACGCCGTCAGCATAGCGTGATCAACCGTATACGACCATTCGGCGAACCGGCTCTTGTCAGCGCGGCTGAGTTTCATCGGGCACCCCGAACTTTAAACTCGGGGAGTGCTGAAGCCAGCGCACGAAAAGCGTCGCCGCGAACTTCGAAATTCTTGAACTGGTCGTAACTCGCGCACGCCGGCGACAGCAAAATGACCGGGGCTTCGGCCATGCTAACTTGGGCATCGCGCGATGCCGCAGCAACGGCTTGATCCAAGCTTCCGCAGCGTTCGAACGGGACCTGTCCGTTGAGTGTCGCAGCGAATTCGTCACTCGCCTCGCCAATCAGATAGGCTTTTGCGATGCCTTGAAAATAGGGCGCAAGCGTTGTGACGCCGCCGTCCTTCTGCTTGCCGCCCAGGATCCAATAAACATCTCGCGGAAACGACAGCAGCGCCTTTTCGGTGCTATCCGCGTTGGTTGCTTTGCTGTCGTTGATGTACATCACGCGGCCAAGACGCCCGATCTCTTCCATCCGATGCGGCAAGCCCGGAAAAGAAGCGAGCGCGCCTTGCCAATCGAATTCGCAGGATTGCCCGATCGAGCTCAGGCACTCGCGCACGGCGGCAACCGCTGCCAGCGCATTCTGCGCGTTGTGCGTGCCGCGCAGCGTCGCAATTCCTGCAAGATCGCCGAGCTTGGCGGCGAGGCCGTCGCTATTACTGCACACCAGTGTGGTGCCGAGCATGGAGTATCCCGGCGCAATAGATTTTTTGACACTCATTGCGGCAGCTGGTGCGTCGGCGATGCGGGCCATGAGAATGGCGACGCTCAGATCATCGTCGACGCTAATAACTGAGATCTCCGCACCGTGCACTAGTCTTGCTTTCACCGCTGCGTAATTCTCAATCGTGCCGTGCCGGTCAAGGTGATCGGGTGTGACGTTCAAGAGCACACCGACAGTCGGATTGAGGGTTGGCGTCAGATCGATCTGGAACGAAGACATTTCAATCACGTGAAACCTGTCGGGCGCGGGCGGATCGAGCGTCAGGATCGCGCGGCCGATGTTGCCGCCCATCTGCACGTCGTTGCCAGAACGCTTCAGGATGTGGGCAATTAGCGCCGTCGTCGTCGATTTGCCGTTGGTACCCGTGATGGCGATAAACGGCGCGTCAGGACACTGCGCCACCCGTTCGCGCGCGAAAATCTCGACATCACCAATAATCTCAACGCCTGCATTGCGTGCTTTCAGCACGACCCAGTGCGGTTCGGGATGTGTCAACGGCACGCCGGGCGCAAGGACGAGGGCTGAAAACTGCGACCAGTCCGCCGATCTCAAATCGACTAGTGGTAGCCCGGCCTTCGCAGCAGCTGCGCGCCCGGCCGCGTTGTCATCCCATGCCGCCACAATCGCGCCGCCAGCCTGCAGCGACGCCACGGTGGCGTTGCCGGAGGCCCCAAGGCCGAACACAGCGACCGTCTTGCCGGAAAATGTTGAGCAGCGAATCATCGGCGGAAATCTAACGCAGAACGTTGCGCTTGGCTTACCGCAGTTTAAGCGTCGCAAGACCGATCAGCGCCAGAATCACCGAAATGATCCAGAAACGAATGACGATGGTCGATTCTTTCCACCCCTTCTGCTCGTAGTGGTGGTGCAGCGGGGCCATGCGGAACACCCGCTTCCCGGTCCACTTGTACGACACCACCTGGATGATGACCGACAGCGTCTCCAGGACGAACAACCCGCCAACGATCGCCAGCACGATCTCGTGCTTGATGGCGACCGCGATGGCGCCGAGCGCGCCGCCAAGTGCCAGCGACCCGGTATCGCCCATGAAGATCATGGCGGGTGGGGCGTTGAACCACAAGAAGCCCAGGCCCGCGCCGATCAGAGCGCCGCAGATAACAGCAAGTTCGCCCGTGCCCGGCACATGATGGATTTGCAGATAGGTTGCGAACTTGGCGTTGCCGCTGAGGTAGGCAATAATCCCGAAGGTCGCCGCCGCGATCATCACTGGAACGATCGCGAGGCCATCGAGGCCATCGGTAAAATTCACGGCATTGCCAGCGCCAGCGATCACAAACACGGCCATCAGAACAAAGAACGGCCCGAGATCAAGAACGAGATCCTTGAAAAATGGAAACGTCAGAACGGACGCCAGATTGGATGGTCCCAATTTCATAATGGCGTATCCGGCAATCGCCGCCACAAGGACTTCGAGCGTCATACGCCCCCGGCTCGAGAAGCCATCGCTTGATCGCTTTGTCACTTTCAGAAAGTCGTCGTAGAAGCCGATCGCCCCGTACGCGAGCGAGACCCCGAGCACAACCCACAAATACGGATTCGATAGCTGGCCCCAAAGCAGAGTAGCGACTGTCACTCCGGTCAGGATCATCAGCCCGCCCATGGTCGGTGTACCGCGCTTGAGCTGGTGGGTTTCCGGCCCATCCTCGCGGATCGGCTGGCCCTTGCCCTGCTTGACACGCAACAGATCGATGATTGCCGGGCCGAACATCAGAACGAACAGCAGCGCCGTAAAAATTGCGCCACCCGTGCGAAACGTGATGTAGCGAAAGACATTCAGCGCGCTGATCTGATCGCTGAAATTGACGAGTTCGTAAAGCATTCTCGTTGAACTTTCCCCGGTCGTTCCGCGTGTGCCTCAGCTTGAAGCGATGGTCGTGCCAAATCGTGTCTTCAGCGCCTCGACGAGCGGCCCGAGCTGGGTGCCGTTAGACGCCTTGATCATCACCACGTCGCCGCTGCGCAGCGCCATCAGGAGCGGCGACTCAAGCCCTGCAGCCAAAGCCGTGTAGGCTCCCTTCATAGCGGCTGGGATGGTATCATAGAGCCCCTTCATGTGCGGCCCACAGGCAAAGATCAAATCCACACCGGCCTCGTCCACAACCTCTTTGAGGCCTTGATGCAAGGCCGGGGCCTCAGAGCCGAGTTCGAGCATATCTCCCAACACGGCGATCCGCCTCGAAAATTTCATTCGCGGCACGGCACCAAGCGTCGCCAGCGCTGCCCGCATGGACGCTGGGTTCGCGTTGTAGCTCTCATCTATAAGAAGTGCCTTACCCCCGAGCCGGCTAACGGTTCCGGGAACCTCGAGCAGCGTGCGCGCCCCACGACCGCCGGTAGGAGCAAGGGTTGCGAGCGCTGATAGAGCGATTTCGACATCGGCTCCAATCGCGTCGAGGGCCGCAACCACGGCCAGCGCATTTTCGGCGATGTGGCGACCTGGCATGGCGAGTTGAAACGGGTAACGCCGCTCACCGATGCGGACTGTGATGTCGCTGCCGTCGTCGCCAAGCACGAGCTTTTCGGCAGACACGTTGGCGTCCGGCGCCAGCCCGAATGAAATGACCTTCGCGGCCTGAGCCTGTGCACGGACCAACAGCCTGTCAAAATGCGGATTGTCACGCTTGATGATGGCCGCGCCGCCTGAGACCAGCCCCGCGAAAATCTCCGCCTTAGCGTCCGCGATCTCATCGACCGAGCCAAAGTGTTCGAGATGCACCGCTTCGACCGTCGTGATGATGGCCGCGTGCGGGCGAACCATTTTCGCCAAAGGCGCAATCTCACCGGCGTGATTCATGCCGATTTCGAAAACGGCGTAGTCCGTGTTAGCGGGCATCCTGGCCAGCGTCAACGGCGCGCCCCAATGATTGTTATAGGATTTTTCCGACGCGTGGACCTTGCCGGGCGCGACCACGCTGAGACACGCTCGCAGCATTTCCTTGGTGCCGGTTTTACCGGCACTGCCGGTGACGGCGACGACGCGCGCGCCCGGCGACAATCGCGCCCGCGCGGCATTTCCAATCCGCTCAAGCGACTTCAAAACGTCACCTGCGCGAAACAGAGCGCCATCGCCCGGCTTGCGCGTGTAACCTTTCGACACAATTGCCGCTGCCGCGCCCGCCTCGAACGCGCTCGTCACGAACTCATGGCCGTCGCGCTGATCTTTGAGCGCGACAAACACATCGCCTGGCTGCAACGACCGCGTATCAATCGAAAAGCCGACGATGGCACAATCCGGCGTGCCATCGGCTACAGCAAGCGGCACCGCCTCCAACAAGTCCGTCCAAGTCCACAACGGTTCGATCATGGAATCACAGGCCCTCGAGCGCGCGGCGGAGTTCGTCGTGGTCGGAAAACGGCAGCACCCGATCGCCGATGATCTGGCCGGTTTCATGGCCTTTGCCCGCGACCAGCACCACATCGCCGGAGCCCATCATGGCAACAGCCGCTTTGATGGCCTCGGCCCGGTCGCCAATTTCGCGCGCGCCCGCTGCGCCGGCCAGGATTTCGCGGCGAATAAAGGCTGGATGTTCAGTGCGTGGATTGTCGTCGGTCACGATTGTCACGTCGGATTTGTCAACGGCGATACGCCCCATGATCGGCCGCTTGCCCTTATCGCGATCGCCGCCGCAGCCGAACACGCAAATGAGTTTGCCGGTGACAAACGGGCGGCAAGCGTCGAGCGCTGCGGTCAGAGCTTCGGGTTTATGCGCATAGTCGACAATCGCCAGCCCGCCGCGGGCCTCGCCAACAATCTCGAGCCTGCCCGGTACGCCTTTGAGGATCGCAAGAGCGAGGAGCGCTTCGCCCGTATGCTCTCCGGCCGCAATCGCCAGACCTGCCGCTAGCAATGCGTTTTCAGCCTGATATGCCCCGACAAGGGGCAAGGGCACATTATACGACGCACGACCAACGCCAATCCTCAAGAGTTGCCGAAACCCTTCGCGTTCCAGACCCTCGAGACGCAGCGTCTCGCCCGTGCTGCCAACCGTCATGACGCACAGCCCGCGATTCCGCGCGACATCGGCCACGCGCTCTGCGTAAGCCCCATCGCTGTTGATCACCACCGTCTGACCCGGCTGCAGCAGTTCGGTCAACAGCCGCATCTTGGCCGCCAGATAATCCTCGACCGTCGCGTGATAATCCATGTGATCGCGGCCAAGATTTGTGAAAGCCGCCGCCGTCAGCTGCACGCCATCGAGCCGGTGCTGATCGAGCCCGTGCGAGGACGCCTCAAGCGCCAGATGCGTAATGCCTTCATCCGCGAGACCTGCCAGAATCGCATGCAGCGTCACAGGGTCCGGCGTTGTCAGCGACCCGTAAACGGCACCATCCGGCTTCACCACGCCAATGGTTCCGAGCGATGCCGCCTTGCGTCCCAGATGCGCAAAAATCTGCCGTGTAAATTCTGCAACTGACGTTTTGCCGCTGGTCCCCGTCACGGCGACCGCACACTCCGGCTGGCTCCCTGAGAACCGCGCCGCCATCAACGCCAACGCTCGGCGCGGATTCTTAACCTCGAGGAGCACGACACCCGGCGGAACGTTTTGCGCCTTGCCCTCGCCCGCTAGGATCACGCGTGCGCCGCGCGCGACCGCATCTGCAACAAACTGCGCACCATCGGTCTTAGCGCCCGGAAGTGCCGCGAACAGCGCGCCCGGCATGACGCCGTTACTCGACGATGTGATGCCAGTGACGTCAATGTCTTTCGCTCCTAAGGGCAGCGGAATGTCTAGCGGCAGGATGTTTGAAAGCCGCATGGTGCCTCATCGCAGGTCACATCTCGCAGCGGCAAGAACGCGCCGGGGACTAAGTCGCTACATAAGTTGCGTCACAGTGCCCGTCAAACCCGGCGACATAAAGCAGGATTTACTGAGTTGCGGCGATCGCCAGCGGCTGCACGCCTAACTGCGATGCGATACGGCTGATCAGGCGGCCCGTCACCGGTGCGGCGTTGGTCGACGCGGTGCGCTGCCCGCCTGTCTCGGCTGTACCTTTTGGCTCAAACAGCAGCACAAACGTCAGATACCGCGGTTCGTCCATCGGAAACGCCCCGAGAAAAGACGAAATCACTGCTTTTGCTTCATAGCCGCCGCCGCTCGCCAGATCGGCCGTGCCTGTTTTTCCGCCAACGCGGTATCCCGGCACATCGGCGCGTTTTCCTGTGCCGTCGGCGTCCATGACATTGAGCCGGAACAGCCGGGCCATCTGCCGAGACGTTTCTGGCGTGACGAGGCGGTCAGCTGCCGGGCCCACACCCGGCTGAGATTTCAAAAACGTCGGCGTCATGCGTGTTCCGCCATTGAACAGCGCCGCCGCCCCCGCCGCAAACTGCAACGGCGCAACCGCCAATCCATGGCCGTACGAAACGGTAATGAGTTCCGCCCGCTCCCAGCGCTCGGGAGTTTGCGGCGTGCTCACCGCACCGGCTTCGGTTTTCAGCGTTTGCAGCAGACCTAATTTCCCTAGGAACGCCTTCATCTTCTCGGGTCCGGCTTGCAGCGCCAGCATGCCCGCGCCGACATTCGAAGAGTGCGTAAAAATCTCCGCTACCGACAGCGGCCGGCCAGCGGGGTGGAAATCGCTGATGGTGTGGCGCCCGGCCTGAAGCGGCGCGCGCACATCAAGCATCGTGCCTGGCACAGCCAGACCTTCATCGAACGCCATGGCAATGGTCAGCGTCTTGAACACCGAGCCAAGTTCGAACGTACCGCCGGAAACCTTGTCGAGAAGTAGCGGGTCTGTGCTGGGAAGTGGCCGGCCGGGGTCAACTCGCGGCAGCGACGCGCTGGCAAGAATTTCCCCTGTTTTGATATCGAGTACTAGGCCTGCCGCGCCGCGCGTATGATAGCGGCGCACTGCGGTGTCGAGTTCATCTTCCAAAGAGTGCTGCACACCAAGATCGAGCGATAGCCGCACCGGCGCTCTGGTCGACAGCGTCACCGAATGCACCGCGTCGACGCCAATCTGGTCATCGATATATTTCTCGATGCCGGCTGTGCCCTTGTTGTCGACATTGACCGAACCAAGCACGTGCCCCGCGAGATCGCCAGCCGGGTAGGCGCGGCGCAACTCTGAGCGGAACGACAGCCCCGGCAGTCCGAGATCATGGATGCGTTGCGCCAGCTTCGGCGACAGGCCGCGCCGGATCCATACGAAACGGCGCAACTTATCCGACAAGGCCTGGTGCAGCTCGTTCTGATCCAGATCTGGCAGCACAATAATGAGCTTCTCGACCACCTCGTCGCGATCGATAATGATGGCGGGATCGGCAAATAACGATGGCACTTCGACGTCGGTTGCAAGAAGCCGCCCGTTGCGATCGATAATATCTGGGCGGCTGAAACTCGTTGCAACTGGCTCCGACACCGCAATCGTAATTTGCTGCTGACCGCTCAATCCCAGATTTAAAAGTTGACTGGCTACGGTCCCGAACGCGAGCACAGTGCCGCTAAGCAGCATCGCGTTGACCAGCGGCGCGCGGCGCGTCCTGGTACTCAAACGTGCAGGACGTGGCAACCCTGGAGTGATGCTGACGCCAGCGCGCATATCACTCGCCTTCCGCCATCCGGTGCTCAGGTGGCAGTGCGGAAACGTCACTCGTTATTGTCAGCTGATCGGGACGCGGCGGCATCAGACCCAACTGCCGGGCAATGGGATCGATGCGCTCTGGCCGGCTTAAATGACCTCGTTCAGCCTTGAGGATAGCGATGTCACTGCGAGCCTTGACAGCCGCACGTTCTTGCACTTGTACACCTGCCTCGAGACGTCGCGTCTCGTAGTTCAGGCTGTAGAGCAACAGGGCACTGGCAACAGTGAAGCAGAAGGCTGCGAGGTTCATCAGGCGCATGGGCTTGGTTCCTCTCACGTCTCACGTCATCGGACCCCTAGACCTTCGCTTGCGGCACCTCGAGATCGTCGAGATCGAGGGGCCACGCAGGAGCTTCGGTACGTAATCCGCAACGAAGCCGTGCCGAGCGGGCACGAGGGTTTAGGTCTAATTCACCTTTAGAAGGTGTTAACGGACGCGAGTTAACAATTTGGAAACTTGGGGATGCAGATTTTATCGATTGCTCAGGTAAATGCCGGGAGCCCCGCGTCTCTTTGCCGGAGCGGGCGGTGAAAAATCTTTTGACGATGCGGTCTTCCAGACTGTGGAACGTTACGACCACCAGGCGGCCGCCTGGTTTCAGAATGCGTTCGGCATCGGACAATGCCTTTGCGAGCTCACCAAGCTCATCGTTGATGTAAATGCGCAGCGCTTGGAACGTCCGCGTCGCCGGATGGCGGCCATCGGCCTTGCGGCCGTGAAAAACGCGCAAGACCAAGTCCGCGAGTTCAAGCGTGCGCTCAAACGGCTTTGCTAGCCGTGCCTTAACGATGGCCCGGGCGATCGACCGCGACTTGCGCTCTTCACCGTAGGTATAAATCACATTGGCAATCGTCTCTTCGTCTGCGGTGTTGACGAAATCAGCGGCACTTTCACCAGCAGCAATCTCGCTGTTGTCGAGCGGGTCGACGGCCGCCGACATACGCATATCGAGCGGGCCGTCGTTCATGAATGAGAACCCGCGTTCCGCTTGATCGATCTGCATCGACGACACGCCGATATCGAGGACCACGCCATCGGGAGGTGTGAAAACCGATGGCTGCACCTCAGTCGTATTCGTCGACAGATAGACGCGCGCCACTTCCTCCATGCGGCTAAAGGGAGCTAGAACAACGGTCAAGCGGTTGGGAAACGCTTCGCAAAGCTGCATCGCTTCGCGCACAGCGCGGATATCGCGGTCTAACGCCAGGACACTGCAGTCCGCTGCCTCAAGAATTGCACGCGAATATCCGCCCGCGCCAAACGTGCCGTCGATGTAGGTTTCACCGGACTTAGGCGCCAGGCACTCGAGCACTTCCGAGAGCAGCACGGGAATGTGGCGGGTGCGCTGACTGTTAGGTCTGCGCGAAGCGCCCCCCGGCGCGCCATCCCGCGTCATTCCCGTGCTCCCCCGTCGTCGCC
The DNA here is from genome assembly GCA_031378895.1 of Hyphomicrobium sp. GTDB lineage: Bacteria > Pseudomonadota > Alphaproteobacteria > Rhizobiales > Hyphomicrobiaceae > Hyphomicrobium_B. The sequence continues at coordinate 38,498 of JANNEP010000036.1, forward strand.
ATCGCTGGCGCCGCGGCCCCCCGCGCCGAACAGTTTACGCGTGACTTGGACTTTGCTGCGGGCCTCGGCTCGGCGCTTTTCAAAGTGCGCGGGCTCCCACATTTGAAACTTGTCGCCAAGGCCGACAAACGTGACCGAGGTGTCGAGACCGGCGTGGGCGCGAAGGCCTTCAGGAAGGACGATGCGGCCGTCGCCGTCGATCGAGAGAACCTGGACATCCCCATAGAGCGCGACAGAGAGTTCATCGCGCTCATCCGAATAGTCCGGCAGGCCTGCGAGAAGCCCATCGATTTTTTGTGCAAGTCTTTCGCCGCCCGCATCGAGAGCCGGAGCGTCGAGCGAGGGGTAGCAGTAGACGCCACCCGCATAGCCATCGCGCTCGAGGACGGCGCGGAAAGGAGCTGGGACGGAGACCCGGCCTTTGACGTCGATCTTGTTTGTGAATGTCGAGACAAAGCGGTCCATCCCTGATTTCGAAGCCTCGTCCTTCACGCTTGTTACTGGGCCCTGGCGACTCCCCTGCTGGGGAGCCGGCCGCCAGGGCCGGAAGTCTCGTTTCGGGCGGCCGGCGCCCCACCAGGGGACTTCCAAGTGGTCGCGCGGCACGTGTCGCCCGAAACAGTGAAAAACTGGGTCGTGGCGGTCGCTCAAACTGGGCCCTCTTTCCAGTCCGGCGCCCTGCCACAAACCCTACCCGGTGCGGACGGGCTAATATGGGATGACATGGGATTTAACGGTCGTCAATGGATTATTAAGGATTATTAACGGCAGTAATAGCTCTCACAGGCTGCGAAAGAACGGTTGCGCCGCAGCATTTCAACACCCAAGCAACGCGATACGACCCTGAGCCAGGCCGCGTCACGACATCCTGATTTGACCCGGGGACCGACCGGCGCATTCTGACGTAACTAGTCATCGAATGACCTAGACGGGGCAATTGCTAGGTGGCCGCTCGGCTCTCAACCAGCCACGACCGCTCTGGCGCGAACTCCGGAGCTGACGCGATGGCAAACCCAGTACCCTATTCCGATCGCACAACCGTCCACGCCCAACCCGGCGTCGACCTCAAATGGCCCGCGTCCGCCATCTGGCGTCCCGGCGAGCCCATTGTCCGCTCCATTGGCATCGCTGATGTAAAAGACGCGCTTGTCAAAGGCATCGGCGATTTCCGCGCCATGCCGAGCCACGCGATTTTTCTGTGTCTCGTCTATCCGCTCGTCGGCTTCATCCTGTACCGGATGCTGTTTGGCTACGACATGCTGCCGCTGCTCTATCCGATGACGGCGGGCTTCGCGCTTCTCGGTCCCGTGGCGGCCATCGGCCTTTACGAACTGAGCCGGCGGCGAGAGCAGGGACTCCCGGTATCGGTCTCTCAAGCGCTCGAAGTTCTCCATACCCCATCGATCGGTGCGATTGCCCGGCTTGGCCTCGTGCTCGCCAGCATTTTCCTGGCTTGGCTCTATTCGGCCGAGGTCATCTACACACAAATTTTTGGCATCGCCGTGCCATCCTCACTCGGCACTTTCTTCGATCAGGTCACATCAACGGCGGATGGCTGGCAACTCATCGTCGTCGGTAACCTCGTCGGCTTCCTGTTTGCAGCCCTCGTTCTGGTCATCTCGGTCGTCTCGTTCCCGATGCTCGTCGACCGGTCTGATGTTAGTGCCGCGACTGCCGTTCGTACTTCCATTCGTGCAAGCCTTGAAAACCCCGTTCCGGTCGCACTCTGGGGTATGATCGTCGGCGCCGCCTTGCTGATCGGCGCGCTGCCGTTCTTCCTTGGCCTCACCGTCGTCCTTCCCGTCCTGGGGCACGCGACCTGGCACCTCTACCGCAAACTTGTGGAGCGATGAAGCTGACTTCGTCTGTATCCGGGCCGGCGGAAGATCTTAGCTCCTACCGCGCGCAGCTTGACGCGATCTGGCCTCTCAGCCCTGACGGGATCCCAGGCGACGGCGTCCAGCCCTTGCACAGCGCGCCGATGCGGCCGCCGTCGGACGCTGCACCGTCAGCGCAATAAAGCCCGCTGCCGTCGGCTTGCGGCGTGAACCGCATTCCCAGGGCGCCTGTCGCCGCGTCGTCCAGCGTCTCGCCGAGATAATTAAGCGCATAAACCCGCAGATGCGATTGCGCGACCGACGCGTAGCGATGTGGCGAAATATGCGTATCGGTTACGGGAATGGCTTCGACCGCGCGCGTGCGCCACGTCCCATCCTCACCCTGGCTGACATGCACCCGGGCAAACAGCCCGTGGCTGCGGCAGACATGATTGCCGGTGATATTTGCCGTTCCGTGGTGCATGAAATTTCCGAGACCGTAGAATATCAGGCCGCCCTTCGCCGTCATTTCAACGCCGCGCACCACATGGGCGTGATGGCCAACGATGAGATCGACGCCGTGGTCCGCCATCCGGCGCCAGTTCGTCGTCTGCTCGCTATCGGCCCTGACATAGCCCTCGACCCCGTAATGGATCGAGAGAATCCGGTAGTCGGCCGCCGGTTCCGTCAGGCGATCGACGGACAGCTCCATGTCATCTGCGAAGCGGTACGCGATCTGACCTGGCTTGTCCGGCCCGGCTCGGTGACGCTCGAGGTTGTTGGTCACAATGCCCATCGCACCGAAGGCGACATTGGCGCCTTTAACCGCAATGATGCTTGGACGGCTCGCCTCTTCACGGTTGAGGCCTATCCCGGCGTAGGCTTTGAGGCCGAGCTTCTGCATTTGTGCGACGTGGCGCAGCGTCTCGCGCAAGCCCGCTTCGCCAAAATCCATCGAGTGGTTGTTGGCCAGCGAGAACAGATTGACGCCACGCTTGACGAGATGGGCAAAGCCGTTCGGATGGCTACGAAAGTGGAAGGGATTGCCCTGACCTTTGCCGTCCGTGGCGAGGTCGTTGCGGTCCGTCACCACGGTCTCGACATTGACGAAGTTGAGGTCGCCGTTGACGTCCTTCGACATCGGCGCGAACGCCTGCTCGAATGTCAGTGTCCGCCCGGCCTTCGACGACACCGACGAATTGACCGGCGCACGATGCGGGCTGAAACCCGTGTCGCCCGCGAGCGTGATTGTGAACTGATGCGCGCCGCTGTTGCTGTTTTTGACCGGCTTGGACGGGCCCGGCTCGGTCACTGGGCGAACCGCAGGGGCCGGCGCCACCTTGAGCTGCGGCGCGTTTTCGACTTGCCCGTAGGCAGTTGCGGCCATCGCGCCGGTAACGGCCGCCGCCAATGCCGCCAATGAGACCCACCGCGCCATCATGCTAAAGAACTCCAAAAGCCCCGAGCTGATCCTGACATGCCGGCCAGTCATAGCGCGAGGTCTTGAATGACGAGTTGGTCAACGCCGTGGCGGGGATCAGCCCGCCCTGTGGCGCCAGCTGCACCGCAGGCAGGCCGCGGCATCGCGTTCATCCTTCAGCGCCTTGCAGCGGCGTCACGCACGCCACACCTATTGGCCAGCACTGCCGGGGCTACCCGGCTCTTGGACAAGGAGGTTCACCATGGTTACGCTGCGCAAGGCCGCCGACCGCGGCCACGTCAATCTCGGCTGGCTCGACAGCCGCCACACGTTCTCTTTCGGCGACTACCACGACCCCGCGCACATGGGGTTTGGCCCGGTCCGCGTCATTAACGACGACCGCATCGCGGGCGGCGGCGGCTTCCCCACGCATCCGCACTCCGACATGGAAATCGTCACCTACGTTCTATCAGGCGCGCTCGAACACAAGGACAGCCTCGGCACCGGCTCCGTGATCCGGCCGGGCGATGTTCAGCGCATGTCGGCCGGCACCGGTATTCGCCATAGCGAGGCCAACGCCTCAAAGGACGAACCCGTGCACTTGCTGCAGATCTGGATCAAGCCGGAAAGCCGTGGACTTGCGCCGGCCTACGAGCAGACGACGATCACCGCGGACGACAAGCGCGGACGGTTGCGGCTGATCGGTTCGCAAGACGGCCGCGAAGGTTCCGTCACGATCCATCAGGACGTGGCGCTCTATGCGTCGATCCTTGGCGACGGCGATGCCGTCTCGCATACGCTCGCGCCAAACCGCACAGCGTGGCTTCAGGTCGCGACGGGTGCGGCAGTTGTCAACGGCGAGACGGTGGAAACCGGCGACGGCATCGCGATCACCGGCGCTGGCGCGATCACGATCGAAGGCCGCGCGGCCGATACGGAATTCTTGCTTTTCGATATGGCGGCTTAGGAAAACCTGGAATGTCGGGGCACGCACCCCGCCATTTTCTCAAGAAGCAAATACCAGCCGGCCTGTAAGCCGGGTTCTGTCTGGAGAGTTTCCCCTCCGCGACGGCCATTCATCTGGGACGCCTGTTACCAAGCGCCTCGTGCAATCAACCCGGGTGGCGGGCCTGAAGACGGGCTCGACGTCACGGGTTTCCCCGCACGTCAGGCCACCCCTATTTGATCTTGCTCCCGGTGGGGTTTGCCCTGCCGCCTCTGTTGCCAGAGGCGCGGTGCGCTCTTACCGCACCGTTTCACCCTTACTCGCCTGCGCCCTTTCGGGCTTCGGCGCAGCAGGCCCTTGCGGGCTTGCCACGCCGTAGCAGCGTTAGCTGCGAAGGCGGGCGGTTTGTTTTCTGTGGCACTATCCCTGGGGTCGCCCCCGGCGGCCGTTAGCCGCCACCGTGTCGTCATGGAGCCCGGACTTTCCTCCACCGGATTGCGCCTGCTCAGCGACCTTTAGGGTGCGCCTTCGCCATAACAAAAACCGGCAGCGGCCGTCCGGCCGGCTGGTCGCCGACATAAGGGGGGAGCGGGGGCGCAGGTCAAGGGGGGTGGGTCCCGCCGCGCTAGTCTCTTAGGTTTGCGGATCGCTCGGCAACTTCGCTTTTCGAGACTTCGCCCGCGGCAACGAGAGCGTCAACGCACCGCTTCGAGAGCCTATCGCCGACTGAATCCATGCACGCCCGTACTTCCGGAGTATCCGGCGAATACTTGCTGCAATGGGCGTAGTAGTCCTTGGCGCAGGCGAGTTTTACGCGCGTACTCACGGCACCGGCGTCCGGCGCGGCGGCGAGGACGGGGATAATCAGTGCCAAAGGCACCCAACGATTGAAACGCGACAGTGATGACGACAGAATTCTCTGCAGCATAGCTCTCTCCATCAAGCGGTTGGTTAAGAGAGTACCAACAATGTCTTGCGTGATAGTTACCGAGCGTTCAGCTTCTTGCGGCCTGCGCGCGTCCTCTGTACGCGATCACGCCACATTCATTGACGATACTCTATTGAACTCCGCGCCTCGCAACCCGCCGGGTGATGGAACACACGCTCCTCACCGAGCCCTCCCTGACAGGGCGGCACAGATTTGGTTTACCTTGCGCGAAAGGCACCTTACCGGAGGCCGTCATGCTAAAGACAATCCTGATCATCGTCGTTCTCGCGATTGCCGCCCTGCTCGCACTTGCGGCGACCAAGCCCGACACTTTCAGTGTCCAGCGCAGTGCTTCCATCAAGGCGCCGCCCGAGAAGATATTCCCGCTCATCAATGATCTACACGGCTTCAACACCTGGAATCCTTGGATGAAAAAGGACCCAAATATGAAGGTCGCCTACAGCGGTCCAGACAGCGGCAAAGGCGCGGCCCACGACTGGGACGGCAACAACGACGTCGGCAAGGGACGCTTGGAGATCATGGACTCAACACCAGCCTCCAAAGTCACGATGAAACTGCAGATGATCAAACCCATGGAAGCCAACAATACCGTCGACTTTACCCTGGAGCCCAAAGGCAACTCGACGCTGGTCACTTGGAGCATGAACGGGTCTGTCCCCTTCGCCGCGAAGATCATGCACGTGATCTTTGATATGGACAAAATGGTTGGCACCGACTTCGAAGCCGGTCTCGCTAACCTGAAAGTTGTAGCTGAAAAGTAAGCAGCCGTCCGCTACGCCGTTTTACCCTCATCCACGCGCCGCGCCCCGCGCTCATTGTGCGAGCGGTCGTGGACGACGCGCTCCAAGCGGTTGCCCGCCGCCTTACAGGTCAGTATCTGGTTGACTCGCTCTGCAATCAGACCGGCCGCTTTGACCGGCGGCAACCCGCCCTCGTAGATGTTAGAAATCACGGTGTACTCGTAGCGCACATCGGGATTGCCACTGAAGGCGATCGCGGCGTCGCGCGTGTCCGCATCATCCAGGCGATAGGCGATGTAGGCCGATAGGCTGCGCGACGCCAGTGCGTCCCCGCCCGGCCGCTCGCCAATCAGATTGATGATCAGCTTGGGCTGCAAGGCGTCACCCAGCGCTTCCGCCAGCTTGACCCTCCCATACCGCGCTAATATAGGCTTCCCGGCCGTGATCCGCTGCCGGTCGAGGCCCGCAAGCAAGAGCGGAAGCAGCTCTGGGATGTTGTGATGCACGGCTTCGGCACTCAACCCGTCCGAGACGATGATCTGCACTTCTGCGGCTTCGGGCACCAGCGCCGCCAGCTCAGCATCCGCAAAGTGCGCACCCCGGTCGGGATGGTCGAGATGCGCGGCCTTGCTGTCCGCTGACGTCGCAATGCGGCGGAAATCGATCGATCCGAGGCGCTCGGGCACGACCTCCGCATATATCGCCTCGCGCGCCGCCGCCAGATTGGCATGAACTGCGCGCGAGACGCTGTCCGCTGGCCGTGGCCCGGCATTGTCGAAGCCATAGGCTGCCGGCAGATTTCCTTTAAGTTGATTGAAATCCATCTCAGAGCTGCAGAAAATCCTCGGATTTCCCCAATTCGGCCCGCGCTCGATCTCGCCATCATCTGTGCGGCTGAATATCCCTCGCGCGATGGCCCAAGCAAGATATTCGGGCGCCGGCTTCAACCCGTGCACTTCGCGCAGCGTCTGATCGTCATGTCCGCAGGTGTCGAAATACGCCAGCATGCGGTCGACGCTGAGATACACATCCATGAAGTAGTTGGCGCCCGCCGCCGTCAGCAGCTGCGTCGCCATTTGCTGGCCTTCCATGGTGATCTCCGAGTGTAGCGTGTAGCAGGGCGCCATCCCCATCGGCAGCCCCATGAGCTTGCCCATGAAATGATCCTGCAGATTGGACACGATCATCTCGAAGTTGCTGCGATGCGTTTCCGGGCCAATGAATCCCGTAACGTTGTTGACCATGAAAGGATCGTAGCGGCGCGCCAGGCCGTAGCACAGCGCTTCCGTCGTCGTCATGTCGATGCCGTTGTGCTTGCCGTACGTCAGCTCGCTGCCCTGGCCGGTTTCAAAATACATGAATTGCGCTGCCTCACCCGACAATGGCCCCCTTTCGGACATCATGCGATACGCCTTATCGAGCACGTCCACCGTACAATCGAATTCCTCGATCAGGGTGCGGTCAGTGCCGGCGAGGCTCTGAAACATGATCTCAACCGGCGCACCATTTTCCAGGCACGCCATCTGCGTCTTGACATGGGCCAGTACGCAAATTTGCGTCGGCGCGCCGGTTTCGCGCCGAAGTTTATCCAGGTGGTGCAGCGTCGACGATATGTTCTCAACCGTATCGATGGCAGGGTTGAGCCCGATCAGCGCATCACCCGAGCCCATTGAAAGTCCGGTGTAGACCAGCAGCGTCATCGCGCTCAAATCATCAGTCGGATGGTTCGGCTGCAGCCGTGACGACAACGTCCCAGCACCGCCAACAACGGTGCGCGCTTTCGCGGACCGCTTAAGCTTCTTGGCGGCGTAGACCAGCTCGTGCACATCCATCAGCTTGGCGATCGCCGCAGCCATCACGCCGGTCAATGCTTGCCCGATTCGCGCCGCTTCAGCCGGCTTAGCGCTTAGAAGAATGTTCTTTGTTTCCCCGACGGACTTCCCGGCAAGGCTTTGAAAAGTTTCAAGATCAATGTCGTAGTTGATCTGCATGACGGAATCGACGCGGCCCTGGTGATCCGTCAGCGGCCGCTCGTAGAGGTGCTCCAGCGTCAGACCCGACAGGATAGCCCGGGCAGCTTCCCGTTCCACATCGTCCCGTGCTGCAAGTCCGCTGAAGCGATCACCGGCTTTGCTGACATCCGCCGCGCCCAATAGCGCTTTGAGACCGTTGAATTCAAACCGCCGGTCGAACAGCGTGATCTCATACAGCGCGTCGGTGCGGGGTTCCGGAACCCGAATATGATGCCAAGACTTCAACGCCATCACGCTCATGCGACTTACCTTTTAGCCTTGTCCGTATTGACCGCGGAGTCCCATCCTTTCACACTATCGAGCCCGCGGGCACCAACGAAATTAGCGCCATCGAGATCGGCGCCGCTAAAGTCTGCCCCCGTCACGTCCGCGCCGGCAAAATCGGCGTTAGACAAATCAGCGTGTGAAAAATCAGTGCTCCTCACATCAGCCCCGGTGAATTTCGAAAACCACAGCACGGCCCTCGTCATGTCGGCATCCCGTAGCCGGGCGCCTGAAAAATCGCAGCTCTTCAAAATATTTTTATATGCGGTGGCGAGCGTGCCCTGGCCGGGCCTGAATTCTAGCGGCTTAAAATTCGCATTCGACAAATCAGCCCCGCGAAAATCTGCGCCCGATAAATCGGCCTGAACGTGGATACCCGTGAGATTGGCGCCTGCAAACTTTGGTGCGTCCGAGAGTGCGCCCGCCGCATCGGCATAGACCGTCGGCCGCAAAATCGTCGCACCCGTAAGGTTCGCGCCCGACAGATTGGCGCGGATCAAAACCGCGCGATCGAGCCGGGTTTTCGTCAAATCCGCGCCCGACAAATTTGCGCCCGTAAAATCTGTGCCGTAAAAATCTGATCCAGCCAGCAGTGCGCCTTTGAAATCGAGATCGGAGAGATCGAGATAGGTCAGATCATGGCCGGAGAGATCGATGCGCTCGCCAGCATGCGCCTTATACAGCATGCCGGTGATCTGGTGCGCCGTGAAATCTGCATCCTGCGAAACTGGGCCCAGCGGCTCAGCCAGCGCCTCCGCCAGCAGCCCCATGACCACGAAGCCGAGGGTTAGAATAACATCCTTAATGCCGCGCATGTCGCTTGCCTCGCGTCTAGCACTCAGCCTCCACGCTTGCCATGATGCACGAGTCCCACGTTGCGGGGATAAGTTTTGGCAAAATATATTTTGTAAGGCGCCCGGAACGAAACACTGTTGCAGAACAAGTGGCCGCCTAAATGGAACATTACGAGGCGGGCTTGTGCCGGCACGGCGCAAATATATCGAGAGCAGGATCGTAGACTTTGGTGCGAACATCCAACAGCCCAAGCACCGAGTGAAACAGATTGTCATGCCCGGCTTTGGCATCCGCGCGGCCCGCAAGGCACCCGCGATCGACACCAAAGCTGTCGCGGAAACTTGGCGACATCCACACCACCATCGGCACATGGATCTGTGCTTCTGGTGCAATTGCATAAGGCATACCGTGCAGATAGAGATTGTTTTCGCCAAGGCTCTCGCCGTGGTCCGACATGTAGATCATGCCGCCATCGACGTTATGCTCTGCGGCGCGGCCCAGAATGCCAATCAGGCGGCTCAGCACAAAATCTGAATAGAGCATCGTATTGTCATAGGCATTGACGATCTCCTCGCGCGTACACCGGCTGAACTGGCTTTCCCGGCAGACGGGTTTGAAAACTTCGAAGCGCTTCGGATAGCGCTTCCAATACGCGGGCCCATGCGATCCCATCATATGCAGTACGATCACGGTATCGCGCTCGAGCTTGGCAATGCGGTCCTCAAGCTCATCGAGCAGAACGTCGTCGTGGGTCTCGCTCTGCGCAAAAAATGCCGCACTCTCAAGCTTCGTAAGTACCTCGGTTGGGATCCGGTCACAGGCGCCTTTGCATCCGGATTGGTTCTCGCGCCAGAGGACGTCGAACCCGGCGCGCTGCAGAATATCGAGCAGATTTTCACGCGCCGCAGCAGCACCCGTCGAGAAAGAATCGCGGCCCAGCCCTGAAAACATGCACGGCACTGAATGTAGCGTGTCTGTACCGCACGAGAACGCTTTCGGATAGTTCACGAGATCAGCAATCTTTGACAGTTCGGGATTTGTCGCCCGGTCGTAACCGTTGAGCTGGAAGTGATCCCAGCGCGCAGTTTCTCCGACCGCAATCACGAACACCGATCTGCGGGACTTGACAGTTGCTGAGGCCGCGCGCTGCGCATCGTCCCCAAAAGCAGCAACCGCTGCCGGCGCCGCGCGCCAATGCTGGCGCAGGTATCTCTCAAGCGCTCCGATATAGTTCGACGGCGTCAGAGTCAGGCGCAGTTCCCTACGCTCCCGGAATGTGGACTGCACATCGCCCCACACCGGAACGATGACGGCGGCCATGATCGCAAATGACAGCGCTGCGGCCTTAAACTTTGCGCGGAGGTCACGCCTGAGCGGCCGCTCGACCCACGGCACACACCACAGGACGGCAGCGGGTAAAACACCGAGCAATCCGACAAAGAGCACCATCTTCATGGTCATAAGATCGCCCGCTTCACGCGAGTTGGTCTCCAGCACGTTGCGCACCATGTTGTGGTCGATCACAATCCCGTACTCGTGCATGAAGTAGGTCGCAGCAGCCGTTAACGGCAGGACAACAGCCATCACCACCCTGAACATTGGCTTCACCGCGAACAGCATCAAGATGAGATTGAGCAGAAGCATCAGGGCAACTGCAGTTGCTGCGATAAATGCCCACTCGGTCGGCGTCTGCGGTGCCACGGTCCGGTAATACAACTGCCAAAACGGTATGTTGAGGACAGCGACAATGTAAGCGGCGGCGGCCAGTGTCACAATTTCGGGGCGTTGAGGGCTCAGCACTCGCGATTGTCTCCGAACATGTGTCACCAGCGTATCATGCAGCCGTGTGCGGGCGCATCAAGCGCAAGCTGCCGCGCAGGTCAAGTGACGTCCTTGCCGCCGGCTTTCGCCAGCAATCGGCGCAGTGTCAGCTCAGTTGAGCGATCCAACCGCCCATCGGCGCGCCGGGGGCGGAAATGCAGCTGAAAGGCGCGCAGCACCCTACTCGTTTTTGCATCGATGATGCCCGTTGGCGCCGTGTCGTAACCGTAGGCGGCAAGCAGCCGCTGCACCTCGGCGACGCGCGGACTTTCAGCCCCAAGACCCAGGCCATTATCGCCTGGCTGCAGCGGCGACGGACGCACCCACATTCCTACGCCGTCCTTGGCGAGGCTCCCCCAATTGAATTTTTCACCCGGATCAATCTTGCGTTCTGGCGCCACGTCGGAGTGGGCCAGCACGCTCTCCCGCGTTAGGCGATGGCGCTGGACGATATCCTTCGAAAGCGCAATTACGGCGCGCATCTGCGAGAATGGAAAATCTGGGTAGCCATGCTCATGCCCAGGATTGTGAATCTCGATGCCAATCGAATGCGAATTGATATCGGTCTCGCCGCGCCAATATGAAAGTCCCGCATGCCAGGCACGTTTGGCTTCCGGCACCATCTGGGTCACGCGTCCGGCCTCATCGACGACGTAGTGGCATGAGACTTTACTTTCCGGCCGCGCCAGCCAGTCGACGGCTTTCGCGGACGAAGTCATGCCGGTGTAATGCAGGATCAGCAGAGAGGGCTTCACGCCGCCACAGCGCGCCTCGACGTTGGCGGCGCGATGCACGGCCGCCACCAGCGCACTGTCCGCTTTGAATGTCCCGGGCCTAAACGTCCCGAGCTTGAGCCTAACAGGCTTGACCGTCACGGGCTGCGCTCCAGGGCCCGCGCTACGCGCTTGCCCCGCTCGGCGAGGACGGCGTCATAGGCCGCAGTAATCGCCGCCAGCCGCCGGTCCGCACCAGCGAGCATCTCAGCCGGCACGCCCTTCGCGACCAGCGCGTCGGGATGATGACTTTTGACGAGCTCGCGATAGCGCGCCTTGATGTCCTTGTCGCTGGCGTCTGCGCGCAGGCCCAAGATCTCGTAGGGGCCATCGGGATCATGGATAAAAGCCCGGCGCACGCCGCGATACTCGGCCGCCGACAAGCCGAAGATATCGGCAACGGACGCGAGATAGGCGTCCTCCCCCGGATGCAAGATGCCGTCGGCACTCGCAACATGGAACAAACTCTCGAGCACCGACATCTTCAGATCAGGGTCGCGTCCGAGCAACCGCGCGATCTGCTTGGCGTATGTTTCAAAGCCGGTGACGTCCTGCGCCGCGAGTTCATAAAGGCGGCGCACGTTGGCGCAGTCACCTTCCGGCACCGAAAACTGCTGTTTGAATGCTTCGGCTTCGACCGCCGACGACACACCATCGGCCTTGCTCATTTTTGCCGCCAGCGTGACGACCGCAATCGTGAATGCGATTCGCGATTGCGCAGGCTGACGCTCAAGACCAAATGCCTCTTTGAGCTGATCAAGTGCGCCTCGGAGCTGTCCGCCCTCGGTCAGGCCAATCGCGTGCTTCAGAACTTGCCAGGGCATGGAAGAGGGTCGCGCTCCGCAGGTCGCGGGTGACCTCAAGCACCCACTTATCCGTGACCGATCATAGACCAAACAGGCGGCCAGATCGCCTAAATTTCCGGAAAGCTTGAGCAAGTTACACTATTATAGCGGGAGGCGGCAGCGGCCCGCAGCGGGCTCCTGCCTCTATTTGCAAATCTTCATCAAGCCATCACGGCCATGCCGGGCGAGATCCATATGGAAATGGTCGCGGTGGTTGCTGTCGTAGTCGGGACCGAGCACGGTTGTGAAATTCCGGCAGGCGCCGTTGTGCACGTCGCGGAGAAAAGCCCGTTCCCGGGCGCTGCCGTACCACCCGCCCTTGACGGTAATTTTCTCGCCGCTGGTTAGCGTGAACACCGAGACATCGAGCGCATTGGCATAGCCATGTTCGGAAAGGCGTCCGCCGCTTTGGTGATTGATCGGACGGCAGGCGTACGACGCCGCAACCGTCAACTCGGCGACGGACTGGCGGAAATGAAAGCGCGCGGCCTGTTCGACGACGTCAGCGACCCAGCGATCGACCTGCGGGATCATCGGGCAGCGCAGCATCGCGGGTGGCTGCATCGTCACGCGGCCGCCAAACGCCGCCGACATTTCGAACGGACTTGCAGCGCCGCACAGACTCGGTCCGCCAAGTGCCGACCGGCTTTGAATAAACGAGGTTTGGCGCACGGTTCCGGAGGCGACGCAGGCGCGTTCTTCATTGGCGCGCCAGGGCTCGTCTTTGGCAACGAAATTTGGACCCGAGGAGGTGCTGCAGCCCCACAGGAAAACTAGGCCTGAAAGCATCAGGCCGGCGAGGGGCAAAATTACGCGGAGACGACGCAACACCATGGGCCGGGAAGCTACCGCTCTTATGCTTTACGTTTCGTAAATGACTGACGACCCCCGCGATAGAGTTGCGCGATCTTTCCGGCTGATTTGCGCCGCTACCTGGGCGAAGCTGCGGCGGGCTAACTTGTATGTGCGGCAGCGGCGCCCCGGTCCCTGTCTTCGACCGTTCGCAAAAAGCTGATGACCTCGGCTTTGAAGACTTTGTCGCCGACGGACTTCATGTGTTCGCGGCCCGGTATCACAAAAGCCCGGGCGCCGGGGATCAGCATCGCGAGGTCCTCGGGCGACCCGCCAATGACATCACGCTCTCCGACAGCCACCAGCACCGGACACGTGATCCCGCCAACCAACTCAGCTGTCAGTGGCGCCCGTGCCGAGCGAATACAGGCGGCCAGCGCTTTGAGATCGCTTTTGGTCTGCTCGGCGAAAGCCCTGAACGTGCGCGCTGTCGGGTTGGTAACTTCGTCGATGCTCGGGGCTTCGAGCGCGTGCGCGATGGGGCCTGTCCCGGCCATGCCGCGCACCATGTTGATGCCGAGCCCGCCGAACACCAGGCTGGCGACGCGGTTTGGATGCGCCAGCGCCAGAAATGCCGCGATCCTTGCGCCCATGGAGTAGCCGATGACGTGGGCACGACCGATTCCAAGATGATCGAGCAGGCGGCGGGCATCTTCCGCCATTAGGGGCGCGCCATAGTCGCCGAGTTCATAGAGCTTGGCACTCTGGCCATGGCCGCGATTATCGAAGGCGATCGTGCGGTAGCCGGCGCGCTTCAGCGTTTCCACCCACCCGGGCGCTACCCAGTTCATAGCGATGTTGGAGGCAAACCCATGAACGAGGAGCACCGGCAGCGCCGCTGAACTTCCGCTCGGTCCTAAGGGCGTATCCAGGCCCGAATCGAGGAATGCAATCTGCACCCCCGCACTATCAAACGACTGTATGTCCATCATCGTGTCCCTGCGTCGAATGGCTGACGCTTGTGCTCTATACCAGAGCCCGCTTCAACGATATCTTGCGCGTCAAAACAGATGACTTGTCACATAAGCAGACTTGGAAAGGCTGATCATGGCAGGCGCGAAGATTCCGCATTTCGCCAACGATGCAGGCACGGAACGCATTTTCATCGGCGTCAAAGAGTTCAAGTGCATGGGCGCGCGCGACCCCTTCGACCACCCGCACGTCTACCTCGACATGGGACAAGACGGGCAGATACTCTGCCCCTACTGCTCGACGCTCTACATCCATGACTCCCGCCTCGCCGCCAACGAAAGCGATCCCAAGGGCAGCCTCGTCGCCGGCGCGGCATGATCTGATGGCGCCGCGCGTCTCTCATCCATGGCCTCGACAGCGATGACCGGCCGGGACCTGCCTATCGCGATCGCAGGCGGCGGCATCGGCGGCCTTGCGACCGCGCTTGCACTCGCCCGCCAGGGTTTTTCGTCTCATGTTTTTGAGCGGCGCGAGACCTTTCCTGAGGACGGCGCCGGCATTCAAATCGGCCCTAACGGCACAAAAATTCTCGAAGCACTTGGTCTCACAGAAGGCCTCCGCGCGGCGGTAGCTGTGCCAGACGGACTTAGCGTCCGCGACGGCGTGACGGGACGCGAACTTACCCGGCTTCCCCTTGGCACATGGATCGCCGAGCGCCACGGGTCACCCTATTGGACCGTCCATCGCCAGGATCTTCACGCCAGCCTCCTAACGCGCGCAAAGACTGAAGCACGTATCACGCTGCACACGAACTCCGAGGTCCTATCCTATGAAGATCGTGGTGATAGTGTCGATGCACTCATCGCAAACTCAGACTCCGTCACGGCGCGCGCCCTCATCGCCGCCGACGGGCTGTGGTCGCGGCTGCGCCAGAAAGTGACCACCGCGACGGCGCTGCACCCCGCCGGAAAATGCGCCTACCGCGGCGTCACACAGCTTTCAAACCTGCCTCCCGGCCTCGCACCCAATGACGTCCACATCTGGATCAGTCCCGGAGCCCACGTGGTGTACTATCCCGTGCGCTCTGGCCTCGAGATCGCGCTCGTCGTCATCGTCGACGATGCGGCGCGTGGCGAAAATTGGAGTTCTCCCGCACCTGAGGGTTGGCTGACGTCTCGCGCGACGGCTTTTCCCGATACCCTGCAATCGTTGCTGCAAAGCGTCAGCGATTGGCGCATGTGGCCGCTGAAAACCTTGGCCCCGCTCGAGGCCTGGACCAAGGGCCGCGTCGCGCTGCTCGGTGACGCCGCGCATCCGGTTCTCCCGTTCCTGGCGCAAGGCGGCGTGATGGCCCTCGAAGACGCGGCAGTGCTCGCGGCCTGTCTGTCACAACAAGGGCTAAGCGTCGCCGAACAACTCAGCAGCTACGCTCGCTTGCGCCAGCCACGCGCCGCACGCGTAGCGCAGGCCTCGAAACGCAACGGCCGCATCTATCATCTCACCGGGCCCATGGCGTTCGCCCGCAACGCCGCGCTCAAAACCGCGCCGCCGTCGCGACTGATGGCTGGATACGACTGGTTGTACGGGTGGCGGGCGTGAGCGGCGGCGCTTACAAGCCAATTGTCAAAATCGAACGCCAGGAACCCCGCAGCTGTATTCGGCATATTCGGCTGACCCCCTCCGTGCGGATGGCCGCGCAGAGGGTGGCGTGAAATGGGCTCCTGACGCCACATCAGTTTACCCGGTACACAGCCAGCGCCAAGGGCTTGGTTGCGGGACAGTCTCGGGCAACTCTGACCCTGATTTGGTGCGGCTGATTTGGTGCGGACGGAGGGACTCGAACCCTCACGAGGTTACCCTCTCAGGATTTTAAGTCCTGTGTGTCTACCGGTTCCACCACGTCCGCTGCCGCGCATCCCGGCCTGTGCCGGAGCAAGTTCTTATGGCGGCTCGACGGGAAAATCGCAACTGGACGCGTGCGCATGATAGCGGACGGACTGCCACGCTCAGTTAAGGCAAAGCCAGGTGCTGCACTACGTGCGGTTTTCGCCTGTTGGAGCAGGAGCGGCCGCGCCCGCGGCCTTCTTCATCAAGGCCAGCAACTCATCGGGAGACTCGATGTTTATCGTGTGCGGATACTGGGGGTCTTTGCCGACCAGGTCCGTCAACACGTCGCCATCCGGATTGAGGAACAGCGTCCGCGGTACGTAGGTGCCATCCGGTGCGAAGGAGCTGTTGGCCACTTTGTCCGCATCCCCGTCAATAAGGATCATCACGAAGTCCTTGGAGGCTTCGACGATGTCCTTGTCTTTGAACACCGCGCGATACTTCTTGCACGCCGAGCACCACGGCGCATGAAATACCATGATGACGGTCTTCTTGGTCTGCGTCGCTTCCCGAATGCCGGATTTAATGTCGCGCCAATTGATCTCGGCGCCATTCCAAACATCCGCCATTTCCGGCGTTTTGGCACTGGCCAACAGCGGCGCACACAGCGCTAAAACAAGAACGGCAAGCATGGACTTCAAGCGGATCATGGTGGTCTGGTCCTCACAAATTGAACACGCGTTGTGACTCCACTACGCGCCAGAAACAAGACGGATCGGGCAGATTTGAGGAAATAGCGTCTTGACCTGCCGGAGACCGGCAGCCACCAATTGCCGCCAAACACACAGCTCAAGGGGCGAGCCTCAACGGCATGGACAATTCGCCACGTTTAGCGGCTTCCGCCAAGGTGCGCCGCCGCCTGCTGCCGTTCCTGATCGTCTGCTACTTCGCAGCGTATCTCGACCGGGTCAACGTCGGCTTCGCGGCACTGACCATGAATGCCGACCTCGGCATCGGCCCTGAAGCGTTCGGCTTCACCGCTGGCATTTTCTTCCTCGGCTACTGCCTGTTCGAGGTGCCGAGCAACTTGGCTCTCGCGAAATTCGGGGCCCGCACCTGGATCGCGCGGATCATGATCACCTGGGGCCTCGTCTCGGTCAGCATGGCGTTCGTCACCGGTGTATGGAGCTTGTCGATCGTCCGCTTTTTTCTCGGCGTGGCGGAAGCCGGTTTCTTTCCCGGTATCATTTTCTACCTGACGCGGTGGGTGCCGGCCCATGAACGCGCCGCCATGATCTCGATGTTCATGACCGCGATCCCGATCTCGAACCTCATCGGCGCGCCGGTCTCGGGGGCTATTCTTGACGCATTCAACGGCGTCGCGGGTTTGAAGGGCTGGCAGTGGCTGTTTATTCTCGAAGCCCTGCCGTCGATCATCCTCGGCTGCTTGGCGTTCCGGTATCTGGCGAATTCGCCCGCAGACGCGCGCTGGCTAGAGCCCGCCGAACGCGACGCTTTGACCGCGGCAATCGCCGCCGAGGACACGGCCCGGGACAGCGTCCGCACGTACACTCTGCGCGAGGCGATAACCGACCGCCGTGTGCTGGCTTTGAGCCTCGTCTACTTTGGCATCGCCACGGGTATGTACGGCCTAACGTTTTGGCTGCCGCAGATCGTCAAGGGCTTTGGCCTCGACAACACGCAAACCGGGTTGGTCTCCGCGATCCCGTATTTGTTCGCGGCGCTGTCGATGTTTTTATGGGGCCGGCATTCCGACCGCACCGGCGAACGTATTTGGCACATCGCCCTTCCGTGTCTCATCGGCGGAGCGGCAATGATCGCAGGAACCGCCGCGGCGTCGCCCGCATTCGCGCTTGCCGCGCTCACGATCGCGGCGATGGGCATCTTCATGGCGCTGCCCACATTCTGGACCCTGCCAACAGCGCTGTTGACCGGCACAGCGGCGGCTGGCGGCATCGCGCTCATCAATTCGATCGGCAACATCGGCGGCTTCACCGGTCCCTATCTTGTCGGCTGGATGAAAGGGCAGGGATATGCATCGGACGTTGCCGTCGCCTCGCTTGCGTGTTTTGCAATTGCCTCTGGGGCACTTGTGATTGCGCTTGGACACGGCAGACGATTAGAGAGCGTAAATACCTAGATTGATTTTTGGTCATTATTGTCACGCGCGATCACGGCAAACGTGTTCTGCGTCTACAGCAACGTGAGTGGTAGTGATCAGCGTCTTTGACTATTTCATTCCTCATGACGGCGGCGCTTCAAGCTGCCATGTCAAAGGAGATAGAACATGACCCGTGCACTTTCGATCGCCGCTCTCATCGCGGCCGGTTTTTCGCTTCCCGCATTCGCCACTGACACTGTTGCTCCGGCCGCAGCCAACGCCACTGCGGGCGAAAGCGCCGCACTGACGGCAGCCGCCAATGCCGAGCAGGCGCGCAAGCTGCTTCTTGCCAAGGGCTTCACCAACGTTTCGGACATGACCCGTGGCAATGATGGCCGCTGGACCGGCACCGCGACCAAGGGTGGCAAGACCATTTTCGTCGCCATCGATCTGCCAGTGCCGCAAGTAGCCCCGTCGACGAACTAAATCGACGCAGGCGTTTTAGCAGAAGCGCGTCAGCTTTCTTCCCGTGTTTCGTTTCCTGGCTGGTGCACCCTCGGCGCCCTTCCCTCACGGGACGGGCGCCTTTTTTTTGGCGCCTCCGACTCCGCTTTCGCGGAGCTGGCCGGAGGCGCTAGCTGACGCGTTGGCGGCCTTGCCTCGATTGTCATCCCGGGGCTTGTCGCCGGGATCCATTTCCCCACAAACGCTTGAGCGCATTGAGCGATGGATCCTAGGCACAAGGCCTAGGATGACAGCGGTGGGTTAGGCGGCGAACGGGCCACCTCAAACCTTCTTAACCTCCGGCATCACGACGCGGATGGAGAGTTCGCGCAGCTGCTTCGGCGCGACGTCGCTCGGCGCGCCCATCAGCAGATCGTTGGCCTGCTGGTTCATGGGGAACAGCGAAATCTCGCGCAGGTTCTTGGCGCCGACGAGCAGCATGACCATACGGTCGATGCCCGCCGCCATGCCGCCGTGCGGTGGCGCGCCATACTGGAAGGCGCGATACATGCCGCCGAAACGGGCTTCGACCACGTCGGCGCCAAGGCCTGCGATACCGAAGGCTTTGACCATCGTTTCTGGCACGTGGTTGCGAATGCCGCCCGACGCGATCTCAAAACCGTTGCAGACGATGTCGTACTGGTAGGCTTTGATCTTGAGGTAGTCGTCGTTCGATTTCGCAGCGTCGAGCGTGGCCGCGCCGCCTTGCGGCATCGAGAACGGATTGTGGGCAAAGTCGATCTTCTTGTCATCCTCGTTCCATTCGTAGAACGGGAAATCGGTGATCCAGGCCAGCGCAAAGCGGTTCTCGTCGATGAGTTTGAGTTCAGTGCCTGCGCGATCGCGGGCGAGACCGGCGAATTTGTAGAACTTCGCCGGATCGCCAGCCGTGAAGAACACCGCGTCGCCAACCTTGAGGCCGAGCTGTTTGCGGATGGCCATAGTGCGCTCAGCGCCAATGTTCTTGGCGATTGGTCCCTTTCCCTCAATAGGGTAATAATCGTCGCTTCCCGATGCATCTTGAACGCGCATATTGCTATTGTTTGTGAGCAGTTCCGCTAGTCGCGCTTCTTCTTCGGGATTTCCGGTCTCACTTTTCGGCAAATCATAAATAATGTAGCCCAAGCCCGGCTGGCCTTCGCCCTGAGCCCACGAATTCATGCGGTCGCAAAAGGCGCGTGAGCCGCCCGTCGGTGCGGGAATAGCCCACACGCGCACCTTCGGGTCCTTGTCGATCATGCCCGCGAAGACCTTGAAGCCCGAGCCGCGGAACTGCTCGGTCACATCCTGTATCTCTATGGGGTTGCGCAAGTCTGGCTTGTCGGAGCCATATTTGCGAAGGGCTTCCTCGTGCGGAATGCGCGGCCAGCCCTTCGTCACCGGCTTGCCGTTAGCAAATTCTTCGAGCACGCCGGTGATGACGGGTTCCATCGTCTGGAAAATGTCTTCCTGTTCGACAAAGCTCATCTCGACATCGAGCTGATAGAACTCGCCCGGCAAACGATCAGCGCGCGGGTCTTCATCGCGAAAGCACGGCGCGATCTGGAAATAACGGTCGAAGCCCGAGACCATCAGCAATTGCTTGTACTGTTGTGGCGCTTGCGGCAACGCATAGAACTTGCCGGGATGTACGCGTGACGGCACGAGAAAATCGCGCGCGCCTTCGGGCGACGACGCCGTCAAAATCGGTGTCGAGAATTCAAAAAACCCAGCGTCCGTCATGCGCCGGCGGATGGCAGCGGTGATGGCGAGGCGCTTCATGATGTTGGAATGCAGTGTCTCGCGGCGCAGATCGAGGAAGCGGTATTGCAAACGCAGATCTTCCGGATACTCTGGCTCGCCGAACACTGGGATCGGCAATTCCTTCGCAACCGACAGCACTTCGATCTCTGTCGCATAGAGTTCAACATCGCCAGTCGGCAGATCGGCGTTTTTGGTCCCAGCGGGCCGTTCGCGCACCTGCGCGTCGATGCGGATCACCCACTCCGAGCGCACGGCTTCGGCCGCCTTAAAAGCCTTGCTCTCCGGATCGGCCACGACCTGCGTGATGCCGTAATGATCGCGCACGTCGATGAACAGCAAACCGCCGTGGTCACGCACACGGTGCACCCAACCCGATAGGCGCACAGCCTTGCCGACATCTGTCTTTCTCAGCGCCCCGCAGGTGTGCGAACGATAGCGATGGTGCCCGTCGCCGCTCTTCGCGGCGCTCTTGTATTCAGCCTCGGCCATGGCCGGAAATCCTCATCGATTTGGGTGGAAATCGACGCGGACAAGCGCATGTGGGCAGCCGAAAGTCAAGATTCCTGACACATAACCCGTTATTCAATGACGCTCTGGTACACGGCGGAAACTACAGGACGAAATCCACAGCCGTTAGGCTGATAAGGCCCCTGAGTTCAAGCTGGAAGTCGGCAACGCGATCGCCGTTGATGTCGCCCTCGATAATGGTTTTATCATTGGCGGTGCCGGCTAAGTCCTCGAAGCGGAAATGCAGTTGTCCCGCGGCCGTAAACGCGGCGCCCTGGAGGCTAAGAAACTTGAAGACGTCGTTGACTAAGGTTCCGTTGGCGCTGTTGGCATCGATACCCGCGACGTCGATTTTGTCGGTGCCGTGAACAAAATCTGTGATGACGTCGCGCGTCGTCACGATTTTACTGGTGTCGAGGACGGACCGGAACACGAATGTGTCCGCACCCGCACCGCCGGTCAGAACATCGCGCCCGGCGTCGCCGCGCAAGACGTCAATGCCGTTGCCCCCCGACAGCGTGTCGTTGCCATCGCCGCCAACGAGCGTGTTGTTGCCCTTGTTGCCGGTGATGACGTTGTCCTGCGCGTTGCCTGTGCCCGAAGCGTTGAACGCGCCCAGCAGTACCAGATCCTTGGCGCCAGCACCGAGTGCCGTGGTGGCCGAGCTCAAAATCTTGTTGGTGCCGGAGAGATCGACTTTGACGTTGCTCGTTCCCCCATCAACGGAAACAGTGACGGGCGCGGCCAGTCCGGCGCCGGAAAATGTGACGGCATGCGTCCCGGCATTGACAGCGACGGCGTAGCCGCCCGCGGCTTCAGTTATGCCTTTGCCATCAGCAATGCCGCCTGTCGAAACGGTCACGGCGACGCTACCGCGGGCTTCGCCGATGTCATAGAAGTTGTTGCTATTGAGGTCGTTGATGGCAACGCCACTGACGAACACCTTCGACCCGCTCAAGCCGAAATTCTCCGTGGCCATGACCGAATTATAAGTGGTGCTGCCCGACTTAAACGGGCCTGAAACAACGCCGGTGCCGAGTTCACGGAAACTATCATAGAGCGTATTCGCGCGGTGACCGGCGCTGCGAAACAGGTTGTCGGCGATGCTGAGTGTAGCGGTCAGCATGTTCAAGGTACCCGTGGTACCAACCCAGGCGATATTTTCGCCCGTTGCCCACGAGCCCGTGAGCGCATAGCCCGCCGCCTGCATGCGCGACGTTGGCGTGCCGTCGCCAATGCCCTGATGATTAAACTGGTTGGAGTTGAGCATATGCTGGCTATGACCTCGCGCGGCCGCGACAAGGTTGCCGTTGGGCGCGAGTGGCTGCTTGGGTGATGCCGTGATCGTTCCTGGTGCGAGCCCGGCGTTGAGGTCGATGCCCAGGCGCGCGGCTTCGCCGAGCGGGTCCATACGGGACCGATTGACGACTTCAAGCAACAGTTGGTCATACGCCGTAAGTGCCGCCATCGTTGCCGCTCCTGGCTCTAAGTGAGGCGCCAACTTCCCAGGTATTCGACTAAAGGGTGGTTGCCAAATTCGATAAAATTGTTGGCGACGGCGACAACGGCCCTGGCGTCGTTACCGCCGCCTTAACGCCACACCACAGCCGTTTGCCGGGGGTGCGCTGGCAGGACGCCCCGGCTTGCACGCGACAATCCTGATTCCATGCGCTATAGCCCACCCGGCATGCAGCTCATCACCGTCACATCTGACCTTCAAACGTTATGCGAAAGCCTGTCCCAGGGCGCCTTCGTCACCGTCGATACCGAGTTTCTGCGCGAACAGACGTTCTGGCCTCAGCTCTGCCTGATCCAGCTCGCCGGTGAGGGTGCGGAAGCCATCGTCGACCCGATGGCGGCTGGACTCGACCTCGCGCCGTTCTACCGGCTCATGGCCGACGAACGCATTGTCAAGGTGTTCCACGCCGCCCGCCAGGACATTGAAATCGTCTACACCAAGGCTGGCGTCGTCCCGCACCCTGTCTTCGACACGCAAGTGGCGGCGATGGTGTGCGGCTTCGGCGAGAGCATCAGCTATGTCAATCTGGTCAAGCGAATTACCGGCGCCGATATCGACAAATCTTCCCGCTTCACCGATTGGAGCCGACGGCCGCTGACCGAAAAGCAGCTAACGTACGCGCTCGGTGACGTGACGCATCTGCGCGATGTCTATACCCATTTGAAGGCCAAACTCGACAGTAGCGGGCGCACGCCGTGGCTCGTCGAGGAGATGTCGATTTTGACCAACCCTGCGACCTACGACACCGATCCGGAAAAGGCGTGGCAGCGCTTGAAGCTGCGGGTCAAGGGCCGCAAGTCGCTCGCCGTTCTGGTCGAGCTTGCGGCGTGGCGTGAGCGCTTGGCTCAAGCCCAGGATGTGCCGCGCGGCCGCATTTTGCGCGATGAAGCTCTCTACGATATCGCCAACCAGATGCCGGCCACCACGGAAGCGCTCGGGCAGCTGCGCACGCTGTCTGATGGCTTCGGCCGCTCGAGCCGCGCCAAAGATATTATCGACACCGTCGCCGCCGGGTTGGCGCGCGATACCAAGACGCTGCCAAAAGTCGATCGCAGCGACGCACTATCGGCAGAGGCCACCGCGACGCTCGAATTGCTCAAGGTGCTGCTCAAATCAGCCGCAGCACAGCACGGCGTCGCCCCGCGCATCATCGCCGATTCTGACGACCTCGAACTACTCGCTACATCAGCTGAGCCCGATATTCTGGCCCTTCAAGGTTGGCGGCGGAATTTGTTTGGAGAGGATGCACTGCGGCTCAAACGCGGCGAACTGGCTTTGACACTCGTCGAAGGCGAAGTCCGCGCGGTGCCTGCGACGCCGTCAGCGTAATCACCGCGCTGCCTTTATTTCCGGCCCGGATCGTAGCCGTGCTTCTGCCGCCATTCGGAAAAGAAGTACGACAGGCTGTCGTCGATATCGTCGGGCAGGACGATCCTGACCGTGACGAGTTCGTCGCCATGGCTTCCAGTTTTCGTGCGCACGCCTTTGCCTTTTAGGCGGAAAGTTTTGCCCGAGCTCGTGCCCTTCGGGATCGCGAGCTGCACGCGGCCCGTAACCGTCGGCACCTCGATCTTGCCGCCGAGCACGGCTTCGTCGATCGTAATGGGCAGTTCGATGAGGATGTCGTCGCCCTGGCGCTTGAAGTCGGTGTGCGGTTTGACCTTGATCTCGACAAGCGCATCGCCGGGTTCAATGCCCGATTGCCCCGCCGCACCCTTGCCCTTGAGACGCAGCACTTGCCCGTCGGTGACGGCCTCTGGGACCGCAAGGTCGAGAACGCCACCCTCCGGCAGCGTCACGCGCTTTCTGGCGCCGGTGATGGACTCGAGAAAATCAACCTCGAGTGAATATCGCAGATCCTGGCCGCGGCCCTCGAAGCCACGGCCGTCGCGGCGCGCGCCAGAACCGCCTGGCGTTCGTCCGGCGCTAAAGACATCGGAAAAGACCCCGGAAAATCCAAAGTCATCGAACCCGGCGCTGTGCGTCCGGCCGCGCTGCGCGGTGCCGGATTGCGGCCGCCACCGCGTTCCTGCGGGATCACCTTTGGCGTCGATTTCACCGGCATCATATTGGCGCCGCTTATTGGCATCGCCGAGAATATCGTTGGCCGCCGTGATCTTTTTAAAGCGTTCCGCCGAGGCGGCATTGCCCCGGTTGACGTCAGGGTGATGCTCCTTGGCAAGCTTGCGGAAGGCACGCCTGATCTCATCGTCCGAGGCGCGCCGCGACACGCCCAGAATGTCGTAGAGATTATCGGCCATGCCTTTGATCTTTATCCGCCGTGAGTAAAAGCTTCCCCGATTATAACAGAACTTTCCAGAGAACGGCCATTGCCAGACTAGGGTGCTGCCGCTCTTCGTTGGATCGCTGCAACGCCTTAGCACTTTGGTTTAACGTGCTTCTTTTCGAAAAACCGGTTCCCACTTTTCCGGAAGCACTCTAGGGGGGCCAGACTACGAGCGGCTAATACGGACTTCGGACGTCTTACCGGCGAGGTTTGCCAAGACCTCGAACCGGCGGCGCAGTCGCTCGCCGTCGAGGCCGGCGTAGGCCTTTGGGATCGTCAGGATCATCGCGCCGCCGTCATAGGTCAGGCTGGTCTCGTCGATGACGCCAGCCATTCCAATCGACATCATGTGCGCGGTGCGGACGGCGGCTCCAACGATGCGCGCCCGCCTTTGGATGCGCTTGCCGACCATCATCCTCAGCCTGGCCGACAACACGTCGGCATCCTTTTCCGCCGTCTCGTGGCGATGAAACACGGACAGCGCGAGAAACACCCGGCCCGCGTGATCGACCCCTGAAAGGCCGGCGTGTGCGATTGTATTGAGGCTCTGCTCGCCGCGGTAGTCAGGATGCCCGCGCCAGCCAACGTCCGACAATAGACAGGCGGCATGGCGCAGGCGGCGCTCATCCGGCGTTTCCTCGAGCTCGGGCTCGGTGAAAATCTGGTCGGTCCAGCGGCACAGCTCGTGGGCGTGATCGACGGACCGTGATCGCAGAGCCGCATAGTCCTCGCAGAAACTGAGCAGCGGGTCGCGGCGGCGCTCATGTGCGGTGAGCAGGCTATAGATCAAGCCTTCGCGAATGCCGAAGACGGAAAATACGACGTCGCGGGGCTTCATGTGCCGGAGCAGCCGTTCGAGGACGAGCGCGCCGTAGGGCAGGACCTCGCGGCGGGCTCGGGCAATGTCGTTGATACCCGGCAAGGTCTGCGACTTCTTGGCGCGGCGGACAGCTTCGGAAAACTCCAACGCGTCTTTGCAGGTCACCTGATAGCCGTGCATCACCCGCAACGGATATTTCGTATGCTCCATGTGAAGCTTAGCCAGCGCCCGCCAGGTACCGCCGACGGCATAGAACGTCCGGCCCCGGCCCTGTTGCAACCACGGCAACCCGGCGAGGGCCTCATCGATGACCTCGACCGCTTTTTCGAGCTTGTCGCCGGTCGTGTCGATCAGGCGCAATCCGCCGAGTGGCAGGGTCGCTGCTTGCCTCAGTTTGTCGCCCGCGAGATCGATGAGTTCCAGACTACCGCCGCCGAGGTCGCTGGCAATCCCATCGGCATCGACGAAGCCCATCATGATGCCTTGGGCTGCGAGCCGCGCCTCTTTCTCACCCGACAGCACCTCGATGGCGCACCCGGCCGCCTTTTCGCCGCGGCGAATGAAATCCGCCCCGTTCTTGGCTTCGCGCACGGCTGCCGTCGCAATAGCCTTGAGGTTCTTGACGCCGAGAACCCGGGCAATCGCTTTGAACCGCGTCAGCGCCAGAAGTGCGCGGTCCACAGCCTCGCCGCCCAGACTGCCGCTCGACGCCACAGAGCGGCCAAGCCCGCACAAGACCTTTTCGTTGAACAGCGGGGTCGGCGCGCGCACGGCGCCTTCGTAGACAACGAGACGCACCGAGTTCGAACCGATGTCGATAATGCCAATCGGCTCCATCTCGGCGTCGCGGCCGTGGGCGCCGAAAAGTTCTTTCAACCGCGTCACGCGCCCATCCCAGCCCCTACCGCGTCACAGCAAAGCGCGGCGGGAAGTCTTCTTTCAGCGATTGACCGCGGCCCGACAGTGACGGATTGGTCATAAAATACTTATGCGCATTAAACGGCTCTTCGCCTGGTACAGGATCGATCCGGGTCGCGCTGCCGTCCGAATTTATCCGCCAGCTCTGCTGATTATCCTTCAAGTTCGCAACCATGATCTGGTTCAACACCTGTTCGTGCACCGTCGGGTTCTTGACCGGCAGCATGGCTTCGACCCGGCGGTCGAGATTGCGCGGCATCATGTCAGCGGAGGAGATGTAGACGGCGGCTTTGGGTGAAGGCAAGGGGCCACCGTTGCCGAAACAATAGATACGCGCATGTTCGAGAAAGCGGCCGATGATGCTCTTGACGCGAATAGTTTCAGACAAGCCAGGAATACCAGGTCTTAAACAGCAGACGCCCCGGACGATCAGGTCAATCGGTACGCCCGCGGCACTCGCCTCATAGAGCGCCGTGATGATCTGCGCGTCGACCAGTGCATTCATCTTCATCCAAATGCCCGCTGGCTTCCCGGCCTTGGCATTTTTGATCTCGTCGGCAATGTGCGTCATGATCCGGTTGCGTATGCCATGCGGGCTCGTCGCCATGCATTCGAGCTCGGCAGGTTCGCCATAGCCGGTGACGAAATTCAAGATCCGCGTGACGTCGCGGACGATCGCAGGGTCGGTGGTGAAAAGGGAGAGATCGGTATAAATCCGCGCCGTTTGCGGGTGATAGTTTCCGGTGCCGATGTGGCAGTATGTCGTCAACTCCGTACCTTCGCGCCGGACGATCAATCCGAGCTTGGCGTGCGTCTTCAATTCGGTGAAGCCGTAGACGACGTGCACGCCCGCGCTTTCAAGGTCGCGGGCCCAGCGGATGTTAGCCGCCTCATCGAAACGGGCTTTCAGTTCAACAACCGCCGTCACGGACTTGCCGGCTTCGACGGCTTCTTTCAGCGCCTGAATGATCGGGCTATCGCGCGAGGTGCGATACAGCGTCCACTTGATCGCCATGACATTCGGGTCGGCGACCGCCTGACGCAGATATTGCACGACGACGTCGAAGCTCTCGTAGGGATGATGGACGATGATGTCCTTCTTGCGCACGGCCGCAAAGCAATCGCCGCTGAACTCGCGAATGCGCTCGGGAAAGCGGATCGAGAACGGCTTGAACATCAAGTCCGGCCGGTCAGGAACGATGAGCTGCACAGTGTCCGCCAGCGCCAGTAAGCCGTCCTTGACGAACACGCTTTCCTCGCGGACTTCGAGTTCCTCGATGACGAACTTGCGCAGCCGCTCAGGCATGCGGGCTTCGAGTTCGAGCCTAATCACGTTGCCGCGGCGCCGCCGCTTCAACTGGCTTTCGTAGGATCGAACCAGATCTTCGGCCTCTTCCTGCAGCTCGATGTCACTATCGCGCAGCACGCGAAAGGCACCCTGGCTCTTGATGTCGAAACCCGTAAATAACTCCGACAAGAACATACCGATCATGCTTTCGATTTGCATGAACCGTACGTCTTTCGGCTTTTCGGGATCAGCCTCAAGCCTGACGAAGCGTTCGAGCTGGCCAGGAATAGGAATGAGCCCGTTCATGGCCTTGGCGTCGGAGCGGCGCTGCATCTCGACGACGATCGTGAGGCCCTTGTTGAGAATGAACGGAAACGGGTGCGCCGGGTCGGCTGCGATCGGCGTCAGGATCGGGAAAATATGGTTGAGGAATAGTTTCTCAAGTTGCGCCGTCTCGAGCACGCTTAGGCCTTCCGGCTGAACGACGTGGACACCGGCCTCTGCCAGTTCACCTTTGAGAATGCGCCAGGCGCTGAGCTTGTCGGCGACAAGTCCAGCGGCGAACTTGTTGATGGCCGCCAGCTGCAGCGCCGGCGTCAGACCATCCTGCGACACCGTCGTAATGCCAGCCTTGACTTGGCCATACACGCCGGCCGCGCGCACCATATAGAACTCGTCGAGGTTCGACGCCGAAATCGACAGAAAGCGCAAACGTTCCAGCAGCGGATGGCTGCGGTTGCCCGCCTCATTGAGAACGCGGCGGTTGAACTGTAGCCACGACAGTTCACGGTTGTAGAAGCGATCCGGCCCTGTAGGCGGGGCGAGGGGTTCTAATTTACTGTTGGTTTTTGTGCGTGCCGTCGCCATCACCTGCTCCCGGTTACGTGCCTCGGCACAGGGATCGGGGCCGAATGTAACACAAGCATGACAACAGAAGCCTTCGAACTCACAGGGTTTTCGCCTCAAAGCCTAACGCCTGCAGGGCCGCCGCCGCGACTGAGCGAGTGACGCCGCGCTGCATAACCAGGGCTTGGCGGTCAACTTCGCCGACGAGGCAGCGTGCCGCTTCCATCGACCGCTCCATGCGTACCAAGAGGTAGGCGACGATCTGTGGATCAACGCTTAGCTGGCGATCGGCGAAGAGTTTGACGAGAACGGCGCGCAGCAACGCGTCGTCGGGGGGGGCGATCACAGCCAAAGGCAGCGCCTTGAGACGCGACGTGAGATCGGGAAGTCGCGTATCGAGATCGCCAGGCGCCATCGGTGACGTCAACAACAAGGCTAGCCGTTGCTCACGCACGAGATTGAGCAGATGGAACAGCGCCGCTTCATCCCGCGTCGCGCCAATGTCCTCTATGACCAGTGCGCGATGCGCCGCCACCGCTGGCACACTTGCTGTCTCCAAGTCCGCGGCGTGAGCGATTGTCGCTCCCGATCGCAAGCGCCAGACGTTGGCGAGATGGCTCTTCCCGCAGCCGGCTGGGCCGCAGATGATTGCCGCGCCCACCGGCCAATCAGGCCAGCGATCGACGATCGCGACAGCCGCTTCGTTCGACGCCGACACAAGAAAATCCTCAAGCTCCAGCGCTGGCCGGTGCGGAAGTTCGAACACCAGCTGCCGGGCGGTATCTGTCATAACGCCATCACCCGCAAAGCCTCAGCCCTTGGCGCCATCATGGCCCTGATAGACCGATGAACCGAGATAAGATTGCAGACCAAAGCGCACGAGCACGCCGATGGCAGCGGCGACAGGCACTGCAACGAGCAGGCCAAGAAAGCCGAACAAATAGCTGAAGGTCAGCAGCGCAAAGATCAGCCACACCGGATGCAGGCCGATTTTCGATCCGATAACCTTCGGGCTTAGAAAAGCAGCATCGAGCACCTGCCCCGCCAGAAACACGCCTGGCACCAGAAGCACGGCCGTCAGATCTGGCCAGAACTGTACGACCGCTAAAGCTGTCGCCGTGATCAATCCCAGCGCCCATCCGGCAAACGGAATGAAACTTAACAGCCCCGTCAGTATGCCGACGAGCAAACCGTAGCGCAGCCCCAGCGCGCTCAATGCTACCGCATACAAGACGGCAAGGATCAGACAGACCGCACCCTGGCCGCGGATGAAGGCCGAGACGCGGCTATCAATATCGCTCGCGACGGCGCGGATTTGTTCAGCGTTGTCGCGAGGAAGCCAGCTATCGACCTTGGCCAGAAGCTTCGGCCAATCGAGCAGCGCGTAAAAAAACACCAGCGGCGTCACCAGCATCAGCGAGAAGAAATTGAAGGCCGCCGTACCCTGGCTCCACAGTGATTGGGCGATGGACGTCGCGAGACCGGGCAACGCATCCGTGATGCTGCTCAAGCCCCGCGCCACGGCCTGCTCAGCCTCCGGGAACCGGACGCCGAGGCGTTCACGCGCCATACCTTCGATTGTTGCCCTGAACCGCTGCATCTCGCCGGGCAAGACTTCGATCAGGCTCGCGGTCTGCTGCGCCAGCACCGGCACGAGAAACACGAACGCCGCGATGATGAGACAGACTGATACGAGCAACAGGATCGCCGCTGACAGCCAGCGCGGAATTTTCAGCGCGCTCAAGGCATCGACCATCGGATTTAGAAAATAAGCCAGCGTCAGGCCAATCACGAACGGCAGCAACACGGGCGCAAGAAGGCGCAGAAGAAAAGCCAGCAGAATGGCCGCCGCCAGCCAGAACAGGGCATGCCGCTCGAACTGCATTTCGCCTCCAATACCGTAAGCGCGAGCCATACCACCCGCTCGCGGCCACTGCGATCAGGATTTTGATCCTGTGGACTCGTAGAGCGTCATATGCCGCAGCCAGACCCGCAGATAGGCGCCAAGCGACGCCAGCGTGGTGCCTGCAGTCAGCCACGTCAGCACGAGGACCGGACCATTGAGCCGCAATCCGAAGGCTTCATCCGCGAGTACTGTCGCCGCAAGCACAATCTGCGCCACCGTGTTCATCTTGCTGACCGCAAGGGGTTTCATAGGCGTCGGGTGGTTGAGCAGCCAAGACAGAACGATCGCGATGACGATGAGCACATCGCGCGAGACGACAATGATAACGACCCACGACGGCAGGCGGGCGGTTACGCCGAGGGCGATAAAAATACAGACGATCAGCAGTTTGTCGGCGATTGGGTCGAGATAGGCGCCAAGCTCGGTTTCCCAGTTGAAGCGTTTGGCGAGGAAACCATCGACCGCATCCGAGATGCCGGCGACGACGAACGCCAGAAACGCCGCCTTTAACTGACCTGTCAGCAACAGCCAGAACACCACAGGCACGAGGATGACGCGGCCGAGCGTAATGAGATTGGGAATGCTCACGCCGAAATTTCCTGCCTTCTGGGTTCGGGCGCACTCCTAATCAGACTGTTGGAGTACGCCACACGACCCTAACCTCCGAGCCTTCTTGCCGTCGAGAGCATTGGCGTTTGTTTCCCCCGATTGTGCGCACACAGGCTTATGCACAGCCTATCCCGGGCTGTGGTGTGCAATGTAAAATTCATATGAATTCAGTATGTTGACCGAAGCGTCCAGCCCGCACCGGAATTCACGAGGCTAAGCCCCCGGCCGCCGACCGCGTTGGCGAGACCCTGCGTGCCGCCGGGAAAACGCAGCGCCACGTCGGCATTGAGGGCCGACATGGTGGAAATATCGACGTCCTCGACGCCCGGCGTGTCGAGCAATTGTGTGCGCATGTCGTTCCACTGCGAGAGGCTGCTGAATTCCGCGACAAACGTGACGCGCTCGCCACTGGCGCTGGCGCCAGGCGTCGCCCCTGCGGCCCAGGCGGGCTGCGTCGTGGCGGTTTCCGTGCCGTAAGCCGATGACCCTTTGACCGCTTTCCAGCGCCCCTCGAGCACGCCGAGCCCGACCACCGCCGCAAGCTCCGAGGTGTAGGCGAGATCACCGTCCGAAATGCGATAGCTGCGCTTGAGCAATATCGGACCGACAGCGTCCCGGCCGGCCAGCGTCACCACCATTTTCTTGGCCGCGAGGTCCGGCTCGGCGATGGCGAGCAACACGAGATCTGTTTTGTATTCGCTGGCGAGGATGCGCAGTCCGCTTTCATCACCGCCAAGCAGCATGGTCACGGTGTCATTGTGGATCACCGGCTTGAGGCTCTCGAGTTTGACGGGCGTCAGCGTGTGGTCGAGATCGAGACCCGACCACGCCGCGCGCCAGGGCCCGGTGTCATTTTTCGACTGAGCCGGGTTGCCGTCGCGCATTACAGTAACAATTGTTACCGGCTCGGCCTGCTGTTCGACGAACGCAATGCCCTCGCGGGACAATGCGGCGCGCACGGCATCGGCCTGAAACGAGAAATCGAGGCTGGCGATATAATCGGTCGACGAATTGCGTTCGGAGCGCACGGCGACACCCGAGACGAGATCGGCTGCCTTGATGCCACTCAGCCGCGACAGTTGTTTGTAGGCGGTCACCGGCACGATGCGCTTTAACAGCGACCGGAACGCCGCTTGCTGACCCTCGGCAAGCGCCTTTTCTTTGGCCACGACAGCATTGGCATCGCTGGCTTCGACCGGATAACTGGCAACCGTAAAGGCTTTATCGGCAGGCGCCGCCATGGCTTGAAGACTAAACGCGCCCATAAGTCCGGCCGCTAGTCCCGCAACGGCCCCCGGAACACTCCAACGAACGGCTATAGCCTGAAAGTCGTTGCCCACGCCCATGGTCCCCGTCATGTCCTTTGTGTTGCGCGGTACACTCCGCGCCGCACGTTGCCGCCTTACGTCCGAGCTGCTACGACCCCCAACACTCATTGGCAATGGGGCAAAAGTGAGTTTATAGCCCCGCCGGGCTAACCGCAATCACAGCCCCAGAACGTCGCCCAAATCTATTGCCCAGCACCACGCGAACGAGGACAGATGTCCGCTTCCCACACATCCGGCGATAAGCCGATCACCTACGCTGAGGCCGGCGTCGATATCGATGCCGGCAATGACCTCGTCAAAGCCATCAAGCCCTTGGCGAAAGCTACGAGCCGCAAGGGCGCGGATATCGACCTCGGCGGCTTTGGGGGATTGTTCGATCTGAAGCGTGCCGGCTTCAAGGACCCGATCCTCGTCGCCGCCAACGATGGCGTCGGCACCAAGCTCAAAATCGCGATCGACACGGGCCGCCATGCAACGATTGGCATCGATCTCGTTGCGATGTGCGTCAACGATCTCGTGGTACAGGGCGCGGAACCGCTGTTCTTCCTCGACTACTTTGCTGTCGGAAAGCTGGATGTTTCAGTCGCGCGCGACGTGATCGCTGGCATCGCAGAAGGCTGCAAGCAAGCGGGCTGCGCGTTGATTGGCGGTGAGACCGCCGAAATGCCGGGCATGTACCAAAAGGGCGACTACGATCTCGCAGGCTTCTCCGTTGGAGCCGCCGAGCGTGGCGAGATTTTGCCCCGCGATAATATCGCCATCGGCGATGTGCTGATCGGCCTGCCATCGTCGGGCGTGCATTCCAACGGTTATTCTTTGGTGCGGCGCTTGGTGGCCGAAGCAAAACTTGATTGGCGTGATCCCGCACCTTGGAACAAAGCGCAGAGCGTCGCGGAAGCTCTGCTGATGCCGACACGTATTTATGTCAAACAAGTCTTAGCCGCGCTCAAAGCAACGGGCGGCGGAGCAACGGGCGCTATTAAGGCGCTGTCGCACATCACCGGCGGCGGCCTATCCGAAAATCTGCCGCGCGTGCTGCCGGGCGATGTCGCGGCGCGTGTCGATTTGCCATCGATCAAAGTGCCGCCGGTGTTCGCCTGGCTCGCCAAGACTGGCCACCTTGATGATGTGGAAATGCTGCGCACCTTCAACTGCGGCACTGGCATGGTCATCGTCGCCGATAAGGCGCGAGCTGCCGAAGTCGTCGCCGCATTGAAAGCCGCGGGCGAGGCCCCCGTCGTCATCGGCGATATCATCGCGCCGTGGGGGCAAAAGTCCGACGCCAAAGGCAAGGGCGAGGCCAATGCGGTGAAGTTTGAGGGGACGTTGGGGTACGGCGCGTGACCACTAAAACCCGCACCGCAATCCTGATCTCCGGCCGCGGCTCAAATATGCAAAGTCTTTTTGAGGCTGCGCAGGCGGCGGATTATCCTGCCAAAATCGTGACCGTGATCTCGAACCGGCCGGACGCGCCGGGCCTTGCCTGGGCCGCATCCAAAAAAATCCCAACCGTCGCCCTCGACCACAAGGCTTGCACCTCGCGCGACGCCTTTGAGAGCCAACTTCAGAAGGCACTGGACGATGCGGGGGTTGATCTCGTCGCGCTTGCGGGTTTCATGCGGCTGATGACGCCGGGCTTTGTCGAAAACTGGCGCGACCGCATGATCAACATCCACCCGTCGCTGCTGCCGGCTTTCAAAGGCTTGCATACGCACGAACAGGCGCTAGCGGCAGGCGTGAGGATCGCGGGTTGCAGCGTTCACTTTGTGCGACCCGAAATGGATGCCGGCCCCATTATCGCCCAGGCCGCCGTGCCTGTGCTGACGGGCGATACCCCGATGACCCTCGCCAACCGGGTGCTGGCTGCCGAACATATGCTCTACCCGTCCGCGCTGCGGCTTGTCGCCTCGGGACGGGCCCAATGTCACGGCGAAAAAGTAATGATATTAGAAGATGTTAACGATAGCGTACCGCTCCTGTCGCCTGTGGTCTGACGGCCCGCTAAACTTCGTCATCGGACCTGCGCGGGTCGCCACATAGACAGGGACCGCGGGTGCCCTATGATTAGGCCGTCTATCGAGGCGGGGGCCACCCAGGACTTCTGGAACAAACATTGCAGCGCGCTGCCGGGCAAGAGACTGCTCGCATGCAGAGCCGGTCGCACAGGGCTGATTATTTGTTGATCTCTGTAGCGGTCATTGGAGACCTTTGAATGGATACGCCCGCCAGCCATGCCCAGGGCCTCGGCGACGAAAGCAGCATCTGGTTCAAGTTGACGCCGCTTCTACGCGGCGATCACGAAAATCCGATGCGCATTCTGATGCAGATGGCGGAGCGCTACGGGCCGGTCATTCCGATCAACATGGCCAACCAGCGCGTCGTGCTGATTTCCGAGCCCGAGTATTTCAAGCACGTGCTGGTGACGAAGGCCGACAACTACATCAAGTATTTCGACGGCCTGAAGCCGATCTTCGGCAAGTCGATGATCACCAACGACGGCGCGCTTTGGCAGAAGATACGCATGCCGCAGCAGCCGGCATTCCACCCCGATATGTTTGCCGAGTACATCCCGTATTTCCTCAAAGCCATTCAGGCCAAGATGGATTTGTGGGCCGAACTCGCGAAAACAGGCGAGACCTTCGAAATGGTCGAGCAAACGTGGACGCTCGCCGCCGACATGATTTGCAAAGCCCTGTTCGACCGCGACATGCCATTCAATCCGCATGTCGTGTTCAAGTGCGTCAAGACCTACACCGACGTCATGAACCACCGCGACATCCGGCTTCGCAAGCAAGCGGGCGAAGTCTTCGAGATGACGGATGAAGACGCGGCCAAGGCCATGGAAATTTGGGCCAGCGTACCGGACGCTGTGATGGGCGCCGATCCGCGCGAAATGCGTGAGCGCACCCTGCTCACAATGATTGACGCGGCCGTGGCCGATCCGAGTGTGCCTGAATTCGACCGTGAGCAAGCCATCGACGAATTGAAGCAGTATCTGTGGGCCGGTACGGAAACGACAGCGCTGACGCTGGCGTGGGCTCTGTATGAAACCTCACGCCACCCGGAAGCTGCCGAGCGCATCCGCCGCGAAGGCGAGGAGGTTTACGGCGACCGCTCCCCTGCCGCAGCTGATTATTCCGGGCTCGCGTATACGCGCGCCGTGATCCAGGAAACCATGCGGCTATATCCGCCGATATGGAGCCTGATCCGCGTTGCCGTCGAGGCCGACGAAATTGGCGGCAAGGAGATCAAGCCGGGCGATCGCGTCACCCTGTTCGCCTACGGCGCGCATCACAACCCAAAATTCTGGGATGCGCCCGAAGACTTCCGCCCCGAGCGCTGGATGGCCGGCAACGCCAAAAAACAGGTCAAGTACAGCTACATCCCGTTCGGTGCCGGCAAACGCTCGTGCATCGGTGGAGCCATGAGCCAGGTCGAGAACACGCTTGCCTTGTCGCTGCTGCTGCGCCGCTTCCGCCCTGAGTATGCGGGCGAAGGCACCGCCGGCATCAACGCCACCGTGACGCTGACACCCAAAGGCGGCCTGCCGTTCCGGATCCGGGAATTGAGCTAAGCGAGCCGGCCTGCTGAACGGCGAGAATGGGACTTATCCCCAGGCTCCTATCGCGCTGCACGCGGCAGCGGCGAGTGGCGAAATGCTCACGAAATCCGAAAGCCGATTGGCGGCCCCTCGCAGATGCGAACCGAGGCTGTCGTCACCGGCCTCACTCGCTGTCATACTCCCTACTTGGTATCCGCGTAAGTGTTGGAGTGTTCGCTGTTTTCGTGCGTACTTCGATGCGTTGATGTTTGTGTTCCAACTCCAGGAGGTCCCCCGTCATGGAGTCTGTCAAAACTGTTTTGTTCGGCAAGTCCGTTTTCCTTCTGACCGGAGCCAAGGCGACCAAGTGGAAGGACAAAGCTCCCGTCGTGGAAGCTCCAGAAAAGTTGCTTGAGACTGCGCGACGCAATCCTGACGCCGTAGCGTTCGGTTTTGTTTCGGGAAGCTGGGTCGCGGCAGCCTGAGGCTGCTCCTCCGTCTTGCCGGAAATTGTGCACCCCCGCACATTTCTTGCTAAACGGCGTTCCTCTCAGCATCTCCTGGTTGTAGCGTGGCACCCGTCAGGGACCACGCTATTTCCGTGCTGGGGGATCAATGCAAGCAAACGCCGGGACGGTTGAGCGCGCGGCCGCGCATAAGCCGCTGTATGCCCATCTTTACGTTCAAGTCCTGGCGGCAATCGCAGCGGGCATCCTGCTCGGACACCTCACCCCGGCCACCGGCGAAGCCATGAAGCCGCTGGGCGACGGCTTCATCAAGCTCATCAAGATGATCATTGCGCCGATCATTTTCGTGACCGTGGTGCATGGCATCGCCTCCATGCGCGATTTGAAAAAGGTCGGCCGCGTTGGCGTCAAAGCGCTCGTCTATTTCGAGATCGTGACAACGCTGGCCCTCGTCATCGGCCTCATTGTCGCCAATCTCGTACAGCCGGGCGCCGGCATGAACATCGATCCCAGCGCCATCGACACCAAAGGCATCGAGACCTACGTCGCGAAGTCCAAGGATCAGAGCACGCTTCAGTTCCTGCTCGACATCATTCCGTCAACACTGGTCGGCGCCTTTGCTGACGGCAACATTTTGCAGGTGCTGTTGATTTCGATCCTGTTTGCGTTCGGCCTGCAGGCGTCACAGGCTCGGGGTTCATCACGCTGGCCGCGACTCTCGCCTCGACCGGCACTATTCCCGTCGCCTCGATCGCGCTGATCCTCGGCATCGACCGCTTCATGTCGGAAGCCCGCGCGCTGACAAACCTCATCGGCAACGGCATAGCCACGATCGTCATCGCCAAATCCGAGGGCGCGCTGGATGAAGCAACATTCGCACGCGAGCTGAGCGGTGGTGCTATCGCCGCTTCCTAGACGATTGCACCGAACGGAAGATCGGTCATGCCGGGCTTGATGCCAACACCAGTCAAAAGCGCGTGCACCTGGCCGCGATGATGCGTTTGATGATTGAACACGTGCGTGATCGCGACCCAGCGCGGCGTGCGCATATTCAGTCCAGTTCCACCCGAAACCCAGGCCAGTTCGCCTTCGAGATCATGAACGCTGAGAGCATTAGCCCAGCTTTCGATCTCGCCATCTAACGCACGGCGTGCAGCGTGCAGCTCATCCCAGACTTCGAATTGAGCAAGGCCGTCGGTTATCGTTTTTGCGGCCGGCACTTGTGCCGCGCCGAAGCGCATCATCCACATCTGGTCGGCCCACAACACATGATTGAGCGTTGCGTGAATCGAGCCGAAAAACGCGCCTCGATCCTGCTTGCGATCGCGATCGCCGAGGCGGTTCGCGGCGTCGTAGATGTTGTTATTCTGCCATGTGTTGTATCGCGACATAGCCTGCGCATAGCCGGGCGTGATCATTCGCTTCTCCCGTCAGCACCAAATGCCAAAAAAGAAAGGCCCCGTCATCACGCAGCGCGCATTCAACCCACAATCTCTTCAAGGCGGAAGTTCATGGCGATCTCACGCTCGGCCGACGCCGCGCTGTCCGATCCATGGGTCGAGTTGGCGCCTTTGCTCTCGGCAAACAGCTCGCGCACGGTCCCGGCAGCCGCGTCCTTCGGATCGGTCGCGCCCATAACCTCGCGGTACTTGGCAATGGCGCCTTCGCCTTCGAGAACCTGGAGCACAACCGGCCCAGAGGTCATAAAATCGACGAGCTCGCCATAGAAAGGCCGCGCCTTATGCTCTTCATAGAATTTCTCGGCCTGGGCGCGGGTCCAACACACGCGCTTTTGCGCCACAATCCGTAACCCAGCGCCCTCGATCACGGCGTTGATTTTACCGGTCAGATTGCGCCGTGTGGCGTCTGGCTTAATGATGGAGAAGGTGCGCTCGATGGCCATCAGACTGTCTCTCTTTCGCGTTTGGGAATGGGTTGGCGCGGGTTATAGCGGGGGCACCATACCCCCACAAGCGCACCTAAGCCGCAGTTCGGAGTGCCGTTCTGGTTGCCTATCGCACGCCGCGCGCGCCGGGTGCCGCCCGGCCCATTCGACCGATTGACGCGGGCCAATGCGTATGAACAGTGTGTCGAAGCGCGGGGGCGCACGGTATAGTAGCGGTCTCAATGACCTGACGTGTGCGAAGTAGCGATCATGACCGGACAAGCCAACGAAATTCAGTGGTACATCGCCCGTGACGGCAAACAGCACGGGCCGCTGACCGATATCGAAATGCGCACCTTCGTGGCGCACAGCTATCTGCGCCAAGCGGACCTGATCTGGCGCCCGGGCATGGCCGAGTGGCTGCCGGCACCCACGGTGTTTCCAGCCGTGTTCCAGACCGCGGCTCTGGCGAAAGCCGCAGCGCTTGGTGTCGCGGCACCAGGACCGGCACCGGCTGCGGCGCCAACAGCCACGATGACGTCGCCGCGACCCGCACATGCTTCGGACTTTGATACAGGTGCCGGTACCGCCGCGCCGCCGGGCCGCGGGCTCTTGAAACGGCTGGCCATTGCCGCTGGCATCGTCACCATTATCGGTGGTGGGGCATTCGCTGTCGCGACCTATCGCGAACCACTGCTCAAATTTGTTTCGGGCGGCGCATCGCCGCCACCAATCGCTGCTACAGAAACTCCGTCAGCAAACACGTTCGCGGAGCCAGCGCCAACAGCGCCAGAGACAACACCCGGTGCCCCGGCAGCAGCAACTGAAGTTACAGTTACCACTGCCGACTTGCCGACACAGCCGCCTGCCGCTGGAGCGGCAACGGAAACGCAAACTGCCGCTATCGCACCGGAAGCACCTGCCGCACCTGCGTTGCCGCCGTCAATTGCCGGATCGGCCATCGATGCACGCCTGCAGAAAATTCCGGCATGGGTGCTGATCAAGAAAGATTTCCCGAGTTGGTACGTTGGCCACATCGCGGCGGCTGAAAAGCTCAGCGCTGAGAAGAAGCCCGACAACGAAATTGCAGCCCACCTGGCCCAGGGTCTTGTGGCTTTGCGGCGACAGAACTCTGAAAAGGCACTCGCTGCCAGCCCGGAAAAGCTGAGGCGTGTCGCAACCGCGTTCCTCGAGCACTTGAAGGCCTTGCGAACCCAAAGCGTCAGCGCATGTTTCGGATTTATCTCCAAGGGTGAGACCAGCCCAGCGGTCGTGCAGTCTTTGCAAGCGCCAGAGGCCGCAACCGCGTTCAACGCTCAGATCACAGCCATCTTCGAAGCCATTGCCGAAGGCACCAAGTCTCCGGCCAAGCCGGCGGCTGCCGCCAAAGGCGACTACGACATTTTGATCAAAGAGCTCGGTAAGCTTGGCTGGAAAGAAGAAGATCTTCAGGTCTTTTCCAATCCGCGCTTGTTGGCAAAGCGCGAACCTGAACAGATCTGCAAGATGGTGCAGGAGTGGTTCACGGCGCACCTCGCAGTAACGGACAAGGCGGTCCAAAATCGACTGCTGTTCGAGACGCTGAAGCCGGTTGTGTCAGGCTAGAGAGTGCAATGCTCTACACGGCGCTGAAAGTCCTGATCACCGCCGCCCTTGTCGTCGCGATTTCCGAAGCTGCCAAACGCTCCTCGGCCTTGGGCGCGCTCATCGCATCGCTGCCGCTTACGTCACTTCTGGCGTTCGTGTGGCTCTATGGCGAGACCGGCGATACGGCAAAGATCGCAAGCCTGTCACATAGCATTTTCTGGTACGTGCTGCCGTCGCTGGTGCTGTTCATCGTGCTGCCGCTGCTGCTCACACGAGGCGTTAATTTTTGGCCGAGCCTCGCAATCGCCTGCGCTGCGACATTTGCGGCCTACCTTCTGATGACCAAACTGCTAGCCCGCCTCGGTATTGCGCTATGAGGCCTACGTGACAGCGGCCCGGCGATCCGCTATCGCCTGCAACGATGCTGCATATCAATGATCTGACCTATCGCATCGAGGGCAAGCTGATCCTCGATAAGGCCACGGCCGCGATCCCCGAAGGCCACAAGGTTGGCCTTGTCGGCCGCAATGGCGCTGGCAAGACGACGCTGCTCCGGCTTCTCAAAAACGAGATCGCACCGGACGACGGGGCGATTTCGACGCCGCGACTTGCCCGCATCGGCCACGTCGCCCAGGAAGCGCCGGGCGGCGATGATACGCTCATCGAGTGGGTGCTGTCGGCCGATACGGAGCGCGCCAGCCTGCTTGCCGAGGCCGACCACGCCACCGACCCCAACCGGATCGCTGAAATCCAGATTCGCCTGACCGATATCGACGCCCATTCAGCACCCGCGCGCGCAGCGCAAATTCTTTCCGGCCTCGGCTTCGATGAGGAAGCCCAGCGCCGCGCCTGCCGCGAATTTTCCGGCGGCTGGCGAATGCGCGTCGCACTCGGGGCGATCCTGTTTCTCGAACCCGAAATCCTGCTGCTCGACGAACCGACAAACTATCTCGATCTCGAAGGCACGCTCTGGCTCGAAAGTCATCTCAGGAGCTACCCGCACACGGTTGTCATCGTCAGCCACGATCGTGATCTGTTGAACCGTGCCGTCGGCTCGATCCTGCATCTCGATAAAGGAAAGCTGACGATCTACACCGGCGGCTACGATGACTTCGAAGAAACCCGGCGCGAGAAGCAGCGGCTCGAATTGAAGCTCAAGAAGAAGCAGGACGATCAGCGCCGGCATTTGCAGACCTTCATCGACCGCTTCAAGGCCAAAGCCAGTAAAGCGTCGCAGGCGCAAAGCCGCGTCAAGGCGCTGGCGAAAATGCGGCCCATCGCCGCCCAGGTCGATGATCGTGTGGTGCCGTTTTTGCTGCCAAATCCGCAAAAGATCATCGCCAGCCCACTCATCCGGCTCGAAGGTGCAAGCGCCGGATACGAGCCGGATAAGCCCATTCTTAAAGGCCTTGATCTGAGGATCGACAACGACGACCGCATCGCCCTGCTCGGCCAGAACGGTAATGGCAAATCCACCTTCGCCAAGCTGATCTCGGGCCGCTTGGCGCCACTTGCAGGCAATGTTTACGGCGCTCAGAAAGTCGAAACCGGATATTTCGCCCAGCATCAGCTCGACGATCTGAAGCCGGAGCAAACGCCGTACGACTACATGCTTAAATTTATGCCTGACGCGTCCGAAGCCCAGCGCCGCTCCAAGCTCGGCGCCTTTGGTTTCAGCGCCGACAAGGCCAACACCAAAAGTCAAAATCTCTCGGGCGGCGAGAAAGCCCGCTTACTCTTGGCCCTGACTGCCTTCCATGCCCCGCATCTCCTCATTCTCGACGAGCCGACGAACCACCTCGACGTCGATAGCCGCGAAGCCCTGATCCACGCCCTGATGGAGTACAACGGCGCCGTTATTCTCATCAGCCACGACCGGCATTTGATCGAAGCCACTGCTGACAGGCTGTGGATCGTCAAGGGCGGCACGGTTAAAGACTACGACGGAGACTTGGACAGCTATCGCGCCGATTTGCTCGCACAGCGCGGCGGGCGCACCAGGGACCGCGGTCGCGAACGCAATGACAGCGCCGCCGCGACCAGCCGCAACGACCAGCGCCGCGCCTCTGCTGACAGGAGGTCCGAACTTGCCCCCCTGAAGAAGGCGACGCAGGCCGCAGAAAAAACTGTGGATAAATTATCACGCGAAATCGCATTTATCGATGCCGTCCTAGCCGATCCGGTGCTCTACGCCAAGGACCCCGCAACGGCCCAGCGCGCCGCCCAGGATCGCGGCCAGCTGGCAAAAAGGCTGTCTGATGCTGAGGAAGCCTGGCTTGCCGCAACGGCCGCCTACGAGCTCGCTGCGGGCGTTTGAAGGCCACCCGGATAAACGACATTTCGCACTATTTTTTTCAGAGAAAGACTATCTCCTCTGGCCAGGTATTTCAGACCGGCCAAGTTAGTTAACAAGGCAACATGGGAGCTGATGAGACTGTGGCGTGCGGGGTAGCCGCCGCTCCAGCAGGTGAGGGCCTGCAGGGGTAGTCTTATCAGCTCCCTTAGCATTATGCGCTCGACGGAATAGAGGGAGCGCGCGTGTCCGCGGCTTTAGGCCATTGCCAGGCCGCATGCGGGCACGCGCTGCAGGTCACTGCCATGTCGGCATGACAGGGCGGTGACAGTGGCGCGGGCGATTATCCGGAGATTTTAGAAAAGTCGGCGACGGTGTGCGTCGCCGCGCGGATTTCGGACAAGAGCCGCAGCCGGTTTTCGCGGAGTGTCGGGTCGTCGGCATTGACGAGCGTCTTGTCGAAGAAGGCGTCGACGGGAGCACGCAGCTCAGCCAGCGCGCGCATGGCGCCGCCGAAGTTCTCGACGTTGATGGCGGCAACCGTGTCCTGCTTCACTTCCTCGATTTTTGCGGCGAGCGCCGTTTCTTCCTTGTCTTTGAGCAGTTTTAAATCGTAGGCCCCGACGTAGGATTTCTTGTCCTTCTTTTCTTCGATGGCCAAGATGTTGGCGGCGCGTTTTGTCCCGGCCAGCAGGTTGGCGCCGTCGTCGGTCTTGAGGAAGGCATCGAGGGCTTCGACACGGCGCACGATCAGCGCGAGGTCGTCCTGACTGCCCAAAGTGAAAACGGCGTCGATGAGGTCGGGGCGTTTTCCGGAGTCGCGCAAGAAGACTTTGAGGCGATCGGCGAAGAAGGAAAGGAGGTCGATGGCCACTGCTTCTCGGTTGGCCTGTCCCTCCATTCCCGATCGCGCATCTGGATCACCACCAAACCGGCGCGACATAGCACCCGTGAAGGGTGCTGCCGCGCGG
Source organism: Hyphomicrobium sp. (assembly GCA_031378895.1). GTDB lineage: Bacteria > Pseudomonadota > Alphaproteobacteria > Rhizobiales > Hyphomicrobiaceae > Hyphomicrobium_B. The sequence continues at coordinate 81,633 of JANNEP010000036.1, forward strand.
TTCATCACACCCGAGAGCGGCAACCTCAAATCATTCTCCAGCACGATCCGGATCACGCCCAAGGCGGCGCGGCGGAGCTGATACGGATCACCTGAGCCGGTTGGTTTTTCATTGATGGCCCAAAACCCAACCAGCATGTCGAGCTTATCGGCGAGCGCGACCGCAATCGCGACCGCATCGCCCTGATCGGCGCGCGGCACGATATCGGCCGGACCCTTGGGCTTGTAGTGCAGCTCAATGGCGCGCGCGACCTTGGGGTCCATGTGCTCGGCTTCGGCGTAATAGCGCCCCATCAGGCCTTGCAGCTCTGGGAATTCGCCGACCATGCCGGAGACGAGATCGGCCTTGCACAGCTGCGCCGCGCGGCCGGCGAGGTCGGGTTCCGCATCAACCGCACCCGCGATCTGCCGGGCGAGCTCGGTAATGCGCTCCATGCGGTCCCACTGGGACCCGAGTTTCTCGTGAAACGTGATGCCCTTGAGCTCGAAGTGCATCGGCTCGAGCTTGCGCTTTAGATCCTGGTCCCAGAAAAACTTGGCGTCGCTCAAGCGGGCGCGGATGACCTTTTCGTTGCCGCTGGTGATTTGCGCGCCGCCGTCTTTGGCGACGAGGTTCGAGACCAGCAGAAAATTATTAGCGAGCTTCTTGGTTTTGGGATCGCGCAGCGAAAAGCACTTCTGATGCGACTTCATCGACGTCATCAGGCACTCGGCGGGCACGTCGAGGAATGCCTTGTCGAACGAGCCCATCAGCACGACCGGCCATTCGGTGAGGCCGGCGTTCTCGTTCAAGAGCGCCTCGTCCTCTACGAGTTCGAGCTTGGCGGTTTTGGCCAACGCCAGTGCCTGGCCGCCAATCGACGCCGCGCGCCGTGCCGGATCGAGCATCACGTGATGCTTTTCGAGCTTGGCTTCGTAGTCGGCAAAATCATTGACCTTGAATGTCTCCGGCCCAAGGAAGCGGTGGCCGCGGGTCTCTGGCCCACTCGTCAGACCAGCGACCTCGAACGGCACGACCTTGCCGCCGAGTACACATAAAATCGATTGCAGCGGGCGTACCCACTGGAACGGCGAGGCCCCCCAGCGCATCGACTTCGGCCAGGGAAACTTGGCCATGACGTCCGTCACGGTCTCGGCGATGATGCTGGCGCTGGCGCGGCCTGGCTTGTCGATTTTGGCGACGTAGTAATCGCCTTTCTTGTCGTCCGTGACGATCTCGGCGTCTTTCAGCGACGCAAGCCCAGCGGACTTCAAGAACCCGGCGACAGCCTGCTCTGGCGCGCCGACGCGAGGGCCTTTTTTCGCTTCCGAGATTGCCGGTGACTTCGCCGGCACGCCATCGATCACGAGCGTAAGCCGCCGCGGCGTCGAGAAGCACTTCGCATCTCCAACGTCGAGCCCGCGCGCCTTCAGGCCCTCGACAACGAGCCGCCGCAAATCCCCCGCCGCCCGCACCTGCATGCGCGCCGGGATTTCTTCGGAAAACAATTCGAGGAGTAATTCGGACATTCAGGACCAATCATGTGGGACGCGCTGACTCCCTCTCCCCGTCCTATACGGTGAGAGGGAATACACTACGGCGTTGCCGGAGCCGGTGCCGCTGGAGCGGGCGCAGGTGCCGGTGTTGCTGGAGGTGGCGCAGCAGCTGGCACCGCCTCGGTTGCCATCTCATGCCCTGTTCCAAGAACCTTCGAGCCAATGTCGTTCATGGCCCCCGTCGCCGTCAGATAGCCAAGGCCAATCAGAAGCATCGCCATGAACATGCGGAAGACGCCCGCATTCCGCCGCAACATCAGATAGCCGACCGCGAACAGCGGGATACCCGTCGCCAGCAGGCCTACGATCAAATCCTGGTTCATGCGCGTCCTCCTTCGGTTGAGAGCCACGCGGCGCAGCAGGCTTTCGCCAGCTCGCGCACGCGCAGAATATAGCTTTGCCGTTCGGTGACCGAGATGACACCGCGGGCGTCGAGCAAATTGAAAACGTGGCTCGCTTTGATGCACTGGTCATAGGCCGGAAGCGCCATCAGGTGCCCGTCTTTACTTTCACCCTTGGTGAGCAGCGATTGGCACTCGGCTTCGGCATCCTTGAAATGAGCCAGAAGCATCTCAGTATCGGCGTGCTCGAAGTTGTGACGTGAATATTCACGCTCGGCCTGCAGGAACACGTCGCCATAGGTCAGGCGGCGGTCGTCGGTGCGGCCGTTAAAATTCAAATCGAATACGCGGTCGACGCCCTGTACGTACATCGCGAGGCGTTCGAGACCGTAGGTGATCTCGCCCGCAACCGGATTGCAGTCGTAGCCGCCGACCTGCTGGAAATACGTGAACTGCGACACCTCCATGCCGTTGCACCAGACTTCCCAGCCGAGACCCCAGGCGCCAAGCGTCGGGCTTTCCCAATCGTCTTCGACGAAGCGAATGTCGTTGACGCTCGTGTCGATGCCGATCGCGTCCAGGCTGGCGAGATAGAGCTCCTGGATGTTGGCCGGCGACGGCTTCATGATCACCTGGAACTGGTAGTAGTGCTGTAACCGGTTCGGGTTTTCACCATAGCGCCCATCCTTCGGGCGGCGCGACGGCTGCACATACGCCGCCGACCACGGCTTCGGCCCGAGCGCGCGTAGTGTCGTCGCCGGGTGGAACGTGCCGGCGCCAACTTCCATGTCGTAGGGTTGCAAGATTACACAACCCTGCTGCCCCCAGAACTGCTGCAGCGTCAGGATCAGATCCTGAAACGCTTGGCGCGGGCGAAGTGCAGTCGTACCGGCCGATGTTTGAGAGGCCGTCTTTGAGGACATCGGAGGCTCACAAGGGTTTGATTTGTGTCGCACTATACGCGTTCAACCCCCCTTGTCACGCCCGCCGGTAAGGGATTTGCTATAGTCGCGGTCTTTGCCTTGGCAATTGCCGGATGATTTGTGCGCGCAGGAGAATAAAATGGCGGTCAATAAAGTTATCGAGTTGATGTCGGAATCAAACAAGAGCTGGGAAGACGCGGCGCAAAAAGCCGTCGACAAAGCCTCGAAGTCGCTCAAAGGCATCCGCTCGGTTTGGATTCAGGATATGTCCGCCAAGGTCGATGCCAAGGGCAAGCTCGAGACCTATCGCGTCACCTGCAAGGTGTCGTTCGAAGTCAAGTAGATCGCCAGTAACATCACCAGACAGCTCACCTTTGCGATCACGCGCTTTTGTCGCCGCGCGGGCGATAGACGCCGGATTTTTCATCCCACTCGAGTTCGCCGAGATTGCGCGTGCCGCCATTTGCGGTGCGCGCTTCCCGGCGAATGCGCTCGGTGTCTTCGCGGCTGGGCGTTTGTGCCTGCTCGACAAGTTTCGCGAACAGCTTGTAGCCGGCGTAGCAACCGGCGCCTGCGAGTGCGAGGAGTATGAGCGGCGGCATATGCTAAAGCCCTCCGGCTGGAGCTATAAGCCGAAGCGCGACCAGAGCGCCCGGGCTTCGATAGCCGACACCAGATCATCGGCAAAAGCAAGGCCACCGCCTTCGGACCCGAAGCGGCCAAGGGTTTCGAGCGCGGACGAACGCCGGAAACGCGAGAGCAACCCGCCGCGCTCCATCGAAACGAGTTTGAGCCGGACCTTGTCGCCGTGCAGTTCGCGCATTTTGCTGCGGACGTCTGAAATGCCGTCGATCAGCCCGTGATCCATCGCCTTGGTAGCCGACCAGAAGGCGCCGGAAAACAGTTCATCGTCCGTGCCCTTGAGCTTGCCAGTACGCCGCTCCTTCACCATGGCAATGAAATTGTCGTGGATGTCGCCTTGCAGGGCTTTCAGGCGCACGATGTCTTCGGCTTTCTCAGGCTTGAACGGATCGAGGATGCTTTTCGATGTTCCGGATGTGTAAACGCGGCGATCAATGCCGAGCTTGTCGATGGCCTTATCGAAGCCGAATCCAGACGCGATGACGCCGATTGATCCGACGATCGACGATAGGTCGGCGTAGATCTCATCCCCCGACAGCGCCAGCCAATAGCCGCCGGAAGCGGCCACGTCCTCGCAAAAGACGTAGACCTTCTTGCCTTTCTCAGCGGCGAGCTGGCGCACGCGCTTGGTGATCAGGCTCGACTGTACGGGGGAGCCGCCGGGCGAGTTGATCACGATCGCAATGGTGGGAAGTTTCGAGAGCTCGAAGGCTTTTTCGATGGCACTTGCGGCGGTGCCGATCGACAGACCCGGACGCAGCGGCGTCGCCATGCCAATCGGCCCGTTAAAGCGCAGCACGGGCACAACGGCGGGGCGTGAGAACGGCCACATCAGCGAAGGTCTCCAAATCTAGATCCTGTCTGTCAGATATGTCACTCGGGGTCTCAGTACCAGTGCGACTTAGATATCGAATGCGGCGCCGCGTCTAAGGATGGCGTCAACCTCGTCCGTAAACGCTTGACCGGGTCCGTGCAGGACGAGGCCGGGGCGCAGTATCAGCGGTGCGCGTGAGCCTTTGATGCCCTCGACCAGGACGCGGATAGCGGGCTCGCCTTCACGCGCATAGATGGGAACAACCTTCATCGCGCCAAACCGGCCGCTGAAGGCTTTCAAAATAGCGGGCAGCGCCTCGGCTTTGTGGATCATCGTGGCGCAGCCGCCGGATGCCGCCATGCGGGCCATGAAGCGGACCCAATCATCGAGTCCGGCGGCGGGCATGGCATGCGACACTGCTTTCAACGGCGAATTGGCTTCTGTACCGCTCCTGGCATCATGAAACGGCGGATTGGCAAGGACGTGGGTGAACGTGTCAGCCGGGAGCGCCGATTTCGCAGCGTCGCTCAGCGCTGCGGCAATGTCCGCCTCGATGACGCTAACGCGGTCCGCCATCATGTTGGCTGCGATATTGTCGCGGGCCAACGCCACGAGCACCGGCTCGCGCTCGACCAGCGTGACGTGGGCCCCGGTGAGACGCGCCGCCGCGCATAGCCCAACAGTGCCGGCCCCGGCGCCGACATCAAGAATAGGCCCCGCGCGTGCCACCGCAGCCAGAAGCACGGCGTCGATGCCGGCGCGGTAGCCCTTGACGGGTTGACGGATACGTAGCCGGTCACCGAGAAAAAAATCGTCGGTTATCTTGGGTATACCGGACTGGGAGGCATCAGCGGCCGTCATTTTCCTTGACCCATTCGCCCAGCCCGGCTTCCCTCAACACCTGCTCGGCCTGAGACCAAGCCTCGCCCGGCACTAGAAGTCGGCGAGGAAAGGCCCCAATCGAGCCCTCCATCAGGCTTATATGGCGATCAAAAACAACCGCGTCGATGCCCTGATCGGCCAAAAGGGCCTCAACGTAGCTCAGTAGGACCGGATCGTTGGTGATCAGCAACTCGCGCATCGCATGGTCTTGTTGTAAGGAGGCAGAAATTTTGCGTCAGGGCGGTGACGTGTGCACAACCCGGCACTATGTTAGCAGTCTCATAGGCCGTGTAGGGGGTTGAATTTGGGTCGCGTTATTCCGCTTGAAGAGGCGCGCGAAGCCGCTCAGGGGTTGAAACCTCTATTCGAGCTTGTGGCCGCTGATATGGAGGCGATCAACCGGATCATCCTCGATAAGGCCGTGTCCGACGTCGAGATGATCCCGCAGCTGGCGCACCACCTGATCGACAGTGGCGGCAAGCGGCTGCGTCCCATGCTGGCGATTGCCGCGGCGAAGCTGTGCAAATATTCAGGCAATGGTCATATCCGCACCGCGTCGGCCGTCGAATTTATGCACACGGCGACGTTGCTGCACGACGATGTGGTCGACGAGAGCGGCACACGGCGTGGCAGGAAGACAGCGCGCATGATCTGGGGCAATCAGGCGAGCGTGCTCGTCGGTGATTTTCTGCTCGGACAGGCGTTCAAGATGTTCGTTGACGTCGGTTCGATGCCGGTGCTGCGCATCATGTCGAACGCCGCGGCAACAATTGCCGAAGGCGAAGTCATGCAGCTCGCCGCCGCCAAGAACACGTCAACCACGGAAGACGCTTACCTGGAGATTATAAACGCCAAGACGGCTGCATTGTTTGCGTCGGCAGCTGAATCGGGCGCGGCTCTGGCGCAGCGACCGGCGGAAGAGCAGGCGGCGTTGCGCTCGTATGGCAAGAACCTCGGCCTCGCCTTCCAGCTGGTTGATGACGCGCTGGATTATTCGGGTGATAGCCAGCGGCTCGGCAAATCGGTTGGCGATGATTTCCGCGAGGGCAAGATCACCTTGCCGCTAATCCTGTCATTCCGCCGCGGGACACCAGAAGAACGCCAATTCTGGAACCGGACCATCGCCGATGGCGACATCCAGGACGGCGACCTCGAGAACGCGGTCAGCTTGATGCGGCGGCACAAGGCGATTGATGCGACCTTCGAGCGAGCACGGTCCTACGGATCCATTGCCCGCGACGCGTTGGCTATTTTCCCCGATAGCCGGGAGAAAGACGCGCTGGAGCAGGTCATCGCCTTCTGCGTCGGGCGGACTCACTAGATCTGTAAATCAGCCCACGACAACCGGCTGAACCCACCAGCCTGGATGACCACGTTTAATCACCGCAGCAGCCGCCTCGTGGTCTGCAAAAATTCCAAAGCAGGTGGGGCCTCCGCCAGAGACGGCAGCATGCAGGCAGCCGGGAGCGGCTTCGATAGCTTCTTTCACATCGGCGATAATCGGCGCAACGTGGCGGGCGGCGGCATCGAGAGCATTGCCGTGCAAAATCATGAAAGCGATCAGGTCCGCTGCCGTTGCGAACGGCTGCGGTGGTGGCCTCGCTGTGGCAGTCGTCACCGGCCCGGCGTTCAAGGCGAGAAACACCCGTGCCGTCTTATCGGCGGGCATAGGTTGCAATGGATTGACGAGCACGGCAAATAGCGGCGGCAGGGTAACGACGGCCTGAATGTGATCGCCCGTCCCTGTCATCCAGCTCGCGCGGTTCTCAAGGCAGACGGCAACATCAGCACCCAAAGTCCCCGCGAGACGCGACCAATCAAGGGTAGGTGCCAACTCCAGGTTAGCCCGCCGAACCGCGCGCAGAACGGCGGCAGCGTCCGCCGAGCCACCACCAATACCCGCAGCGACGGGTAGATTTTTTTCCAAATGCACCGCGCCGAGCCGCAACCGCGGCTCTATGTCTGCAAGCCGGCGAAGCGTCACTTCGATCAGGTTTTTGCCGCTGATGCTGCCACCAAATGGTCCCGAAACTTCGACGGCAACGGGCCGCAACGAATCGAGCGTCACGTGATCGGCGGCGTCTCGCGCAAAGGCGGCGAGACTGGCGATCTCATGATACCCGTCCGGCCGCTTTCCCAGAACCTCGAGCGTCAGATTGACCTTGGCAGGCGCAAGCTCGGTGAAGACGGTCATTGGCGCGTCACCGGCAAAAGAAACGGGCGCACTGTGCGCCCGCTTTGGCTTGCGTGATCGAAGCCGGCGCGTGTCACTGCACCGTGCGCTTTTGCGGACCGGCCTTGTTTTCGCTGCGCCGGCGCGATGGCTCGTAACGCTGGACCTGCTTGGATTTAGGCGTGGCCTTGACCTCGGCTTTCGCCGGCAGCCCGCGTTCGAGCTTCAGCTTGATTTTCTCGACGTCCTCGGGCTCGGGACTGAGTGTCAAAGCCTGGCTCCACTGGAAACGGGCTTCCCGTTCGCGGCCGATTTGCCAGAACGCATCGCCCAGGTGATCGTTGAGCGTCGGGTCTTCAGGTTTGATTTCAACTGCGCGTTCGAGAAAGCGCACGGCATCCTTGTAGTTGCCCTGTTTGAAATGGGCCCAGCCGAGACTGTCGACGATGTAGCCGTCATCGGGCTTCAACTGCACCGCTTTTTCGATCAGCTTCATGCCTTCTTTCATATTCCGGCCCTGGTCGATCCACGAGTAGCCGAGATAGTTGAGTACAAGCGGCTGATCGGAAGACAACTGCATCGCCTTTTTCAGATCGGCTTCAGCGGCGGGCCAGTTCTTGAGCCGCTCATAGGCCGTGCCGCGGGCGTAGTAATAGCCCCAGTGGCGCTGGTCGGGCTTGGCGATGACGCCGATCGCGCGCGTGAAATAGGCGACGGCCTCGGCGTAGTCTTTGCGCGTCCGCATGATATTGCCGAGTGCTTCCAGAGGGCGCACGTCTTTGGGGTCTTTTTTAGCGAGCTGTTCAAGCAAAGCCTTGGCTTCGTCCGACTTCTCGAGTGAATTCAGATTGAACGCCTTGCGAATGTCGATGGCGCTTTGCAGTGCTGACCCCTTGGGGATTCTCTCATAGGTCGCGATGGCATCGTCGAAGCGCCGCGCGGTTTCCTGGGCGCTTGCAAGTGCCGCCAGCGCAAAGGCGTGATCTGGTTTCGCGTACAGGGCAAGTTGCAGGTAGACGGTGCCAAGGCTAACCCCGCCCTCGCCCGTCAGCGCTTCGCCAAGGCCGTAGAACACTTCGGCGAGCCCTTCCGACGGCGACGTTATCAGCAGCGGGATTTTGCCCTTGCCGTCGAGACGGCCGGTCAGGTCCTTGGCCAGCGGATGGGGATCGCCTTGAGTCTTGTCGAACTGCTCTTTCATGATCTGCTTGGCCAGCTTCATGTCGCCGTAAAAGGCTGCATGCTGGGCGTAAGCCAGCGATGTGCGCAGCGTCCGGCTGTCCTGGCGGAACATTTTTTCGTACGACGCACGGGCTTCAGACTTTTTGCCTGCGATGTCGGCAATGAGAGCGCGATGATAGCGCAGATAGAACTGTGCCCAATCGGGCTGCTTGGGAAGATTAACGGCCGCGAGCGCGCCAACCGCATCACCGGCAGCGAGCCGGGTCCAGCCCCGCGCAATAGCACTCGTCAACTCGCCAATCGGGTTTTCCGACGCGGCTTTGAAATGCTCCTCGGCTTTGACGTAGCCACCGGCCTTGAACGACGTGACGCCCAGCAGGAACTGTGACATGCGGTGGGTCTGCTGCGACGCCGCCAGCTGTTCCGCGAGCGGCAAAGCCCTCGTCCAGTTGCCGGCCATTGTTTCCATCTGGAAGGCCTGCTCGAGCAAAACTTCGTTGCCCGGATCGCGCGCCAAAGCCTGACCGTAGAACCCAGCGGCATCTTCTGTGTCTTGAAGGCCGCGAGCGAAGCGTCCGGCCAAGTAGTTGCCCAGCACCGAATTGGCTTCTGCCGAGAATTCTGGCTCGCGGGCCGGCGCTTGCGCCATCGCGCCTGCGACGAGCAGAGCGACGGCACCTAGGCTCAAAGAAAATAGCCGTCCGAGCGATGCGCGCATTAAGCCACGTCCTTTGTGAGGTCTGCCTGGCTCGATTCCAGGCAGTGAGAGCCTAGCAAACAAAAAGCGCTCTTGGCGACACGCTTTCCATTAAAATCCCGCAACAGACGATATTTGCGGGGAAAGCCTCGCGGAATAAGTGCCGGAGCCTAGAAAACACGGCCGGTAAGACAGGCCAACAGTTGTAACATCGCGCAGCGGCGTGACAAAAAAATTTAGCCTCACATCCCCGAGGTGTTGGGGCCGCCGCCGCATAGGTCCTTGACGTTTGAAGGCGGCGCGCACCGGAACGACTGAAAAATCGCGCCTCACATCCCCGAGTAGTTGGGGCCGCCGCCCCCTTCGGGACAAACCCAGGTGATGTTTTGGCTCGGATCCTTGATATCGCAGGTTTTGCAGTGGACGCAGTTCTGGGCGTTGATCTGGAATCGCGCGCGGCCTTGGTCGTCGCGCAGAATCTCGTAGACGCCCGCTGGACAGTAGCGCTGCGCCGGCTCGGCGTACTCCGGCAGGTTCACAGCCACCGGGATGTTCGGGTTTGCAAGTCGCAGGTGAACCGGCTGGTCCTCTTCGTGATTGGTCGCAGAAAACGACAAGTTTGTCAGCTTTTCGAAGGTAAGTTTACCATCGGGCCTTGGATATTCGATCGGCTTGAATGCACTGGCCTTGCCGGTCGCCGCGGCGTCGCTCTTGCCGTGTTTCAGCGTGTAGCCGAGGCCAAAGCCTGGGATCAGCGTGTTAAGCCACAGATCAGTGCCGCCAAGCGCCACGCCTGCGACCGTTCCATACCGCGACCAATAGGGCTTCATGTTGCGCACGGTCTTCAAATCACGGGCGATCTCGCCGCTGCGCACCTCGACTTCGTAATCCGTCAGCTTGTCGTGGGCGCGGCCCGCTTGCACGGCGTCGAACGCCGCCTCGGCCGCCGCGATGCCGGACAGCATGGCGTTGTGGCTGCCTTTGATGCGCGGCAGGTTGACCATGCCCGCGGCGCAGCCGAGCAGCGCTCCACCCGGGAACACCAAATCGGGCATCGACTGCCAACCGCCCTCGGTGATGGCGCGGGCCCCATAACCAATGCGTTTGCCGCCCTCGAACACACCGCGGATTGCCGGATGCGTTTTATAGCGCTGGAACTCGTCGTAGGGTGAGAGGTACGGGTTCTCGTAGTTGAGGTGCAGCACAAAGCCGACGGAGACCAGGTTGTCGCCGTAGTGGTAGAGGAACGAGCCGCCGCCGGTTTTGTTGTCGAGCGGCCAGCCGAAGGTGTGCTGCACCAGCCCACGCCGGTGCTTGTCCGGGGCGACCTGCCAAAGCTCCTTGAGTCCGATGCCGTATTTCTGCGGCTCGTGGCCGTGATCGAGCTTGAATTGTTTGATGAGCTGCTTTGCGAGTGATCCGCGCACGCCTTCGCCGATCAGCGTGTACTTGCCGCGCAGTTCCATGCCGCGCACGAAGCTGTCTTTGGGTTCGCCGTCATGGCCGACGCCCATGTCGCCCGTCGCGACACCAACGACCGCGCCATTGGTGTCGTAGAGCACGTCGCTGGCGGCAAACCCTGGATAGATTTCAACGCCGAGTTCGGCCGCCTGCTCGCCGAGCCATTTGCACACCGCGCCGAGGCTGACGATGTAGTTGCCGTGATTTTTCATCAAGGGTGGCATCGGCCAGTTCGGCAATTTGATATCGCCCGACGGCCCGAGAACCAGGAAGCGATCTTCGGTGACTTCGGTGTCGACCGGCGCGCCCTTGTCTTTCCAACCCGGGATCAGCCGGTTGAGCCCGATGGGATCGATGACGGCCCCCGACAGAATGTGGGCACCGACCTCGGAACCCTTTTCGAGGACCACGACCGAAATTTCGGACTCGCGCGCTGCGGCCAGCTGCTTCAGCCGGATCGCGGCGGAAAGACCGGCGGGTCCGGCGCCAACGATGACCACGTCAAAGTCCATTGCTTCTCGTGGCGGCAATCCGGCGCCAGTCCGTGCCATCTAAGCCCTCTCAGCATCTCAAGTTTTGCCCATTTCGATTAGGTCCACGGGGTCGAAGCGTCAAGCCAGCAGGCCAGCGGCGCGGCGCCGCGTGCAATTGGCGGCGCACCAAACTACAGTCCTATCCCGATGTCAGAAAACCACACACAGGCTGAGATTTTAGAGCTGCTTGATTGGTATCGTGCCATGGGAGCGGACGCGGCCATCGGCGATGATCCGATCAACTGGCTTTCGCAAGGCTGCAGTGCGCCCGGCGCCGGTTTCAGCTGGCCGCAGCGAAACAGCAGCACGGCGCCAGTCGCGGCACCACAACAGGTTGCCGCCGCCTCACTCCCCCCTGCGCCCGAGCCGCGGCCGTCCCAACACCCGCGCGCTCCCCTGGCGGAGACGCGACCCCGCCCGCAGACGCCGCTCGCGGCCAGCGAGGCCGGGACCGAGGCGCGGCGTATTGCCGAGACCGCACCGACGCTTCAAGCGCTGGAAGCGGCACTGCGCGCGTTCGACGGCTGCACGCTTAAGGCAACCGCTAAAAACCTGTGTTTCTACCGCGGCGCCGCTACAGCCCGCCTGATGCTGATTGGGGAAGCCCCAGGACGTGACGAGGACCTCGAGGGTAAACCGTTTGTCGGCCGTGCCGGGCAGCTGCTCGACAAGATGCTGGCCGCGATCGGGCTCTCCGAGGCCGACGTCCACATCACCAACATTGTCTATTGGCGGCCTCCCGGAAACCGCACGCCGACGCCGCAGGAAGCGCTGGCCTGCCGCCCGTTCCTCGACCGTCAAATAGAACTCGTGAAACCAGAGTTCGTGGTGGCCGTCGGTGGATCTGCCACGAAAGAGTTGTTCGGGGTCGCTGACGGCATCATGCGGCTGCGCGGCAAATGGCGGGAGATCACGATCGCCGGCGCGCCCATAGCTGCCATAGCGACCCTGCACCCGGCTTATCTGCTGCGGACGCCGGCAGCCAAACAGCTGGCCTGGCTCGATCTGCTGCAGATCGCCGCGCGCTTACGCGGCTAGAGTCACGGCAAGAGTAGCGGCCAGAGTCATAGCCAGAGTTAGCAGGCTATTTACCGCATTCGCATGCCGCGCGTTCCGAACAGCTGTCTTTCCAACTTTCGATAAAATTTGCAACATCACCTTAAGCAGCTTCGAGCTTAGGCTGCGTAGGCTGTTCCCAAGCCGGAAAAGCCGGTGACGCATGTGTTTAGGCGTATTTCGATGCAAACCGGTCTTGTTTATCTGCGTCCGTCGCGGCTCGTTTATGTGCGCGTAACCGGCGCCTACGAAAATTCTATTCCCGCCGCTTGGGACAAAATGCTGGCTTGGATAGACCGCAACGGCATCAGTTCGCCGCTCGGGCGTGGCTTCGGCCTTGCACGCGACAATCCACAGTCGGTCCCAGCCAACCAATGCCGCTATGACGCGTGCATCGTTGTCGAACCGCATTTTGAAGATCGCGCCATGCGCGAACTCGGCATTCTGATGCTGCCCGGCGGACCCTATGTCCGTCGCCGCGAAGTTGGAAACTACAACGTCATTATGACCCGCGTCGCCGGTCTACACGCGTCGTTTGAAGCGCCGACCGGTCTACGGCTTGACGACAATCGTCCGCTGGTCACGATCTATCTCGACGATCCGCGCCGCTTCGAGCCAGGCGAGCTTCGCGCCGATATGTGCGTTCCCGTTTCGGCAGGTGCAGCGCGCGGACGCGGCGCCACGTCACAGGCGGCCGCGTAAGTTTGACAACATCGTCTGGACGCCAGCTCGGGAACGAGCGACAAGTGCGGCTTGTGACAACCGCGACAGGACGCTGCAATGGCTGGCATCGACGACCAACTCACCTTCTTGCCGGTGCGCATTGCCCTGCTGACCATGTCGGACACGCGGACGCCCGACGAGGACAAGTCCGGCAATCTGCTCGCTGAAATGGTGACCGCAGCTGGCCACAGCGTGGTGGCACGCGCGCTCATACGGGATGACATCGCGGCTATCCGGACAACCGTCGAAGGTTGGATCGCCGACCCGTCAATCGACTGCGTGATCACGACCGGCGGCACTGGCTTCACGGGCCGCGACGTCACGCCGGAAGCGGTGAAACCGCTGTTTGAGAAAGACATCGAAGGCTTTGCGATTCTGTTTCACATGCTGTCGTACCAAAAGGTCGCGACGTCAACGATCCAGTCGCGGGCCTGCGCCGGCGTTGCACGCGGCACGTACATTTTTTGCCTGCCGGGCTCGCCGGGCGCCTGCCGCGACGCCTGGGACGGTATCCTCAAATTCCAGCTCGACGCGCGGCACCGTCCCTGCAATCTCGTCGAGATCATGCCGCGCCTGGAAGAGCACCGGGGCGGCAAGGGTTAGGCAGATCGCCCAGAAAACGGCAGGATGCGCCGCCCGATCAACGGAGCGAGCCGCATGAGACTGGCAGCGTCATCGACGTCGTCGCGAACGGCAAGGTGAGCGATCTTCAGTCTATGAAGGTTGGCCTCAGTATCAGCCAGAGCAAAGCTGCTCGACCAGCGCACGGAACCGAACGCCCGCGGCACCCTAGGCCGCCGCTTCAAGCCCACAAGCCAATAGCCGCCGTCGGGTGACGAACCGAACACCGCGTCGTGTGAACCGAGCGCGCGGAAGGCGTCTGCGATATCGCGCGGCGTAATACCAGGGATGTCAGTGCCGATGACAACAACCGGTCCCGGCGGCACCATCGCAAAAACCGCCTGCAGGCGCTGGCCCAAATCCCCTTGACCTTGTGGGATCGCCAGACGTCCGTGCGGCAGCATCCGGCTGACACGGGCGGTATCAGGACTGACCGCAAGCACGGTCTGCCAGCGCCGGTCTGCGCCGAGACGGGCGGCGACCGAGCCGAGCATCGCCCGGTAGACCGAGACAGCGCCAACAGCGCCAATGCCGCGCGCCAAGCGGGTCTTGACGCGCCCTGCCAGAGGTTCCTTGACCATAATAACAAGGCGGGGCGCAAACCGCCTCGATGATTTAAGCGACTGGAACGAAGGTGTAGCCATCTCCGTCCTTGCTCATCGTACCGGCACCGGGAACGCCATAGTGATAACCGGTCATGATCGCTTTTTCCGCGACAACTTGGTCGAAGAACTTACGCCTGTTGGCTTCGGCCGCATTCGGATCAGCGTCGAAGGATGCGTGCCAGTTTGGATGCTTGGCGAACAACGCCGGGATGTTCGTTAAATCCGCGAGCACCATCAGCTGATCTTTGCCCGAGCCCAGCGTGAAGACGGTGTGTCCTGCTGTGTGGCCAAAGGCTGAGGCCGCGCGAATGCCAGGCACGGGCTCGGCGCCGTCTTCGATCTGGCGGACATTTTTCCAGGCCGGCAGCGTCGCCTGGATGCGCTTGGCGAGCCCGTGGAACGCCTCAGGCAGTTTAGCAAACACACCCGCATCATTCCAAAATTTCATTTCCGCCGCCGGCACGACGATCTCGGCGTTGGGATAAACTTGGGCGTTGGTGTCCTTTTCCATCAGCCCGAAAATGTGATCGGGATGGAAGTGGGTGACGAGAATTGTTGAAATGGTTTTGGAATCAATGCCGGCAGCCTGCATGTTGGCGCCGAGCTTGCCGGCCAGCGGCGACAGCTGACCGCCGGTGCCAGCATCAAACATGACGGTTCTGCCGCCGATTTTGACGACGGTGATCGTGAACGGGATCGTGACCTTGCTGTCGTCTTGCCCGGCGGCCTTCAATGCCGCTTTCGTTTCATCGACGCTGGCATTCTTGATAAAACCTGGATCGTGCGGCTTTTCCCAGATTCCGTCGAACAACGTTGTCACCTCGATATCGCCAACCTTGAAAGTGTGAAAGCCCTTGCTGGCGGCTTCCTTGGCAATGGCAGACGGCAGGAAGGCGATGCTACCGGGTGCGCCGAGCACAGCGCTGGCGGCAAGGGCCGAAACAACCACCTCGCGGCGGGACAAAATCGTCATGTGTGAGCTCCACTGGAAATAAATACGTGACGGCCCGCCAGCTCTTATGGCGCGGGCTTCGCCTTCACATATATACGAGCGATTCTGTCGATCGGAAGACCAGCACCATAAAGTGCCAGGCACACCTGATTGCGCAATGACCGGGCAACGTATCCGTCGCACTGATACCGATCGGCGGAGGTTGTCGCGATCGCATCGAGAAACGCCACGCGCTTGCGGCCTAAGCGGCGCACGATATCGACATCTTCCATGATGGGTAAATCTTTGTAGCCGCCGATCTCATCGAATAGGCGGCGCGAGATCAGCAGACCCTGATCGCCATATGGAAGCCCGAGAAGTGAGCAGCGCGCCCTGACGATCGTTTCGAGTGCGCGCGGCGCGAAGCCTTTGTCGTCGAGCCGGAAGCGAAAGACCGCGGCGGCCCGTGGACGCTCGCCAAGATCAACACCGCGCATGAACGCCACCGCATCGCTCTCCCAGCCATTCTGTAGCACCGTGTCGGCATGAAGAAACAGCAGCCACGGAAACCGCGCGCGCTTCGCACCTTGCGTCAGCTGGCCGCCTCGCCCAGGTGCAGCATCGATGATCTCAGCACCCGATTGATCGGCGATCCTGCGCGTAGCATCGAGCGAGCCGCCGTCAACAACGATGACCTCACGCACGATGCCGTCGATGGCCGCCGGAACAAGCGCAGTCAGGCTCGCGGGCAGGTGCCGCTCGGCGTTCAGCGCGGGGATAATGACCGAGATCATGCTGCTTTCTTGACATGGCGGCGGCCCCGCTCACAAGAGCCAGACAATAGCAGGCCATGGCACGATCGGTGGACCGTTCAAATTTTGTTCTTTATTTGTTCTGGTCAACATGATAGGCTTTTGGAGCGTAATTTCTAAATTTCGGCGGCTCTATGGATCACCCGGAACACGGCGAAAATCCAGTCCTCGTGGAAGCGTCACTGCGGCGTGGGCGCGGCGCGCGCTCGAACCAGACAGGCCGGTTTGAGACGGACACACGGCACCCCAGCGACGACGGCTGGGACAGCCTCGGGCTGCTTGAGGCTTTCAAGACGGAGGTTTTCGAAGACACTGCTCGCAGTATCATTGCGCGCAACGACAGCCCCGATATTTCCTTCGACCGCTCGATCAACCCATATCGTGGTTGCGAACACGGCTGCATCTATTGCTACGCCCGGCCGTCGCACTGCTATCTCGGCCATTCGGCAGGCCTCGATTTCGAAACCAAGCTCTACGCCAAGCCCAATGCCGCCCAACTCTTGGAGTATGAGCTGGCGCATCCCAGTTATCGCCCCGAAACGATCGCGCTCGGGTCCAATACCGATCCCTATCAGCCGATCGAGCGCGACCGTGGAATCACGCGCGCAATTCTTGGGGTGCTGTCGCGCACCAACCACCCCGTTGGCATCGTCACCAAATCTGCGCTCGTTACCCGTGATGTCGATATACTCGCCCCGATGGCTGCAAAAGGCCTTACCAAAGTTGCGATCTCGATCACGACGCTCGACCGCAGGATCGCCCGCGCCATGGAACCCCGCGCCCCGACTCCAGCAAAGCGGCTCGAGACCGTGCGTAAGCTCAGCGGCGCCGGCATCCCTGTTACTGTCATGGTTGCGCCGGTCATTCCGGGTCTCACCGATCACGAGATCGAGCCAATCCTGAAGGCCGCGCACGCGGCTGGCGCCTGCGACGCAGGCTATGTGGCTCTGCGGTTGCCACTCGAACTCAAGGACCTGTTCCGGGAATGGCTGGCACAGGAATTTCCCGATTGCGCAGGCCGCGTCATGTCACTGCTGCGCTCGATGCATGGCGGCAAGGACTACGTGGCAGCCTTCGGCCACCGCCAGCGCGGCAGCGGAGCCTACGCCGATCAGATCGCCATGCGATTTAAGCTCGCCCGCAAGCGGCTTGGGCTTGGCCAGGAGCGCGTTGCGCTACGCACCGATCTGTTTATCCGGCCAACTGTGGGGCCAAATGTGATGGGAGAACAATTGCCGCTGTTTTGACAGCACCCGCGCGAGGGTGATCACTGGCCCCATGAAAATCGCCGATTCGCGCTTCACTCCGACGTTTGAACTCGAGGCCGCAGAACTGCAGCTTGGCTCGGGCCCTGTCGCCGGCGTCGATGAAGCTGGCCGCGGTCCATGGGCCGGGCCGGTCGTCGCCGCCGCCGTCATCCTCGACCCTGAGCGCATTCCAGCCAACATCGATGACAGCAAAGTCATCGACGAGGAGGGCCGGGCGTTTCTCTATAATCGCATTATCAAGGTCGCAGATGTCGGCGTCGGCATCGCCGATATCGATCGCATCGACCGCGACAACATCCTCGGCGCGACGCTGTGGGCTATGAGCGTGGCCGTGAGCCAGTTGAAATCGAGACCGCGCCTCGTGCTCGTCGACGGCAACAGGGCGCCCCTCCTCGGGATCGCTACGCGCACCATCGTCAAAGGCGACGCCAAGTGTCTGTCGATCGCCGCCGCGTCCATCATCGCCAAGGTCACGCGCGACCGCATCATGATCGCGCTCGCGCGCGACTTTCCGGGCTATGGGTTTGAGCGTCACAAGGGCTATGGAACGCCGGAACATCAAGCCGCCATTCAGCGTCTCGGCGCGTGCGCGCTGCACAGGCGCTCATTTAAACCGGTGCAATTCGCTCTTGGATTGATTTAGTGTGTTAACCGCAGGGGTGCAAAATCAGCGGCGATTTTCTCGAATGCTACCGAGAGGTCGCTGGCATTGGCAGCGTCAAAGTATTTGTTTGATGCCGACGCGCAGTCTTCCAGGATTTGCTTAATCGTAGGGTCGTTCACTTCAAACGCCACGGTGTAGATTTCGACCTTCGCTGCCTTAATGTTGGTGCACAGCTCTGACGTGTACATGTTGGCTTGTGCCGTATCAGTAGCGTCATGACGCCCATCGGCAGCGCCACTTGGGGAGATGGTATTTTCCCCATCGGTCATGAGCACCATAATTTTCCGGACCTTGTTGCCGTTCACTGCCGTTTGCGCCTGATTGTAAGGAGCCTCAGATGACAGCGTCGCCAATCCCCATATCAAACCTGCAGGAAGGTAAGTGTTGCCACTCGCCCACATTGCGTCGATCGCAGTCTTGGCCGTGTCTTTCTGATTGGTCAGCGGGGTAATCTCACCGTGACAACTAACATCCAAAACGCCCGGCACTTTGCTCGAATAGGACCCGTCTTGGACGTTGAGCGGATAGGCACGTGAGCCTGCACAGCCGTTCCAGGCCGTCGTGGTGGTTACATCGCTGCACTGATTGACGGGTGGCCCGTAGGTATAGTCGCACTGGTTCTTCTTTTTCTTCTTCTTTTTTCCATCGTCGTCATAATTGACGTCAACGTCTTGGCATCTACCCGGGACGACCGTCGCTGGTTCTATGTCTTCACATACATTTTGAGTTGATGATCCATCAAGCCCGACTGACATCCACGGCGCGTTGCGATTGGCTTGCCCGACGTTAACATATTCGGCAAACGGCACGATGCTGATCTTCACGTTCTGATCTGCACCCGGGGTCTCGAACGCTTTATCGATGAGGTCTTTTGCTGCCGTGTTTAATGCGGCCAGCTTATCGCCTTCCATTGAACCCGTATTGTCGAGCACCAGCGCGATTTCGACGGGGTTGTCCGCAATCTCGGCTTCCGCCGTGACGGTTACTTCCAAATCCCGGTTGCCGAAAATCCGCATGAGGCTTGATGGAAGAATTGTATGCGACAGACATCTGCCGCAGAATGCGGTGGCTTCCGGCTCACGCCTCGAGCGCGGTCAATGGCGCTCACCTCACGCGCCAAATTCGAGTTGTCGATTCAAGTATTGAATATTTCGCCTTGCAGCGGCCAGGTCGAGAATAGCCTCTACCCAACCGCCCCGCTCACCCTGTACAAGCGACGTGAAAGGTCAGCGCCTCGCGCCCAACTTCGAGGCCGTTGCCTCAGTCCGTTGTTTTTGAGTGGGTTGCGTTGTCATGAGTTTAAGGGGCGCCAAAGTCCGCGTTGCGGCCGGGTCTATTCTGGTCGGCGATTGCATCGATGAGCTGCGCAAGCTCGCGAGCGCCAGCGTCGATCTCGTGTTTGCCGACCCGCCCTACAATCTGCAACTCGCTGGCGATCTGCTGCGCCCCAACAACACCCGCGTCGATGGCGTCGATAACGATTGGGACAAGTTCCAGAACTTTGCAGCTTATGATGCGTTTTGCCACGCCTGGCTGACGGAGTGCCGCCGCATCCTGAAACCCGATGGGGCCATCTGGGTTATCGGCTCGTATCACAACATCTTCCGCCTCGGCTCAGCGATGCAGGACCTCGGCTTCTGGATTCAGAACGATGTCATCTGGCGCAAAGTCAACCCGATGCCGAACTTCCGCGGCAAGCGTTTCACCAACGCCCACGAGACGTTGATCTGGGCTGGCAAACAGCAGAAATCGCGCGTCACGTTCAACTATGAGAGCTTGAAAGCCTCGAACGACGATCTGCAGATGCGCTCAGATTGGCTGTTTCCGATCTGCTCGGGGCCAGAGCGCCTGAAAGACGACGGCGGCCGCAAGGCGCACCCGACGCAGAAGCCCGAAGCCCTCTTGCATCGCATCCTGCTTGGCTGCACCAACCCTGGCGATGTCGTGCTCGATCCGTTTTTCGGTACCGGCACGACGGGCGCCGTCGCCAAGCGTCTCGGCCGACGCTTTATCGGCATCGAACGCGATCCCGATTACGCGCGTGCCGCCGAAGAGCGCATCGCCAAAGTTGTGCCACTCCCCCTTGATGCCATCGATACGCTGCCGTCGAAGCGGGCCGAGCCGCGGGTGCCGTTCGGGACGATCTTGGAACTCGGCATTTTGGAAGCGGGACAAAAACTTTTCGACTCTCGCCGGAAATTCCGCGCCGAGGTTCGGGCCGACGGCACGTTGATGCACGCCGGCAATCAGGCCTCGATCCATCGCCTTGGCGCCATTGTGCAAGGCAAGGCCGCATGTAACGGCTGGACCTACTGGCATTTCGAAGCCGAGGGTACTTTGAAGCCGATTGACCTCCTCAGAGACGAAGCCAAACGCCAGCTTGGCTTGTCGCGCCGGCCGCTTGCCGAAGCCGCCGAGTAAACAAATCCTTTATTTTTTCAATGAAGCGCGGTCCGCGTGGCGGCGGATTTCCTCCGCGCCCGCATAAATCGAAGAGCGAAAATGATATTCCAAAAACTCTAGACTTTAACTGACCGTTTAGGACCGTCCCGTAATCTGCCAGCTGGGTTCCAGGTGGAGCCCGTGTCGAGGTTGGCAGTCAGCGAGCCGCTTGTTTCAGCGTACGGCTTCTTGGTGCCTCTTCAAGTTCTAGTCTCTTGTAAGAGTCATGAAAGGGTATCCCTATGTTGAAGAAAGTAGCATTCATTGCCGCTGCCGGTTTAGCGCTTGCGTCTAGCAGCGCCTCGGCCGCACAGGTCACTTCGAACTTTAACGTCGCCGCGCAGATTACTGGCACATGCACGTTGACGTCTGCCGCAACGCTCGATTTTGGTACTCAGGTCTCGGCGAGCAGCCAGATCAACCAGACGCAAGATCTGTCGGTCGACTGCACGAGCGGCGTTGACTATCTCATCGGCATGGATCTCGGTGGCAACGCCTCCGGTTCAGTGCGCCGCATGGCTTCAGGCGGCAATTTCTTGAACTACGAAGTCTTCACCGACGCGGCTCGCACGCTGCCATATTCAGCCATCAACGGCGTCAACAACGGTCAGGGCACGGGCACTGGAAGCGCCGTGAACTTCCCGGTCTATGGCGCGATCCTGTCGCAGTCGACGCCGCCGGTCGGCACCTACACTGACACCCTCGTCGTGACGCTTCAGTACTAATCTCTAGAGAGCAGCGGAGCCTATCCATGCGATTGACGTTTGCCGCCTTCAGCACTGCCTTATCTCTGATTGCGGCACCGGCATCAGGCTTCGCTGCCTCCCTTCAAGTTTCTCCGACCTCACTCGAAGTGACGGCACCAGGCGCCGCAACGACGCTCACGCTCAACAATCCAGGCGACGCGCCGCTCAAAGCCCAGATCCGCGTTTACCGCTGGTGCCTGGTCAACGGCGAAGAGCGCCTCGATCCGGCAACCGGCGTCGTCGCAAGCCCGCCAATGGCGACGCTTCAGCCCAAGACAAATTATGTCGTCCGCGTTGTGCGCGTTTCTAAGCAGCCGGTCATTGCCGAAGAAACCTATCGCCTCGTTGTTGATGAAATTCCTGACCGCACCAACCTGCCGAACCGGTCGGTGGCAATGGCGTTCCGCTATTCCGTCCCTGTCTTTTTCATGACCAAGGACGGCGGAGCCCCGAACCTCGCGTGGTCATCGCAAACCCGTAACGGCAAAACTTTTGTGTCTGCCACCAACACTGGCACGCGCCGCGTCCGCCTCGCTGACCTTCAGATCAGCGATGGCAAGGGCAAACCGGTGACGATTGCCAAGGGCTTGGCAGGATATGTACTCGCGCGTTCAAGCAAGAGTTGGGTAGCTCCGGGACTGGTGCAGAGCGCGGGCACTCCGCTGCAAATCACGGCTCGAGGTGATCTTGGGCCCATAAATGCGCGCATACTTCCCGAAGCGGCTCGCTGATCTTTTAGCCATCGCGTTTGTTGCCGTTCTCGCGCTGCCGTTGATTGCGGCGGCCGATGAGCAGCAACTTGCGCCCAGGGAATACCAGCTCGACGTCTCGATCAACGGCCAGAAAACAAATCTCATCGCGCGTTTTACTGACGCCGGCGACGGCCGTTTTGCGTCGCCCGCCAGCGAGCTGCGCGAGCTTGGCATCAGCGTTGCTAGTGCCGTGCCGGATAGCGAACTCGTAGCCCTCGATAGCATCGCCGGGCTCAGCTACGTCTATGACGAGCAGAAGCAGGCCATCGCGTTAGAAGCCGGCGACGAACAGCGCGCCCGCAAACTCTACGATGCCCGCGGCGAACATTCGGAAGGCAAAACCTCACCTGCGGACTACGGCGCGGTGCTCAACTATGCCGTCTTTGGAGCCCTCGGTGGCGAAGACGGCCTTTCGCAAATCAACGGCGGCAGTTTTTCCGGCATCAACGCATCGCTGGATGCGCGGCTTATCTCACCGCTCGGCGTTTTCAATCAAACGGCAATTGTCGGCGTGACGCTTGCCGAGGAGACCAATGCGCTCCGGCTCGAGACCACCTACACATTTTCAGATGACGAGAACCTCGTCACCTGGCGCGGCGGCGATGTGATCTCTGGCGGCGTCGGCTGGTCACGGCCGATCCGGCTTGGCGGCGTCCAGGCGCAACGCACATTTGCGATCCGCCCTGATCTCGTCACGTCGCCGCTTCCGGCCGTCAGCGGATCGGCGGCGGTGCCATCGACAGTCGATGTGTTCGTCAACGGCGTGAAAACCCACTCGCAGCAGGTGGGCGCAGGCCCCTATCAAATCGACAACATTCCATCGATATCGGGCTCGGGGGTGGCCCAAGTCGTCACCCGAGACGCCGCCGGTCGCGAAAGCGTTCAATCATTGTCGTTCTACACGTCGCCCCGGCTTTTGCGCCCGGGGCTTTACGACTTTTCAGTGGAGGGCGGTTTGCCCCGCCGCGGCTTTGGCATTGAAAGTTTCGCATACGCAGATACGCCCTTTGCATCGCTTGCGCTGAGGGCTGGCGTGACGGATTGGCTGACGGCCGAAACGCACGGCGAAGCCGGTGACGGCCTGGTAAACGGCGGCGCCGGCTTTGCCGCACGCGCGTTCGAGTCCAGCATCATCGGAGCGGCTCTTAGTGCCAGCTCATCCGATCAAGGGACGGGCACGCAGGTCTACGGCAGCTTTGAAACCAAGATAGGCCCGGTTAGCATTCATGCCCGGGCGCAGCACGCGTTCGGCGACTACGACGATCTCGCGTCGCTTACCGCACGCAGCGATCGCGTCCGCTTGACCACAAAAACGCTCAACGTGCCAGGGTTCGGCAACGGCGTGTTCAGCTTGGAACCACCGCGCGCCATCGATGCGATCACGATGAGCCTGCCGATCGCGTTCGATAAATCGACGCTGAGCGCGACGTTCCTGCGCTATGAACCGGAAACGGGCGCAACCAGTAATTTCGTGACCGCGACCTATTCGCGTCCGCTGATCGCCAACGCAAGTATGTACGCGACCGGCTACACCGATTTGAGCGATACCGATCAAACCGGCGTCTATCTTGGCGTCAACGTGCCGCTCGATGACGGCGTCTCGATCAGTTCGGCGCTCGCTGCCCGCAAGGATGATCTGTCGGTTCACGTCGAAGCCAACAAAGCACTCGGCCAGGAAGCCGGAAGCTGGGGCTGGCGCATCCGCGACTACGAGGGTGGCACGGCCTATCGTACTGCGGCGGTCGGCCACCGAATGTCCGGGGCTCGCGTTGAGGCTAGCGTCCGCCAAGACGAAACAGGCGTTCGCGGCGCCGCCGAAGTCGAGGGATCAATCGCCATTCTCGGCGGAGATGTCTACTTGGCCAACCGCATCGACGATAGCTTTGCCGTCGTCGATGCTCACGCGCCCGGCGTCAGAGTTCAGCGCGAGAACGTGGTCGTCGGCACGACCAACGACGACGGCAAGATCCTGATCCCGAACCTCAACGCCTATCAGAAAAACAAGGTCGCCATCGACCCGATGGACCTGCCCATCAATGCCGAGATTGCGTCCACGCTCGACTACGTGACACCCGGCTTCAAGAGCGGCGTCTACGTCAACTTCGACGTCAAGCAGGCGCGCCCCAGCGCCATCGTTATTCTCAAGAGCGCGGACGGCGCCTTCCTGCCCGCAGGTTCGGATGGCCGTCTTGAGGGATCTGACGAGCCCTTCATCGTCGGCTACGACGGACAGGCTTTCATCAAAGGTCTAGGCGCCGTGAATATGATCCGCGTGACGGCCAACGACCGTGAGTGCACGGCGCAATTTTCGTTCGAACAGACCAGCGACATTCAGCCCATCATCGGACCAGAGGTTTGCCAATGACCCGCGCCATCTCATGTGCACTGATTTGGGCTACGATGTTTGCAGTGGTTGCAATTGCGGCCCCTGCACCCGCAGCGGCTCAGACGTGCACCGTCACGATTGGATCGCAAAGCTTCGGCAACATCGACCTCACGGCCAATACCACATATCCAACCACCTCGAACATTCACGTCAGCTGCAGTGGCCTCTCTCTCAACACAGTCCGTGTTTGCGCCAACATCGGCGCGGGCACTGGTGGCGCAAACCCGAGCGGCGCGCCGCGCACCCTGCTGCTCGCCAGCAACCTGCTCAATTACAATCTCTACCAAGATGCGGCGCACACGATTGTCTGGGGCTCAGCCCTCTCGGGCACGTATCAGCCTGCGCCGATCGACGTGGCGCTTAACGTTCTCGGCAACGGCACCGCAGACCGAATACTTTACGGGCAAGTCTCCGCTGGTCAGCAGAGCCAACCATCCGGCACTTACATGTCATCCTTCGCCGGGCACGCGACGGCATCCTACGCCTACGCCATTGTAGGATCATGTGCCGCGATCGGCACCACCAATCAAACGCCAACGCCGTTCACGGTCACGGCGACCGCCATCGACGTCTGCACACTTTCCGCGAGCGCGATGAGCTTCGGCGATATTCCGGCAACGTCGAGCGCGGTCAATGCAAGCTCGACGCTGACGACCCGGTGCAGCGCCTCGACGCCCTACACCATCACGCTGAATGGCGGACTGACCGGAGCGACCAATCCTACGTTGCGCAAGATGCGCCAGGGCAGCAATGAACTGACCTACGGCCTGTACCGGGACGCCGCGCGATCGCTCGCCTGGGGATCGAGTGCGGGCGTCAATGACATGAGCGGGTCCGGCACAGGCTTTTCGCAGCCGATACCCGTCTTTGGCCGTGTGCCGCAGCAATCGACACCGCCGGCCGGGATCTACTCCGACACGATCATCGCGACGATCGCATACTAACGACGGCGCAGCTCACATCCCGGTCAGACCGTGGGCAATGATCTTTTTCATGACGCTCGGTAGCGCCTGGGCGGGAAGATCGCGGCGCTTGACCCAGCGGCAGCGGTCTTGTTCAGCCCAGAAGGTCAAACCGGCGTCGCCTGGCACGAGCGCGCGATAGACCGTCAGTTCAAGCCTAAAATGCGTGAACACATGGACAATCGTGCCCGGCACCTGCCACCAGTCCGCCGTCACTGGGCCAGAACGCAGCGCCTCCTTCAGCGGCGGAAAATCATCGCTCCACGGCGTTGACGGCACTTCGAGCATGCCGCCGAGCAGCCCGGCCTCGGGTCGCTGGCGCAGAAGCACGCGGCCATCCTCGCGTAAGACGAGGAACGCAAAGCCATAGCGAACGGGGCGCGCCGCTTTGGCGATTTTGAGAGGCAGGACTGCCGCGAGACCACGGGCGTTGGCGGCGCAGTCCTGCTGCAGGGGACACATCAGGCACGACGGCCGCTTCGGCGTGCAGACTTGGGCACCGAGATCCATCATGGCCTGCGCGAAATCGCCGCCGCGGCGAGCCGGTGTCAACGTCGCCGCCAAGCGCTTGATCTCCGGCTTGGCCGACGGCAACGGCTGGCGCACGGCAAAGAGCCGCGACACCACGCGCTCGACGTTGCCATCGACCGGCGTTGCTTTGTGACCAAAGGCGATGGCGGCAATCGCGGCAGCCGTATAGGGACCAATCCCCGGCAGTGCCAGCAGCGCCTGCTCGGACGCTGGAAAATTGCCGCCGTGATCGCGAACGACGGCATCGGCGCACTTTTTGAGATTGCGCGCCCTCGAATAGTAGCCGAGCCCGGCCCACATCTGCAGCACGCTTTCTTGCGACGCCGCGGCAAGGTGCGTGACCGTGGGCCAGCGGCTAACGAATTTTTCGAAGTAGGGAATAACAGCCTTGACCGTCGTTTGCTGCAGCATGATTTCCGATAGCCACACGCGATAGGGATCAGCCTTTTTGCCTGGACCGTAGCGCCACGGCAAATCGCGGCGGCTGGCGTCATACCACGCGAGCAACGCGGCGACCGTCACTGCCCCCGCAGGCCGGAGCGGCAAATGCTGTTGTGCTGACGCGCCCATGCGATCCCCAATCATGCGTCCCCCACGCATATGTACGCCTGGGACTTCCGAATCGGTTCTGAGATGCTAGACCTCGATTGCGAAAGCTGAAACGCGACTGACGGAACACGCGCAAGATGCTGACAACAAAATGCTGACTAAAAAAGACTGGCCGCCCGCCCGGGCCTTGCCGCCCGACCAGCGCAAAACCGTGACCAGTTCGGCCCGAGCGGCTGGAAGTTTCATCCCCAAGCTCGCGGCTAAAGCCTTCGAGAAATACGGATTTCACAGCGCCGAGATCATGACGGCCTGGGGACGCGTCGCCGGGGCCGATCTGGCAGCCTTCACCGAGCCGGAACGCATCAAGTGGCCGCGCGGACACACCGCCCGGGACCAGAGCGAAAGCTCCGGCGCGGCAGACGGAGCGACCCTGGTTTTGCGCGTCGACCCAGCCCGGGCCCTCGATGTCGAATACCGCGTTGGCGAAATCATCGACCGTATCAACCGCTATTTCGGCTACCGGGCCATCGCCAGTCTCAAGATTGTCCAAGCTCCGTTGACGCAGCACCCGTCACGCCGGCAACCCGCCTCCAGCCCGGACGCGCTACCCTGCGACGTCGCGCCTGTGCCCCCGCCTGAACTTGAAAAAATCGCGGTGACCGGGCTCAAGACGGCGCTCACAGGACTGTGGGCCAGCATCGCGGCAGAGCGCACCCGCCGCTAACCCGCCACCGATCGGCCTCGCAATCGCATCAATGGCCCATTCAGTTGCCATTCAGAGCAGATTTGCCTTAATCGGGTATCGGTTCCATGTTAGGCGGAACCAAAAGAGCCGCGCCCATCGACGATGGACAATCCGGGGCGGCACCGATGACCTGTAGAGGAGCCGCACTTGACCGACGATACTCAGTCTAAAAACGCCATCAGCACATCGCACCGCGCACTTTTGGCGGCCAGCCTGGCACTCGCCACCACGTTTGGACTTTGGGTTGCCTCTGCGGACCTCAGCTTTGCTGAGAAAAAGACGGGCCCAGCCGAAGTCCCCGTCGAAGAACTGATGAAACCCGGCGATCTTGCTGACGTCGCGATCGGGTCGGCGGACGCGAAAATTACCGTGGTTGAATACGCGTCCATGACCTGCGGCCACTGCGCCAATTTCGCCACCAAAGTCTTCCCCGAGTTTAAAACCAAGTACATCGACACCGGCAAAGTGCGCTTCATTATGCGCGAGTTCCCGCTCGACAATTTGGCGTCGGCTGCGTCGATGCTGGCGCGCTGCAGCGGCGGAGACAAGACCTTCCCGATGGTCGAAACCCTTTATGCCAAACAGGCCGATTGGGCCTTCACCAACGGCAATCCAGTGCCGAAGCTGTTTGATATCGCCAAGCAGGCAGGCTTCACGCAGGAAAGCTTCGACAAGTGCCTGACCGATCAGAAGCTCTTGGACCAGATCACGGCCCAGCGCGCACGCGCCAGCCAGACGTTCGGGATCACCTCGACGCCGACGTTCTTTATCAACGGCAAGCGCCTGACGGAAACGCCGACGGTCGCCGCTTTTGACAAGGTGATCGAGCCGCTTCTGGCCGGAAGATAGAGCGACAAAAGGGGCTTTCGTGGCGACTTTTCTGGTCCGCGTTTGCGTTGCCGGGCTGGCTCTCGGATTGAGCCTAGGGCTCAATGGGTGCGGCGCCGACGGCTTGCCGCCGGTCGCCAGCCTGTCGAAGGATGGATCGGCGGCGGGCGCCGCGTATCCGTCAATCACGGCAGACCTCAAAGACGAGACCCAGAACCCCTTGGCCGACCCGACAGCTAAGCCTGTTGGCGGCCGGGAGGTCATCGAAAACCCCACGATTGCCGACATCATGGCGCCGAGCCCGCTGCGAGAGGCGTCGTGGGGCCGCGCTGACGCGCCGGTCACGATCGTGCAGTACGCATCGCTGACCTGCCAGCACTGCCGGAACTTCCACAAAGCGACGTTTCCCGAGCTGAAACGCACCTACATCGACACCGGCAAGGTCCGCTACATCCTGCGCGAGTTTCCGATCGGCAAGACCTCCGGCAATGCCACCATTGCGCTACGCTGTGCGGCCCCGGAGACGTACCTGGAGCTCTATGGCAAATACCTGGAGCAGCAGTCGTCCTGGGTTTCCCAGGAAGTCCGTCTCGACCCGATTTTCGCCGTCGCAGAACAGGTGGGGATGAAGCGCGCCCAGTTTGACGCCTGCCGCGAGAATCAAGGCATGATCGAAAACTTGAAGTGGGTGAAGGACCGCGGGCGCAAGCTCGGCATCGTCGGCACGCCGAATTTCTTTGTCGGCGGCAAGCTCATTAAAAAAGAGCTGACGATGGCGGACATTCGAGCACTCGTAGAGCCGCAGCTTTCGGGTTCGGTGCCAACCGCGGCAGCGACGCCGACTCTGCCGCGATAGCAGAGCGTCGCGCTGCCATAAGCCGTTTCGCGTTCAACAGTTCACGCGTCCTCGGCCTCTCAAGGACTACATCGACATGAGAATTACGCGGCTCCGGCTTCTCGGCTTCAAATCCTTCGTTGAACCGACAGAACTCGTGATCGAACCGGGCCTCACCGGTGTCGTCGGCCCGAACGGTTGCGGCAAATCCAACCTGCTCGAAGCGCTTCGGTGGGTAATGGGCGAAACCTCGCACAAATCCATGCGCGCCGCCGCCATGGACGACGTGATCTTTTCCGGCACGGCCACGCGGCCCGAACGCACAATCGCCGAAGTCACGATGTTTCTCGACAACGCCGAGCGCTTGGCGCCCGCCGAATTCAACGGCAGCGACACAATCGAAATCACACGCCGCATAGAGCGCGAAGCCGGATCGGCCTACCGCATCAACGGCCGCGAAGTCCGCGCCCGCGACGTCAAAGTTCTGTTCGAGGACGCAGCGACCGGCGCACGCTCACCAGCCCTCGTGCGACAGGGCCAAATCGGCGAAATCGTCAATGCCAAGCCCGAGCAGCGCCGCCGCATTCTCGAAGACGCGGCCGGCATCGCAGGGCTGCATACGCGCCGCCATGAAGCCGAACTGCGGCTCAGGGCGGCTGAAGGCAACATGGAGCGTCTCAGCGATGTTCTGGGGCAGCTCGCAAGCCAAGCAGAGTCATTGAAGCGCCAGGCGCGTCAAGCGCGGCGATACAAGGAAATTTCGGCCGAGATCCGCCAGAGCGAAGCCCTCGTCCTGCATCTGGCGTGGGAGGACGCGCAGGTGACCGTTACGACCGAAGAATCAAGCCTGACGGACGCCTTGACGCGGCTTGGCGCAGCGACGGAAGCCGAAAGCAAAGCCTTCACCGAAGAGCTGCGCCTGGCCGAAACCGTGCCGCCGCTGCGTGACGGCGAGGCGACGAAAGCAGCCATCGTCGCGCGCTTCAAAATCGAGCAGGAGAATCTCGACCGCGAAGCCGAACGGTCGGCGATGCGCGCCCACGAGCTGGACGCCCGGGCCAAGCAGCTCGAAACCGACATTGCGCGCGAAAGCGGGTTTATCGCCGAAGCCAAGGACACGCTCGCCCGCCTCGACGCCGATCTCAGCGCCATCCGCGAGGCCGAGAGCGGGGCTTCCGCTCAGGAAGATGCAGCACGCAAAGAGCTGGAGGCCGCCGACGAGAAGCGCATCGAGACCGACGCCAACTTTGCCGAAGTCACGCATCGCGCCGCCGAAGCCCGGGCCAAACTCAGAAGCCTCGAAGCCGAATTGACCGACCGCAAGGACATCGTTGGCAAGATTACGCGCCAGCTCTTGGCGCTTGACGGACAAATCCGCGAGATCACGGAGATAGCCCCCGAAGCGGATAAACTTGCCGAGGTTCACGAACGCGGGCTGACGCTCGCCCATGATATCACCGGCATCGAAACCAAGGCCGTCGCCGCCGAAGAAGCCTCGAAAACGCTACAAGCAGAGGCGCGGACGCGGCGCGATGAAGCCGCCCGCGTCCGGCTTGCCGCCAACGCCTTTTCAACCGAGCGCGAGACGATCGCGAAATTGCTCCTCCCCGCGAACGAGGGCGATTTTACGCCCGCCGTCGATCATATTCGCGTCTCGCCTGGATACGAGACGGCGCTTGGCGCTGCCCTCGGCGACGATCTCGAAGCCCCCCTTGCACCGGAAGCCAGCATCCACTGGCGGCGCATGGATGTCGGGTCCGAAGACAACGCGCTGCCAGCCGACGCCGAACCGCTGGTCATGCACGCCGAGGCCCCGCCGGAACTCGCCCGCCGCCTACGCCAGATCGGCGTGGTCGCGCGCGCCGACGGCGCCCGTCTGCAACCGCATTTGAAACCCGGCCAGCGCCTCGTCTCACGCGAAGGCGACCTGTGGCGATGGGACGGCTTTGTCGCCGCAGCCGACGGCGTGACGCCTGCAGCTCAGCGCTTGGCTCACAAGAACCGATTGCTCGAACTCGATCGCCGGGCCGCAGAGGTTCTGGCGCAGGCCAAGGACACGATCGACGCCGAACGCGCGAGTGCGGAAGCGGCGTCCCGCGCCGAGGCCGAGGAACGGGCGTTGCGTCAGCTCTGGCGCGACAAGCAAACCGAACTGGCGCAGGTCCGACAGCAGCTGACCGTGATGGACCGGCTGGCACGCGAGAGCGAAACGCGTCTCGCTGCCGTCACCGCCCAGCGTGCCCGCTCGGACGAAGATTTGACCACGGCCCAATCGCGCCACGTCGCGATCGAAGCCCATATTGTGACGATGAGTGAGGGCGAGGACCTCGAACCGCAGCTCAAAGCCGCACAAGCCGGCGCCGAACAAGCCCGCCGCGACGTTTCAGAGGCCCGCGTCACACTCGGCGGCTTGGAGCGCGACCGCCAGATCCGCTCCGAACGCATCCGTCACGCCACGGCCGACCTTGCGCGCTGGCAGGGCCGGCAAAAGAGCGCCGAGGATCAGGTCGCGGCGCTGGACAGCCGCTTTATAGAAACCAAGGCGGAGCTCGAAACCTACGCGGGCTTGCCAGAAAAAATCACCAAGCAGCGCAATACGCTATCGTCTGAACTTTCCCGCGCCGCTGGCGAACGCTCATCCGCAGCCGATGCGCTGACGACAGCCGAAAACGCGGTGCGCACGGCGACGCAAACGCTGCGCGCGACGCAGACCGAAGTTTCCAGCGCCCGCGAAGCCAAAGCCCGCATCGAAACCAAGCTCGAAGCCGCGCGTCAGAGGCGACAGGACGAAGCCCGCCGCATCCGCGAAACCTTCGAGGTTGCGCCGGAGAATTGCTTGTCGCTGGCCGCTCTTGCGCCGGGCGCGGCATTGCCGCTGCTGGCTGATATCGACCGCCAGTTGCAGCGCCTCAAGGCTGATCGCGAGCGCCTCGGCGGCGTCAATCTGCAGGCCGACGAAGACTTGGCGACGTTGTCAGCCCAGCTCGACAGCATGACGGCTGAACGCGGCGACGTCGAACAGGCCATCGCCAAACTGCGCGGCGCTATTGGCCAGCTCAACAAGGAAGGTAAAGTCCGGCTCGACGACGCATTCAAGATCGTCAACGGCCACTTCGAACGCTTGTTCATGCATCTGTTTGGCGGCGGCGAAGCCCGCCTTGAAATGATCGAAAGCCCGGAAGATCCGCTCGAGGGCGGGCTTGAAATCATCGCCAAGCCGCCCGGCAAGAAGCCGGCGACGCTGTCGCTACTCTCGGGCGGCGAGCAAACGCTCACGGCCCTGGCGCTGATCTTCGCGGTGTTCTTGACCAACCCGTCGCCGATCTGCGTGCTCGACGAAGTTGACGCGCCGCTGGACGATGCCAACGTCGAACGCTTCTGCCGGTTGATGGAGCAGATGGCCGCTGAAACCGCGACCCGCTTCCTGGTCATCACCCACCACCCCATGACCATGGCGCGCATGACCCGGCTGTTCGGCGTGACCATGGCTGAAAAGGGCATCTCGCAGCTCGTCTCCGTCGATCTCCAGACCGCCCAGAGCTTCCAAGAAGCGGTTTAAAAACACTGCTTTTTATCGGGGTTTCCCCTGCGCGGTTTCGCCGTACCCTGGAGGTGTGGCGCGCGGGGTCCAATTCCTTGACACCCCCAGACCCCCTATCTATGGTCCGGCGCGTTGCTACCCTGACGTGTCAATATTTCCCGCTTTAACTGGACGGTTTTGCCATGTCTGCAGACGGCAAGGATCAAGGCCCCAGTCATGACGCAGGACACGGCCAGATCAGCCCGGAAGAACGCGAGGCTATTCGTCAGCGGTCAGCCGACATCGGCAAAAAGCTCGACGCCGTCAACGCGCGGCGGGGTGTTGTCGATGAAGCAGCCGAACGCGCCCGCAAATCTGCCTATGGGCAGGCATTTCGCTACGCGGGCGAGTTGATTGTCGGCGTGGCAGTCGGCGGAGTTCTTGGTTGGGCCCTGGACCGGCAGTTCGGTACGGCGCCGTGGTTGATGGTTTTGCTAGTCATTCTCGGCTTTGCCGCGGGTCTCCTCAATGTGATCCGGGCCGCGCAGAAGGCACAGGCGGAGAACGAAGCCTCGCAAATGGCTGCTCCAGCTGTGGCCGATAACGACGACGATGAATAGGTAGGGGGAAACCTTGGCGGCAGAAGGCGAACATGGGGGCGGGCATCACAGCCCCATGGAGCAGTTCGAGATCAGCACGATCAAGCATCTCGACCTGTTTGGATACGACGTTTCCTTCACGAACGCGTCCGCGTTCATGCTCATCGCACTCGCGCTGATTTGCGGTTATCTGATCGCAGCGATGCGCAATCGCGCCCTGGTGCCGTCGCGGTTCCAATCGACCGCAGAAATCATCTACGAATACATCGCCAGCATGGTTCGCGAGAACCTCGGCGAAGACGGGATGAAATACTTCCCCTGGGTATTCTCGATCTTCATTTTCATTCTGGTGCTGAACCTGCTGGGCATGGTCCCTGGCACCTTCACGGTCACCAGCCACATCATCGTGACGTTTGCTCTTGCGGCCATGGTTTGGCTGACGGCGACGCTGATCGGCTTCGCCAAGCACGGCTTTGGCTACTTGAAGCTGTTCGTGCCCGATGGCGTACCGCTGTGGCTGATGCCGGTCATCATCCCGATCGAGCTGATATCCTATTTCATCCGGCCCATCAGCCATTCCGTGCGTCTCTTCGCCAACATGATGGCTGGCCACACGATGCTGAAAGTGTTCGCCGGATTCGCTGTCAGCCTGCCGGTGTGGGGCAAAATCGCTCCCCTCGGCTTCATGGTCGCATTCACCGGCCTCGAATTCCTGGTGGCGTTCCTACAGGCGCTTATCTTCACGGTTTTGACCTGCATCTACCTCAACGACGCGGTCAACATGCACCACTGATCCGGACATCCGGATGCGCAGCTTTCAAACACACGATCCAAGCAAAGGGAGACAAAAATGGAACTTCAAGCAGCAAAGATGATCGGCGCCGGCCTCGCGTGCAGCGCCCTCATCGGCGCCGGTATCGGCATCGGCAACATCTTCGGCAACTACCTGTCGGGCGCCATGCGCAACCCGTCGGCAGCACCTGGTCAGTTCACGAACCTGCTCATCGGCTTCGCGCTCGCCGAAGCCACGGGCCTCTTCGGCCTGCTGATCGCGCTGATCATCCTCTACGGTTGATTTGAACGGCGTTTATAACGCAATCTGGAGGCGATGAATGTTTGCTGGCATCACAATGCTTGCAGCCGCGGCGGCGGAGGCAGTCCATGAAGCGAAGAAGTCGGGGCTGCCGCAGCTCAACACGGAGACGTTCACGCCGCAGCTGTTCTGGCTCGTGCTGACGTTCGCGGCCCTGTTCTTCATCATGTCCAAGGTTGCCCTGCCGCGCATCGGCGAGGTGATCACGGAACGCAAGGACCGTATCGCGCGGGATATCGACGCGGCAGGACGGCTCAAGTCCGAGACCGACAAGGCACTCGCCGAATACGAAAAGGCGCTCAGCGATGCGCGCTCGAACGCGTCTGGCATAGCCAAGCAAACGCGCGATAAGCTCGGGGCTGAAACCGAGGCCGAGAAGGCCCGTGTTGAGACCCAGATCGCATCCAAACTGCAGGATGCGGAAAAGCGGATCGCCGCGACCAAGACCAAAGCCTTGACGGCAATCAGCGATATTGCTGCCGAAACGGCTGGTGCAGTGATCTCCAAGCTCATCGGCCAGGATGTCAGCCTAGACGATATCAAAAAGGCACTCCGGCCCGTCGCCGGCGAGTGAGGTTTTAGATGTTCGAAATTCTCGACCCAAATCAGCCGCTGTTCTGGGTAGCTGTTGCCTTCTTCGCCTTTGTCGGCCTGCTGCTGTGGTATGGCGTTCCAGCCATCGTCGGCAAAATGCTCGACGAACGCGCCGATAGTATCCGCAAAGAACTGGACGAAGCTCGCAAGCTTCGCGAAGAGGCTCAGGCCCTCCTCGCCGACTATCAGAAGAAGTCACTTGAAGCCGAGACCGAGGCCAAGACCATCGTCGAGCAGGCCAAGCGGGAAGCCGAGGCCTTGGCAGCAGAGTCGCGCAAGGCGCTGGCTGAAAACATTGAGCGTCGCTCGAAACTTGCAGAAGAAAAAATTGCCCGCGCCGAGGCCCAGGCCATCAGCGAAGTTCGCGCCACCGCTGTAGAGACGGCGCTGGCTGCGGCGGAGAAGATCTTGAAAGCCATGGTGCCGGGCGCCACGGGTGACGGGCTGATCGATCAGTCGATCCGGGATTTGAAGGGCAAGCTCAACTGAGCTGCTGTCTCAATCAAAGACATCAAACATAAAATAAACCGGGCGTGATGCCCGGTTTTTTTATGTGTTGCGATCGCTGACACAGACGAAGGCTATCAACCGGCGCCAGCAGCCTTACCATCAAAACCGACGATGACTTCGAACTCGCCCGGACGCGTTCCTTCGGGAACAACGAACGTGACAGTACGGACGGCCGAGAAATAGCCGATCGGCTTTTCGGTGCCGACGGCGACCTCGACCTTGACCGTATCGGCGGCGATTTTTTCGCGCTTGGCATCGGTAACGGAGACATTCAGCGGCAGCGTAATGTTGCCCGGTTTGCCTTTGGGTCCGAGCAGCACGCGGCCAGAGAAGCCATACTTGACGGTGACGCGGCCCGGCTCGATCTGGCACTCGCGCGCGGTCTTGGTGATCTCGCCGCGATGCATGATGGCGAGGCCATCGCCAGCCCGGCCTTGTTCATAGAAAGTGATATTGCTATCGCGCGGGGCGACTGTGAACCGTGGGCACCCGGCTGCGACTTCGCCCACCGCCGTGCTGCCAGTTGAATTGGGATCGTTGCTCTTGGCGGCCGCTAACAGCTCGTCGGCAGAAACCGCTGCCACATCTGTTTTTTGCGACGAGCCGCCGAACATGCCGCCGCCGAGACCTGATGTCAGCGACGACATTCCGCAGCCGCTGAGCGCGGTGGCCAATACAACGTATGAGCCAAGTTTGAAGGCGCGCGCCCAGTGCTTCCCTGATCGAAGGGAGAGCGGTATGTCGGTTATCTTCAACGCCATCCCCCGAGGTTCCGAATCCCGGCCCCTTGTAATGTTCCCAAAGCACCGTAGCATCGGCGTCACGCTCCGTCCAAGGGCTTTCCCGGACCGGCTTACTGAAATCAAAGGACTTTCCGCTTTCATGTCTGCCCTTAACCAAGATAGCTGTGCATCCGCGAAGCCGCCGCTGACACTTCTACTCGCCGCGCCGCGCGGATTTTGCGCAGGTGTCGATCGCGCTATCCAGATCGTCGAGCAGGCCCTGCAGAAGTTCGGCGCGCCGGTCTATGTCCGCCACGAGATCGTCCATAACCGTTTTGTCGTTGAGTCATTGAGGGCTAAAGGCGCCGTTTTTGTGAAAGAACTGGACGAAATCCCTGAAACCGCACAGCCCGTGATTTTTTCGGCACATGGCGTCGCCAAAGCCATCCCGGCAGCGGCACAGGCCCGCAATATGTTCGTTCTCGATGCAACCTGCCCGCTGGTGTCCAAGGTTCACATGGAAGCAGCGCGGCATCACGAGGCGGAGCGCGAAATCATTCTCGTCGGCCACAAGGGGCATCCCGAGGTGGTGGGCACGATGGGACAGCTCCCCGAGGGCGCAGTGCAACTGATTGAGACCGCCGCCGGTGCCCGCAACTTCGTACCCCGCGATGCGAACAAGCTCGCCTATGTAACGCAGACGACGCTGTCACTCGACGACACGGCGGAGATCGTCGGCATTCTCAACGCGAGGTTTCCCGGCATCGCAGGGCCGGTCAAGGAAGACATCTGCTATGCCACGACCAACCGGCAGAATTCAGTGAAAGCCATCGCCAGCCGCTGCGACGCGCTTGTTGTGGTCGGCAGCCCTAAGAGTTCGAACTCGCTGCGCCTTGTCGAGGTCGGCGAGCGGGCCGGATGCCGGATCTCGTTGCTGGTTGAACGGGCCGCACAAATTCCGTGGGACCGCTTCGACGGCGTGCGTGTCGCCGGCGTCACTGCCGGGGCGTCGGCACCGGAGGTCCTTGTCGAGGAAGTCATCGACGCCTTCCGCGCGCGTTTTGACGTGACCATCGACGTAGTTACGACTACGCAAGAGCGCGTCGTGTTCAACGTGCCGCGCGAGCTGCGCGCGGCCCGGCCTGCGCTCTAGAGTTCCCCAGTTCCGCAACGAGGACGGCATGGCGGTCTACACCGAGGTGAGCGACGACGACCTTGCCCGCTTTATTGCTGGCTATGGGCTCGGAGAGCTGCGGTCTTACAAGGGCATCGCCGAGGGCGTCGAGAACACCAACTATCTGGTGCATACCACGCGCGGCACCTTCATCTTGACGCTGTATGAAAAGCGCGTCGATCCGGGCGACCTGCCGTTTTTTTTGGGTCTCATGGAGCATCTCGCGGCCCGCGGCGTGACCTGCCCGCTGCCCGTGCGTGACACGAGCGGCAACAATCTCAATCAGCTCAGCGGGCGCCATGCCGCCCTCGTGACGTTCCTCGACGGCGTCTGGCCACGAAAGCCGAAAGCCGAGCACTGCGCCGAGCTAGGCCGGGCGCTGGCGAAGATGCATGTCGCTACCGGCGGTTTCAGACTTCAGCGCCGGAACGCGCTTGGGATTTCAGGGTGGCGGCCGCTGTTCAACAAATTTTCCTCTGGCGCCGACGCGATCCTGCCAGGTTTGAACAAGCTGATTGCAGGGGAGCTGGACACGCTGGACGCACAGTGGCCGCGCGGCCTGCCAGAAGGCGTCATTCATGCCGATCTCTTTCCCGACAACGTGTTCTTCATAGGCGACAAGCTCTCCGGCCTTATCGACTTCTATTTCGCCTGTAACGACGCGCTCGCCTACGACATCGCCGTGTGCCTCAACGCCTGGTGCTTTGAACCAGACTACGCCTTCAACGCCACCAAGGGCCGGGCGCTGCTCAAGGGCTACCAGGATGTGCGGCCGCTGGCGGCAGCTGAAAAATCGGCGATGCCGCTCTTGGCACGGGGTGCTGCCCTGCGTTTCTTGCTGACGCGCAGCTTCGACTGGCTGAACACGCCGAAGGACGCACTCGTCGCCCGCAAGGACCCGTTCGATTACGTGCGCCGTTTGCGCTTCCACCAGAGCGTCACGTCGATCGCCGACTACGGCGCGAGTGCAGCGTGATGACGGCAGCAAAGCCCAGCGTGGTGATCTACAGCGATGGCGCGTGCTCGGGAAATCCAGGACCCGGCGGCTGGGGCGCTGTGCTCATTTCCGGCACGCACCGCAAGGAACTCTCAGGGGGAGAGCGGCTGACAACCAACAACCGCATGGAGCTTTTGGGCGCGATTTCGGGGCTCGAAGCCCTCAAACGTAAAAGCGACGTCGAACTTTGGACCGACAGCGCCTATGTCAAAAACGGTATTACCGCCTGGATCCACGGCTGGAAAAAGAACGGCTGGAAGACGGCTGACAAGAAGCCTGTAAAGAATGCCGAGCTGTGGCAGCGCTTAGACGCCATCAAGGGCAGCCACAGCGTCACTTGGCATTGGCTCAAGGGGCACGCCGGACACCCGGAAAACGAACGCGCCGACGAACTCGCCCGCGAAGGCATGGCGCCGTTCAAGCCTGGTTACAAACCGCCAGAGGGTGTCGAAGACTAAAGCGACCGGTCGATCATTGAACACAGCGCCTCGGCGCTGGATTTGTCATGAACAGGCGGGCTCTCGTCGATGTTCAGCACTTTTACAACGCCGTCCTCGACCATCATCGCGTAGCGTTTTGAACGCACACCGAGGCCGATGCCGGCACCCGTCAGATCTATTTCGAGACCGATCGCCTTTGCGAACGCCGCACTGTCATCGGTCAACATGACGATTTTACCGGCCGAGCCCGTGACTTTCGACCATTCGTCCATGACGAACACGTCGTTGACGGCAGTGCAGGCGACAGTGTCTACGCCTTTTGATTTCAGTTCGCCAACACGGGCGACGAAGCCTGGCATGTGGGCCTGGTGGCAGGTCGGCGTAAATGCACCCGGAACCGCGAACAGCGCCACTTTCTTGCCAGCGAAGATATCCGCCGTCGACATCGGCGCAGGCCCATCGGACCCCATGGTCATGAACTTTGCATCCGGAAGCCGGTCGCCAACCTTGATCGCCATTTCAATCCTCTCGTATTTCAACCAAGCCGCATGCGCGGCCTCACTGCTCGCCGATCTTGATCACTATCTCCGACTGTCCCTTGGACCCGGCCAGCGTCACGGTGATGCTCTTACCTTTTAAAGCCTTCAAATCAACCCCGTCCGTGAGATCGACCTCGTAGATTAGCCGGCCGGATGACGCTGAGACCATTTTTGGCAGCGGCAGATAGGTCCCGTCAGGAACGTCGGCAAAAGCGTCGCCAACGTCACCGCCTGGATCCGTGACATCCAGAATGAGCTTTGGTTTGCCGTCAGCTGTTTCGATGCGCCATGCTGTGAGCGCTGGATCTCTGCCCGCGACCGGGACGCCCGGCACAGTCTTCAGCGCATCCTCGATCTCGGCTGATGGCCCCACATCTGGGGCAATGGCGAGCGTTAATTCTGCTTCTGCAGGGACGCACAGCTCCTTGCACACGCCATAGGCGGCTTTAAGCGTCAACGTTACCGGCTTTGATATGTCTTTGGCTTCCACCACGACGGGAAACAGGATGTGATCCTTGTACCCGATTGTCGCGCCGCCTTTATCAACCAACCGGTGCGGTACTGGATAGAGCACACGGACGGTCGCAAGGTTCTCCGATCCACTCCAGTCGAACTCTGGCGGAATGCCGCCCGCTTCGCCAGGCGATCGCCAGTAGGTTTTCCAGCCTGCAGGCATAGCGATCTCAAGACCGGCATAAATTGGCCCACCGGCTGCAGCGGACGCGCGTCCTGCCACAAGCCGGGCCTTGTTGTTGAAGCCGTCGGTCCAAGGTGACACGGCTGCTGGTGTCCCGGCTTGGGCGGCTAGGCCAGCGAAAACAAAGGCCAAGGCCGTCCATACGGTGATGAGGGACGTTTTGGCGGGTGTGATTTTTGTCATGGCCTGCTCTTCTATCCGCCCTGCCAGCGCCTGCAAATCACGACTTGCTGAGGTTTTCATGCCGCAAGGCGTTTGCAGTTAAAAATCGCCATCTTCACGTACCGCAAGAGCCGGTCTAATCTCTGCATATGAATTTGCCGAGACAAAAACGCCGCAGCGGGAGCGCCTCTAGTTACCTCGAGGGCCAACTCCTGGTTGCCATGCCCCGTATGGCCGACCGCAGGTTCGCGCGCTCCGTGATCTATGTTTGTGCCCATTCGGACGAGGGTGCCATGGGTCTGATTGTCAATCAGCCGGCCCGCCATATCAGCGCCCCTGACCTGCTCGAGCGTCTCGGCATCTCCACGCGCAGCAACGACGATGAGATTTCGAACGACATTATTACACTACCGATCCACGTCGGCGGCCCGGTAGAAACGGGGCGCGGCTTCGTGCTGCATAGCGGCGATTATTTCGCCGAAGACTCGACGCTGGCGATCGAGCACGGCGTGTGTTTGACGGCGACGATCGATATTCTGAAGGCGATTGCCCAAGGCCGTGGCCCTGAGCGGGCGCTGCTGGCGCTTGGTTATGCTGGATGGTCTCCGGGCCAGCTCGAAGCTGAGATCCAGGCCAACGGCTGGCTGCATTGCCCGGCCGACCTCGACCTCATTTTTGACGATGACCTCGACGGTAAGTATGCGCGCGCGATGGCCAAAATAGGCATCGATCTCTCGTATCTCGTCAACGACGCAGGTCATGCATGAAGGTAGGCACGCATAAAGGTTCGCATGCGTGAACGATTACGTCTTGCTCGAACCGGTCTTGGCAGCGGGCGCGGGCGTTGGCGGCGCATCCGATAACTCTACCTTCGAGACAGTCGCAGTCTTCGCCGTCTGCCCGCCTGCGAGCCGCGCCAAGCTCGCCGCCACGCCCGGCGGCAGGCTTGAAAAGTCGGGCACCGGATGCGGCGGCCGGGTTGACGGCTCCGGTATGGGCGGCGGATTTCTGTCGATCGGGCTCGGGCTCGGTGCTTGCAGACCGCTTGTTGGAGGCGTTGACTGCAGCGGCAGCCTATTCTGAAATTCAGTCAGCGGCCTAGGGGCGCCGGTCACCCGGGCCAGAGCCTCAGCAAGGGGCTTGACCACACTGGTTTGAACGGGCGCGGTTTGATCCGCGCGGACTTGAAGCGGCGGGGTTTGAGCTGGCGGGGCAGATGGCGGCATCGCTCCTAGGGGCGGCATCTGCGTTGGCGACGAGAGTGGCGGCTTGGGCTGGCTTCGCGATATGAACCCTTGCGGCGGCGCGCCGTTACTACGGTTTGGCAGCCGTGCCGGGCTTGCAAACGGCTGCGGCAGCATTGGCTTCGACGGCTGAGACATCAATGACGCAGGCATCGGCAACTTCGGCATCGGCATCGGGAACAGCGGCGCGGCGTCCTTGGCAGACGGCGGCGCGAGCCCGAGCGGAGCCTTGTTCGTCGCCATAGGCTGAGACGCTGCAGTACTCTTGTGGCGCGGGCGAACAACCGCGCGGCCTGGAAACGCATGGGGCTTGGGCGCGGTTACGGCAGCAGCATTTGGCGGCACTATCAAAGGAAGGGCCTCGATTTTGGATTGGAGAGCCGCGGGCTGGGCTGGCGCCGCGATTTCTTCTCTTCTTGGCGCCATTTTTGGCCGGAAGAAGCCGCGCGGCTGCATCTTGCGCTCGGAGCGGCGGACCATTTTCAGTAGCTGGATGACGTCGCGCTCGGGGATCGGCTCGCCGAAATGGTAGCCCTGGGCGTATTCGCAGCCGATGGAGCGGAGGAATGTTGCTTCTTCGGCGTGCTCGACACCTTCGGCGACGACTTTCTTGGAGAGTTCGTGCGTCAAAGCTACGATCGACCGCATGATGGCCGCGCCGCTCGGCGTGTTGCTGGCGCGGACGAGTTCGCGATCGATCTTGATCGTGTCGAAGGGGAAGCGCTGCAAATAGGCGAGCGACGAATATCCTGTACCGAAATCATCGAGGGCCAATTCAGCTCCGGACCCGCGCAGGATCTCAAGGACTTCGATCGCCTGCTCCGGATTTTCCATGACCAGCGTTTCGGTGATCTCGAGCCGCAGGGCCCCGCGCGGAACGATGTTGCGGCCAAGGATATGGCGGATTTCCTGCACCGACTCTGGGCGAAACAGCTGGCGGCTCGAGACGTTGACGCTGACGAACAAAGGCCGTTCAGTGCGCGGCAATTCAGCCTGCCATTTGGCGGCATCCTTGGCGGCGCGCAGCAGAACATGCGAGCCGAGCTTGATGATCAAGTCGGATTCTTCGGCGACGGGGACAAATGAAACTGGATTGAGTAGCCCGAGCTTCGGGTGATCCCAGCGCACAAGGGCTTCGAAACCGGCGAGCTCTTTGGTCGGCAGATAGACGATCGGCTGATACAGAACTTTGAGCTGGCCCTTGTCGAGCGCCTTCCTGAGATCGCTTTCAATCTGGATGCGGTCGTCACGATCGCGCCGCATTCCGGGTTCGAAGACTTCGATGCGATCGGCGCCGCCGCGCTTGGCCCGGTACATGGCCAGTTCGGCTTCCTTGAGCAAATCATCGTCGGCCGTGTGGGTGCTATCCCAAATGGCGATACCGATCGATCCCGTCAGCACGATTTCCTGGCTGGCAAGGGGGATCGGCGCGCGCAGCGAGCGCCGCACGCGTTCGGCGAGAGCCGCAAGATTTCTGGCCTCCGGTTCGCCAACGAATAGCATGGCAAACTGATCGCCGCCGACGCGGGCGACCGTGTCATGCACGCCAAGATGCCGCTGCAAACGCCTTGCGACCGTGAGCAAGAGGCTATCGCCGCGCACCAGACCGAAAGACGAATTCACGCTCTTGAATTTGTCGAGGTCGATAAAAATAACCGACGGGCGCACTGAGTTGTCGGTCTTTGCCCGGCTGACGGAGCCTTTCAAACGGTCGAGGAACAGTTCGCGGTTCGGCAGGCCCGTAAGGCTGCAATGCACGGCATCGTGCAGCAGGCGTTCATGCGCGCGCTTGGCGTCCGAAATGTCGCGCATCAAGCCAACACAGCGGAGGGTCCGGCCGTCGGCGTTGGGAATGCTGGCTGCCTCGAGTTCAAACCAGCGCCAGCTGTTGTCGGCGTGGCGCATGCGGAAATCATTGCGGATCTTAACGCCCGCGCGTTCCTGTGCCGACACCAGCATGACGCGGAAACGTTCCTTGTCGGTCGGATGCACGTGCTTCAGGAAATCGTCGACCTTGGCGGAGAGTTCGCCGGGCATCAGCGCCAGCGCAATTTCGACTTCGGGTCCGAGCTTGATCTCGTCACGGCGGATATTCCATTCCCAAACCGTTGATCCGGAACCTGCCAGCGCCAACGATCTCGACTGCAGTTCGTTGGGAGCCCCCGCAAAAACGGGGTCGAGCGAGCGGAATGCAAATTGCGTGACGGTGAACCCCATCAGGATTACGACAAGCACAAGGCCCGCGATAAGACTTGCGACCACCACATCGCCGGATAGCCGGCCGCTGAGAATCATGCCGGCTGCAAAAATCCACACGAGCAGCAGCACCCACGTCGGCACCAGCGACAGAGCGCGATCCTGTCCGCGAGCGGCGAGGAACAGCGTGAACACGGCGCCGACGGCTCCGATGACCAGAAACGATAGCCGTGCGAACGTCGCCGCCAGCCGCGGATCGATGACCGCGACCGCGACGAGGGCGAGTTGCGCCACCATCCATACGCCGATCAGCATGCGAACCAGGCCATGCCACAGGCCGAGCCGCAGGAAGGTCGACAGGAAAATTACGAAGCTTGCGGCAATCGCCGATTCACCCGCCGCACGATAGACGGCGTTGTCTTCGGGACGGAGATTGAAGAGCTTATGGAAGAAGCCGAAATCGATGCATAGGTAGGTCAGCACCGACCACGACACGAGGGCCGCCGCAGGGAAGATGATTTTGTGATTGGCGGCAAAAACGGCGGTTAAGAAGATGGCCAATAGGCCTGTCAGTCCAAGCATAGCGCCATTGAACAGCTGCCGGTCGCGGGTCTTGATTTCGTAGTCGATCGGCTTCCAGAGATAGAGCCGCGCGAAGCGTTCGGTCGAAAGCTCGGCAACGTAGGTGATCGTCTGCCCCGGCTCCAGCGTGATGCGGAACACGTCGGCCTTGTCGCTGCGAATGCGCTCCGGAACGAAACCGATCGACGGCGTCACGACCTCGATGCGCCGGGCGTCGAGATCCGGCCAGATGGTGCCGGAGCCAGTGACGGTGTAGCGGTCTGCTGTCAGCCAGCGTTCAAGCGGCTTGTCGGTCTTGTTCGAGAGCGCGAACACCATCCAGTTCGGATTGGTGCCCGGCGTCGATGATCTGACCGTCATGCGGCCCGTCACGCCATCGGCACCGGCGGCAGTCTCGATCTGCAGGCTATCGCCGCGGCCTTCGTAAGCATCGCCGAGCGTCGTGATCTCGATGCGCTCCTGATCGGGCTGCACGACGATGGGGCCCATCGCCGCGGCGTGAGGACTGCCCACGAGATTTGTAAACAGCACGGCGGCGAGTATGAGTGCCCAGCGCGTCCATATCGCCGGGAAGCTTCGCGCGAGGCTGTGAGGTGCTTTGGGCATCAACCCGCACCTCCATCGGTATCGGCAAGGCGTGCGTAAAGAACATGATCTTCCCAGCGGCCATTGATCTTGAGATACGACTGCGCCAGGCCCTCACGCTTGAAGCCGGCGCTCTCAAGCACCCGCATCGAGGCGGCGTTATCCGGCATGGACGCGGCTTCAATGCGGTGCAGGTGGAGTGTGCCAAACGCGAAGGGTAGCAGCGTCGCCACCGCCTCCTGCATGCGGCCACGGCCAGTAAATGGCGCGCCGATCCAATAGCCGAGAGACGCCGTTTGCGCCGAGCCACGCCGGACATTCGAGAGCGTGATACCACCAAGCAGCGTGCCGGACCCGGCTTCAA
Organism: Hyphomicrobium sp.; assembly: GCA_031378895.1. Lineage (GTDB taxonomy): Bacteria > Pseudomonadota > Alphaproteobacteria > Rhizobiales > Hyphomicrobiaceae > Hyphomicrobium_B. The sequence continues at coordinate 126,290 of JANNEP010000036.1, forward strand.
CGACGAAAAGAGAATAGCCGAGATCGTCGCGCAGATCCTTGGCGTAGGCGCGGAGCCTGCGGCGAAACATTGCTCGCGATAGATCATCACGTGACCACGCCGGCTCCCAGCGGGTCAGATGCGTGCGGCTCAGAGCCCGCAGTTCCGCCCAGGCCGCATAGTCGGCCATGCCCGGCGGACGCAGCACGAGGGTAATGCCCGGAATGGCGTCCAGGTACTCCTCGGGAACTGCAGGTCGCAGGAAAGCCATGGCGCGCTCAAGCCTCCGCCCTGACACGCCGCACGCTTGCCGGCGGCGAGAACAGGGCAGCTACCCGCTCAGCTTGGGCCCGCGATCGCTTACCGGACCCGGCGAGGGCGACGGTCGGCACGGAACCGGTCAGCCGTTTGGCAAACGCCTTAATGTCACCGGTGGTCACGGCCGAGACCTGAGCCACGAGTTCGGACGGTGGAATGAGACGATCGTGCGCCAAGAGATGCCGCGCCATTTGTTCGGCACGCACTGACGAACTTTCGAGCGCCATCAGCAGACCGGCTTTGAGTTGGGCTATCGACCGATGCAGCTCGTTCGCCTCCGGTCCGCGGCGCGCCAGATCACCGAGTTCAGCGGCGACGACCTTGGCGAGGTCATCGACCATCTCCGGACCAGTCGCTGCATGCACGGCCAACATTCCGGCGTCCCTCAATCCCCAGACCGTCGAATAAATCGCGTAGCACAGTCCGCGATTCTCGCGAATTTCCTGGAACAGCCGGGACGACATGCCCCCGCCAAAAAGACCCGAGAACACCTGCGCCATAGCGAAGTCGTCATCGAGATATGAAGGCGCCGGAAAACCAATCAATAAGTGGCTCTGTTCGAATGGCTTTTCAGTCACCGAGACGCCGCCCGTATAGCGCGCCTGCAGATCCGTCCCCGATTGCTTCGGAGTGAGCCCACCGAATAGGGCTCTAGCGTGGCGAACCAGGTTTTCGTGGTCGATAGCCCCGGCCGCGGCCACAACCATGGCACCGGGGTGATAGCGCTCGGCGAGAAAGCCACGCAAATCGGCGGCTTGGATCGCCCCGACACTCTCTGGCGTGCCGAGAATGGGCCGCCCGACGGCCTGGCCCGGAAACGCGGCGCTGTGCATAAGATCGAACACGATGTCGTCGGGGCTGTCTTGGGCAGCAGCGATCTCCTGCTGGATGACCTCGCGCTCTTTCTCAAGCTCGTCCTTGCTAAAGGCGGAGTTGAGCAAAATGTCGGCGAGCAGACCGAGGGCCACAGCCTCGTCGCCTTTGAGAATGCGGGCAAAATAAGCGGTCGTGTCGAGCCCTGTCGCGGCGTTGAGTTCGCCGCCGACATCCTCGATCTCTTCGGCAATTTGTTTGGCCGAACGGGTGGCTGTACCCTTGAACGCCATGTGCTCGAGGAGATGGGACAGGCCGTGCTGATGTTCCGTTTCGTGGCGCGCACCAGCCGCCACCCAAACCCCAAGCGAGACGGTTTCGAGATGCTCCATCGCGTGTGAGGCGACGCGCAAACCGTTCGGCAGGGTCGTGACGTTGGTGCTCATGCAGAAGCCTTTGTTGCCAGGGTGACGCAGCGTTCGACGTAGGCTTGAACGGCGGCGAGGTCATTGGATAGAACGTCGAAGCGTTCAGGATTGGTCATAAGTTTAGACAAACGCTCAGGAAGCGCCGGGCGCGCACCGGTGATTTTCTCAATCGCATCGGGGAATTTCGCCGGATGCGCGGTTGCGAGGATGACGGTATCACCCGCGGGCTTAATGCGTTCGCTCGCGACGACACCGCAGGCGGTATGCGGGTCGAGCAGGTAACCGTGGCGTGATTTGACGCTGCGAATGCAGTCCGCGACGTCGGCTTCCGAGGCGGTCGCCGCGGCAAAATCAGCTTTGAGTGTTGGCCACAGGCTGCCCAATTCGAAGCGCTTAGTCTCGGCAAGAGAGCGCATCAGGCCGCGAACGCGCGCGGGATCGCGGCCAGCAGCCTCATACAAATAGCGCTCGAAGTTCGAAGAAATCTGAATGTCCATCGACGGCGATGAGGTCGCAACCACAGCCTTCATCTCATAGACGCCGCTCGCAACCGTGCGCGGCAGGATATCGTTCTCGTTCGAGGCAATGATGAGCTGATTGATGGGCAGGCCCATGCGCTTGGCAGCATAGCCCGCAAAGATGTCGCCGAAATTCCCAGTTGGCACCGAGAACGACACGGCGTTGTCCGGCGCACCGAGCTGGCTGGCTGCGGCGAAGTAGTAGGTGACCTGGGCGACGATGCGGGCCCAGTTGATGGAGTTGACACCCGACAGCTGCACGCGATCGCGGAAGGCGTGGTCGTTGAACATCGCCTTCACGAGAGCCTGGCAATCGTCGAAGGTTCCTGTGACGGCAACCGCGTGGACGTGAGCCTCAACCGGCGTCGTCATCATGCGACGCTGCACATCGGAGACGCGGCCATCTGGAAACAGAATGACGATGCCGGCGCGTTTCGAGGTCCGGAAGGCTTCGATCGCGGCGCCGCCGGTATCGCCCGACGTGGCGCCTACAATGGTGGCGCGCTGGCCGCGCTTGGCGAGCACGTGATCCATGACCCGGGACAAGAGCTGCATGGCGACGTCCTTGAACGCCAGCGTCGGCCCATGAAACAGTTCGAGGATGTAAGTCCCGGGCGTGAGCTGGACGAGCGGCGTGACGGATGTGCACCCGAAGCTCGCGTAAGCCGCATCCGCCATGCGCTGCAACTCGGCGCGGGTGATGCCGCCACCCGTGAATGGATGGATGACCTCGACGGCGATGTCGGCGAACGGCTTATCTGCGAATGACCGGATTGTATCCCGCGAGAGCTGTGGCCACGTCTCAGGCAGGTAGAGACCGCCGTCGCGTGCAAGACCCGCCAGCACAACGTCCTCAAAGCCTAGCCGCGGTGCCGTGCCTCTTGTCGAAACGTAGTTCAATGGCCGGGTCTCTTTTTCCAAAGTCTGTGCGCGCGAAACCTAGTGGCGCTGGCCTGGACAAACAAGCTTAGCAGCGCAGCCCGCCCGCGCCACCAACCCCGCTGCGTTAAGGTTGTACGGACGTTTTATCCAAAGCATCGAGCCGCTGACGTGCGAAGGCAATGAACACGCCGATCAGCGTCAGCGCCAAGCCATACCACGTGACGACGTACTGGAGATGGGAGTTCGAGAGCCGGATTTCCGTCGTGCCACCCTTGGGCCAGCCTCCGGGGTTGGCCGGCTCAACCTCGGCGTCGAGGGAGAACGGGGCGTAGGGCACCAGCCGCATCGTCTCAAGCTGGTCAGGCCTCGGCTCACCGCGGGCGCCCCAGCGCATGGCATCAAGGTTGCGGGAATACCAGCGGTTGCCGGTTAGATCGTTGTCGGGCGTGAACAGGCCCGTCACTTGCTGAGCCCGCGCGAGACCCGTGACGGTAACCGGTCCGGCGATCTGACCATCCGTGCGCTTTGCCGGATCCTTGAGTGCTTCCGGCACCCAGCCGCGATTGACGAACAGCGGCAGCTGACCACCCTCGGGCTTGAACAGCGTGTAGACGTGCCAGCCCTGACCGTTTGACTGTGGCGCGTAGAGGTGGCGCTCTTCCGTATGATCGAAGGTTCCGGTGAGGCGCACGCGCACATAGTCGGCTTCACCCTTTTGCACATACTGCGACAGCGCGGCGGTATAGGAGACGGGCTCAGCGGAGCGGCGCGTCTCGATCTTGGCAATGAGATCTTCTTTCCAGGCTTTACGCTGCCACTGCCACGTGCCGAGCCCCAGCAGGACCGGCAGCACGGCGAGCGTCATCAAAGTCGGAAACAGCAGACCGGCCGCGCGCCAACGCTGAAACATGATCATTCCTTGGACAGGCGGCCTTCCCCGGCCTTGTTTTTATACTGAAGCGCAATGAGCGTGGCTTTGAGGAAGCGCAGCAGAAACACGCCGATCAGGGGTGTGAGAATGCCCCATAGCAAGACTTGCATCCACCATGTCGCGCCGAACTTGAACTCGGCGATGAGCGCGCCACCGATGCACAGAAAGCCAAGAATGAAGATCGCGAACACGGCCGGTCCGTCGCCGGTATCGACAAACTTGTAGTCGAGCTCGCAACTCTCACATGTCTCGCGCATATTGAGGAGCTGCACAAACAGCCGGCCCTTGCCGCAGCGCGGGCAACGGCACTTCACTCCGGCGGCGAGCGGCGATGTTGTCAAGGCCACAACCCCTTGCGTTGGAAGGCTCAGCGTTGCCCTATCGGCGACGGCCAAGCAACGGCGAACTACGCCGCTCTTCCAAACCCTGGCCAAAACAATGAGGCGGCCCCATGGACCGCCTCACCAAACTCAAGCGTTTCAGGCCCGCTAGTGACCGGCAGCACCGGCTGCCGCAGCGTGCTCGCCACCAGCGCCCGCGCCCCAGACGTAGATGCAGGCGAACAGGAACAGCCAGACCACGTCGACGAAGTGCCAGTACCACGCCGCGGCTTCGAAGCCGAAGTGCTGTTGCGGCGAGAAGTGGCCCTTCATCGCCCGGATCAAACACACAAATAGGAAGATGGTGCCAATGATGACGTGGGCGCCGTGAAACCCGGTCGCCATGAAGAACGTCGAGCCATAGCTGTGGCCAGCGTAACTGAAACCGGCGTGCCCGTATTCGATGGCCTGGCAGATCGTGAACAGCGCGCCGAGGATCACCGTGAGCGTCAGGCCAATGATCAAACCGCGGCGGTCATTCTTCAACAGCGCGTGGTGCGCCCAGGTGACCGTGCAGCCTGACGTCAACAGAATAAGCGTGTTGACGAGGGGAAGACCCCACGGATCGAACGTGTGCTTGAACATGCCTGGTATCGTCGCTGCCGTGGCATCGACCGGCACCGGCGGCCAGACGCCGCCGTACAGCTCGTTGCGCGAGGTCAGACCGACGAGGTTGCCGGCGTTGTTCAGAAGTTCGTGGACGCCAGCCGGAAACAGGGCCGAGTCGAAGTAGGCCCAGAACCAGGCGACGAAGAACATGACTTCGGAAGCGATGAACAAGATCATGCCGTAGCGCAGATGCATCTGCACGACCGGCGTGTGATCACCCTTGTGTGCTTCGCGGATGACGTCGCGCCACCACAGCCAGGTGCAGGCGAGGAGCGACGTTATGCCTACGGCAAAGAGCGCAGGGCCTTTGATGCCGAAAATGCCTTCGCCATCGACGTTCGTGCGCATCCAGGCGATGGCACCGATAGCAACCATGAATGTCGCGATCGCGGCCAGCAGCGGCCACGGGCTCGGATCGACCAAGTGATAGTCGTGATGTTTTGCGTGTGAGTCAGCCATGAAAGTCTCCGTAGTCCCCAGTCGTGCTTCAGTCGGGCTTCAATCGTGCTACCGGCCGAATGTGTGGCCGCTTTTTTTACTCATCATTGCCCGCACGGAAAGCCCGCGAGGGAAACCTTAGCCGCCGTCTCCCGTCTGTGCCTTGCTTGCATCACCGCCAGAGGCGGCCGTGCGATCGACGGGATAGAAAACGTACGACAGAGTGATATTTGAGAGGTTGGCCGTGTCTCTGTCCTCGGCCATCTTGGGATCGATGAAGAACGTCACCGGCATTTCGACAGATTGACCTGGCTGAAGCGACTGCTCCTTGAAGCAGAAGCATTCGATCTTGTTGAAATATATGCCCACCGTCTCGGGCGCCACGTTGAACGCGGCGGTGCCCTTCAGGGGCTTATCCGAGATATTGGTGGCACGGAAAAACGCCAGTACGTTCTCGCCGATTTTGACGTCCATCGTTGGCACGACGGGTTCGAATTTCCAGGCGAGATGCGGAGACACATTAGCGTCGAAACGCACTGTCACGATCCGGTCAAGCGTTGTTTGAGATGGCGCAATGGCACGCTGCGTGGTGCCGCCATAACCCGTAACCTGGCAGAACAGACGATAGAGTTCGGGAGAAGCCGCCGTCACTGAGCCCATGACAGCAAGACCGGCGAGGCAGCCGAGCACAACCCTGCGGTTGGCGCGCGAGGCTTGCTGCTCAGTTTGGTCATCCCTGGTCTGCACGCTGTTGCCGTCTCCAAACATCTAGAAGGATTTGTTCACGACCGCACCACCAAGCCTGACGAGCGTTGCCGCATAGAACACAAGAACCATGACGCCCAGCGTTACCGCGATGGCGATCGAACGCCGGCGGGCCACCCGCTGAGCGCTCGCTTCATCACGCTGAGGGACAGGCTCGCTCATCACAGCCTCACGCCATCAGCCGCATCACCGAGGCCTCAACGAGAAGCACGGCGAACAGCAGGTACAGATATAGGATCGAAAACCAGAACAGCTGCTTGGCCGCAGCGTCCGCCTCGCGGCCCTCGGTCGTGCGGTAGACTTTCACGGCAAGCCACAGGAACCCGGCGCCGAGCACAACCGAAAACGCGAGATAGGCGAGACCGCCAAGGCCGATGAAGTAGGGCAGTACCGCGAGCGGAACGAGCACAACCGAATAGATCAGGATTTGGCGGCGCGTCTCAGGCAGTCCGGCGACGACGGGCAGCATCGGCACGCCGACGCGCTCGTAGTCGCGGCAGCGGTACAGGGCGAGGGCCCAGAAATGCGGCGGCGTCCACACGAAGATGATGAGGAACAGCAGAATGCTTTCGATACCGACGGAGCCCGTGACGCAGGCCCAGCCGATCATGGGCGGGAAGGCGCCGGCAGCGCCGCCGATGACGATGTTGTAGGGTGTGCGCCGCTTCAGCCACATCGTGTAGACGAAGAGATAGAAAGCGATGGTGAGCGCCAGAAGCGCGCCCGCAACCCAATTGACGAGCACCCCAAGGGTGACAACCGAGCCGACCGAAAGCACTGTGCCGAAGCTCAAGGCTTCATCCGCCGTCACGCGGCCACGCGGCAGAGGCCGTGCCGCCGTCCGTGCCATGCGGGCGTCGATGTCGGCATCGTACCACATATTGAGGGCGCCGGAGGCGCCAGCGCCGGTCGCGATCGCCAGAATCGCGATGACACCAATGGTGGGATGGATCGACCCCGGTGCCGCGATCATGGCGGCAAGCGCCGTCAGAATGACCAGGGTCATGACGCGCGGCTTCATCAGCTGGATGAAATCGCCGATGCTCGGCTCCATCACGGCGTCAGCTTGGCCAATTTCGCTTTGCACGCTCATCGTGTGGTCACAACCTGGTTCCAGAGAGGCATATCGCGTCAGCAGCAGCGGCAAAGACATTAAGTCCGCGCCGCCGCGTCTGTTCAGTTCAGTCACGCGATCAATGATGATCGCCGGCCGCGATGCGCGGCAACTTCTCGTAGGAGTGGAACGCCGGCGGAGACGGCAGCGTCCATTCCAGCGTCGTCGCTCCCACGCCCCACGGATTGTCAGCAGCCTTTTCCTTGCGCAGGAAAGCCAGCAGCGTCGTCAGCAGGAACACGATCGTGCCGCAGGCAGTGATGTATCCGCCGTAGGACGAGATCTTGTTCCAGTAGGCGAAGGCTTCCGGATAGTCGGCGTAGTGGCGCGGCATACCGGCGAGGCCAAGGAAGTGCTGCGGGAAGAACAAGATGTTGGCGCCCACAAACGTCAGCCAGAAGTGCAGCTTGCCCAGCGTCTCGTTGTACATGTAGCCCGACATTTTCGGGAACCAGTAGTACCAGCCCGCGAAGATCGAGAACACGGCGCCGAGCGACAGCACGTAATGGAAGTGCGCGACGACGTAGTAGGTGTTGTGGAGCGAACGATCGATACCGGCGTTGGCGCACATCACGCCCGTGACGCCGCCGATCGTGAACAGGAAAATGAAGCCCAGTGCCCACAGCATGGGCACGCGGAACTGCAACGACCCGCCCCACATGGTGGCAATCCACGAGAACACTTTGACGCCTGTCGGCACCGCGATGACCATGGTGGCGAACATGAAGTACGCTTGTGTGTCGACGCTGAGGCCCGCGGTGTACATGTGGTGCGCCCACACGATGAAACCGACGAGACCAATCGCCACCATGGCGTAGGCCATGCCGAGATAGCCGAATATCGGCTTCCTCGAGAACGTCGAGATGACGTGGCTGATCATGCCGAAGCCGGGAAGGATGAGAATGTAGACTTCCGGATGGCCGAAGAACCAGAACAAGTGCTGATAGAGAACGGGGTCGCCGCCGCCAGCCGGATCATAGAACGTGGTGCCGAAGTTGCGGTCGGTCAGCAGCATAGTGATGGCGCCAGCGAGAACCGGCAGTGACAGCAGCAGCAGGAACGCGGTGACAAGTACCGACCAGACGAACAGCGGCATCTTGTGCAGGGTCATGCCCGGCGCCCGCATGTTGAAGATCGTGGTGATGAAGTTGATGGCGCCGAGGATCGAAGACGCACCGGCCAAATGCAGCGACAGAATACCGAAGTCGACGGCCGGGCCTGGATGGCCGATTTTACTCGAGAGCGGTGCCAGAACAATCCAGCCCGTGCCAACGCCATTGGCATCCGCCGTGCCCGGTACGAACAGAGACAGCAAGAGCAGCGCGAACGCTGCCGGTAGCAGCCAGAACGAGATGTTGTTCATGCGTGGGAACGCCATATCCGGCGCGCCGATCATCAAAGGCACAAACCAGTTGCCGAAACCGCCGATCATGGCCGGCATGACCATGAAAAACACCATGATGAGACCGTGGCCGGTGACGAAGACGTTGTAGGCGCCTTCATCGGCAAAGTACTGCAGGCCCGGGTTTTCGAGTTCGAGCCGCATCATCACCGACAGGAAACCGCCGATGCAGCCCGCGATGATCGCGAACAGCAAATACATGGTGCCGATGTCTTTGTGGTTGGTCGAAAAAAACCAGCGCTTGAAGAATGACGGCGCGTGGTCGTGATGATCGCCCTCAGCGTGTGCGGTGTAACCCATAGTTCAGAACCCTTGTCCCGATCGTTTTGTTTCGGCTTATTATGCATCTGCGGCGTCACGGATCAGCATCCCTGAGCCGCCATAACTTAAGAAGACCTACTGCGCTTGCGCGACCGAGGACTTGGTATCGCGTGCGGCTTCGGCCTTGAGAATTTCAGCAGCCTTCTTCTTGTCCTTGGCCTGGAGCGCGGCCATCCAAGCGTCGTAGACGGGCTGCTCGACGACGCGGACTGTGATTGGCATGGCGGAGTGATACTTTCCGCATAGAACCGAGCACTGGCCATAATACACGCCGGTTTTCTCCGGCTTGAACCATGTAGCCGACGTGCGTCCGGGCACAGCCTGCATCTTGGCGCCAAACGAGGGTATCGTCCACGAGTGGATGACGTCGTTGGCGGTCACGAGCAAGTGGACTGTCTTATTGACGGGGATGGCGATTTCCTGATCCACGGTCAACCGGCGGAGCTGCTTGCGCTCGGCCCAGACGGGTGCCGAGTCGGCGTAAAGCGCCTTGTTGCGCGCGACGCCTTCGAGGTCCTTGTATTTTTCGTTGAACGGCTTTTCGCCGAGCTTGGCTTTCAGGACGTCTTCATCCGAAACGACGTTTGAAGTGATCATCACCTTTTGATCGAGATACTCGTGCTCCCAGAACCAGGCGTTGCCCGTAGCCTTGATCGTAATGTCAGGCTTCGGGAACGAGTACTGCTCGAAAAGCAGCCGGAATGAGGGAATGGAAATGCCGACCAGGATCAGGATCGGGATGATGGTCCAGGCGACTTCCAGCGCCGTGTTGTGCGTGGTGCGCGATGGGGTCGGGTTGTTCTTTTCGCTGAAGCGGAACATGACGTAGAGCATCAGGATCAGCACGAAAGCAGTGATCACGATGATGACCAGATTGACCACGTCGTAGAGGCTGGAGATGTGCTCCATGACAGGCGTGGCTGGAAGCTGCAGACCCATCTGACCTGGTGAGGGTTGACCGAGCCCGGCCAGCGCCGGCGCCAAATCGGCAAACGCCACCGTCAGCAACGCAGCAGCCACGACGGCAACCGCGCCAAACATCCGTCTCAACATTCTTTCGCTCCCAGTTTGCCAAGACCTCGCCAAAGAGATCTGGCAGTCTCCCAACAGTCTGACGTACCGCACCTGCGGCAACGCCACCCCAAATCATTGTTTTTTTTCATGGCTTCAGCCAAGATTTGTCAGTCTTCACAGCCGTCGCACACGCCCACCGCAACTACCAGCTGAGCACAACTGACATAGCGCGCTCAAGTCAAGTTTTCTACCATATTTGTTTTGCCGAAGCTCAGTCAGAGATGCGCGAATCGCCGCGCTCCGCTAGCAGGAAGCGGCGTCACACTGGAACAGAATTCAGCCCGATTCCTAACGGACCTAACGCAGCCCGTATCTGGCCCTGGCGGACGGGGCAACTCGATCACAAGGACATCGCTGTGCCGATCCCCAAAACCTGGATACGCCAAGCCCTGATTGCGAGCCATGTTTTGATTGCGCGGACGTGTCAGCTGGTGATGGCGCTGGCCGGCGTTGTTGCGCTTGGGTTGGCATTCGGCGGAATGCCCGCAGGCGCGGTCGAGGCGCCGGAGGGTACGGTTAAGGCCCAGCACGGCGATTGGCAGGTGGTGTGCAAGGACCCGCCGCCCGGTGCCAAGAACGGCGTCTGCGCCCTCGTTCAAAGCGTCACCGCCGAAGACAAGAACAACATCGGCCTGACGGTCTACTTCCAGAAATTTTCCAATGGCACGCGGGTCCTGCGCGTTTTTGCGCCCCTCGGCGTACTACTGCCCCCTGGTCTTGGCTTGAAGATAGACGACAAGGACGTCGGCCACGCCCCGTTCCTGCGCTGCCATAACTTCGCTTGCTATGCCCAGGTGGTCGTCGAAGACACCCTGATCGAGCAGCTGAAGACTGGAAAAACCGCGATTTTCATCATTTTTCAGACGGAAGAGGCGGGCATCGGCATCCCGATTTCGCTCGCAGGCTTCGGTGAGGCGCTGGCGGCGCTGAACTAAGCTGAGTTCAAATGCAAAACGCGGCAGCAGCTGTCGCCGCGTGTCGTTGTGGGTTATTCTGGGTGCCAGTCGCGGCGTTTATTACGCGACTTTGCGGTGCGCGTCGTGTGCGGCATCGAGTGGCTGAATAACGAGCGTGTCGCGGCTGCGGTTGACCGGCAAGGTCAGGACTTCAAATGCTGCGGTCTGTTGCGCCGCCTGGGTCACAGCCGTCGCCAATTTGCAGCTTGATTCCGTGTATTGGTCGGCGATGGCCTGCCACAACTGTACGTATGCGGCGGCGATACCGGCCGGGCTCGGTGCCATCGCGATGGTGCGGCCCCACTGCATGACGGCCTGCCCCTGCTTGGCGCCGAGGTGGGCAAGCTCGAGTTGTCCGCGGCCGTAGCCTTTGAAGACCGGCTGCCAAAAGGCAGACACGTAATCCGCGCCCTCGAACATGAGCTGATAATAATCCTGGTATGGCGAAGTATTGTGCGCATATGTAAACTCAACTTTACTCATCTATGCATCCTCCCAACACAACAAAGACCTCGTGGCGTTATTGAACGTCGCTCATTATTGGCGATGTTAACCATGATTTTCTGGCCGTGACCTTTGCTAGCACGATGTCTACGGCAAAGCATCTCACAGAAATTTGCAATCGGATGGCCCGGGCACGCCGCAATGCAGCTCGGCGACGTGATTTTTGCGCCGCGCGCATGGCTTCTTTGTTGCGTGATGTATTGCTACCTAAAATTGCATTATTAATACTCACTTCTACTTATGGTATCTCGCGCCTGCACGTTAACTACATTGACGCGTCTGTCTCTTTACTGAGCATATGATCAGCATGACGACGAGTTGAGTACGTCAGCGTTGGTCATGGGTACATGCGGGCGCGTTGCGGCGTTTGGACGACAAGTGTTTTGTTATGTTGCGGGCGCGTTACGGCGTTTGGGCGGCGGGTTGCGCTGTGTGTTTTGGGAGCTGCGCTGATAACCGCGGCTGGGCACAGCGCTGGAGCCGATCCCTCTGAGCCGCCGCAACCGCAATTTGGCTGGCGCGAAGTTTGGGCAGGGGCGGATGCGACGCGCGACGTCTGGCTGCTTTATTCCGGCGTGACCCTGGCGCCGTGGAGCAATGATATTTACAGCAACGGGCTTCGCCTACGGGCAACCGGTGGCTATGGCCAGTATCATTTCACCAAAGGCGTCAATAAAACGACGCCTTGTGGCGACGCCGGCCAGGACGCATGCGTTAGGGTCAACAAATCGTTCGACGTCACGCTGACCTACACCGACGCGCTTGTTGGATACCAGCAGCGCTTCGGCGAACTGACGGCCAAAGCTTTTGTGGGCGTGACAATGATCGACCACGCAAGCGCGGCCCCTGCCGCCGCGACGCGCGTGCAAGGTTTACAGACCGGCGTCAAAGGCATGCTCGAACTGTGGTTGAACCTTGGGACCAACGCCTGGACGTCGCTCGATCTTAGCTACACCACGGCCCACGACACTGGCGCTGCCCGCTGGCGCGGCGGATGGCGGGTGCTACCGACGTTATCGATAGGTCCCGAAGCCCGCTACGATTCCAACGCCGAGGATGATGCTGGACGCGCCGGGTTGTTCGCCCGCTATGAATGGTTCGGTGGCGAAGCCTCCCTTGCGGCTGGCGCGTCCGGGACCATGACCGGCGGTCAGGCCGAGGGGCTCGAGCCTTACGCCACGTTCAATCTCCTGTTTCAATACTGAGACGGCAGCGGCGGCTTGAGATTGGCATGCGAATTGTGGAGCATGGTCTCTTGAGTCGCTGAGCCGAGAGGTGCCGGCGCATGAAGTCTGTCATCGTTACCGTGGTGCTCATCGCCGCCGCCAGCATCCAAGCAGCTCCGGCGCGGGCGGGAACCTGCGCCGCCGCGGCGATCGAAGCCCGCGGCGAGCAATCGCGCTTCGTATGGCTCGCCAAGACCAAGGCCCGGGCCAATTGGCGGCGCAAGGTGCGCGCGACGCCGGGACTTGGTGCGCCATATGCCAATTGGGCGAGGGCGCAGACGACAGACGAGCGCTGCCTGACCGGGCCCGAAGGCACATTGTGCATTTTCACCGGCACTCCGTGCTTGCCTTAAGTGGCGCTGGCCACGGCAAATCTTAAAATTATTTCATCCCAACGGCCCAAGGAAAATCGAAGTTCCGCCGTCCCATGCCTGAAGCGCGCAAACAACCCATGGGCCAAACCGGGTGGCGGACGACACAGACGAGGAGCTGGCACACCGCGCCGGGCAGGGTTGCCGGGCGTCGTTTTCGGCGTTGCTCGAACGCCACTACGATCGCGTCTACCGTCTCGCCTGGCGCTGGACCGGCGCCCGCGCAACCGCCGAGGATATCGCCCAGGATGTGTGCGTGAAGCTGGCGCAGGCGCTGCGAAGCTATCGCGGCGAGGCTCAGTTCACGACCTGGCTGCATCGCATTGCCTACACCACGGCGCTCGATCATTTGCGGAAGTCCCAAAGGATGGTTCTCGTTGAACCGTCTGAGATCATAAGTCTGGTGGATGTGAGTGCCGCGACCAGCACATCCGAGGACGACGTGATCGGCGCCGAACTTTGGCTGGCGGTGCGCGGGCTCGCTCCGCAACAGCGTGACGCCGTGCTCCTCGTCTACGGCGAAGACATGAGCCACGCCGAGGCAGCACACGTCATGGGCTGCTCTGAGAAGACGGTGTCGTGGCATGTGCACGAAGCCAAGAAACGTCTGAAGATTTTACTGCATGCAGTGGGCTAAGGTGATGACCGAACGTGATCTCGAAAGTTTGAAAGGCTTGACCGTTCCGGTGCCGCGCGAGCAAGCGAAGCGCGCCGCAAGGGATGCGGCACTCACGGCGTTCGACGAAGCCAACACCACTTCGGCGCTTGCGGCCGGCGCGCCCCTCGGCGTGTCGGAAGCGCCCAAAGGAAATATCGTGCCTCTGCGTCTGACGGAAACGTCCAGACCCAAGAGGAGTTTCCTAATGCGCGTTTCAACACGTCAAACGCAAGCCATCGCCGCCTCGCTGGCGGCCCTCGTCATCGCCGCGCCGATTGCGTTCCAGCAGTACGGCCGGAGCGGGCTACCGATCGAGAGCAGCGCGGTCAAGACCGAGTTGGCGCCGAAACGCGACGCTCAACCTGCTACTGCGCCGAGCATTGCTGAGGCTCGCCCAGAACCCAACGTGGGTGGTGAGCAAGGACCGAAGCTGGCGTTCGGACCGAAAGACAAGACCGTGATGTATAAGATGGCCCCTCTATCAGGCCTTGGGGCTGGAGCTCTATCTGGGAACGCACTCGGACTGGAAAATGGATCTGCGTCGCTGGAGCGAGATCGAAGGCTTGCGCCGGTTCTGGTTCAACCCCCTGCCCCGCCGGCATCAGAACCCTCGGCCGCGATGATCGCGCCGGAACTAAACGGCTACGATGCGCTACAGCGATCGCGCATCACCGCCGCGCCAACCGATGCCTTGAAAAATCTTCCCATGCTGCAAAGTTCCGTGGGCATTGCGCGGTCGCATATTCTGAAGCAGAACGAAACTGTGTGGACCGGTGATGCGGATGCGCAGCTCGCGTTTGACCGCGAAGAAAACCGCGATAAATTCGACGCGAAGGACATCAATCCGGTCAAGCAGGCAGCAGCCGAGCCTGTGTCGACGTTCTCGATCGATGTCGATACCGCGTCGTACAGCTTTGTGCGCCGGGCGCTGAATTCCGGGCATCTGCCGCCGAAGGATGCCGTGCGCGTCGAAGAAATGATCAATTATTTCCCGTATGCCTATCCGGGACCCGAGAGTGCCGAGACGCCGTTCAAACCGACGGTGACGGTGATGCCGAGCCCGTGGAACCCGAACACCAAGCTCGTCCACGTCGCGATCAAAGGCTACGGCCTCAAGAGCACCGAGCGGCCGCGTGCCAATCTCGTGCTGCTGATGGACGTGTCAGGCTCAATGCAGCCGGAGGATCGCCTGCCGCTGGTGAAAAATGCGTTCCGCTTGCTCGTCGATCAGTTGAAGCCGGACGATACGGTCGGGATCGTGACCTATGCGTCGGGGTCAGGCATAGCGCTGGAGCCGACGAAGGTGAGCGACAAGGGCAAGATTCTCGCCGCCATCGATAAGCTTGGCGCCGGCGGATCGACGGCGGGCGCGGCGGGCATCGCGGATGCCTACCGGCTGGCGGAAGCGGGCTTTGACAAGGGCGCGGTCAACCGCGTCATCCTGGCTACCGATGGCGATTTCAACGTCGGCATTACGGATCAGGGCGAACTCAAGGGGTTTGTTGAGCGCAAGCGTCAGACCGGCATCTTCCTGTCGATCCTCGGCGTTGGCCAGGGCAACCACAACGACGCCTTGATGCAGACGCTGGCGCAGAACGGCAACGGCACGGCGGCCTATGCCGACACGCTGAACGAAGCGCGGAAAGTGCTGGTCGATGAGTCATCGTCGACGCTGTTCACAATCGCCAAGGATGTGAAAATCCAGATCGAGTGGAACCCGGTGCGCGTCGCCGAGTACCGCTTAATCGGATATGAAACGCGGGCGCTGCGCCGCGAAGACTTCAACAACGACAAAGTCGATGCAGGTGACATCGGCTCGGGTCATACGGTGACGGCGATCTATGAGGTGACGCCGGCAGGTAGCCCGCAGCTGGCCGATGATTTGCGCTACGGCAAAGCGGCCGCGGCGAAGCTGCCGGTGCGTACCGACGATGCGGACCCGGCGAAGCCCGACGTTGCAAAATCTGGCGAACTCGGATTCCTGAAGCTGCGATACAAGAAGCCGAACGAGGACGTCTCGCAGCTCTTGACGGTGCCGTTGACCGATGCGCTGGCGAAAACGAGTGTCACCGAAGTTCCGGCAGAAGCCCGTTTCTCGATTGCCGTCGCGGCGTTCGGGCAGCTCGTCAAGGGCGCGCCCTACACGCAAGGCTATACGTTCGACGATGTGCTGGCGCTGGCGCAAGCTGCGCGCGGCGATGATCCATTCGGCTACCGCGCCGAGTTCTTAAACCTCGTGCGGTTGGCGAAGTCCGCGCGTCCGTGATTTGATCGGCCTCCACAATTGTCATCCCGGGCCATGTGCCCGGGATCCATTCATCCGCTGGCTTCGGCGCTTGTTTATCGATGGATCCTAGGCACAAGGCCTAGGATGACAGCGCACATGAAAGCCCGGTAGCTCCCCACTGCTGGGCTTTTTTTGGGGGGCGCGGCGATCGCAAGACGGAAAAAACGGCCGAGTTGTAGAAAAAAGTTATCCCCGCTCCGACAGGCCCTGAGATCCTGTTCCCTAGGAAACAGGCAAACTTGCCAATGAATGCTAAAGGTTAGCAAAACGAATGATCGTTCTTCTTGATGCCGCCGCATTTATGATCCAAAAAAAACGACTATTCGTTTTATCAATGCGGATCATCAGGCCGAGTGGCGGCCAAAAGTGCTCCGATAGCCTGCCAGGACTGACCCATGCCTAAACTCAAACCCGATACCCAGCGCGCCCGGCGCGAACACATCCTCGACGCGGCGCTGCTGTGCTTCGCGCGCGGCGGTTTTCACGCGACCACGATGCAGCACATCTGCAAGGAAGCCGGCGTGAGCCCGGGTGCGGTGTATGTCTACTTCGACAGCAAGGAAGCACTGATTGCTGGCTTGTGTGAGCGCGACCGCGCCGAGTTTGCCGAACGCTTCGCCAAGCTCGCGACAGCGCCTGATTTCCTCGAAGCACTGACCGCCATCGGCGAGCACTACTTTGTCGATGAGCCACCTGAGAAACAACGCTTCGTCGTCGAGATGGGCGTTGAATCGACGCGCAACCCGCGCATCGCTGAAATTTTCATGAGCGTCGACAAGTTCTGCTGCGACAGTTTCGAAGCCCTGTTCCAGCGCTTGAAGGATGAAGGCCGCATCGCACCCCGCGTCGACATTCCAACGCTCGCCAAAGTATTCAACGTCATCGGCGACGGCATGTTCTGGCGCCGCGCCATCGAACCGGGCTTCAACGCCCGCGCCGTTTTGCCGGTGATTACGGACCTCGTCGGCACGATGCTCAATCCGGTTGAGCCCAGGCCGATTGAACATGGGCCTTTTGAAAACCAGCCGTTTGACCACGCGAGCCCGCGCCACGCAGCCAAAGTGCATGAGGTGCGCCGATGACCAGAAACATGATCCTGGGTTTGGCGGCCCTCGCGGTGCTCGGCGCCGGGGGATATTCCTACGTCCAGTCCAGGGCAACGGCCGTCTCTAGCGCTGATGCGAAGACCGATCAAACCGTTGCCGCGCCGGCCGTGACAGTCGCCAAGGTCGCAACGGCGAATTTCGTCGAGATGGCGATCGTCTCCGGCTCGATCATTGCGCGCGAGGAAATTCTGGTCTCGCCCGAAATCGAAGGCTTGCGCGTTCTCGAATTGCTGGCCGACGAAGGCTCTGTCGTGAAAAAAGGCCAGGTACTGGCCCGCCTCGTCACCGAACAGCTCGACGCGCAAATGGCGCAGAATGAGGCTGGCTTAGCGCGGTCGTCGGCGGCGATTGCACAAGCTCAGAGCCAGATCGTGCAGGCCGAAGCTCAGGCCAAGGAAGCACAAGCCCAGCTCGCACGCGCCGAACCTTTGAAGAAGTCCGGATATCTTTCGGGCGCCACCTACGATCAGCGCGAAAGCGCGATGCGCACAACGCAAGCCCAGGCCGTCGCGGCCAATGACGGTCTTAAAGTGGCGCAAGCCGAAAAGGCGCAGGTCGAAGCCCAGCGCCGGGAACTCACGTGGCGGCGGAACAATACCGACGTCACAGCCCCCGAGGACGGCATCGTCAGCCGCCGCAACGCCCGCCTCGGTGCCATGGCGACGGCGGTTGGTGAACCGATGTTCCGCATCATTGCCAAGGGCGAAGTCGAACTCGATGCCGAAGTCGTCGAAACCGAATTGCAGCGCGTGAAACTGGGCCAGAAGGCGATTGTTACCGTGCCTGGCTCGGCTGACGCGGAAGGCGTCGTCCGCCTCGTGTCGCCGGAAGTCGACAAGACAACGCGGCTCGGCCGGGTCAAGATTTTCCTCGGGTCCAATCCAGCGCTGCGCATCGGCGGTTTCGCGCGCGGACGCATCGAGACGGCGAGCAGCCGCGGCTTGGCGGTGCCTGCAGCAGCCGTGCTGTTCGATCAGACCGGCGCCTACGTGCAAGCCGTCAACGGCACCAAGGTCAAGCGGCGCGCCATCAAGACCGGGCTCATCTCCGGCGAGCTTGTCGAGATCAAGGATGGGTTGAGCGAAGGCGATCTGATCGTGGCGCGCGCCGGAACCTTCCTGCGCGACGGCGATACCGTGCGCGCGATCGTGCCTGATCCCAAGGTCAGCGAGGCAAAGTGATGCGTATCAATTTCTCGGCTTGGGCCATCCGCAATCCAGTGCCGCCGATCCTGTTGTTCACGGTGCTGTGCCTGCTCGGCATTATCAGCTTCATGCGCCTTCCCGTCACCAAGTTCCCGAACATCGATGTGCCGGTGATTGCGGTGCAGGTGACGCAGGGCGGGGCAACGCCGGCCGAACTCGAAACCCAGGTGACGAAGGAAATCGAGGACGCCGTCGCCAACATCACCGGCGTCAAGCACGTCGCATCCACGGTCACGGACGGGTCATCGGTGACGGCTGTCGAATTCCGGCTCGAGATCGATACCGACCGCGCCGTCAATGACGTGAAAGATGCGATCGACAGAATTCGCGCCGACTTGCCGCGCACCATCGACGAGCCAATCGTATCGCGCATCGACGTCGAGGGTCAGTCTATTTTGTCGTATGCGGCGTCGAGCCCCGGCATGACGCTCGAACAATTGTCGTGGCATGTCGACGACGTCGTCAAGCGCCAGCTGTTGGGGCTCAAGGGCGTTGGCAAGGTCGAGCGCTACGGCGGCGTGAACCGCGAAATCCGCATCCAGCTCGACCCCGACAGGCTGCTGGCGTTCGGCATCACGGCTGCAGAGGTCAACCGCCAGGTGCGCGCCACCAACGTCGATCTCGGTTCGGGGCGCGGCGAAGTCGCGGGCCAGGAACAGGCAATCCGCGTGCTCGCAGGAGCCCGGCGCGTCGAGACGCTGGCCGCGACCAAGATCGATCTCTCTGCCGGACGGCAGGTTCGGCTCTCAGATCTTGGCAAGGTCATCGATGACGCCAGCGAGCAGCGCTCGTTCGGCCGCCTCAATGGCGAGCCGGTGGTGTCGCTCGGTATTTTCCGCTCCAAGGGCGCGAGCGAAATAACGACCCGCGACACGGTTGAGAAAAGACTTAGCGAACTGCGTACGCAATATCCCGACATCACGCTGACGAAGATCGACGACGCGGTGGCCTACACGGCTGGCAACTACGCGTCGGCGATGGAAACACTGATCGAGGGCTCGGTCCTCGCCGTGATCGTCGTGTTCCTGTTTCTGAAAAATATGCGGGCAACGCTGATCTCGGCGATTGCCTTACCGCTGGCCGCGATCCCGACGTTCGCAATCATCTACATGCTCGGGTTCTCGCTCAATCTCGTGAGCTTGCTCGCGGTCACGCTGGTCACCGGCATTCTCGTCGACGATGCGATCGTCGAGATCGAGAATATCGTGCGTCACATGAACATGGGCAAATCGCCGTATCGGGCGTCGCTGGAAGCGGCCGACGAAATCGGCCTGGCGGTCATCGCAATTTCGCTGACGATTGTTGCGATTTTCGTGCCGGTCTCGTTCATGGGCGGCATCGCCGGCCAGTATTTCAAGCAGTTCGGATTGACGGTCGCAGCCGCCGTGCTGATCTCGCTGCTCGTCGCGCGATTGATCACGCCGATGATGGCGGCATATTTGCTGAAGCCAGTCAAAGAAGAGCCGCCGGTCGATGGGCCGCTGATGCGCGCCTACACGCGGTTCTTGAGCGCGACGCTAAGAGTGCGTTATCTGACACTCGTCGCCGGTGTGGCCCTCTTCTCAGCCTCGATCTGGGCGACCGGGATGCTGCCTTCCGGTTTTATTCCCGAGGAAGACCAGTCGCGCGTCGTCATTTCGACCGAGCTGCCACCGGGATCGACGTTAGCCGAGACGCGCGACACGACCGACCGCATGGTGGTCGTACTTAAATCCATCCCCGAGGTTAGAAGCGTGTTCGTGCTTGGCGGCACGAGCCCGACGGGTCAGCTCGAAATACGGCGTGCGGCGCTGACCATTCAGCTGCTGCGGAAAAGCGAACGCGCGCGCACGCAAAAGCAACTCGAAGAAGTGATCTCGCAGAAGCTCGCGGACATTCCTGATACGCGGTCGTGGTTCGTCAACGATCGCGGCGAGCGCGAGTTGTCGTTCAATATGCTCTCGAGCGACGGCGCCGCGCTGGCGAAAGCGGTGGGCAAGCTCGAAGGCGCACTTCGAGCCGTGCCAGGCTTGCGCAACGTCGCGGCGGAAGCGGCGCTCGAACGGCCTGAAATCCTGGTGGTGCCGAAGTTCGAGGAAGCCGCCAAGCTCGGCGTATCAGTGGAACAGATTTCAGAGACCATTCGCGTCGCGACCATTGGCGACGTCGAGTTCAATCTCGCCAAGTTCAATGCCGGCGACCGGCAGGTGCCTATCCGCGTGCAACTGGAAGAGACCACGCGCACGGATATGAAGCGCATCGAGCAATTGCGCATTACTAATACCACCGGCAAGCAAATCCCGCTGACGGCAGTGGCAGACGTGAAGTTCAGCCAGGGTCCGAGCGCGATCAACCGCTATGACCGCAAGAGAAGCGCCAAGATTGGCACCGACCTGATGCCGGGACTTGCGCTGTCGGTCGGGCGCGAACGATTTCTGAAAGCCGTCGAAGAACAGAAACTGCCGGCGGACGTCGGCTTGCAAGCCTCAGGCGATGCCGAAATTCAAGATGAGGTCGCGAACGGCTTCATCACAGCGATGGGCACGGGGTTGATGCTGGTGCTTGGCGTGCTGATCCTGCTGTTCTCGAGCGTGACGCAGCCGATTACCATTTTGCTGTCGCTACCGTTGTCGTTCGGCGGCGTGGTCGTAGGACTCCTTGCAACGAATAATGCCGTTACGATGCCGGTCTATATCGGGCTTTTGATGCTGATGGGCATCGTGACCAAGAACGCCATCATGCTCGTCGATTTCGGCGTCGAACGTATGAAAGAGGGCATGGAGCGCACGGAGGCGATCATCGACGCGGGCCGTAAGCGGGCGCGCCCGATCGTGATGACGACGCTGGCAATGGTCGCAGGCATGCTGCCAAGCGCCATGGCCTATGGCGAAGGTGGGGAGTTTCGCGCGCCCATGGCCATTGCGGTGATCGGCGGGCTGCTGGTGTCGACGGTCCTGTCGCTGATCTTTGTGCCGTCGTTCTTTACGGTGATGGATGATCTCGGCCTGCTGATGCAGTGGATGTTCGGGCGATTTATCGGGACTGTGGATGATGTTGAAAAAGCCAGTGCAGCGGACGTACCGGTAGCCGCTGAACGCGCCAAGCCGGCTGCCGTACCGGCGGCTCAGATTGCGGCAGAATAAAATATATCCGCGCCAAGACATTGTTGTTGCAAAGGTGCGCGCCTACGTTGGCGCACCTGTCACACGTCTTCACCCAACACTCCATCAATAGTACTCATGAGGTCTCGCCATGTTTGATGCCAAGTCCATTCTCGAAGGTCTCGTGCGCGGCGCGGCGCCGCAAGCCCAGCAACAGGGGGGCGGCGGAGGCTTGGCCGATATTCTGGGAGAAATCTTGAAGGGCGGCGGTCAACAGCAGGGTGGTGGTGGCCAATCCGGTAGTGGTCAATCCGGTGGCGGATTAGGCGATATTCTCGGCGAGATCGGCCGGATGACCAACCCAAAGGGCGTACCGGTCCAACCCAACGCCCCACAGCAAGGCGGTGGCGGCGGGCTCGCGGATATTCTCGCCGAACTGCAAAAGCATCTTGGCCAAGGGGGCCAAGAGGGTCAGGCGCAAGTTCCGGCGCCCAGTCATCGCGGCGCCGTTGAGGCGCCCGGTGGCGGCGGACTTGGTGGAGGTTTGGGCGATATTCTCGGCCAGTTAAAGGAGCAGCTCGGCAAGGCCGGTGGCGCAGTTGGCAGTGGTCAGGGTGCAGGCGGCTTGGCCGATATTCTCGGACAGGTGCTGGGCCAAGCGACACAAGGCGTCAAGGAAGGAGCGAACCGGATCGGCGATGCCACGGGCGCGAAGGACGCGTTCGGACGTGCGACCGGTGGACAATCGACGGACGAGCTACTCGAAAAACTCAAAGGACTCGTGCGCGACAATCCGCTGGCCGCAACGGGTGCCGCCGGTGGTCTCGGCGGGCTGGTGCTTGGCACGCGCGCGGGCCGGTCAATCGCGGGCAGCGCCGCGCGAATTGGGGCGTTGGCTCTGATCGGAGGGCTCGCCTACAAGGCATTCCAGAATTATCAGGCCGGACGGCCGCTGATTGCCGGTGAAAGCCCGCCGGAAGCAGCGCCTGCTGGCTCGGGCTTTGAACCGGCCGCGGTCACCAATGAATCGGCGACGCTTTACATTCGCGCCATGATCGCGGCGGCGGCTGCCGATGGGCGCATCGATGCTGCCGAGCAAGCCAAGATCATTGCCAGCTTGAAGCAGGGCGGCGTTGATGCCGGTGCGGAAGAGTTCCTGGCCAACGAGCTCAATAATCCGGCGAGCCCGCAAGATCTGGCGGACGCGGTGACGTCGCCGGAAGAAGCCGTGCAACTCTATACCGCCGCGCGGATTGCGATCGAACCGGATGCAGCTGGCGAAAAGCAGTTTCTCGGGGCGCTGGCGGCAGCACTTGGTATCGACGCCAAGCTTGCGTCGCACATCGAAGCGACGACGCGGAGTGCCGCGGTTTGATACTGGGCGCTGGCGACACGCCTCCGGCGCGCCGGCCCCCGCAAGGGGACTCCCAAGTAGTCGCAAGTGTCGCGCCAGCGCCGAAGGGTTTGTTCAAAAAAAAGGCGCCGGCCTATAGTCGGCGCCTTTTTCGTTGAAGTGGAATTGAGACTTAGTTGGCCTTCGGTGCCGGTGCGGCAGCGGCGCTGGTGTCGTTCTTGAAGAACGCGTCGACGCGCATGCCGGTGAACAGCGGCGGGTTGCCATCAAGACTGACCATGACCTCGACGACTTCGACGTCGTTGGGACGCCGGGGACCGCGCGTGGCGATGCGTGGCGCGCCCAGGGACTGCGAAATCGACGTCACCGTGCCTTCAAACGTCCTGTCCGGGAAAGCGTCGGCTTTGACGACGACCTTCTGCCCGACCCTGACCTTGGCGGCATCGCGCTCCTCGACCTCGGCACGCAATCTCAGTCCCGAAAGATCGCCGAACACCATCAGCGCGCTATCGGGCGAAGGCACAGCGGCTTCGCCAGCCTTGGCAATCATGTTGAGCACGGTGCCGTCGGCGGGTGCGCGCACGCGCGTGCGTTCAAGCGCGATCTCGGCGGAGGACAACTCGGCGCGGGCGAGGGCGAGGGACGATTCCAAGCGCATGCTGAGCGGCATTCCGGCTTTGGCGTTGACGGCTGAGAGCGCTCCACGTTCGGTTTCGAGCTTGGCTCTCGCGGTGGCAACCTTCGTGCGTTCATTACCAAGCGCGTCGGCGTTGCCGGTACCGGTGTTGAGCCCGCGCGCGGCGGCATCGAACGCCTCACGGGCCGCGAACAATGCCCGCTCGGCTCTGGCGACGGCGTCCTCGGCGTTGCGGCGCTCAAGCCCGAGGCCGGTGACTTTTTCTTCTTCGCGTTCGCGCTCGCGCACACTGGTTTCGGCCGATGCGGCGGCGATCTTGGTATAGATGTCCTGATCGTCGATGCGCACGAGAAGATCGCCGGTCTGAACCTTGTCATTGGTCTTGGCGAGAACCTCGACGATGCGGCCCGGTACCTGGCTGGCAACACGAATTTCGCCGTCCTTGGGTTCGACGCGGCCAGTGGCGGATGCCGCCCACAGGGACGGCGTGGCCGGGGCCTCGGCATGGGCCGCGCCCGCGATCTGCCCGGCGGCGGTGCCTAAACGGGGGGCAAGCGTGTTGACGCCAACGCCGATCAGGATGGCGAGAATGCCGGCAATGCCGATGGTCGTGACGGTCGGATCAATCTTATGCATGCAATTTACGCCTCTTGGTCAAATCCGTGATTTCCGGGGCATCGATGCCCTCTGGCCGGCGCTCCTCGCCGACGATTTTGCCGTCTTCGATTTTCACAACGCGGTCGGCATAGCCGAGCGTACGGGGATCGTGCGTCACGGCCAGCACGCTGCGCTTTTGTTCCTTGGCGATGCGCGACAACAGCGCCATGACGGCATGGCCATTCTCGCTGTCGAGCGCCGCCGTCGGCTCATCCGCGAGCACGATTGAGGGCGATGAGGCGATGGCGCGGGCCACAGCGACGCGCTGCTGCTCTCCGCCCGAGAGGTTGCCGGGGTAGTTGGTCAGGCGATGACCGAGACCGACCTCGCGGAGAACTTCCTCTGCGCGGCTCGTCGCCGCGTAGCCCTTGATGCCGCGGACGTCGAGGGCGATGCGCACGTTCTCGATGGCGTTGAGCGTCGGGAACAGGTTGTAGGACTGGAAGATGAAACCGAGGTGCTCGCGGCGGACTTTGGCCAGCTCTTCGGCTGAACGGCCGGAGATGGTTTCACCGGCGATTTTGACCGTGCCGGACGTCGGCGCCATGATGCAGCCGAGGATCGACAAAAGCGTCGTTTTGCCGGAGCCCGAGGGGCCCATCAGCAGCGTCAGCTCACCCGGCACGAGTTCAAGGCTGACGCCTTTTACGGCGACAACGAGACCGGCGCCGGAGCCCAGTTCCTTGACGATCATATCAGCTTGCAGGACTGGCGTGGTTGTCATCTCGAGAACACCGTTGCAGGATCGATCTTGGTGACTTTGACGATGGCCGAGAGCGCCGAGATGGCGCACATGGCGACGGTGAGCGCGAACAGCCAGAATGCCAAGCCTGGCGTCATCACAAGCGGCAAGGCCGAGTTGCGGCTGGCGTAGAGAATGAGCAGGGCGATGACCATGCCCAGCGCGTAGCCGATGACGGCGCTGAAGCCGGCCTGCGCCAGAATGACCTTATGAATGTAGCCCTTCGAGGAGCCGAGTGCGCGCAGCGTCGCGAATTCGTGAATGTGGTCCTTGGTGCTGGAGTACAGCGTCTGCGCGACAATGACGGTGCCGACCAGGCTGCCGAGAATGGCGCCGCCGATGAGCGCCAGACCGGCGCCGGTCTTGAACAACCATTGCTTGAGGCTGCGGCTGCGGAACTCTTCCTTGGTCAGGACTTCGGCGCTTGACAGCCGCTGCCCGAGACCGGCTTGCACTGCCGCGGCGTCGGCACCGGGGGCGAGCTTGACGAGCAGGAACGTGGTGCGGTCGGCGTCCGCGCCCATCAGCTGGCGGGCGCGGTTGAGGGTCGTGTAGGCGTAGGGCGACTGGGTGAACGAGCGCACGCCCTCCGTCAGAGCCCGAACTTTGACACGCCCCGTCGCAACCTGGGCCGTATCGCCGATGCCGTTGATGCCGAGTTCGGCGAGGTAACTGCGATCGACGGCCACGGCATCGGGCGCCTTGATGTCTTCGAGCGTGCCTTCGCTGAGCGACCACGGCACGAGGCCATAGTCGTCGGTGTCGCTGCCGACCACAACGACGCGCGATGAGCCGCCGCCCGGTTTACGCCACTCGGCGAATGAAACCACAAGCGGCACGACGGACTGAACGCCCGCCGTTGCCAAAGCCTGATGACGCTCACGGTCGGTTAATAGGATGCCGCCGTCTTCGAAGCTCTTGGCGCCGAATGTGGTGACGAAGAGGTCGGCGTCGGCTTTGTCGATGTTGGCGGTGATCATGCGGCTGGAGCCTAGATAGAGCCCGAGCTGCACGGCAACCAGCACGATCGAGAACAAAATGCCGATGAGCGTCACCGCCAAGCGGATACGATCATGGAGGAGATTGCGAAGCGCGAGAGTCAAAATCATTGCGTGAGCCGGATCTTTCAAAAAAACCGCTGGGTGCGTGACGCCGCACTGAGCAAGAGCGGCAACCCTATCTTGCGTCATCTGCTCAGATCATATGGAACTAGCGTATATACCCGTGAATCGGCTGCTGCCACACTCCGTGATGCCTCACCCCGTCAGATGGGAAACGTTAAGAGACAAATTGTATCGCTCAGCTGCGGAGCAAGCCCTCACAGCCCACTTTATCAAAGTGCTCCAATGTTTCGCCGTTTTCGGGGCATAGGACGGAAAAAGTGCAACTGTCACATGCGGTTTTTTGTCATGCAGCTTAGTAAAACTCTGAAAGTCTTGAATTATAGGTCCACTGCCGCGAGCCTGATTTGGCTTGCGGCGGCCGCTATCCCGGTGCCCGCACTGGCAGCAGGGGCTGTGCCGAAGGAAGCCGGCGTATGGATTGACGACACCGGCAAAGGCGCCGTCAGAATTGAGCCGTGCGGCGCCAAACTATGCGGCAAAATCGTGTGGCTCAGAGAGCCCCTCAACACCAAGGGAGAAGCGCTGACCGACAAGCACAATCCTGACGCCAGCAAGCAGAAGCGGAGCATCTGCGGGCTGGCAACGCTCGGCGACTTGCAGGCGATGACGGAGGGCGGGTTCGATGGCGGGTGGGTCTACGATCCCAAGGACGGCAAGTCGTATACCGTTGCACTCGATCTTAAGGGTCCAAACAAGCTGCAGGTTACCGGCTACTTGGGCGTCCGTTTCCTCGGCAAGTCTTTCATCTGGACGCGGGCAACAGACGAACTGCCGTCGTGCACCGTGACGCCTGCGGCGACACAGGTTATTCCCCCTGCAAGCGCACCGGGTTTAGCAAAGGGTATCGAAAAGCAGCCGGGAGCCAAACCGGCTGGGGACAAGCAGGCCGGGGAAGTGCTGCCGTGGGGCGATCAGAAGTCCAAGGCCGCAGAAACCGTCAAGCCTGCACCTGCCGCCAAGATAGCACCTGTCAAAACAGCGCCGGCAGATGCGGCGAAGGTTGGGGCGCCGAAGCCCGGCGCAAAAAGCGTTCCGCCTGCGACCAAGGCTTCAGTCCAGCCGCCGGCGAAGACGGTTATTCAGCAGCGCCCTGCTGCAGCTGTTTCGAACTAGCTGCCGGACGCACGACCGCCGGTTTCATGGCTATAAAGGCGAGCACCCGGTCAACGAAATCGATCGAGCGGTCGGCGACGTAGCCGCGCTGACGGTCGAGCGTCACAAGATGGTAGCTGTCGTCGAGCACGCAAACTTCGACAAGACCTCCGAGTTTACGCTGCAAAACCATCGTATTCTTGATGTCGCTCTGGTCGTCCTGGCGCGGATGGAAGATCAGTGTGTGATGCTTGACGCGCGACAGCAGCGGGCGGACGTTGCGCACGAGCTTGAAGAACTCATAGACCGCGCCGCCGCCGCGAACCGTGATGTCGGCCGGCGTGGCGCCATCACCCTTCATGGCTTCGAGTGCGAAGTTGCGGACCCGCTCGTCCTTGATGCCGTACGGAGCTGGCGTGCGGAACGAGAACAGACGTGCCGTCCACTTGTCGCTGACGAGATGGAAAAGCCTGATCGAGCGCGGAATGGCCCAACCGTTGACGTCGAGCGTCGGCGCGTAAAGCAAAATCCCCGACGTCTCTTCGTGCCGGAAGGCTGCAAGCCTGAGCGCCAGAACGGCCCCAGCCGACGCGCCACCGACGAGAATGGTGCTGCAGGATTTCTTGAGATCGTCAAAGGCTGCTTCGACGGCCTGATACCAATCGCGCCACGTCGACATGCCCGACACATCGGTACCAAAGGTCAGTCCTGGCACCACGGGGCAATAGACCGTGTGGCCCTGGCGCGCGAGCGACTGGGCAACGAATTTCAGCTCAAGAGGGGAACCGCCCAAAGAGTGAATCAGGATCACGCCGGTCGAACCGCCCGGGATGTACAGACTGCCCCGCGGCGCCTGGAATTTTTGTATATTTTTCATTGCGTTACGTTGAACTCGCTCTTACTTCACGCAAACCCTAATACGACGCGATCGTTCACAAAGCTAACGCAACTTTGTCGCGCTGCCGCAGATAGTAGAAAAATTGGGCCCCTCTACTCTTAAGACGTATATTGCAAACGTAGTATGAAGCCGCTGAAATGGCCAGACGTTTCAGACTTCAGTCTGTGCTTGTCGTTAAAATTGGACCCATTGCCGCACTGCAACCAAATAGTGCAAACACCTAGGAATAATGGAGTTTTTGTTGCTGCATTGCAGCAAAACTGTGACTGCCGGAAGCGCGGTCTCTGCAACGCGGCAAAGCCCTTTTACGAACTCGAAAACTTACCTGCGTGTTGCCGATGCAAAGGCGACCGGTGCGAGTTCACCGCTTAGACGACGCCTTGCCGTGGCTGGGGCAACGGCCTGGACACGGCTGGGCAAACGGCTGGCAGATTGCGCGGCGCCGGAGCTTCGGCCGTAGGAGATATCAGGGATCTCTGGCACTGCACGGGCAACTGTTCTGCTCGCGGGTATAAAAACCGACACTGTCATCGCACATTCTCACCGCTATAGTTCGATGTGAAACGGCGCAGACGACCACATCGCGCCATTCCTACAAGGAACGTCGATCGTTGGCACGGCTGCTACGTTGCCTCATCTCGGGTATCTCCGGCTTGTCGCTGGTCGCGGCCAACGTGCTGCCCGCGGCCGCCGCGACGGAGCTCTCGCGCGCTGAGTACGAAGACTGCCAAAACCGCGACGAAGAGGCCTTGAAGCCGGCGATCACCGCGATTGCGGCCACAGCGCTCAAAGCCGGCATGGCCAAGGTCGATTATCGCGCCCTCGTCGCCGATCAGTGGCACCGCAGCAGCCTCGACGAAGTGATCGACAAACGCGTCGATATCGCCATCGATGAGGTCAAGAACGAAACCAGCTGGGCCGACCTAATCAAATCGCTCGGCAACGCCGAGACGTCACAGAAATTAGCGACTGCCGTCGCCGAAAGGGTCTACCGCTCGGACGCGGTGAAAGCTGCCATCGAGGATTTGGCGTCGGGGGTTGCCAAGGACGTCGGCAAGTCGATGGAGTTCGCGAGTGCCGACGCGTCGGGCCCACTGCTGTCCTGTCTCAAGGCCTTTGTCGGCCCGCGCTACGGCACGGCGGTGGCACTTGCCGTTGCCGGCGACGCCGAAAAGGATTTGAGCCTTGACCCCGAGAAGGGCAGCGGTTCGGTCTCCGCAGGTGCCGTGCTCAAGCAAACCAGCGGCGGGCTCGCGGGCGCAACGATCCTGGTGGTGCGCCGCCAACTCGCAAACCTCGCCACCCGCGTCGGCCAGCGGATTGCCGGCAGCGTGCTGTCGCGACTGGTCTCCGTGGTTGCGGGCGGCGTTGGCTTGGTCCTGATCGCCAAGGATCTCTGGGAGTTGCGCAACGGCGTGTTGCCCATCATCGCCACCGAGATGAAAGCCAAGGCCACCAAAGACAAAGTCCAGGACGAGATTGCTGCAACGATTGCCGAACAGATCGGCGAGCACGTCAAGGACATCGCCGCCGCGTCTGCCGATCACATCATCGAGATCTGGCAAGGCTTCAAGCGGGCCCACGCCTTGGTCTTGAAGATTGCCGGGGACAATGACGGATTCCGCACCTTCCTCGACGGTGTAAAGGCAGACGCGCTACCCCGCCTCGATGAGATCGTCGCACTGCTCGTTGCCAGCGAGGGCGAAGCGGGCGTGGTGCAGCGGCTGGAGGACGGTTCACTGAACCAGGCGGTCCATGTCATGCCGGCGCAGGGGCTCGAGATCGCGCGCGAGACAAAATCAGTAGCGGCTGCGCTGACCTGGACGGCGCTTGCAGGCGATAAACTTGACAGCATCCTCGACTATGAGATGCACCGGCGCGCGAGCCCAGAGGACTTTACCCGGGCGTCGCTCGAACGCGTGCTGGCTCTTGGGGAGCGCACGGCAATTACGCGTCTTGCAGGCGTGCCGAAGCAGGCCCGTGACGCGCTGTTTGCCCTCGACACAGCCGACCTCACATCACTCGCCAAAGCTTTGCCGGAGACCGAATTGGCGACGCTCGCCAGCTACCTCAGCGGCTTACAGCCTGGCCCGCGCGAGCAGATACTGAGATCGGTTGCCGCAGACCCAGCCAAGATGAAGGTACTGGCGTCGACGCGGGTCCGCGATGCCATTATCGCGAGTGCCGACCAGCAGGCGGCGGTCGAGATGATGCTCAAGCCGGCAGCGGCCATTGCCCCACGCCAACTTGCCCATGACGTGGGGTTGGCGTGGCAGGGCCGTGTCAGCCCTTGGCTGCTTTGGGACAAGCATCCGGCCGGGGCGGCGCTCGCGGGCCTGCTTGCTATGCTGCTGCTAGCCTGGTTGCGGCGGCTGGTCAGTCCCCGGCCCAGACCCGCCCATTAGCGCGCCTAAGCCCGCGGAAAGCGCCTAAAACCTAGGAGAGGGGCCTGTTTCCCACACTCCGCCGCAGACTATCCACACCCTGAACCCCTGGCTCTTGCACAGGGACGGCTCAGGCCTGATAAGAGGTCGCTTTGGCAGGGTTTAAGAATCGTGGAGCGGGGGTTGTCATGCGCGCACAATTCAAAAGCGGAGAGGGAGTACGCGGCATGGGCCTCAAGGCGCCGAGCATTATTACGTTCATGGTCTCCGTCATTCTGGCGGTCATTGTGCTTATGTCGGTCTTTTTTAATGCCGAGATTCCAGGACTCAAAGGCAATGAACTTTGGGCCCTGCTGACATCTTATGCGGTCCTGATGCTGGGCTGCATGGTACGCGGGCTATAAGCCCAGCGTGCCTGTTGCGCTGGAGCACACCCAAGCCTAGTTTTTTCTCATCTCGTAACCAGTGACGTGGATTGCCGCGTTGAGCCCCTGTGTGCGTTCGTGTCACGCGGCATCCGGCGGCCTGAAGCGCTATCTCCGGCGCGCGATAATTTTTTGCAAACCACGCGTTTTTTGAAAGCGACGATGCTCAAATCAGCTCAGACAATTTCACGGCGGCTGCGTCTGTCGATCACGGCGATCGCAACGGCCGTGGTGTTGACCGGAGCGGCGCTAGCAGCGTTTTTTGCCACCGCTGGTCAGCGGACGCTGACAGAGTACGAAGTCAAAGTGCAGTGGCCAGTCTCGAGCCTCGACGCGCAGCGCGTTTCAAAAAGTGAGGCGGCCTTACCGGCTGTCGCCCGCTAGTCGCGGCACCAAAGGCTCTGCTCTGACAAGTCCACGAACGGAATTGCCGAGATAGACGGTTACAGCACGATTGAGGTCGTCCAACGTGAGTTCCGCTTCGATGACGCGGCCCTCGTCGATCAGCGCCTCTCTAAGCGTGCCCGGCAGCAAGCCCGCCTCGAGCTTCGGCGTCAGGATGCGGCCGTCGCACTCAAGAAAGATCGTCGTGCGGCTGCCTTCGGCGAGATTGCCGTATTCATTGAGATAGATGACTTCGTCCGCGCCCAGCGTGTCGGCGTAGTGCTTCCACTCGGTATCGTAGAGATCGCGGCGCGTGGTCTTGTGGTAGAGGAACAGATCGGCGCTGTAGAGCCGCGTGTCCGACACGACGTAGCGCATGACGGCGCCCGGCTGCTGTGGCGGCTGAGGTGATGTGGTGACGGTCATTTTTCCGTCTTCATCCAGCAAAAAGCGAACACGCAGGCGGTTGCTTTTCTCAGGCTCGACGGCCTTTGCGAGCGTTGCGCGCACCGCGGCCTCGTTGAATACAAAGCCGAAATAGGCCGCCGAACTCGAAAGCCGCTTGAGATGGTGATCGAGCAGCCAGAACCCGGCGGGCGGATCGTAGAGCATGGTCTCGATCAGTTCGAAGCGGCGCACGGGATCGGTCAGAAATTTCATTTTTAACAGGCACTCGGCGTACTCTTTGGTGCCCTGCGAGTCGGCGACGACGCCGGACCCGATGCCAATTTCACCGTGGCCCTGGCGATCTATCACGGCGGTGCGGATGGCGACGTTGAACAGGGCGTTGCCGTCAGGAGAGAACCGGCCGATGGCGCCGCAGTAAACGCCGCGCGGTTCGGTCTCGAGCTCGCGGATCAACTCCATCGCCCGGATCTTTGGCGCGCCTGTGATGGAACCTGGCGGGAAAATAGCCTTCAAGAGATCGGTAAGCGTGACGCCGTCTTTCAAATGCGCGGTAACACCTGACGTCATCTGGTGCAAAGTCTTGAAGGTCTCGACCGTGAACAAATCCGTGACGCTGACCGAACCGAGATCGGCGAGACGGCCGAGGTCGTTGCGCATCAGATCGACGATCATTAGATTTTCAGCGCGACTCTTGATGTCGGTTGCGAGTGTATGACGCATGATGTCGTCGCCGGCGAGCGTTCCAGCCCGAGGCGCGGTACCCTTCATGGGACGGGTCGAGATCGTGCGGTCATTCTGCTCGATAAAGAGTTCCGGCGAGGCGGAGAGGATCGTCACGTTGCCGGTATCGACGAGCCCGCCGTAGGCGACGCGTTGCTTGAGCCTCAGATCACGATAGAGCGCGAGTGGCGAGCCCTGCAGATTGAATTTGGCCTTGAACGTCAGGTTCAGCTGATAAATGTCGCCCGCACGGATCTTGTTCTGCACGTCTTCGAAGCGTTCGAGATATGAGGCGCTATCCCACGTGTGGGCAAGAGCACCGAGCGTGGGGTTACCAATCGCTTCCACGGTGAGCCAGTCCTGGACCTCGGCACCCGACAACTCGCGCGGGCTCGTGTACAGGCCGAACCACAACAGTGGCATGGTGCGCTTAGGGGGAAGCAGGGATGCAAGCTTGGGCTCGAGCACGTAGCCAAGCTCGTAGGAGAAAAATCCTGCCGCGTGCAGACCTTCAGCAATGCCGGCTGTCAGCGCCGCGATCGCGCCCGCGACTTGATCCAGGCTATCAGCCCGGATGATCTCACGGGGGTGTTCGTATAGCAGCGAGACAGCATCGAGACGGGTACTGTTGTCGAGCAGCACAAAGCCCTCCGCAAGCGACGGCGTATTGACATTCGAACGCTTTGGCTGGGACAAGCCGGGTGGCGCCGAAGGTGATTTTGTCGACGAGCGTGTTGGCATGTCTGCTTCTAGGGTGTTTGCGTGCTTCTTTGAAGCACCCCGACAACCTAGCTGTATGGTCTGACGTGCTTATTTGCAGAAAACCGGTTCCCACGTCTCCGCGAAACCTCTAAAGTGGGGCGGCGAAATAGGCCACGCTACTGGCGCATGTCATGGGTGAGCGGCAGTGACCGGCAAACGCCGCAGTCCATTTGTCGCAGCGTTTGCATCTGCGTTTACAGTGCATTTGTCTAGGCAGTGCTGGCGGGCGAGTGGCCCATGTAGCGGCCAATTTTGCGGTCTATGGGATAAACCGTGGCTCGGGGTTCACAGCCCAGATTTTTGTGCTATAGCACCGCTCTCGAGCCGCTTGGGAACGAGCGGCTTTTTCTTCCGCTGTGATCTGGAATAGAGACACAGCGCACGTGGTAACGCGGGGTGGCGCAGCCCGGTAGCTCGTCAGGCTCATAACCTGAAGGTCGTTGGTTCAAATCCAGCCCCCGCAACCATCTTTATTTGCTGATCGAAAACACGGGCGCTGTCAGCGCCCGTTTTCTTTGCGGCAGCGCCCAGCGTGAGAATACCGGCAAGCTGGCCATGCAGGTCGATGACCAGCGATCTGGCTTTGCCTATCCCCACCGGACTGAGCACGATCTTTTCGATGAGGCTGCGGATGATTTCGCCTGCCTCGCTGCGGCGGTCGTCATCGTTCAGGGCTTCGCGAAGTTCGGCTACTTGCGTGCGATAGCGCTCGCTCATTTTGGGATGCAGCAGCACCGGCTGCGGTGCTGACTCGGACCCAATCAGCGATTCGAGTTCGGTCTTGCGCGCGTCGAGCGCGATCATGCGGTCTTTGACCTGCGCGGGCGGCACGCCGCCGATGATGGAGTCAATGCAGCGGTCAATGTCTTTTGTGATCTTGGCAAGCTCTGCCTTGCGGCCCGCGCTTTCTGCCGTCCGCTCCATGCGAAGCCGGTTGATGTGCCGGGCGTATTCCGCGCAGAAAATATCAAGAAGCGCAGGGTCCATCAGGCGATCCTGTAGGCCGCCAAGCACGGTCGCTTCCAGCCTCTCCCGGTGGATGGCGGTCAGATTCGTGCAAGTGCCCTTGTCTCGGGCAGCGGCGCAGCCAAAATGGTCCTTCGATATTTTGACGAAGCCACCGCCGCAGCAGCCGCACTTCATCAGCCCAGAAAACAGATAGCGCGGACGGCGCAGCGCCCAGATGCCAGCGCCGTCTTTGCCGCGCAGTTTTTCGGCGAGCGCACCCTGACGGGCTTTCACGCGATCCCAGAGCGGCTGCTCAATAATGCGTAGCTCCGGCACATCCTTGACGATGATCGCGGCCTCGGGGTTTGCGCGCGAGATACGCTTGCCCGTATCCGGGTCCTTGACGTAGCGCAGCCGGTTCCACACCAGCCGCCCTATATATAGCTCGTTATTTAGAATGCCTGTGCCGCGATCACGGTTGCCGTACACCGTCGTCGGCCCCCAGCCTTTCCCCGACGGGCCGGGGATGCGTTCCTTATTGAACTGCTTCACAATCGCCTTCGGCGATTTTCCATCCGCATATTCATTGAAGATGCGGCGCACGATAGCGGCCTGCTGCGCATTGATGTTGCGTCCGCCGCGCAGCGCTGTGCCGTCAGCCGCCATCGCGTTCACAACATTATAGCCGTAGCTATTGCCGCCGCCGGATTTGCCCGCTTCGACGCGACCGCGTAGACCGCGCCGCGTCTTGTCAGCCAAATCTTTGAGGAAGAGCGCATTCATCGTGCCCTTGAGGCCGATATGCAGGTCGCCGATTTCACCTTCTGATAGCGTGAGCAGAGACACGCTGGCGAAACGCAGACGTTTGAAGACACCCGCTATGTCTTCCTGATCGCGCGACAGGCGATCAAGCGCCTCGGCGATGATAATGTCGAACTTCCCGGAAAGAGCATCCTGCATAAGCTGCTGTATGCCGGGGCGCATAAGGCTCGCCCCTGAAACACCGTGGTCAGTATACACCCCTGAAAGCTTCCAGCCCTCGCGGCTTACCCGCTCCTTACAAAGCCGGACCTGATCTTCGATGGAAGCATCGCGCTGCTGCTCGGATGAATAGCGTGCATAGATCGCAACCCGGCTCATATTCCGGCCTCCGGCTCTGCCTTTTCGTCCGTCACCAATTGTTCGCGGGTGGCGCAGGCACCATAGTCCGTCTGCGCCGCCTGCCGCGCAAGATAGCGCACCAGCGCGGCGAGCGCAGCGTCGATATTTTCGCAAGCTTCTTCAGGCGCTTGCGCGCCTTTTGCGTTTCGTTTGCGAGGGTTGCCAGTCATGCGTGTCATACCACCTGACAGCGCATGTAAAGACTGGTCGGCTTCCAGTGTTGGTCACAGATAGGTCAATCAGCAAAGGCCGAAACGGGTTTGGTTAATAAAGTCTAAATGATCTCCGGATATACTAGACATATGGGAATTCACAATTTGTTTGAAAGAAATGGAACTGCCTTGCTACATTAATCTCCAGCAGGCGCGTAATTTGCTTGGCGATATGGGGATCGAATTATCCGACCGGCAAATAAAACGTGCCGCTGAGACGGATATTCACGGGCGCAGAAAGCTGCCGTTCTTTATCGACCCCATCGACGGAAAGCTGAAAATTGAGCGCGGCTCTCTAGTTCGCATATATCGCGAGCTACAGATCGAAGCCGAGAAAAACACCAAAGATTAGGCGCGCCGGGTTTTGACCCGGCGATTGAAAGGGTCATGTCGGACATAAGAAAGCGAACAGGCAAGAACGGCACCACCTATCAGGTCCGCTACCCCACGACAAAAACCAAGTCGGGCTACGCTTACGCTACCTTTGGCACGCGCAAAGAAGCGCTTGAGTTTCGAGAGAGCGGAAGCGCGAAACGCGCAGCCAAGTCTACAAGTTCTGATATTCAAACAGTCGAACAGGGGCTAGAGAAATGGCTCGACGTTTGCGAGAAAGAGGGTCGCAATGGTCGCGATCCAATCACCAAGGATACGCTGGCCAACTATAAATGGAGACGGGACTGCATCCTGAAATATGGATGGACGAAAGGCCTCCATGAACTGACCGCGCCGGATATTGTCGAGTTCAGGTCGTGGTTGCTACGCAACTATAGCCACGAGCTAGCGCAGTGCTTTCTTTTGTCATTTCACTCCATGGTTCTTGAACTGCTAAGCCGCGGTGTCCTTACCTACGACTTCGTGGCTGGCGTGTCCGTCCAGAGTAGATCGCGGTACGACGAGCCGGTCATTATTCCCTCCGAAAGGGAGGTGCATCAGATTCTGGCGGCTGCTGATCGTCTCGCAAATTCGAAAAACAAGCAGATATCGGACTCATGGGAACGATATCGACCGATGTTGTATATGGCCGCAGACACGGGGATGCGCCCGCAAGAATACATTGTCGTTCCGGAACGCAATATTCACGACAATGGCGTGCTGGTAGACCAGGCGCTCGAAAGCGGTGATCGAAAGATTACGGTAACAAAAACGCGGGCAGGCAGGCGCTTCATAGACCTCAGCCTTGATACCGTAGATATGGTCCGGCACTACAGCCAGAACCACGGGGTGTCGGAATTAAAGAACACAGATGAACTCGTTTTTCCGACATCAAGCGGGCGTTGGCAAAGTCCTGACAATTGGCGCAAGCGCGGCTTCGCCGCGGCTTGCGAGGAAGCGGGCCTCGGCGAGGAGATCAAGACTGGCAGAGAGACTGTCTTCAAGCCGCGCTACACGCCGTACAGCCTCCGCCATTTCTATGCGTCAATGCTGATCGACCAGCGCGTGAACCTAAAACGCATCCAAAAACTTATGGGACATGAGAAAATAGAAACGACGCTGAATGTCTACGGGCATTTAATCGAGCGCAAGGAAGCCGAGAGTGAAGTCAGATTAGGTATGCTCGACAGCATGCGCGGAATGGCGTGTGGCAAGCCTGTGGCAAGATAGATTTAAGCAGCTGAATAAAATTGATTTTTTCTTCCCTGTCACGGAAGAGGTCGTGGGTTCAAGTCCCATCGCTCGCGCCATTTTACTTTCAATGAGTTAGCTGATTACTATGGAAACAAAACGGCCCTTCGGGGCCGTTTTTGCC